>NZ_CP030041.1:3045000-3645000 GCF_003260975.1 Echinicola strongylocentroti | reverse complement strand
GGTCGTGATCACCAGCACCCCATTAGAGCCTCTGGAGCCCCACAGTGCCGTGGCCGCCGCATCCCGTAGTACGGTGATGGACTCAATATCTGCCGGTGCCACGTTCAGCAGTTGCGCATATTCCTGTTCATTGGCATTGGCAAAGTCAAAAGAGGAGGTGTTGGTCTGGAAAGGAATCCCGTCCACCACGATCAGTGGCTCTGATGAGCCGTTGATGGAAGTGGTACCCCGGATCCTAATGGACATCCCAGCACCCGGATCACCTGAGTTGGACACAATGTCCACACCGGCCATTCGTCCTTGCAAGGCTTGGTCTATGGATAGGGCCGACATCTCCTCGAGCAATTCTGCATCCACTCGTGTGGCGGAGGAGGTCAGGTCACGCTCATCGATTTTCATCATGCCCTGATCGATCATCTTTTCTGCGGTCACCTCTGCCACGTCCAGATCACTGACCTGAAATTGGAGAGGGACATTGATTTCCGACTGTCCATTAATGGGGACGGTCACCGTTTTATAGCCGATAAAGGAAATGCGGATGAGGTTTTGCTTGCTGCTTACCCTTAGGGAAAAAGCACCATTCACATCAGTGGCTACCCCGCGGAGCGTTCTTTCATCATTTCGATCCACCTCTACCACCGTAGCACCGATGATGGTGGAGCCGTCATCTTTGTCAGTGACTTTTCCTTTGACGATTTCCAAGGTTTGGGCGGGCTGTTGCTGTGCCCGGGAATACCCCGAAGTGATCAAAGTAAGCCCCACGACAAACCACAACAGTTTCTTTGTAAAATTCTTCATAAGAAATATTTTGGTTATTGGGGTTAGTTACTTTCTAAAACTCGATCAATCTGATGCAGCACAGCATAGCTGCCCAGCACATTACTGTTAGGAATGTCCACATTGGCCACATTGCCCTGTAGGTCCGTTACCGTCATGGTGTAAGGAGGCTGGAAGCCATTGGCACTGTTGTCGATCACTACCTCTTTGATTTCGCCGTCCAAGGAGGCCAGAAGTGTACTGAATTCCTCACCGTTTTCGCTTACGATTTTCTTCCCGTCGGGCACAATGGTATTTCTGGGCACGAAATGGTACTTCAAGAAGGCCGTAATTGCTTCCCGCTCTGCTGCATCCGACGTCATGGGGTCTGCGGGGATTTTGCCAGCGGCCACCGCAGCAGCTATGGCTTCATCAGAAGGCACCAACACCGTAAAAAACTGCCCAGGAGACACGCCTTCGATCTGTAAAGTAGAAGCATTATAGATACTTGAGTTTTCTAGGTATTCGGCAAATTTGGCAAACTGCGGTGTTTCCAGGATAATCTCTGCCAGCACCTTTTCAGTGTAAGCAACCAATCCTTCCGTATAAAAATCACGACCGTTTACCGCTTCATACGTTTCACTTTCATTGACGTCGATGTATTCGCCGCTATCGATATTTCCCGAGGCGAAAAACTGCCCGTTTTCATAACGGATATACTCTCCTCCCAAGGTCTCCACGATACCAGAACCTGATATATCTTCCAATTCCTCCGAGCTTCCCAGCTTAATGATGCTCATTTCCAACATTCTTATTAACCGTTCGTAGGCCTGGGCAGCGGATCCATTATAGGTCCACACATCACGGGCTCCTGGATCGTACACAAATCCAGCGTCATTGAGCTGCTGATTGGACATCATGAGCATGGCAAAATTCTGTCCTGGATCAGACACGGTAAACCGGTAGCTGTTCAGCAGCTCCAACATGATACTGTAGGAAGGATCCAAGTATGGCCTGCTGTAAACGGTAAAGAAGAAGTTTCCTTGCTGCACTTGATTGGTGCCATAAAAAAGGCCGTTGCTCAGGACTTTTCTCTCTACCAGATCCGTTTCAGCATCAAAGCGCGCTTCTTCATTAAGTAAGTTGGACACCAAGGTAAATCGACTTGGCCAGAGAGCCGTCTGCCACATGTGCATATTTACAAAATCAAACAGGATCGGATCAGGCACATTGGCGAGTTCGCCGTAATATTCCAAGAGCACTTCATCCAAAAACTGCTGAAGGGCTTCGTTATTGGGTGCAAAAAGCGTCCAGCTATCAGACTGGGCATCATTGCCTCCCGTCAGGAAGTTCTCATTATTGGGCGCAAAAGCATAGGTACCAGTGTAAGACTTCACATAGACAGGGCCAGACAAGTCATACACTGGCCCAAATCGCTCGGTGAGTTCTGGATAGGTCGTCCCATCGTAGTTCACTGCGGTATTGTTTTCCTCATCCCTGAAGTCCATTTCAAGAATAGACTTAAAAAGGCTGTATTCCGGCTTGCCCTTCAGGTAGTCTGCAATATTGGGCATCGGCTCGATCACTCGGTCCACGGTATGGATATAGCCGTTTTCTGCGGGGACATTTGACTGCACGACATTGGCATTGGCCACTTGGGCACCGGAATAAGGCCGATCATAAAAGCCTTCAATATCATCTGCCGTCAAGTTCATCTGATCCAGGTAATGCTGCACATAATAAGGGATGTACTTGTTGTTGTTATCATTGATATTGTAGGTGGCCACGCCATTTCTATTGGCATCCACCACATCCAGCTCTTGCCCGTAAACATCATCCTTGTATACTCCCTTATAATAGGCCGTCTTTCTTCTGAAAGCAGAAGAAAGGGTGTCGTTTCCAGGGCCAGTTTGGTAATAGCCCAGATCCCTCATGCTATAGGCATTGTACACAAGGGAATAGGTGACGATTTCGTAGGCCTTCTCATCAGAGATATCATCGATACCGCTGAGGCCATTATCTTGAAAATATTGCTCAAAGGCCTCGTCATTGGGAGCGAATACGGTCCAATAGCCCGCTGAGCTGAGGGTCTGCTTGTAACCTGCCCTGTCCACCAGCGCTAGGTAATGGTCAAAGTCTCCCCGGAAACGGACGGAATCGGAAAGCATCTGGTACACTGGCCCCTCCAGTCCTTCCGGACGGGCGTAGTAGTCATCGAATTCTTCCTTACATCCAAATAGGAAAACCCCTGACAAGCAAAAACACGCAAAAAGCAGTTTTGTAAAATTGTTCATAGATTATTTGAGGTTTTATGGTTAATCAACTCCTTTCAGCAAAGCACTAACAGTCTCATTAATTATCTTTCGCAAAACATAAAAAAGACTTTTATAAACTTTTACCTATAAAGGTTTAATCGAAATTTATAAAACTAAAACCCGCAAAGTGTTATGATCCGTACTGGTACAAAAAACCAGACATCAGCAACGACATGCAAAGAAATCATTAGATCATATAAGAATACAGGGCAATTTTCGTTATGAACGGATCAAATTTTTCCACACAAAAAATAGCATTTTAGCACCTTCTAAAACGGTTTTGTGCCCCAACTGATCCCCGTCGGACAAAACACAGATTTTTCCTGAAAACAATACTTTTTTTGCACCACACCTATAAGGAAATTAATTTGGCATTTTAGGGCTTTGAGAAAACTTCTTCAAGTGCTTATTTATATTTCTTTACCAGCTGAATTTCAGAATAAAAGCATAATTCGGGTCTAGCAATATCTTTAGGAACGACCTTCGGGGAGTGGAAACCACATAGATACATAGGGCACAATAGGGTTGACTCACCGGGTCAGCTCAGTGGTACCATCACTGTTGTAGTCTGGGATGAATGGTAGGCCACAAAGGCGCTAAGACTCTAAGGTTTTTTAGAAATAAAGGTGTGGACTGCATGACACCTTCCAACCAATCCTATTGGTGACTTCGTGGCAAAAAAAACAGACCATTCTGTTGTTCCGACAGTTGCGCTGCGGGACCACGAGAAGTGAGTTTTTAACCCAACACCAACTGTGGGAGTGGTGCTTTCGGACTTGACTTGATATTGACAACATAGATACATAGGGCACAATAGGAGTGACTCACCGGGTCAGCTCAGTGGTACCTTCATTGTTGTAGTCTGGGATGAATGGTAGGCCACAAAGGCGCTAAGGCTCTAAGGTTTTTTAGAAATAAAGGTGTGGACTGCATGACACCTTCCAACCAATCCTATTGGTGACTTCGTGGCAAAAAAAAACAGACCATTCTGGTGTTTCGAAAGCTGTGCTGCGGGACCACGAGATGTGAGTTTTTAACCCAACACCAACTGTGGGAGTGGTGCTTTTGGGCTTGACTTGGTATTGACAACATAGATACATAGGGCACAATAGGGTTGACTCACCGGGTCAGCTCAGTGGTATCTTCACTGTTATAATATTCTGGGATGAATGGTAGGCCACAAAGGCGCTAAGTTTTTTTAGAAATAAAAAAACCAGCTGCGTAATTAATTTTTTGCAGCTGGTTTCCAGTTTATATGATTGCCTACCGTTAGGCTGATAGCAGTATTCTGCTTGGCTTACATCAAAACCAACCTGAGGATTTCCTCAAAGTACACCGACTTGGCTTCATCTGTAAGCTGCCAATAGTAGGCTACTCCACCTTCATCAGCACCAAAGCCAAAGTAAGTCCTAGGTCCTGCGGGTGATTCCCCAGCACCTGAATAAAACTCCATGCCGGCTGCAAAGCGGACAAATAACATTGCTCCGCCTTCTTCATTACCTCCACTGCCCGGCGCAGTCGTGGCCATTACTTGCCCATTGGACGCTGTATTTACATAAAGTAAATTGGCAGGAGGAGTGATCCATGAAAGAGCATTATCATCCTCTATGGTCACGTCATCAAAAACTTCATCATCTGTCTCAAAGACTTGGGCAGTCACGATCTCTCCTCCAGTTGGGTTGAAAGCTGCAGGATTTCCGTTATTATCAAACCAGTTCAGCCGGTTATTTCTGGCCGTCCATTGGGAGTTCAGTATCAGGGGCGTAGTCAAAGCATTCCAAGCTGTTTTTTCGTCCCCGTCAAAGTCCCCTGAGCCACCACTCCGTCCAATGATGATCAAGTCTGCTGCATTCAGCATATCAATATCCTCTTGAGGGGCAGTACTGAAGCCGCTGTTATAATACGTGCTGACATTAAAGCCTTTTTCCCGTAACCACTCAATCTGGGCATCGTCAAGGGAGTCATCTGTAACTACCACAATGGAATACAGCGAAGTATCGATTGGCACTTCTACGGTGATTTCCTGGCTGCTCATCACTACCACTCCCTCCTCATCAGTAGCTGTCAATACCACCGTGTAGGTTCCGGCAGCTGCATAGGTATGGCTTGGACTCTCTTCCGTCGAGGTAGCGCCGTCACCAAAATCCCATGCGTAAGTCGCTACGTTTTCAGATGTATTGGTGAAGTTTAGCGTCAGGCCTTCATCTTCAAACGTATAATTCGCCATTGGAGGCCCTACAACGGTTACTTCCTTAGTCGCTTGGACTGTTGTCCCTCCTTGGGCAGTACTGAACAAAACCACCTCATAGGTCCCCGCCGTCTCAAAAACATGAGTTGGGTTCTCGTCCGTGGAGGTGTTGCCATCCCCAAAATCCCACAAATAAGAAACCGAATTTTCGGATGCGTTGGTAAAGGTTACGGTCAAATATTCACTTTCAAAATCATAATCCGCTTTTAGGTTTTCGATGATTGTGATATCCTTATTGGCTTCTATTATTTTTCCGTTGGCTCCTTTGGCCGTCAGTACGACAGTATATATACCTGCCGCCTCGTAAGTATGACTTGGATTCTCCTCGGTAGAGGTATTGCCATCACCAAAATTCCAAGAATAGGAAGCGACATTTTCTGATGCGTTGGTAAATGTGGCCACCAGTTCATTCGTGGCCGTAGTGAAGCCTGCAGTTGGTTTGGCCAGCTCCATGTCCTCCTTACAAGATGTGATAAGTATTATCGATAATACTAGGATCGCTAAACCCTTTAAATTTCCATAACTCTTTTTCATAATTGATTATTTTGGGATTGAATTAGTTCATAATACCGCATTTCAAATCAATTTATAATAAAACAAAACCAAAACCGTTATGCACTGTTATGAAACAAATCCCCAGGCCATTATCACAATATAATATTTGCAACAACTCACCGATCGAAACATTCACCGGAACGCCTTTATCCGAGCTTTGGAGGACCCGGATTTTGGGACAGTAGATGGAAAGGCAAAAATCACCTTTATTAGCGATAAAGATAAGGAACAAACCAAAAAGCAAACAAAGCCTATATCCATAGTAAAAAAGCAAAAATAACGCTATTTTCGCCTTAGGCGACCAACTACAAAAAAGCCCAATGCCCAAAGCCTCCTTTACATATTTCCTCATCTACTATATCCTGCTGTGCCCGCTCACAGTAGATCCCGCCTACGGACAACAGCTCCACTTGAATTTTGACCAGCTCACCGTAGACAATGGATTGCCCCAAAATTCGGTATATTCTATCGCCAAAGACAAGTATGGATTCATGTGGTTTGGCACTTGGGGAGGAGCCGTAAGGTACGACGGGTATAATGTCCAGGTCTTTAGGGCCAATGAGAAGGACAGCACGGCACTATCAGACAATCGCATCAGTGGCATTATCACGGATTCACTAGAAAACATCTGGGTCGAGGTAGAGCCACGCGGGGAACTTTTTAAATACGATTACAAAACAGCCACCTTCCAAAAGCCCAAAGAGGAACAAGTACCCAACTACCTCCGTGATATGCTTATAAAACGTTACGGATATCAAACCAAACATGCTTCCAACGAGCGCTTTGAATGGAAAACCTCCACTAATGGTTTGGTACAAATCAATAAAACAACGAAGGATACCCTTATCTACCAAGCCGAGATCCGTGATCCTATGTCGCTCTCTGACAACCTCGTCAAAGACGTTTATCTCGACTATAGCGGGCACCTATGGGTAGGCACCCAATCCGGCGGCGTAGACCACGCCGACTTATATGACAAGACATTTAAAAACTACTACAAAGGTCGCCGCGGGGAAGGCCTTATCAACAATGTCGTCCGAGCAATATCTGTAGACCAATCCAACAACCTATGGGTAGGTTCTGAAAACCAAGGAATCACCATTCTCTCCCCAGACCCAGAGGCTCCACGATATTCCTATGTGGACAGCGATCACCTCACCGATCTCCGCATCAGAGCTATCTTTTGTGACTCAAAAGGAATCGTTTGGATCGGTACCAAAACGGGATTGTTTTATTTCGACCCAAAAAAGAAAACTTTCACACAATGCACTACGGACATGTGCCACCCCAGTATCTTTGCCATCACAGAGGACCAAAATGGCACTATCTGGGTCGGTACATTTTATGGCCTCGCCAAATATGACCCCACCAATGACCAGTTCCAATGCCTATATAGCTCCGACGGGCTGGCCGGCAATCAAATAATGGACCTGATGATGGACCACAAAGACAGGCTTTGGGTAGCTACTGAAGACGGTGGAGTGAGCTGTATCGAAAACCCTTCTGACGGCCTTCCTGACTTGAACATCACCAACTATACTCATGGAAGCGCCCAACACAACAGGCTCCTGAGCAACCGTATCTACTCGCTGACTGAAGATCACCATGGCAATATCTGGGCGGGCTCCGATGCAGGACTAAACTGTATCCAGCCTTCTGATAAAGCCGTCCAACACTACACGACAGTGAATGGACTCACGGATAATCTTATCATGGCAGTGGCTTTTGATGGGGAAAATTCTATCTGGATCAGCCACACCAAAGGGCTTTCCAGACTGGACCTTGTCACAGAGAAAGTCCAACACTTTAACCGCAAGGATGGACTTCAGGGAAATGAGTTCAAGCAAAGTGCTGTTTTTAAAAGCCCAACAGACAACAAGCTGTATTTTGGAGGCTCCAATGGCTTGACCTCTTTTTTACCCTCTAAGATCAAAACCAACCCTAATCCTCCAAAAATGGTCCTCACCAGGCTCAGTATAATGCACCAAGAGCTCAATATCGGCACCAAGATCCGGGACCGCACCATCCTCAACAGCTCATTGCTCACCACGGATGAAATCACGCTTACTTGGTGGGACAAATCCTTCCAACTGGAATTTGCGGCCATTCACTTTACCAATCCCCTGAGCAATAAATACCAATACAAACTCGAAGGATATGACGAAGAATGGATTACTACAGATGCCAGCAGAAGAATCGCTTCCTATGCCAACCTTCCCGCTGGACAATACACCTTCAAGGTCTTAGGGACCAATAGTGACGGTGTATGGAGCGAGTCGCCCGCTACGCTGAGCATCGTCATGTTACCTCCTTGGTGGCTAAGCTGGTGGGCCATATGCCTTTACTTGCTGGCAGTGGCGTGTCTGATATGGCTCGTGTACCGCTACTTGCATTCAAAAATCCAGCTACGCAAAAAGGAAGCCATCCACCAGTCAAAGCTCCAATTCTTCACGGAAATATCACACGAATTTAGGACACCTCTGACACTGATCATCGACCCGCTGGAGCGGCTGATCCACGAAAAACCCAAAAGGCAGCTTGCCGAGTACTATTACCACCTTATGCGCAACAATGCCCAGCAGCTGCTCATGCTCATCAACCAGCTCTTGGACTTCCGAAAGCTGGAAGGGGGAAAACTTCAGCTAAACCTACAGCAAAATGATATTATCGCTTTTGTAAAAAAAACAGTCGCTTCCTTCAAACACTTGGCCGAGAAGCAGGGCATTTCACTGAGCATGGAAACAAGCCTCGCATCCCACACGCTTTCCTTTGATCAGGATAAAATCACCATGGTGCTCAATAACCTCCTGTCAAACGCCTTAAAGTTCACCCCAAATCAGGGGAAAGTCCACGTAACTATCCGTCGTAAAAAGCACCCTGAAAAAGGACTTCTCATCGAAGTAAAGGATACCGGCCCCGGCATTCCCAAATCAGAACAAGAAAAGATCTTTGAGATCTTCTATCAGGTAAAAAACGGCAAAGCCAAATCAGCAGGATCGGGAATTGGCCTAGCCCTTACCAAGGAACTGGTAGCCCTTCATGGCGGTGAAATATCCCTAGAAAGCAGCTTGAGGAAAGGCACAACCATTAGCTTCTTCCTGCCTGATGCTCCATCAGCACCAAAGAATATACCAACGACACCAATCCCCGCTGCCCCATCACCATTTCCTATTGCAACTGAACAAAATCCGCCGACGCCACACCAGCCTTCCCCAAAACAAAATGCGCCATTATTGCTGGTGGTGGACGATAATGAAGAAATCCGAAACTATATCAAAAAGCATTTCGGGGATCATTACGCCGTCAGCACTGCAGCCAACGGCAAAGAAGGCATGTCCAAGGCCTTTGACGAGATCCCCGACTTGGTCATCAGTGATGTCATGATGCCTGACATGGACGGGCTCCAGCTCTGTCAACAGCTCAAAGCAGACATGCGTACCAGCCACATCCCTATCATTCTCCTAACGGCAAGACAATCCAACACCGCCAAAACAGAAGGCTACGGAACGGGAGCAGACTCCTATGTCACCAAGCCCTTTAGCACCCAAGTCCTCATGGCCAGGGTAAAAAACCTGCTCGATCAGCGCAAACACCTACAGGCCAAATTCACCGCAGGAACCGCCAAGGACTTTGCCGCATCCACGTCCAATCCCGTGGACCAAACCTTCTTGGAAAATGCACGCCAGTATATCGAAGCCAACTTGGAATCCGAAAACCTGGATGTCGATTCCCTCGCGCGAAAACTAGGCATGAGCCGCCCCCAATTTTATCGAAAAATCAAAGGCCTTACCGACAAGTCAGCGGCAGAGTTCATCACTAGCTTCCGAATGGAAAAGGCTTCATCACACCTTCTCAGCGGTGAATTTAATATCTCAGAAACTGCCTATAAAGTAGGCTATAACCTACCCAATAATTTTTCCCGTGCATTTATAAAGCACTTTGGACTTTCCCCAAGTCAATATATCAAAGAAAAAAGAAGAAAACCCTAAACAACTGAACACAAGCAGTTTAAATCAGACCCATTTTATCTATCATCTAAAAATGATAGGTTTTTGAACGATAATGATAAGCTCGATGACCGGGAATTAGCGAACTTTATTTCAGTTTAGTAAGAAACTAAGCTTAGGGTTAATTACATCAGTAATGTCTCCATGGCCGGGGATCGGCAGCTTGGGATTTAACACGTTCAATGTGCTCATTAACACCCATTGAATCTCAGCAACGACCACTGCCAAGGAGACTTTATTTTTTTAATCTGGCTATGCTATTTTAGCTAGGGGATCAAGCCAAAAAGCTGGAATGCTGATGAGGCAGGTGATTAAGATTTGCGCTGATTTTTTTGCTTAAACCCAGATTCCAAGACCTCGATAAAGTAGCTAACTTAGTTGACAACCACATTAGGCACAGAGCGCACAATAGGGAAAGTGTCCAAAAAAACATTGCCCTCACTCAGGCTGAAAGCCTAGTTCAACACCTCCATCTAGCCATACCAAATTCCACGATATAAAAGCCTTCCTACGTTAGATGGAAATATGCTTGAGCCAGCGTTCTCTCATAATAAAGCAGTACATATCAGCATACTTAACTCCCTGTTCATGGTTATATTTGACCAGTAGGAAAAATCTACATGAGTTTTTGAAGATATCTTCTTGGTGCCTTCATTGACACTTTTACGATTTTATCAAAATCAATAAATTATAATCTAAAAAATGCAATTCCGACGAATAACCGCCTTCCTTGCCACCATCATGCTATTGGCAAGTGTCTCAACAGCCCAAGAGCTTCCCTCCAAAGAAGAGGTCATGGATCAGATGGTCTTGACCAACAACTATTTTATGGAAAAATGGCCTGATCCTGGCCAAAATGTCATCACCAACAAAGAACGCAGCAGCAACTTATGGACCCGAGCTGTTTACTATGAAGGGCTGATGGCCCTCTATGGCCTGAAACAAGACCAAGCTTATTATGACTATGCCGTGAAATGGGGAGAATCGCACAGCTGGGACCTTCGAAATGGCACCCAAACACGTCACGCTGACAATCACTGTGCCGGCCAGACTTATATCATGCTCTACGAAATCGACCAAAAACCTGAACGTATCGAGCATATCCAAGCCTCTATCGACGCGATGATGGACACCTACAAAATCAACGATTGGGACTGGATCGACGCCCTGCAGATGGCCATGCCGGTATTTGCTCAGCTGACCAGCCTTACCGGTGACGCCAAGTACTCTGAGCGCATGTACGAAATGTACATGGACACTAAAGTAACCCAAGGCCTGTTCAATCCCCATGACGACCTATGGTGGAGAGACAGTGACTTCCGCCCCCCTTATGCAGAACCCAATGGCAATGATTGCTACTGGTCACGTGGAAATGGCTGGGTGGTGGCTGCCATGGTGCGCACCTTGGAACTTCTTCCCGCTGATGACCCGCACCGCTTCGAATACGTACAAATGCTCCAACGCATGCTAAAGGCAGTATTGACAGTACAGCGTACAGACGGCTTCTGGAATGTCAGCTTACATGACCCTACACACTTTGAAGGCAAAGAAACTTCCGGTACAGCACTCTTCCTTTACGGCATGGCCTGGGGCGTAAACAATGGCCTCCTGGAAAAAGAAGTGTATATGCCTGCTATCAAAAAAGCGTGGAATGCGATATCTACCGAAGCCATACATGACAATGGTTTCCTAGGTTATCTACAAGGCACTGGCAAAGAACCAAAAGACGGTCAACCGGTCACTTACACCAGCAAACCGGATTTTGAAGATTATGGCTTGGGCTGTTTTCTACTGGCGGCGACTGAAGTGTATAAGTTAGTAGATTAAGCCTTTCTGAATTGATTTAAAAACACTATTGTATAAGAATGAAAAAGTCACCTTTAGCGTACAAAAGGTGACTTTTTTTGGCTCTATATAGATTCTAGTGGGTGAAGATAAGAGCCCGGTTATTTTACCGTTGATTCATGATCCTTTTCAATGGGGAATTTTCTGCTCTGCCTTGAGGTATTTGACGTTAAGAAATCAAAGAAGTGGGCTGGAAAAGGCGCAGGATTGTTTGACGTGAATCAGCACAAAAAGTTGATTGGCTGCTCAAATGGAGGAGTTTGCCTGCGCGAATGCTGGCTTTGATTTTAGTCAAATACCTCACCGCAGCGGGTTTTTTTGGTTACTTTTTTGACCTGAAGCAAAAAAGTAACAAGGTAACAAGCTGAGAGCCACGCTAAAATTCGACAAACAAAGTAAACGTTACCCACATTAAATCATCTAGAACCCTTTTTTATATTTCTACGACCAAAACAAAACACCCCATGAAATCTGTCCTCTCTTTCTTATTCACCATTTTGGGTATTCTGTCTGCCACTGCCCAGAACTACCCTTCCAGAAGTAACGTACTCTGGGTAACAGAACCTGATCATTCCAACTGGCTTTATGAACTCGGAGAAGAAGCTAAAGTCACGGTCTCCCTTTATGAATTTGGAATGCCGGTGGCCAATGCAAAGGTCCACTATACGGTAGGACCAGAAATGCTTGATCCTGACACAGCTGGATTCATTGACATAAAAAACGGCAAAGGAACAGTCTCTCTAGGCACATCCAATGAACCGGGATTTAGGGACTGCTGGCTTACGGTCACACTTCATGGACAGACGTATAAGCACCATGTAAAGGTGGGTTTCGAACCGGAAAAGCTCCAACCGTACACCAATTTCCCAGATGATTTTGAAGCTTTTTGGAGCCAGGCCAAAAGGGAAGCTGCCCAGACACCGATGGAGGTCGAAAAGGTCTTCGTACCTGAATACTCCAGCAACAAGGTGAATTGCTACCTGGTCAAACTCCAAGCCTACCAGAAAGGCCAGCAGGTGTATGGCTACCTTACCGTACCCAAAAAAACAGGTAAATTTCCTGTAGTCTTTGCCCCGCCGGGCGCAGGTATCAAACCGATGAATCCGCTTAAGCATATTTTTTATGCCGAAAGTGATGTCATCAGGTTTGACATGGAAATCCATGGCATCCGTCCCGACCTGGACGGCACAACGTACAAGGAGATCAGTAAGGCATTTGGCAATGGAAACAACAGCTATCTGGTCAACGGGCTGGATGACCGCGACAGTTATTATATGAAGAAGGTTTGCCTTTCCTGTGTCCGTGCACTGGACTTCCTGACCACCTTGCCCGCCTGGGATGGCAAAAACCTCATTGCCCAAGGAGGCAGCCAAGGCGGAGCACTTGCCCTGATCACTGCTGGTCTGGACGATCGGGTCACCGCTTGTGCGGCTAACCACCCTGCGCTCAGTGACATGGCAGGTTATAAAGCTGGAAGAGCAGGAGGATACCCCCACCTTTTTAAGAACTTTGACGGTATGGACACGCCCGAAAAGCTCAAGACACTCGAGTATTACGATGTGGTCAATTTCGCCAAGCTCATCGACGTACCGGTATTTATGACTTGGGGCTATAATGACAACACCTGCCCTCCCACCACAAGCTACATTGTTTACAACTCCTTGGATACCGAAAAAGAGGCTTATATCACCCCAATCAATGAACACTGGGTATCAGAAAAAACCCGTAGGGTCATTCTGGACTGGATAAAATCCACTCTAAAATAGAAAAAGAAATCAATCCCCACTTCACACCATTCTTTCAAACCGGTTTATCGTTATGAAGGCTATTTCAATTCTAAATTGGCGCTATATGGATTATAGGAGGGAGGGGAGATAAGTGCCCGGTTATTTTACCGTTGATTCATGATCCTTTTCAATGGGGAATTTTCTGCTCTGCCTTGAGGTATTTGACGTTAAGAAATCAAAGAAGTGGGCTGGAAAAGGCGCAGGCTTGCCTGCCTGGCGGCCTAGACAGGTCTATCTGGCTGCTAGACAGGCCTGAGAGGTTTGACGTGAATCAGCACAAAAAGTTGATTGGCCGCTCAAATGGTTTACCTGGCTTCCTTTAGCTCTACTTAGCTTTTAGACAGGAGGAGTTTGCCTGCGCGAGTGCTGGCTTTGATTTTAGTCAAATACCTCACCGCAGCGGGTTTTTTTGGTTACTTTTTTGACCTGAAGCAAAAAAGTAACAAGGTAACAAGCTGAGAGCCACGCTAAAATTCGACAAACAAAGTAAACGTTACCCACATTAAATCATCTAGAACCCTTTTTTATATTTCTACGACCAAAACAAAACACCCCATGAAATCTGTCCTCTCTTTCTTATTCACCATTTTGGGTATTCTGTCTGCCACTGCCCAGAACTACCCTTCCAGAAGTAACGTACTCTGGGTAACAGAACCTGATCATTCCAACTGGCTTTATGAACTCGGAGAAGAAGCTAAAGTCACGGTCTCCCTTTATGAATTTGGAATGCCGGTGGCCAATGCAAAGGTCCACTATACGGTAGGACCAGAAATGCTTGATCCTGACACAGCTGGATTCATTGACATAAAAAACGGCAAAGGAACAGTCTCTCTAGGCACATCCAATGAACCGGGATTTAGGGACTGCTGGCTTACGGTCACACTTCATGGACAGACGTATAAGCACCATGTAAAGGTGGGTTTCGAACCGGAAAAGCTCCAACCGTACACCAATTTCCCAGATGATTTTGAAGCTTTTTGGAGCCAGGCCAAAAGGGAAGCTGCCCAGACACCGATGGAGGTCGAAAAGGTCTTCGTACCTGAATACTCCAGCAACAAGGTGAATTGCTACCTGGTCAAACTCCAAGCCTACCAGAAAGGCCAGCAGGTGTATGGCTACCTTACCGTACCCAAAAAAACAGGTAAATTTCCTGTAGTCTTTGCCCCGCCGGGCGCAGGTATCAAACCGATGAATCCGCTTAAGCATATTTTTTATGCCGAAAGTGATGTCATCAGGTTTGACATGGAAATCCATGGCATCCGTCCCGACCTGGACGGCACAACGTACAAGGAGATCAGTAAGGCATTTGGCAATGGAAACAACAGCTATCTGGTCAACGGACTGGATGACCGCGACAGTTATTATATGAAGAAGGTTTACCTTTCCTGTGTCCGTGCACTGGACTTCCTGACCACCTTGCCCTGATCACTGCTGGTCTGGACGATCGGGTCACCGCTTGTGCGGCTAACCACCCTGCGCTCAGTGACATGGCAGGTTATAAAGCTGGAAGAGCAGGAGGATACCCCCACCTTTTTAAGAACTTTGACGGTATGGACACGCCCGAAAAGCTCAAGACACTCGAGTATTACGATGTGGTCAATTTCGCCAAGCTCATCGACGTACCGGTATTTATGACTTGGGGCTATAATGATAACACCTGCCCTCCCACCACAAGCTATATTGTTTACAACTCCTTGGATACCGAAAAAGAGGCTTATATCACCCCTATCAATGAACACTGGGTATCAGAAAAAACCCGGAGGGTCATTCTGGACTGGATAAAGTCCACTCTAAAATAGAAAAAGAAATCAATCCCCACTTCACACCATTCTTTCAAACCGGTTTATCGTTATGAAGGCTATTTCTATTCTAAATTAACCCCAAAACACCATGAGAAAAACCATTTTAACTTCCCTTCTCTGTACACTTCCTGTATTACCTTTTTCACAAATCCTAAAACAGCCTATCCCAGACAAGCTGGTAGTCCTCACCTTTGACGATGCGCCAGCCAGTCATTACTCCGTGGTGGCACCTTTGCTCAGGCAGTATGGATTTGGGGCGACATTCTTTGTCTGTGAATTTCCTCCCAACTTCTCCGACAGCACCAAATACATGAACTGGCGACAGATGCAGGCGCTGGATCGGATGGGGTTCGAAGTGGCCAACCATACCAAGACCCATGCCCATGTCAATGAGCTGGACAAACGGCAAATCATCGAGCAGTTGGGATATATTGAGGACAAGTGCGATTCCTTGGGAATCCCCGCCCCAAGGAGCTTTGCTTACCCTGCTTACGACATCAGCGAGACGTGTTTTGAAGTCTTGGAAGAAAAAGGCTATGACTTTGCCCGAGCAGGGGGAAAGCGCGGATATGATCCTGTAAAAGACCATCCCTACCTGATCCCCAGCTGGGCCACCAAGGAAGACAACAAAGCCGAAATCATGGATGCACTGAAAGCAGCTAAAAATGGCAAGGTGGTAGTCTTAACCATCCACGGCGTGCCTGACATCGAACATCCTTGGGTAAACACACCTCCGGCTCTCTTTAAGGAGTACTTGCAATTCCTAAAGGATAATCACTATCAGGTGATTTCGCTTAGGGATTTGGCACAATACATCGACCCCGATGAAGCCAAAAAATCAATTGCGATCGATACAAGCAAACCTTACAAAAATTGAAAAGTGAAGGGGGGGGAATATCAAACACGAAGGGGATGGTAGGTGGTATGTAGCAGGTGGTATGTGGTATGTGGTATGTGGTAGGTAAATGGGCTGAATTCATTAGCTCTATGACTTCGCTAACTACGAGCAACCGTGCCCCATCGTCAACAATTCTTTTGACTATATGGATTTTTGCGTAACTTAATCACCGCTTACCAATTTTACTATCAATAACTTACGTTTCAACAGATAATCCTCCCCATACATGAAAAAGCTCAGCAAAAAAGATATCAAACAGGAAGTTTTTGATCTTTATGACGCTTATGCCCACAATAAATTAGAACGTCGTGTTTTTTTAGAAAAGCTTTCCGCATATGCGGTAGGAGGAATCACACTCGCTTCATTGACCAGTTTTTTGATGCCCAATTATCAGGACAATATTCAAATAAGCCAAGATGACCCCGCCTTAAAAACAGAAACCATCACCTATTCCTCTCCCAAAGGTGGCGGCAAAATTGCTGCACAGCTCTCCAGACCGGCCAATGCCAAGGGAAAACTCCCGGGAATAGTCATCGTCCATGAAAACCGTGGGCTCAACCCCTATATTGCCGATGTAGGCAGAAGGGCTGCCGACGCTGGCTTTATCACTATCGCACCGGACGCACTCACTCCTCTCGGAGGCTACCCGGGCAATGACGATGAAGGCAGGGCCTTGCAGCGACAACGGGACCGGGATGAGATGCTAGCGGATTTTATGGCGGCATTTGACTATCTCCGGGCAAGTGATGAATGTACCGGAAATATCGGTGTAGTTGGCTTCTGTTTTGGTGGCTGGATATCCAACATGATGGCTGTAAAAGTACCTAAGCTCAAAGCTGCTGTGCCTTTTTACGGTAGTCAGCCTCCGCTGGAGCTGGTTTCCCAAATCAACGCTCCCTTGATGCTTCACTATGCAGAACTGGACGAACGGGTCAATACCGGGTGGGAGGCTTATGAAAAAGCCCTCAAAAAAAATAACAAGCCCTACACGGCTTACTTTTACCCAAATGCCAACCACGGCTTCCACAATGACACCACTCCACGATACGATGAGGAATCGGCTAAACTGGCCTGGGAAAGAACCATTGAGTTCTTTAAGGAAAACCTGACCTAAGCATACTGAATCAACTTCTGTTTCTGAAGGCCACCAAAGCCCCCTTTGTGACTTCGAGACTTTGTGGCGCAAAATTAAGCCACGAAGGCGCCAAGCACTTTATAAAAAAAATCAGCGCAAATCATAATCATCTGCGTCATCAGCGTTCTATCAGCCCCAGCTATTCCGCTTGAGCCCCATAAAAAAGCAAAAAACCCCGGGTAAATTCCCGGGGCTTTCAAACGTTCGAAATACTCCCTTTTCAAACGTCAAAATAAACCCATTTGTATTAACGCTTACGTTAGCATTGTAATAAAGCAGATAGCTTGTTGCCATCGGCTGCTCTATTCTTAAGACAAAAATACCAAACACTCCCACCAAAAGTATTCTGTGCTATACTGAAAGGCATGCATTTAACCCGAAGAGCCATTCCCAGAATAATTGGAGGTTAAACCCGGAATATGCATTAACCTATCTGTTGCGACCTGAAACTGCTTCAAAATCAGCCGTTTCACTTTAGTTTTCAGCATAACCGTAGCGGTGCTACGCTAATGCCTCCAAACTAACTGATTTTCTTGCAATTTCAGCTCTCACTACGATTCCTAACGCATAATCCGGGCTAAACAACCGTTTCCCTTGAGGTTCCTATTATTAAAATTATCTTTCGGCCTCATTTTTAAGATTTTGGTTGCTTTTATGTCAAATAAAAAGCTTTTACCTTGAAGCTTCAGTAACCAAACGACAATAATAATGCACACAAAACTCATCATGACGGCAAGTGCCATTTTCTTATTTGGCTTGGGGATTGGGTTTACTTTTTTACCTAAAGAGCTTGCCCTTCATATCGGCTCTGGTCAGTCACCAGTGAGCATAATGATGCTACAGCTTCTCGGAGCCCTGTACATTGCTTTTGGCACCATGAACTGGATGCAGAAAAACAGCCTCATCGGTGGCATCTATAACCGACCATTGGTGCTAGGTAATTTTGGACATTTTATGATTGCGGGCATGGCCTTGATCAAGTTTGTATTTTCGGATTTCACCATAGCCCATTTGATGTGGGGGCTAGCTGTTATCTATTTGATTTTCGCCGTGATTTTTGGATCCCTTATGTTTAGAGGCCCTGTCTTGGAAAGTGACTCCAAATAGGGAATAAAAAAGCCAGCTCCCTGAAGGAAACTGGCTTTTACATGGATAAAACTCGTACTAATTCCCTTAGTATCCAGGGTTCTGCATGGCATCTTTTTCTGCCGCAGTCAATGGCTGGCCATTGATGATGAGCGCATCCAGATAACTCTGTGGCACTGGTCTCAGGATATGCCTTTCTGAAACATTGGGAGCTGCTTCTGGATTAAATGCCCTCGCACGCTGGAGCAATGTCCCTGTACGGGAAAGATCCACCCATCGGTGAAATTCTCCCAACAACTCTCTGGCTCGTTCATTCAACACAAAGTGTACAAACATGTCTGCCTTGGAGCCGACACTTTCAGGATAGATCTCCGTGGCAGCTTCTGGCGTCCCGGGCGTAAACACCGCTTCTGTCGCGATCATATCTTCCGCAGTACTGCCATTTTCCTCATAAGGCACTTCCTCAGCAAGATGGTACACCCTGCCCCTTTCTTCACCTGCCTGATACGCTGCTCTTTGCCTTACCTCATTGATGTATTGCAATGCTTGCCCATAATTCTCCATGCGGCCATAAGCCTCTGCCGCGATCAGATACGTCTCAGAAAGTCTGGCCAAAATCCCATCTCGTGTGCCTTTGGCATCATTGAAGTTGGTACGGAAGGGATCCAAGTACTTGGAAAGGGAAGGGTAGGTACTCAAGCCCCAGTCCGTGCCATCTGGCGTATTTCTTACTAGCATCAAAGGAGCGAAAGAATCCTTATAGTCATCTGTAAACCGCTGATCGCTGGCTTCATTGATCAAATAAATGATCGCTGTATCCCCTTGGGTGAATTTTGGCTGTCCCACCATTTCTGGACTTGGTGCATTGTCCGCTGTCCACTCAGGGATATTGTCACTGCTCAACGAAGCGATATAAGACGTCTTGATACTCTTGTAAAACCTGGAGTCATTCACTCGGTCAAAATTGTCCAACGCAAAATCAGTAGGCTTCAACCGATCAAACTCACGGCCATTTTCCAAATCCCTGGTCATGCCGGGGAAGTTACGGTAAATGGACAGGAAGTACATGTGCGTCTGGTTTCCATACCTACCCAGCAATGCTTGGTTATTATCAAACTGGGAAGAAAGGATGATCTCCGACAAGCTTTCATTGGGTCCATTTACTGCTGTATATTCGAAAATGTCCTGATAATCCGGAGCTAGTGACCTGCCCGAATTATTGATCACCTCGTCTGCAAAGTAAGCTGCGCTGTCCAGGTCATTGGCCTGGGTGATTTCTGCGTTGCGCTCACTGGCCCTGAAAAGGTAGGCTTTGGCCAGGTAATGCTGAGCGGCAGATTGGGTAATCCTCCCTACCTGCGAAGCCGTAGGAGGCAAGAGCTGCTCTGCCCTTCTCAGGTCACTGATGATTTGGGCCATGTTTTCGGCCACAGTGGCACGGGGAAAATCAGCTTCATCACCTTCCGTAGGTGTCAGCTTCATCGGTACCGCACCAAATTGCTCCACGAGCTTCAGATAATTAAACCCTCTCAGAAACAATACCTCACCTAAGCGAGTATCTCTGGTGGTAGCGGAATTAGGGTCGGTATATACCTCTGGAATATTCTGGACACCAATATTGCAGACATTGATCTGCGCATACATATTGTCCCACAAAGGCCGTAAATCAGTCTCTTCTGCGGGATTGAGCAGGCCGGTGTAGGTATTATACATTACATGATTTACACCACCCCCATTCGTGAATTCATCCGTACCGTAGTTGGTCAATGCATAAGACCACTCGTAATTATGGTGAAACCGGAGCCCTTCATAGGCACCATTGACCAATTCTTCAATTCCTTCAGGCGAATTGTACCTCTCCTGGGTCAGGGTAGCGACCATTTCTTCCTGCAGGAAATCCTGACAAGAAAAGAGGCTACCGGCTGCCAGTGCTATGATGAAGATATTCTTTTTCATAATATTCAGGTTTTAGGGGTTTAGAAAGTCATGTTCAGACCAAACACAAAACTTCTCGTCGTAATGCTGGATGCACTTGGATTGGAGCCGCCGATCTGATAGCTGCTGTCCGGGTCGATGAAGTCTGTTTTTGAAAACAGGAATGGATTCTGCACCTGTGTATAGAGCTTCAAATTGCTCATGCCCCATTTCCCAATAATGTCCTGTGGGAAGGTATATCCCAGTGAGATAAAACGAACTTTCACAAATGATCCATCTTGGTAGTTCATCGCACTGTAATGAATGGGCTGACCGCCATTATTGTAATCGGCTCTTGGATAGGCATTGGTAGGATTGGTGGGTGTCCAGTAATCGATGACCCTGGAAGCATATCTTCCGGACATGTCCACCGCCCCCCCTTGAACCAGGTATCCCCATCTGGCATAGACAAAAGCCGATAGTTCAAAGTTCTTATAGTTAAAGGTGTTGGTGATACCACCCGTCCATTTTGGTGCCGTCTGGCCCAGGATCATCCGGTCATTATTGGGATCTATTCGATTATCACCGTTGACATCTTGGACACGGATATCACCTGGCTCGTAATCTGAGCCATTTTCGCTGTATTGCTCCAATAAATCCGCATCGTTCAACTGCCAAATACCTATTTTATTATAGTCATAATAAATACCAAGGGGTTGGCCAATAAATAGCTGGTTCACCACATCGTCTTGCTTTCCATTTGCCAGTTCGATGATTTCGTTTTTATTTTTGGAAAAGTTGATATCAGTGGTCCAGCTAAAGTCATTCTTGTCGATATTCAATGAGGACAAGGTCACCTCCACCCCGCTGTTTCGTACTTTCCCGGTATTGATGGTGATATTGCTGTATCCAGTTACCGAATTTGGTGTTTTATCAAATAGCAGGTCATAAGTATCAGCAGAATAATACTCTACACTACCATACAAACGGTCTTTCCAAAGACCAAAGTCCAAGCCGAAATTCCACTGCTGGGTTTTTTCCCATCCAAGGTTTCGGTTAGGCAAAGCTCCCTGAGCAGAGCCCTTTGGGTTTCCGGTTACATAACCATTGGCAGGATCACTTCCGAAGACATACGGCACCTGCACCAATCCTCCAGCGGTTCCATATGGCCCTACTGTCTGGTTACCTACAGTACCCATCCCTACTCTTAATTTCAACTGGTTTACCCAATTCACATCTGACATAAAGGCCTCATCGTGGATCTTCCAACCCAATGAGAATGAAGGAAAGAAATCCCATTTATTCCCTTCACTTAATACAGAAGCTCCATCTGAGCGTCCCGTCAAAGTAAGCAAGTATCGGTCTTTATACGAGTAATTGAACCTGGCCATGTAGGACATGAGGGTTCGCTCAGAAAAACCAGACCCCCAGCCGTCCAAAGATCCACGGTTGGTAGAGCCGAGATTGTACCACAACTGACTGTCATAAGGCAGGTCGGAAGCAGTCATATCTGAGCTTTCAGTTTTCCAATATGAAGAACTCTGTAAGAACGTAGCGTTTAATGTATGGTCACCAAATACCTTGTCATAATACACGAGGTTTTCCCATGTCCAAGATAGCTGTTGGTTTTGTCCTAGCCTTGCATAATTGGTAGAAGAGGCTGATCCTCCACCCCGTAGACTGGATTCGGCAGACTGAAACTGTCCATTTCTATAATTTCTGATATCCGGACCAAAGATCGTTTTCACCCTTAATCCTTCGGCCAATTTTGCCTCCGCAAAAAAGCTACCGAATGCGCGAAGGGTGGTTCTCTCATTGATCACATAATCGCCATCCTGAATCGGATTGACGATGTTCGGGTCACCGCCTGGGTTAAAGATATAGTTCCCATTGGCATCATAGGGTTTGGCATAAGGCAATTGGCCCAGTGCTGCTTCATAAATGGTTCGCCCGCCTCTGGAGCCTCCAGCTGAATAACCATAATTCTGGATGCTGTAGCTAGCATTGATAGAGCCACCCAGCTTCAACCAATCCACTGCCTGAATTTCCAGGTTTACCAATGCATTGTACCGTTTGTAATCTTGGCCGACATTGGTACCGGTCTGGTCCAAGTAGCCACCAGAGACAAATGCCTTGGTCTTTTCATTTCCCCAGTTGGAGCTAAGGTTATAGGTCTGGGTAATCCCCGTCTGCTCCACATAATCCGTCCAATCGGTCGTTTCCAGTCTACTGGGGTCATATGAAGGGACTTCCGAAACGCCCCACATTTCCTGCTCAGCAGCAGTAGTAGGACGCATGGAGGGGATTAGGTTTTCCCGGTCCACCCAATCATAGCCATTGGCGATATTGTTCCACGCCGTAGCATCGGCCCCAAAAAAGTCAAAATCATCTTCTGGATTGGGATAGGCGGTACTGTAAGCTCCTGCACCACGGGCCGCATCTCTTCTGTAATCTGCATAACCAGGAGCATCATAGTAGTCGGCCAAGTTTCTCAAATTCTGCACCATCATGGACGCATCAAAATTGATCTGCGCGCGGCCATCCTTGCCTTTTTTGGTGGTAATCAATACCACACCATTGGCTGCTCTGGATCCATAAATAGCAGAAGCAGAGGCATCTTTCAGCACCTCTATGGACTCGATGTCATTAGGATTAAGCATCTCTATCCCACCAGACTGGAGGGGAACACCGTCCAATACATAAAGGGGATCGTTTTCACCTGCTACAGTACGACTACCTCTAATCCTGATGGAGCCTACTTCCCCTGGGCGGGCGTTACTGGCGATGTCCACCCCCGCAGCTCGTCCTTGTATCCCTTGAAGGGCATTTTGGATTGGTGTCGCTTTCAGTTCTTCTGAAGACACCTGTGAAATGGCCCCGGTAATATCACTTTTCTTTTGGGTACCATACCCCACCACGACCACTTCGCCGAGCTGCTGGAGGTCTTCCTCCATGGCGATGTCGATCGCTGTACGAGAACCCACCGTGATCTCTTGCTTTACATAACCGATGGAGCTCACAACCAACACCGTCTCATCACTTGGAACATCTAACGTAAATTTACCGTCCAAGTCTGTCACTGTACCAGAACCAGTACCTTTGATCAGGATATTGACACCGGGCAAGGTTTCTCCAGTAGCCGCAACAGTTACTGTTCCCGTGATGGTCTTATCCATCTGATCAACGCTCATCTCCAGACTCCTTGAAGTACTGGAAGCCAGGGCATGGGACGACCATGCTCCACTCACTCCCACAGCTCCAAAAGCCATTGCCATCAACGCCCACTTTTTGGTGTTGATGCGGTTTTTTGGGGTTTGCTTTTTTCTCATTGTATGTTTATTGATTAAAATCGTTTCCAACTCCACAGAAAATGGACACTTCCTGCTCATGTGAATTGCTAAATCACCATTCAGCCCGTTTTGGGCAAGTTGAAAACGAATGTACCCTTGGGAAAAAAAATCCTTGTGCTGTACTATACTGGTTATAAACACCTTACAAAAGGCGATAAAAAAATATAAGCTCAGCAAACAACTCCAAACCTAAAATATTATTCTACCATCCAATCAAAAACCCAAAACATCACATACAGTTTCTAAAAATACCATCATTGAGCTCTCGGCCAACTGTTATGAAGTGTCCTGCATACACCTATGTGCTGGGAACTTTTAAGGAAATCCTTGATATACCTACCAAAAATAGTTTGATTACACCTTTCGGGTAAATGCAACAAAGGACTTTTAAGTCAAATACTTGCCTTTCGACTTTAGTTTATCCTGAACTTACACGTACTGAACTGATCGTAATGTCGAAGGGGCAGGGTGACCTCCCTTATGCTCACTAACTTACACTAAACGGCATTAAACCCGGAATCAATGCCGTTTAGTTAAGGGCATTTCCTCCTTTTCATATACCTAAGAGGTCTTTTTTTGATTGACTTTGGCTGGGGAAACCTGATCATCTTGGTGGGTTTTATCCTTTTCCTTTTTTCCATTGATGAAAAAAGAAAGAAAAAAATCTAGGCCGGTGGTATGCCTTTTAAAATGGAACATGGATTTACCCTGCGACCGAGATCCGTCACCCATTTTAATTTCCACCCGATGGCTACGACCTAAAAGTGAGTGGGTCTCGCTGTTCCACGACGCGAGCCAACTCACTTTCTTAACGACCTCCACCATCGGCTGGAAAACAGGCATACCAAGGGCCGTAATAAGGAAGCGATACCTTTTTTGGCTCAGGGGGCTTATAGTTCTCGCTCAACTTGGTTACTTAAGAAAATATACCACTACATGGAATAATGATGATAATTTATCCATAAGAAACTTATTAATCGGATCCGCCTTGCAGGTATTGGGCGTTAAGAAATTAAAAAGCGGGTGGGCAAAAAGGCAGGCTTGTTTGACGAAATGCTGCCCAAAAAGAATGTTGGCAGCTCAAGAAGGTTTACCTGCCTTTAGATAGGCCTGCTTGGCTTTAGACAGGAGGAGTTTGCCTGCATGAGGGGAGGTTTTAATTTTAGGCCAATAGATGCACAGCGGCGGGGTTTTTTGGTTACTTTTTTGACCTGAAGCAAAAAAGTAACAAAGGTAAAGGGGTGAAAAACACCTAGGAATTTAGCCAGAAAAATAACTGCCCAAGGAAAAAATATAGAACCCATATTCTCCAGATACACACTAACTAAACGGCATTGAACCCGGAATATGCATTAGCCTATCTGTTGCGACCTTAAACTGCTTCAAAATCAGCCGTTTCACTTTAGTTTTCGGCATAACCGTAGCGGTGCTACGCTAATGCCTCCAAACTAACTGATTTTCTTGCAATTTCAGCTCTCACTACGATTCCTAATGCATAATCCGGGTTAAAAGAAAACACTTTTCGTATAGGCGTAGCTATCATCCGTGCCGCTGGCACTCCTTCTGGTGACTGAGAAGATCTCAAACCTCCTGCGAATAAATCCGCAGGTTACAAAATTTATCGTGCCGCTGGCACTTTGCCCCGAATTGTGCATTGGTAATCACATTAAACACATAGGGCACAATAGAGAAAATGCAGTGATTAGTTTACCCGAGGCAAGTCCTTGGGAATGTGTCCAAATAACATTCCCCTCATGCAGACTGAAAGCCTAGTTAAACACTCCCATTTAGCCATACCAAATTCCACAAAATAGAAGCCTTCCGGAGTTAGATGGAAATATGCATCAACCGGGTTAAAGAACTTTATGTGTTAGCAACTGAGCATCCTGTCCAATCCGCCTTTGGCTTTCCACATTTAGAATCCGATTTCAAGACAAAAAATTAAAACGTAAAATTTAGCTTTCAGCCTATTCACATTATCGGTTCAAGTAGGTCTTGACAAGCTTGGCCCATTCCTTCAAATCCCCCGCTTGCCACTTCCCCGCAGATGATGCGGATGGATGGAGCATGGAACAGGTTTCATCTTTATCAGAAATGGACCAAGCCAACCAGCTGATTTGGTTTTCCTCCATCCAGTCATACCAAGCCTGCCAGGATTCCTGATTGATCTCTCCATCACCAGTAGCTTCCATGGAAGCGCACTCGGACACGAACAATGGCAAGCCTTTTCCCAATGCGTAATCGGCACGTTTTCGGAGAAAATCCTTATGCGTAGCCGCATAGAAGTGCAGCGTGTACATTATATTGTCATAGCCAACAATGGGGTCATCAGCAGCCAAATGCACATCTTGACCCCAATGGGGAGAACCCACCAAAATCAAGTTATCGGGATCAATCTCCCTGATCACCTTGATCACCTCCTCACTGTATGCCTTCACTTCCTGCCAAGTATCTGACTCGGGCTCATTGTAAATTTCATAGATCACATTAGGGTGGTTCCCGTATTTGGTGGCCATTTTCTTAAAAAAATCCTTGGCTTCTTCCAAATGGATATGATGGCTGTGCCAGTCAATGATCACATAGACCTCCGCTTCTATGGCAGCCTCCACCACCGCTTCCACTTTGTTGATTGACCAATCAGGATTATCCAAATAGGCCCCTTCTGGCTCCACTCCCATCGCCGCCCGGACGACATTGGCCTTCCAGTCCTCCTTGAGCCATTTGACCACGCCGGCATTATAAAAGCGCGGCCACCAATTGTGCCACCCAAAACTCACCCCTCGTAGCATTATAGGATTCCCTTGATCATCTACCAGTTGTATGCCTTCCACGGAAAGTGGACTTATTATATCATTATCAGTAGCTTGGGAAGCTGGACGGCCATCTGTACTGGCACTACAGCCCAAAAGCAAGATCATCAGCAAGGAAAATAACTTGTTCATAGAAAATGGGTTTATTGGTTTGATAGTACTCCTAAATTTAATGTACTTGCTGCGCTCATATGGCTTCTTAATGTTTAAAAAAGGGGGTGGATTTGATAATGGTCTTTTGAAAGCCATTTTATACAGGAACAAAAGAACAAAAAGCAGGTTGGGCTATGTGCACCATTTCCAAAACAGCATTGAATCTGGGTTCAAAAACACTATTGCCCATCAATAAAAAAGGCCCTACGAAATTCGTAGGGCCCATCTAAAGCACTTATAACAGCGCGTCCTTAGCCTTTAGCAGACTCATCAAGCAATTGCACCGAGCTATCATTGATTTCAAAATCATGCATTTGAAGCATTCTAATCACTTCTGCTCCAGCGGCGATCACAGGACCGTAGCCATGGGCCGCATACGGATTGATGGGGCGGTGATAATAAAATGCTGGGTCAAAACCCATTCCAGTACCCACGCAGGTACCTTCCACTTGGCCTTTGTCGTTTACCTTGGTGCTCACGGCATTCCAAGCCAATAAGGTCATCGGCGCATATGCCTGATCGTCCACCCAGCCTTCATTTACCGCCTTGGCTATACAGTAGGTATAGATCGCTGTGGCTGAAGTTTCCAGGTAGGAGTCATCCTTGTCGAGCAATTGATGCCAAAAACCCGAGCCAGACTGCAGCTTGGCCAGCCCCTTGATATGCTGCTGCAGAAGGTCCAACACAAAAGGTCTGCCTGGATGATCTTCAGGTAAGGCATTGAGTACCTCTACTTTGGTCAGGATTGCCCAGCCGTTGGCACGTCCCCAGTGAAACTGTGGATGCTCTTCCATTCCCTGCACCCATCCGTGCATGTAAAGGCCCTTTTCTTCATTGAACATCCGTCCAGAAAAGAGTTTGATCTGACGAACGGCCTCATCAAAATATTTTTGTTCTCCGGTCAGTTTTCCCATTTGTACAATCGCCGGCACGCTCATATATAGGTCGTCTAGCCAAAGGGTATTTTTCAACGGTCGGTTTCTGGCCAAGGTCCCATCCTCCAAGCGGAACTGGCCATTCATGATGTAGTTCATAAAATTGTCCACCACGGGGCGCACGTCAGTATCTACTCCCGCCATGGAGGTTTTGATAAAGGAAGCACAAAGGGCTCCGGCATCATCCAAGGCTCCCGGATACACTACCGAATGCAAGGCATGGTCCTTCCCTTCCACCTTTTGGAAATGCGGATAAAGGTCGGCAATGAATTTCACTCTCTTCTTGGTATAATCCGTGTACCGTGCATCACCAGTGACTTCCCCAGCTAGCAGCATGGAAGAATAGGTCACGCCCCATTCATAGCTGAGCAACCTGAAATCCCCTTGCTTCAACACGCTATTTCCATCCACTTTGCTAAAATCAGCAATAGCCGAACCGTCTTCTCCGGTCAATACTTCGGTAGGAGTAGTCGAATCAAGGTATTCATATACCCGATCAATCACTGCCTTTACGTCCTTTTCCTCCGGAAAGCCATAAGGCACCGGATAATCAGGCTGCAAAAGGTGCAGTGGTGTATTGGTGTCAGTAAGCACTTCTTTGGTTGCTGTGCTGGTTTGATCTTGTTCTGATTGAGGAGAGCAGGCAATGGCGAGGCCTAGCACCCCAATCATTCCTGGCTTGAGTAATTGTCGGATGTTCATAAATTATTTGGTAAAATTTGGGTCTCTTTTTAAAATGACAGACTTCATAAATATAAAATTAAGCATTACAAAAATAATTCTGTGCTGTACTGTGAGGGATAAGGCCATGCAAGCCTTTGTCAGGAGAAAGCTGTCAGTTTAATTTAGCATTGGAGCCAACAGTTTTTTTTTCTGTCATAATTATTGCCTAGCTAGTAGGAGGACGATAAATTTGGCATGTTATTTTCATGCTAAATATATAGAAACCATAAACAGAACATCTACCGTCTTATGAAAAGCATATTTTTCATTTTGGGATTTTTCATGATTGTTCAGAACGGCTTTTGCCAATCACTGGATACCGCAATGCTAAAGGGTAATTGGCAACTACTCCGCTACGATGCCATCGAAAAGATCAAGCAATCTCCAAGCTACCAAAACGCCAGTCCACAAGCCAAAGAAGGGATGGACAGAAAGATCACCCGGTTCTTGGACAACACCTTTTATCACTTTACCGATGGTGATAGCTTATATTATATTGATCTCAGTGAAGGCGCCTTGGTACAGCGCAAGGCCGTTTACACCTTGGAGGATTCCGTCCTCACTATTTCGGAATCAGGAAAGCGGCAAAACAAACAAGCGAAGATCCTTGAGTTGCAGGAAAACAAGCTCGTACTTACTCCCTTGGTCAATGAAGAAAAGGGGAAAATGGTCTTTCAGAGAGTAGAATAAAAAAACCATCCGCCGCAGCGGATGGCCTTTCCACATCCAAAACAAACAATTAACCAATTAAATTACCTTCTTCATCCCATTGGGCCAGAGTGTGCCTGGTGTCGGGATTCATATATATCGGGATATATTTTTCTTCCAGCTTGAAGCCATGCTTGGCCATCACATCATCAGGAACTCCTTTCCATACATTTGGCGTGTTGCCTTTATAGTCCAGGTCTTTGAAGCCTTCAGGAGAAGT
This sequence comes from Echinicola strongylocentroti, assembly GCF_003260975.1. Lineage (NCBI taxonomy): Bacteria > Pseudomonadati > Bacteroidota > Cytophagia > Cytophagales > Cyclobacteriaceae > Echinicola > Echinicola strongylocentroti. Next base: position 3,615,753 of record NZ_CP030041.1, on the reverse strand, counting down.
GAAAAAACCTGTAGCAGTGAGATTTCTTAAAGTATTGAAAAATACCACACCTCTTTCCATTTCTGGCTTTGCCTTATCCGGGTAAGCGATATCATCGATGATCTTGATTCGCTCGTCCTCGGTGGCTTCCATAAAGGGCTTGCCATAGCGATCTTCAGCTTGGGTATCCAGCCACATCAATCCACCACGCATCGGCGTTTGATAGTAGGGCATATCTTTGACAATAAACTCCATAAAATCCGGCACTCCAGCTTCTGTGGCACTACCTGACACATCATCCTTGGGGATGATTACATCTACGAGATAGTGCAGTTTTTTCATCTCATCTTCGGTGAAGAACTCTTCTTTTTTCAGTGCAGCATTAAGCGCCATTTCCTCAGGGGTACGCCCCCATTTGGTGCCATCACCGATCTTGGGGGCATGAACCACCTCTTTAGGCGCTTCTGGACCGCATCCGGTCATGAAAAAGCCCGTGGCTAAAGAACCTGTGAATAACAGTTTTAAATTTTCTCTTCTATTCATCTCCCTGTCCTTTAAATATTTTTCTTTTTCAATTCGCTTACAATGTAATCAGAAGTCCTCCAAGCCAGGGCCAAGATGGTCCAGGTAGGGTTTTTGTCTGCTTGAGATACAAATGGACCGCCATCGACTACAAAAAGGTTCTTGCATTCATGTGCTTGACAGTTGCTGTTCAGCACGGAGGTTTTGGGATCGTTGCCCATTCGGGTGGTACCCACTTCGTGGATGATCCTTCCCGGGGTAAGCAACCCATACTGGGTATCAGGACCTGGTTTATCACCATAGATAACCGCTCCAGCATTGGTAAGCACTTCTTCGAATGTTTCATGCATGTGCTTTGCCTGGTTCACCTCTTGATCTGTCCAGTTATAATTGAATTTCAATACCGGAATGCCGTATTTATCGACCGTACTGTTATCGATCTCACAGTAGTTTTCATACCTGGGGATACTTTCTCCTCGACCGGACATGCCCACCATAGTGCCGAAGTACGAGCGAATGTCTTTTTTCAGTCCTTCACCGTATCCGCCATTGGTACCTGGATTGCCAAATTCGTCTTTGATATGTTGACGGACTGTATCCATGCCGAAGCCAAAACCATAACCAGGCATACTCATGCCGCCCCAGTACTCGATATGGTATCCACGGGCAAAGTCAAGCTTGCTGTTGTCTTCCCACCAAGGAGTATAGACGTGCATACCGCCCACCCCATCTTCGTTGTATTTCTTACGGTCAAGCAGCCCAGGAATGAAGCCCATTCGGTCCGATCCTGTGGAGTCATGGAGATAATGACCGATCATCCCACTGCCATTGGCCAGCCCGTCGGGGTGGCTTTTGGATTTGGAATTGAGCATGATACGGGCAGATTCACAGGCAGAAGCACCCAGTACCACCACACGTGAACGAAGTTTGTATTCTTTCATGTCCACTTTGCTGATGTAAGAAACACCGGTGGCGTTTCCTTTTTCATCGGTGGTCACCTTGCGCACCATGGCATAAGTAAAGAGATCTACTTTTCCCTTTTTCATGGCTGGCTTTACCAGGCAAGTACCCGACGAGAAATCTGCATAAGCTTGACACGCGCGGTTACACTGGTTACAGAAGAAGCAGGCTCCTCGCTCATTATTGATCGGCTTGGTCAGGATGGACAATCGGGAAGGAATGACCGGCACGCCGATTTTGTCGGCTCCTTTTTTGATGTACAGTTCGTGCAATCGCGGCTTGGGAGGAGGAAGGAAATAGCCATCAGGCTCATTATAAATCCCCTCCTTGGAGCCAAATACCCCGATGAGTTGGTCTACTTTATCGTAATAGGGCTTGAGGTCATTATAACCGATTGGCCAATTGTCCCCCAGTCCATCAATATCTTTACGTTTAAAATCGTTAGGCCCAAACCGCAAGGAAATCCTTCCCCAGTGGTTGGTACGGCCCCCCACCATTCTGGAGCGGAACCAATCGAACTTGGTATCTCCCTCAAATGTGTAGGGCTCGCCTTCGATGTCCCATCCACCAATCGCTGCATCAAAATCACCAAAAGGCCGGTTACGTGTACTGGCTCCTCTTCGTGGGGATTCCCATGGCGGCCTGAGCTGCGTACGGTCTTCCTCCTTGGCGGGGTCAAAATCCGCTCCTGCCTCTACTACGGCCACCGAAAATCCAGCCTCCGAAAGTATCTTGGAAGCCATTCCTCCCCCTGCGCCCGACCCGACAATGATCACGTCGTACGCTTCACCGGACGATTTTATCTGAAAACTCATCTGTTATAATTTTATAATTGCCTCTTAAGTTAATCTATTTTTTTAATTAAATCAAAGCTACCCATTTATATCATGGCCACTTTCTATTCTTTATCTAGGTAGGAAAAGGTAAATGAATTTTCTTACCAGGATCTCTGAATTTCAGCTGGAAATATAGGAAAAATTTCTTGGCTAAAAGGGTTTAGTATTTATAGAAATTTGGACAAACATCAATGGTGTTTAATTAATTATCAATAATAATCTCACTGAACTAAAAGAAATACGCTCAGAGCAGTCTTTTTTTAACAAAAATGTAAATAATTCACTAACAACAGGCATTAGTGAAAATTTTTATAAATGGTGAATATATTGTTTTATGGTAAACACTTTACCTCGCTCTTCTGTAGATAGCTGACATAATCTGGTTTAACCAATCACAGCATCGGTTCCAAGTATTCCCATACTGTTTCTGCTACGATTATATGGCCTTCGGCGGTAGGGTGTATGCCGTCAGGCTGATTTAGAGCGGGATCGCCGCCTACGCCATCTAGCAGGAATGGGATCAATACCAAGTTATTTTTCTCAGCAAGATCGGGAAAGATTTCTTTGAAATCTGCTGTGTATTCCTCGCCCATATTTGGCGGTATCTGCATTCCTGCCAAAAGAATCTTGGTGGAAGGATATTCTTTTTGGACCTTGTCGATGATCCCCTGAAGGTTTTCTTTGGTTGCGGAAAGGTTGATTCCACGGAGTCCGTCATTACCACCAAGCTCTAGGACAAAAACATCAGGTTTTGCCTCCAAAAACCAGTCGATTCTGCTCAGGCCACTAGCGGATGTTTCGCCACTGAGTCCTCCGTTAATGACCTTATAAGCCATCCCGAGACTATCGATTTTTTCTTGGACCAGCGCAGGAAAAGCCTTATCTTGATCGACACCATAGCCTGCCGTCATACTGTCCCCAAAAAAGAGCACGGTTTTCTGAGGTTCTTCTTTTTTTTCATCCTCCTTGCCTTCGGAAGACACTTCTTCCTCGGACGTCTTTTGGCTTTCACTGCATGAAACCGCTCCAATAGCAGCTAAGAAGAATACCGATAAAAGAGAAATTACACGTAATTTATTCATGATTTGAAACTTATTGAGACGGATTTACGATTTATATAGTTATTGAAAAGCGATACCCAATCCCTAAAATTGATTAAATTTCGCTTTAAGCCCATACAATTCTAAGAAATAATCAGGCCGCAGTGGGTATAACCAAAAAACAGGCCTGAATTGTTTCAGCACCAATAAAATAATCACACCTAATTTATATGGCGATACTTTCCGTAGAAAATGTTAGTAAAATTTACCAAAGCGGCCAGCGCAAACTGACTGTTTTGGACCAGGTAAACCTCAGTGTAGAAGCAGGAGAGAGCATTGCCATTGTTGGCCCCTCTGGCAGTGGAAAAACCACCTTGCTTGGTCTTTGTGCGGGGCTGGACAGTGCCACCTCCGGAAGCGTACAGCTGAATGGCCATCGACTGGAAGGGCTCTCAGAAGACCAGCGAGCTGCAGTAAGGAGCCAAGAAATCGGATTTATTTTTCAGAATTTCCAATTATTGCCCACACTCACAGCATTGGAAAACGTTATGGTGCCCCTGGAGCTCAAGCGGCGGAAAGACGCCAAAGAAAAAGCCTTGGAGCTGCTTCAAAAAGTAGGGCTTGGTGACCGGGCCACGCACTATCCCACGCAGCTATCAGGAGGCGAACAGCAGCGGGTCTCCATCGCCAGGGCTTTTGCCAATGAACCGAAAATCCTCTTTGCGGATGAACCTACCGGAAACCTGGACACCGATACGGGCGAGATGATCGAGCAATTGATCTTCGAGCTGAACACCGCTTCGGGCACCACACTCATTCTGGTCACACATGATACCGAATTGGCAGCCAAAACCAACAAAATCATCCACATCCGTGGTGGAAAAATAGAAGAAGAACAGCATGCATAGATTTTTGTGGATATTAACAATGGCCCTGCGGGATTTCCGTAAGAACAGGGCAAAGTTATTACTGTTTGTCTCTTCGATTGTCATAGGTATAGCTGCGCTGGTGGGGATCAGCTCATTTGGAGACAACCTCGAAAAAGACATCGATAACCAGGCAAAAGAGCTCTTGGGAGCGGATTTAGTACTGGAAAACAACCAACCTTTGGGCGAGCAAGGACTGGACACCATGGCCAAGGAAATGGCTTCGGAGATCAATTTTGCCAGCATGGTGGCCTTCCCCAAAAGTGATGAGAGCCGACTGGTGCAGGTAAGGGCACTGGAAGGGGCTTTCCCTTTTTATGGTAAGCTGGAAACCGTGCCAGCGGCGGCTGCGGAGGAATTCAGAAATGGAGCCAAAAAGGCCTTGGTAGAAAAAATCCTTATGGACCAATTTGCCGCCGAAGTAGGCGACAGTGTGAAGGTCGGCAAGGTTACATTTGTCATTGCGGGGGAACTACATGAAGCCCCAGGCCAAAGCGGTATTACGGCCACCGTGGCTCCCGTGGTCTATATTCCCAAAAAATTTGCGGAAGAAACAGGACTCATCCAGTACGGTAGTAGAATCAACTTCTCTCGCTATTACAGCTTCGATGAACAGGTAGATGTAGAAAAACTCATTGAACCCTATAAGGAAGAATGGGAAGAAGCACATATCGATGAAGACACTGTCCAGGAAAGAAAAGAGAGTACAGGAAGGTCATTTGCCAACTTATCGGATTTTCTCAGCTTGGTGGCTTTTATCGCCTTGCTGCTGGGCTGTGTAGGTGTGGCCAGTGCCGTAAATGTCTTCGTAAAAGAAAAATTGCCCTCTGTGGCCGTATTGCGTTGTCTTGGGGTGTCCTCCATCGACACTTTTTTGATCTACCTGAGCCAAATCATCCTAATGGGACTGGCCGGTTCCATTTTAGGGGCTTTTTTGGGGACGCTGATCCAGTTTATCCTGCCTGAAGTGTTCAGCGATTTTCTTCCGGTGGATGTTACCGTCGAGATTTCTTGGGCGGCAGTAGGCTTTGGGGTAATCACCGGCTTGTTGATTTCTATCCTGTTCGCCTTGTTGCCATTATTGAAAATCCGAAATGTACCTCCAATGATGACGCTGAGGACGGATTCGGAAATGACGACCTTCGTCAGGGATCCGTGGAGATGGCTGGTCATGGCGATCATAACACTGTTCGTATTTGGCTTTAGTCTTTCCCTATTGGATGGCTGGGAAGAAGCCCTTGGCTTTACGGGTTTTGTCCTATTGGCATTTGGGGTGCTTTGGATGGTAGGCACCGGGGTAATGTGGCTGATAAAGAGGTTCCTGCCTTTGTCCTTGACCTACCCGGTTCGGCAGTCACTGGCCAACCTGTACCGCCCAAACAACCAGACCATTTCGCTGATAGCGACCATTGGCTTGGGCACGGCGATGATCTCTACTTTGTTTTTTGTCCAGAACCAATTGTTGGACCAAGTAAAGTTTGCCGATAAGGAAGACCAGCCAAACATGCTGTTTTTTGATATACAGACCTCACAGGTAGAAGGGGTGAAAAAAGCCGTTTTGGAGGAAGGCTTGCCCATCATGCAAGAGGTGCCCATCGTCACCATGCGAATGGATGAGATCAATGGGCTTGACAAGTCCGAAAACAGTGAGCTTCCCGATGAAAAACGAAAATCCAGAAGATTGTACAATCGGGAATTTCGGGTGACCTACCGGGATTCCTTGATAAGCTCAGAGACATTGGTCGCTGGGGAACTGCACAAGGTGAACCAACCTGGAGACAGCATCTTTGTTTCTTTTGACCAGGGTTATGCTGAGCGTGCTGGCGTGGAGCTGGGTGATGAAATCGTCTTCAACGTACAAGGAAGGCCTCTAAGAACTTATGTGGGAAGCTTTAGGGAAGTGAATTTCAGAAAGGTGTCCACCAATTTCCTGGTGCTGTTCCCCACAAATGTCTTGGAAAAAGCCCCTAAATTCCATGTGGTCATCACCAAATCCAACACCGACGAACAAGCCGCCAAAGTACAAAACGAAATCGTCAGGTCTTTTCCTAATATTTCTGTGATCAACCTAGGAATGATCGTGGACACATTGGAAGAAATTTTGGGCAAAATCAGTTTTGTCATCCAATTTATGGCCCTATTCAGTATTGTAACAGGAATTTTGGTATTGATCAGCTCCCTGATTATCAGCAAGTATCAACGAATGCGGGAAAGCATCCTGCTCAGGACATTGGGGGCCAGCAGCACAACAGTGCGAAAAATCAATACGCTGGAATACTTCTTCTTGGGCAGCTTGGCATCGCTGAGCGGTATCTTGCTGTCTTTTGTAGCCACTGCTTTGTTAAGTGTTTTTGTGTTTGAATTTCCAGTCAAATTGGCTTGGGGAAGCGCCTTGGTGATTTACATAGTCATCACGGCCATCACTGTCTTACTCGGCTGGCTCAATGGCAAAAACATTATCAACAAGCCTCCAATGGAGATTTTAAGGGGGAATTAATTATCGAACTGAGAAAATGGGGACTAAATTATAGTCCTTCATTTTCCTCATGCCTTGGTAAAAGCCCCGATAAAACCGAAAAATCAAAAATAAACATCCAATCCTGAAACCTTTTAACTGTATTAAATGTATATACATTAGATACAACAACAAAGCAACAACATGAGACTGGAGGAGGAGATCAAACAAAAACATTTTAAAAGTGAATACAATAAAGCAGTAGTCAATATTCTCTATACACAAAGTTATTTAGTAACACGTCAAGGGAAACTCTTTAAGCCTCATGGTCTTTCACCCGAACAGTATAATGTGTTGCGTATTTTGCGAGGTCATCATCCAGAACCTATCACTGTGTCTTCGATTCAGGATAGAATGCTCAATAAAATGTCCAATGCCTCAAGATTAGTAGAAAAGCTCAAACAAAAGGGCCTAGCAGAAAGAAAAGAATGCCCCTCAGACAGGAGACAAGTGGACATTACCATTACTCCCAAAGGCAAACAGCTACTGGACCAGCTAGATGAAGATATCCAAAAATTCAACCATGAGGTAATTGGGCTTGATGATGAAGAGGTTACCCTATTAAATTCACTATTGGATAAACTAAGAGGGTAAAAAATTTCGTTATATATGTGTATAGACATTAAATGTTAAAACTAATATCTTAAAACTATAAAAATCACTATATTATGAGTACTGTAAAATGGACTATCGACCCTACACACTCAGAAATCAACTTTAAGGTAAAGCACCTAGTGATCTCTACAGTGACCGGGAAATTCAAGGAATTTGAAGGAGCGGCAGAAGTACCTGCGGATGACTTTAGCGGGTCAAAAATAGCGTTTTCTGCCAATACCGACAGCATCGACACCAACCAAAGTGACCGCGATGCCCACCTAAAATCGGAGGATTTTTTCGACGCAGAAAAATTCCCGAAACTTTCTTTCTCCAATGGAGTTTTATCTAATGAGGGAGGTAACTATACGCTAAAAGGAGACTTGACCATCAAGGATATCACCAAGTCGATCGAATTGGATGTGGACTTTGGCGGTGTGGCTGAGGATCCTTACGGCAATACCAAGGCGGGCTTCGACCTGGAAGGCAAGATCAGCAGAAAGGAATTTGGCCTGACATGGGATGCCGTGACAGAAGCAGGAAATGTGATGGTAGGTGATCCTATCAGGATTTTGGCCAGTATACAACTAGTGAAGAATTAATCCAACTTAATTATATACACACACGAATAGAGCCATGTCTTCAATCAGACATGGCTTTTTTTATGGAAAACCTTTAGAGAGCCCCAGCGCAGTCACTAAGCCTGATTTTAACCCGGAATATGCATTAGCCTATCTGTTGCGACCTGAAACTGCTTCAAAATCAGCCGTTTCACTTTAGTTTTCGGCATAACCGTAGCGGTGCTACGCTAATACCTCCAAACTAACTGATTTTCTTGCAATTTCAGCTCTCACTACGATTCCTAACGCATAATCCGGGTTTAACCAAAATTCTAAAATTTGGAAAAATCTACCAGCACCTTAGCTATCCCGTCACCAACAACCACCTACCGCATACTACAGCACAGAAATATGAAGTCAATAATATAGATTTATCTTTTGGCTACATCAGCCAACCACTATTACAAACCCAAATCAAAGGATATTTCAACCATGAAAAATGTAAAATATGGGTTAACAGCAGTCATGTTATTGATGACCTTGCTGCTGGCCTTTACCCCCAAAGAGGAAAAGCACACCCTATACATCATCGGAGACAGCACTGTTCGCAATAGCCGTGGCGATGGTGGACCGGGCCAATGGGGCTGGGGAACGTTTATCGATGACTTCTTTGACAGCACCAAACTGGAAGTAAGCAACCAGGCCATGGCCGGCAGAAGCACGCGGACCTTTGTCAAGGAAGGCAGATGGCAGCGGGTACTGGATGACCTGAAGCCCGGTGATTTTGTCATGATGCAATTTGGCCATAATGAAGGCAGCAAACCCGATACGACAAGGGCTGGCTACAGGGGAGTACTTCGTGGCACTGGTGATGAAACCGTCGAACTGACGTGGCCTGACGGTACCGAAGAAACGGTCCATACCTATGGCTGGTACCTGAAAAAATTTGTCACCGAAGCCAAGAAAAAAGGAGCCACTCCGATCATCTGTTCGATGATCCCCAGAAATAAATTCCAAGACGGCGAAGTGGAGCGTGCCAACCAAGATTATGGTAAGTGGGCAAAAGAAATCGCCCGTAAAACAGGAGCCTATTTCGTGGACCTCAACAGCATCGTCGCTGACCAGTACGACGAGTGGGGTGCCAATGTCGTGCCATCGCTTTTTGAAAAAGACCACACCCATACCAATGAAGCCGGGGCACGAATCAATGCTTGGTCAGCCGTACAGGGCATCAAATCACTGGAAGATTGCAAACTAAAAGCCTATCTCTCCAAAGACAAGCCCACACTCTACCTCATCGGTGACTCTACTGTCAAAAACGGCCAAGGCGATGGTGCCGGAGGACTTTGGGGCTGGGGTGATTATATGGCTCCTTTTTTCGACCTCGACAAGATCAAGGTCCAAAACCATGCCCTCGGAGGTACCAGCAGCCGGACCTACCAAACCTATGGCCTTTGGGAAAATGTCCGGAAGCAATTGGAGCCTGGCGATTATGTGATCATGCAGTTTGGCCACAACGACAGCAGCCCACTGGACGACAGCCATCGCGCCAGGGGCACCATACGAAGTGCCGGTACCGAAGCAGAAGAAATCTATAACCCCATCACCGAGCAATATGAAACCGTGTACAGCTATGGCCAGTACCTCAAACAAATGATCACTGCCACCAAAGCCGCTGGAGCCACGCCAATCGTCTGTTCGCTGATTCCAAGAAACAACTGGAAAGAAGGCAAGGTAAACCGTGCCAATGACAGTTATGGCCTATGGGCAAAACAGGCAGCAGAAACCAGAGAAACTTATTTTATCGACCTGAACAATATAATTGCAGATGGCTATGACGCACTGGGCGAAGACCATGTCAAGGCCCATTTCTTCAACGACACCGACCACACCCACACCATTCTTGAAGGTGCCAAATACAATGCAAAAGCTGTAGTGAAGGGCATCCAAGGACTGGAAAATTGTGATTTGAAGGGGTATTTATTGGAAGATTAAAAAATTGGAAAATTGAAATATTGGAAGATTTTAAAGCCGAAGAAACTAATCTTCGGCTTTTTTATTTTCCGATCGCCCTAAGCACTCTTTCTTCCTGAATTAAAACATCCCTCATTAATAAATTATGTGGAAACTTTTTATGTTTTGAACCTTTAAACCCTTCCAATATTTTAACTAAAGATGATGCCTTTATCAATGAAAGATTCAATTCATACTCCAATCCACATTCTTTGATAAATTCATCAGAAAAATCTGGCCCTATCAATAATGATTTTATCACCTTATAACCATTTAATTCGGCCTGCTTAGCATAAGATTTCAATTGTCTTGAAACCGAGCTAAATTTGTTATACCCGCTCTCCTTTACTGATTTACACTCAACAATGATAATTTCATTTTTACCCATATCGAGAATAATATCAGCTTTATCTTTACTGGTGTTTAGGTTCTTCCTAAGCTCCTCATTGACATTAAAGCTCAACTTTGTGAAAATAACTTTTGTCAATTCTTCAAATTTCAATCCAACTTCGGCCTCTTTAATGACAATTCCATTTTCCTTTAATATGTTTAGATTTCTCAAACCTATATTCTCATAATTTTCTAAGTATAAATTATCAGAGTCCTTATATGCATCTAAAATGTTCAAAATAAAATCACCCCTTGTTCTTATTTCATTTTTATTACAAAAATCAATTAAGTCCTCTTGATTAAGAACTTCTAAAATATCTCGTGGCTTAATATTAAAATCAAGCAAGAATTCACTAGAGATCACTGTTCCATCTTGAAATTGATATTCATGAGCTATTAGCTTATTAAATTGAGGCAAGACTTTAGACAAATCAGACACCAATTTATTATACCCATCTATAGAAATCCCTACCTTTTCATCTTTCTCCACTTCCTCAAAATAACGTATTATATTCTGGATTTTATCTTCCAAAACTGATCCCCTGATAGGAGAACCTATCTTAAGCTTTTTCTCGACCAATTCATTCAAAAATTTCTTTTTTTCTGTCAAAGTTGTTCCCCCTTTATAAATATCATCAGATAAAATACCCTTAAAAGATATCCCTTCGCTGATAATGCTTTTTATTTTCTCTTCAACCGACATCTTCCAATCAATTCCGTGATTTCTACATATAAGGTTTATAAGTGGTTCTCTAAGTGAAAGCAACACCCTCCTATAGAATTTTGCAGAGACCTCTTTACCCCTGATCTTTCTAAGGATTCTTACTACTTCGTCTGCAACATAAATAGTATTAGTCTTTTTGGAATAAAAAACAACACCAATTGATTTCAAATCATTTATAACAGCTTCAATCTCTATATTTTGAATTGGTAATATTAGATAGTTAATCAACTTGACTTCTTCTTGTGAGAGTCCGAGTTTATTTGATAAAGTAAGGAGGATAGACTGTTCATCAGTAGTTATTTTTTTCTCCAAATTGTTTTGTTCATCATTATGGTAACTAGTATGTAAACAGGCTAAATATATCATATAGTCCCTTTTCCTAGAATAGGATATATCGGACTTATCATCGTCCAAATCTTTTTTAAATCTTTTGACCTTTCCTCTTATATTGGAAACCTCCTTCTCATATAGCCTCGAAAACCAGTCTTGTTTTATAATAGCATTTCCCTCCCTAGATATAATATCTATTAAAATATCTAATTGGGAACTTGTATTAATAAATTCAGATTTCACAAACCCCATAAATTCATCCTCCAACAGAGAAAACACCTCAACAATATTAGTATTATCAGCACTCTTAAGGTCGTTTCTGTTATCAGAAAGGATTTTTTCTATTTTCTTAACATGTGAAGGATTTTCTGCAATAAGATTGTCAATAATTTTCAAAAATGGATTTTTCTCAAATGAATTGAGATTATCCAACACCTTTTCTAGTTTTATTTTATTCTGTTTATCTGGCTATGTAAAGGATAAAATTCAAAATTAATAAAAACAATATTGAAATTATTTTGCAATCAAGCAAGTAAAAAGAACACTAAAAAAAGCACTATAACCCAATATGAGTATCTAAAAACTAATGCAATATTTAATGCTTAGAACTCAAAAAAGATCCCCCTACATAAGCTTTAAAGGACATTATCTCCAGAAAAAGATCAACTTTTAAATTGTGTATCTTCATTATCGCACGTAATCAAATTCACTAAAAAATTATAGGAGTGAAACTTAAACGCGGAATATGCATGAGCCTATTTATTCCGACCTGAAATTGCTTCAAAATCAGCCGCTTTGCTTTAGTTTTCGATATAACTGTAGCGGTGCTACGTTCACACCTCCAAACTAACTGATTTTCTTGCACTTTCAGTCCTCACTACGATTCCTAATGCATAAACCGGGTTAGAAAATTGAAATATTGGAAGATTTTAAAGCCGAAGAAACTAATCTTCGGCTTTTTTATTTTCCATATTCAAGGATCTACTCATTCACGAAGCGTCCTCGTAAAACCCCACGCCAAAAGGCATATCTTTTAGTTGGACAATATCCGCGGTGGTACCAAGCACCTCATCCACCAAGCCATAATCTTTGGCTTCTGGTGCAGTCATATAACGGTCACGAAGAAAAAGCTCCTCAATTTCCCGCCAGCTGTGGCCAGTATTATTGCCAATGATATGAAAAAGCTGGACCTGTAGCCGCTCTTGTTCTTTAGTCGCTATCCTGACATCTTCCGTATATCCTTTGGCCCCTCCACTGGTGGGGTGCATGTGGATGGTCGCATGGGAAAGCGCTTGGCGTTTGCCCTTCGCCCCACTCGTAAGCAAAGCCGTCGCCATACTTCCCGTAAATCCCACGGCCAAGGTGATCACCGGTGCCGAAATCATCTGCATCGTGTCATAAATCGCCAACCCCGCATAGACACTTCCTCCGGGACTTTGAACATATAGGCTAATTGGCCGCTTTTGATCCTGACTATTCAGAAATAATAGCTGGGCCACCACCAAATTGGCCACTTGGTCATTGATGGCACTGCCCAGAAAAATAATCCGCTCCTTGAGCAATAGGCTGTAAATATCATAGGCTCTTCCACTATAATCGTTCTGGTCGATCACCATGGGGACGACCTGGGATGTATTGGCTGAAATCATCATTTATCGTTTAAAGAAGTTCAATATCCGGTTCCTAAAACCTTTGTGCTGGGGTGTTTCGAAAAGCTCAAACTCTACTTTTCTAATCTCCTCTCTCAACTTTCCCCTTCCATAATCATGCACCAACTGATAAGCCGACTTTTGGCAATGAATTTTATGGGTAAGGGAAGGATCCAATTGCATCTTGGCTTCCATTAGCAGTTGTTCATCGACAGAAGAAACACCCAAAATATATTGTTCAAGCGTCCTTATTTCACGCAGTGAAGTCCTCATAGGTCAGTGATTTTTCTTTTACTTGATCTCTTACTTTTTCCAGGCATTTGTATTTCTGCACCGTGGCAGACCGTGTGGTTCGATATCCATATCGCTGGGCAAGTTCATCCATCGACAGCCGATCGTAGTAGAATGACTTTAACATCTCCATGCATTTTTCTCCAGCCGATTGGAGAAAGCCCAATAGGGGCAAAGGTTCGTCTGTGTTGACTTGACCACTGTCCGCTACCTGTGACAGCACCGTTTGGTCTTGTCCAAGTGCCAAAGTCGAGGCTTCACGAAAACGGCTGTACCAAAGATGCCTGGCTACGCCAAAGAGATAACCGCGCTTCTCATGTACCTCTTTTCCTGCCACCAACTGTTCGTAATAGATCATCAGACTGTCCTGAAAGACATCCTTTGCATCCTCCACCGAACCTCCTCTCTTGCTCACGTAACGGGAGACGGCTGGAAATGACTCATAATACATCTTCAGGAAAAACTCCTCCCTGCCTTTGCGGGTTTTCAATAACTTCTTCATAATCAATTGCCATGGTGTACACTATCATGTGTCACAATCTAACCAAATATCACCTAAGCAGGCGAATTTTATTTTTGTAGATTTATAAAAATAAAAGGGTCTAAGCCTGCTGACTTAGACCCATACTCCCAAAAGTCTATACCCTTTTATCGATTACCTCGTCAAGGCTTTTTCCAACACTAAGTTCCACGCATACGGATCTTTTTCTTTCCCTGAGCGGATAGCGGTCAGCTTCTGCTTCAACTGGAACATCTGAGCATCATCTGCCACATAAGGCCTGTAATCTTTTCCTTCCAAATGGATCAGTTCCAGAGGCGCCACCACGGCTGCCGTGCCTCCACCAAAGGCCTCCACTTTCTTCCCTGCTTCAAAAGCTTCTTGCAGCTCCAACAAGCTGATCGGTCTTTCTTCTACTTGCCAGCCCAAATCCCTCGCGATATGCAATAAGGAATCCCTCGTCACACCTGCCAAAATCGTTTCTCCAGCTGGTGGAGTCAGCAGCACACCATCGATGATGAACATCAAATTCATCGTCCCTGATTCTTCCACATATTCATGGTCACGACTGTCCGTCCAGATCACCTGATCAAATCCCTCTTGCTGGGCCAGCTTTGCCGGGTAATAGGCTGCGCCATAATTCCCGCCATTTTTGGCTGCTCCTACACCTCCTGAGGTGGCACGGGTATAGTGCCTTTCCACTTTGACCTTTAGCGGCCTTGCATAATACGCTGCCATCGGGGTACACACCACCACAAATAAATAATCTGTGGAAATGCTTACACCCAATCGCTCTTCTGTAGCAATGACAAAAGGCCGGATATAAAGGGAATTTCCCTCTCCTTCCTTGATCCAGTCTTGCTCCACCTCCACCAATTCCTTGATTCCATTCTCAAAAAGCTCCTTGGGCACTTCTGGCATGGCCATCCTACGCAAGGACTGATTGATCCGCTCGTGATGGCGGTCCAGCCGAAATATACTGACACCATCATCCACTTGCCGGTATGCTTTGAGTCCCTCAAAAACTGTCTGGCCATAGTGTAGGCACATCGCCAATGGAGACAAGGTCAGTTTTTCATAGGGCTGAATAGCCGCCGAATGCCACTCACCTTCACTGTACTTGGCGACCAGCATGTGGTCGGTGGCTTCCACACCAAACTGAAATTGGTCAAAATTAAACTGTTCGATGGAACGTTGAGATGTTAACTGTTTTTTAATTTCCATACCCGCTTTATTTCAGGTTATTATATTGATTTTTCTCAAAATTAAAGAACATAAACCAACCATTACAGTTACAGTTTTTGTAATTTTTACCATAACAGATAGAGAGAAGCGCGAAATTAGAAGACATTAAACAAGAATACAGATGACTCCACCGCTATCGAGGACATTACTCAAGACTCACTACCATCATCTCACGTCTACGATCTATTTCCATGAACCTATATGAAAAACTCGCCAAGGAGCTAGAAAAGCAAATCAAAAACGGAGCATATCAATTTGGCGAACGCCTTCCTTCCGTGCGGCAGCTGCACCGCGAGACCAGCATGAGCATCAGCACTGTGCTCCAAACCATGTACCTATTGGAGGCCAAGGGGCTGGTGGAAGCACGTCCCAAGCGGGGGTACTTTGTCTCCTTCTCGCCCAACCAAAACGTCCAAACGCCAGTCGTCTACCGACCAACCACAAAGGAAGGACGTGGAAGTATCGATGATACCATCCAACAGGTCTATGGCAAAAATGAACCCCATGATTCCGTTACCAATTTTTCAATCGGTGTACCTTCCTCAACGATGCTCCCCATCGCCCGGCTAAAGAAAATCGTTCGCCAAACGATGCTGGATCTGACGGACGCCTGCGTCCACTATGAACCCATCATGGGCAATCCCTACCTTCGCCGCCAAGTGGCCCAGCGTACTTCCCTCTGGGAAAACGGCCTTTCTCCTGACGACTTGATCACTACCAATGGCTGCATGAATGCCTTGGCATTGGCACTGATGACCATCACCAAGAAAGGCGACCGCATCATCACCGAAAGTCCCGTTTACTTTGGCACCCTACAGCTGGCCAAAAGTCTAGGATTGGAAGTAGTGGAAATGGCTACGCATAGCGAATATGGACTGGACATGGAAGAGGTCAAAAAGACACTAAAAAAAATTGACATCGCCGCAGTCGTCGTGGTCAGCAATTTTAGCAATCCGCTGGGCTATAGCATGTCTGCACAAAGCAAAAGAACCTTGGTAAAAATCTGCACAAACCATCAAGTGCCTCTTATCGAAGAAGACCTGTACGGAGATGTGTTTTTTGGCCCAGAAAGACCCGTTCCCTGCAAAAGCTTTGACAAAGCAGGAATCGTCCTGTGGTGCAGCTCCGTATCCAAGACCCTAGCTCCTGGCTATCGCGTGGGATGGATCGCTGCTGGAAAATACATGGACGAGGTCCTAAAGACCAAGCTTTATCACCAGGTAGCAAGTCCATCTCTCACGCATGAAGTAGTGGCCCGATTTATGGACAAGGGCCGCTATGACAATCACCTTCGGCAGCTAAGGGTAAGCCTCCACCATAACCTGCTCAGATACCTACAGATCATCCAGGAGTATTTTCCCGAAAACACCAAAACCACTTTTCCCAATGGTGGATTTTTACTTTGGGTCGAGCTGGATCCGCGGATAGACACCTCGCAGCTCTATGAACCTGCACTAAGCCTGGGCATCAAATACGCACCGGGGCGGATGTTTACCCTACGCGACCAATACACAAACTGCCTCCGTCTGAGCTTCGGCCTGGACTGGAACGAGCAAACCGCCAATGCCCTCACCAAGCTGGGATTGCTATTGCAGCATCAGTTGGTAAATTATTAGGTTGGAAGGTTTTAGAGGGTTGAAAGTTGGAAGGTTTTAAAGGATTCAAGGTTGGATGTCAGGCCCTGAATCTGGTCGGCATTTTCCCTTTTTCATCCCTACCGAGATGGGTGCCTGAGCGTAGCCGAAGGCCACCCACGCCTACTCCGAACTTGACTGTACTGGGGCAGGATCCAAGCCCAAGCTAGGAAACAGCCCCCTAGCCCCCGCAAAGCTCTTAAGTTAAGAAATTAAGTGAGGTCAGGCCGAGCGGATCTGCCTATCCTCCCATAGCCGTCAGGCTAATGAATGTAAGTTGTTGAAAGGCTATATCCTTTATTGGTGTCTGTATTATTCACAAATGGCCTAGGGGGATTTCAAATCCCCATTATCTCGGTTCGAGATTACAAATCTCGAACAGCTAGGTTAATATTAGTTTTCATTATCAATTATTGTAATCACTAGTCATTTACTAAAATCCTATTGTGTTTCTCTTTGCTCCAAAATAACCCCACCTAACCTCCCCGCCGTGGCGGGGAGGATTCTCATGTCTCACTACTCACGACTCACATCTCATGTCTCATATCTCCTGTTTCACTCCCTTTCCAAGGTAACCGCCATCAACCCGATCACTACTTCGATGGTCGTCGCTTTTACTTCGAGATAATCCAGTTCTTTTTCAGGATCTAAGGGCAAATCCAGCACTGTAGCCGCTCCGCCGTCTATCGCATGTTCGGTGAAGTGATCAATGGCTTCATACTGGTCATGGGCCTCTCGGCTGATTTTGCCCGTTTTCAGGTGCACCCGGACAGGCCTGGGTACGCCAATATCAAACGCATATCCATCGATATAATAATCCTGCTCGATCGGCCACCAGCTTTCAGGGTTGCGCAGGGACAAGATGTCTTCGCTGCCATCTTTATAGTGCACCACTACTTGGCCATTTTCCATCCTGCTCTGCATGTGGTTAGTGGATCCAGCCATTAGCAAGTAAGCATGATTCGCCTTCCCTGACAATGGGACTTTTACCTCTTCGGGGTAATTATCCCAATAAGAAGCAAACAGGATATTGTTCTTGGCTGCATCTCCTGGAGTGCTGAAAGGAATGCCCTGCGGCAAAACAAACTGATCACGCTCACCGGCCAACTTCCGCAGCCCCTCATCATTGATATCCATATAGGCTCCATGCGATGCCCAGTCGCCCATCCCCTGAACGGGAATTTGCAGGGTAGGATATGGCGATCGTGGACTTAGGTATTCGTTCCTGAAAATGGCCGTCACCTTATCATTCATCGCCGAAGAAATATCCACCGTTTCAAGGCTTTTTGATGAAGCGTCCAATTCCCAATTGATCACCTCCTGCTGGGCCACCAGCTCATCACCGTGATACACTTCTACCAAATTAGTACCTGTTTGGAGCAGGGGAAGTGCTTGGATGGTAAATTCATGCGCCTTATTTGAAATCAGGCTAACTTTCGCTTTCCAAGGCTTTCCGTTCACCAAAATGGAAACGGGCATAGCTTCCTTTTGATGATTCGTGACCGAAAAGGCCAATGCTGAAGGGGATTGCTTATCGACCGGCGTAATTTCCAGCCTTGGCAGTACCTTAACGGCAATTGGCTCCCACCAGGTCATTTCCCCTTGCTTCAGTTTAGCGAAGAAGGTTTTGTTCCCCATTTGGCTGGCAACCTTAACCTGAAATCCACCATCTGCTATTTCCTTAGCCGCCAACACTTGCTCCGGATCCTGCAATTTCAGCACTTCAGCCTCAGCCCTATCCAGTACCAAGCTTTCACCAACGGTGACCTCCTTGGGAAATCGCCAATCCTCCAATGCTGCTCCTTTCCATGCTATCGAAATATGGTGCTTTTCTCCCAAAGGTGCTTTGATCAACACGGCTGGTTTGCCCACCTGATTTTCCAACAGGCTCCAAGCCACCGGTTTGCCATTGACCTTTACCGCTTTTATACCCGTTGACCTTGCCCTTACGACCAATTCCACTTCAAGCTCCTTCCCAAATCGATTGGTGATCTCATAGTGATCCACCTCGTCTTTTTGCTTGAAGTCAATTGTCACATCCGGCGTACTAAGGGAAGCATATTCCCATTCGGCTGGAAAGCCTGGCACGATCTCCAATCGATCGTTCATCAAGTCGGGTTTTACCCCAAAGAGCCCTTCAATCAGCGACCTGGCTCCCATGCCCACTGCATCCGCAAAATCACGGTATAGCTCACTTCTCATGGCATCCAAAAAGGACAGCTGCTGAAAATTGCCGGGACTGCCGCCCAGGTACATACTTTCCAGCAGGGCACTTTTCCACAACCTGAATGCTTCATCGGAATTTCCTGCTTGCCAATAGGCCAAACTCGTGTGCAACACTTCTGCCAAAGCCACGTTATTCACCGACCAGGTGTAAGGCATCCAGATGGTAGTCGAAAGGGTGTGGTATTTCCCTTCTTCCAAGCCATCTGCTGTCAAAGGAATATGAGGAATTTGCGTATCCACGTATCGCGTCATCTGCCAGGCCTGAAAAGGATCCGGCACTTCACTGTCAATGGTATGATAAATGGACCACACCCCTGCTTGAGGGTGTACATTCTCTGGCCCCAAAAAATCCTTGTATTCTGCATACCAGCCATCAGGTAGCCAAAGTATCCCGTTCATTGCCTGAAGGATGCGGTCTGCCTCGGTCTCATACTTTTCTCCATCTTCGCCAATGAACGATGCCAGCTCAGCCGCTTTCTTATTGGCAAAATAATTATAGGCCGATGCATGGGCCACGCCTCCACTATTGTATTGAAGCGCATCACTGGCCCAGATACTTGCGTAGGCATTATAAAGCCCATCACCGTCCGGGTCAAAATTCCTTTTCTCCCAAGCCAAATGCCGCTCAATAGAGGGCCAAACCTCCTTCAGGTAGTCCACATCTCCTGTCCAATCAAAATGACGGATCAACTGGTCAAAAAACACTTGGTTCATATCATAGTGATGCGGAGAAGAGGGCTCTCCGGGACGGCGGCTGATATAGCCTCTGTTAAAGATAGATTTGCCTGTTTTCTCCATTTGTCGCGCCAGATGCTTCGCAGTATCCGGATCATTTCTACTTCCTCCGGGTTCCAAATATTGGGATGCCAGGTAGCCATCAAAGTGGGTTTTGGCACGGTCATGCCAGCCCATCCAGTCGGCCACGTAAGCACCTCTCCATCCCGGCAAAGGCATCCGCCACGCCACGGCACCGTGCACATAAGCCGGTGCGTCATAAATCGCATCTGCCGCTATCCCCAATGCCCCTCCTACGGTATTGATATAGGGATCGGGAGTTTTTACTTGGATGCGATTGGCCAGCTGCTTTCTTGCCTCATCTGCTTGTGAATAGGCTTCTGCAAGTCCTTGATAAGGTAAATCCTGAAATCCGGGCCTGTAGATCGCAAAGTAATGGGGAGCATTCCCCGCAGGCACCTTGCCCACCAAAACAGGCGCATCCTCCACCGTTGATTCCCAAAGCGCAGCGGGGCTGTCCATCATCTGGGGCGCAGCGGACCGGATTTCGGCATTCAATGGAAAAGTCCCCAGCATCTTTGGCCGTGGAGCACCATCTTTAGCTTCCCCATACATTAGCTCCAACTCATTCTGGCCATTCAACCTAATTTCATTGCCTTGGCACTTTTCTACCGTCAGGTCAAATACAGATGGCGGATCGGCACCAAGGTCTCCCATCCTACGAAACCGCTTGCCAGTGACGCCACCATACACCCATATCAGCTCGGCCGCTGCTGGCAGCCCTTCTGATTCAACGTTAAAAATCGCCCCTTCTTGCTCCCGCAAGGGCATTACACTGATGCTGATCTCACCTTTTCCCAATAGCGGATCGGTAATGGAATACACCATCATGCCTGCACGGTAACTGGCCGTTACATCTGCTGCCTCATGCAGCCATTTGGATTGGTCTCCCACTTGGACACCGAATCTAAAATGCCCTCCCATGCCAGGCAAATAAAAGGAAAATAGTGGCTGATCGCCCGCTTCTGTGCGAAAGTCGGAATGATAGCCATACAGGGCACGGTTAAACCTGCGCTCGCCATTGTCGATCACAAAATCCTGTCCACTCGGCGAGTAACGTAGCTTTCTGGGGATATCGTGCCAATACTCCTGCCCGATCACCTGATGGAAACTGCCAATAAAAAGGCAAATGAGTAGTAATGTAAATAATGCTTTGTCAGCCTTTAACTGATGCATGATGGTTTAGTTTTTTATTTTGAAGAGATAGGTACTTGATGTCATGAACTCACCGCCCTGACTGGCCAAAAAGAGGTAGTCCGGCTTATCATCCTTAAAGAGAATCTGTGGACGTTCAAACCTTCCATATTTTGACAAATGGCCAAGCTTAGGCGGTTGGCTGAAATAATGATCGGTCTCGTAATAGGCGATCTCAGGCGGGTCACTGAAATGAATCCCGTCTTCGGACGTTAGGTATAATCCATACTGGTGGTTATATATGCCCATGTCCCGCATCAGCATCCTGAATTTGCCCTCTTCGTACCATACAAATCCGTCTTCTGCCTGGATATTGTCACCTTTATCGGCGTAATTGATGATCGGGTTTCCTTCGTATTTACGGTACGGCCCTTCGGGCTGATCGGCTATGGCCAGTCCATATTTTCTATTGCCCCGGATTTTGGGATCAGTATAATGCTCGTATTCGTAAGTGTTCCAAGATTTGTAATAAAGAAAACACCGCCCATCAGGATGCTGCACAAAGGAAGGATTGGTGGTACAATGATCATCCCAGCTCCCCTCTTCTCCAGCTTCCAAAAGCGGCTCATCCGGCCGTTGCCAAGGACCATCCAGGGCATCTGCCGTAGCCAACCCTATCCGCTTGGTATTTGTGCGCTTATTGTGATTGCCCATATAAAAGAGATAATACTTCCCATTCACCTCCTTGATATGTGGATTATGGCAGGTCGTGGCGTCCCAGTGCTTACCTCCTCTTGGAGAGAATACCACCCCCTGAAAGGTATACGGTCCTTCCGGCTGATCGGCCACTGCGTGGGCGATTTCCGACTGATGGATCCATCCACCCATGCCGTACTCCGCCTTCCAGCGTGAATAGAACACGTGGACTTTACCCGCCGCATCATAGATGGGACTAGTCCCCCATACATAATACCCTTCTGTCTCCAGTAAACGATGCAGTGGCTCCAGCCGGCTGGCAAATGCAGATTCCGGATCCTTATGGAGCAATGGCTCCAACGATGACGGAAAAAGCCCCATCACCGGCATCATGGCTGTATACCCCAGAAAATTCCTTCGTTTCATAAAATGAGTTATTTTAACCCGGAATATGCATTAGCCTATCTACGCCACGGCGCACAGGTGTTGCGACCTGAAACTGCTTCAAAATCAGCCGTTTCACTTTAGTTTTCAGCATAACCGTAGCGGTGCTACGCTAATGCCTCCAAACTAACTGATTTTCTTGCAATTTCAGCTCTCACTACGATTCCTAACGCATAATCCGGGTTTAACCTTTTTCATCAAAAAGCCACCCGTCGTTAGCGGATGGCTTCATTTGTCTTTTATCTTTCTTCTTGACTCTTTTATCTATCTTAATACTGTCCTCGTACCTCGTACCTAATACTTCGTACTTCTAATAGCCCGGATTCTGCTCATACAGCCCTTCCTTCACATCCAATTGGTTGATCGGCACGGCGTAGATCAGGTCGTCTGAGGTGATGTCGGTAGAAATCTTGTTGCCCGAGTCATCTGTAGCAATCCAATCCAGCATCACATCGATGGCCATTCCTGAGCGCACCAGGTCATGCCATCTCAGGCCTTCACCGACAAACTCCCTCCTGCGTTCCTCCATGATTTGGTCATAGGTGACATTCGATAGCGGAGTGCTGACACCTGCGCGCTCCCGGATGTCGTTGACAATCTCGTCGATTTCGGCTTGGGAACCACCGCTTTTGCTCAGGGCTTCCGCTTTCATCAACAGCACATCAGCATAGCGGATCACGGGGTAATTCAGCTCAAAGTCAAAGCGGTCTACCCCCAAATTGTCCAAATCAAGGTATTTTTTGATAAACCTATCCTGAACGGTATTGCCATTGGCATCCGTATAATTTACCCAAACCGAGAAGTCATCTCTCACATCATCCGTCTCATAGGATGCCATCAAGTCAGCGGAAACGGTTTTGGGCGCATCCGGGAAGGTACCGCCTGCGAATGGAATCCCATTGGAGCGGGCAAAGGCTTCGGGATAGTGGTACTGCACATACTCTCCACCTACGCCAAGTCCACCGCTCAAAAACTGAACATCAAAAATGATCTCCTCATTGTTTTCGTTATCGTAAGCAAATATATCGGCATAGCTATCCACTAAATCAAACTGCCCGCTATCGATAATCTCGTTGAGCAGGGTCAATGCTTGACTCCATTCATTGGTGCCGAGTACTGGGCCATCAGGATGCAGCTGCGTACCTGAACGGGTCATATACACCCGTGCCAACAAGCCTCTGGCAGCATGTGAAGTGGCACGTCCCAAATCGCCTGCACTGGTAAATTCATCAGGCAAATTGCTGATAGCAGTTTCCAAATCTGAGATAATCAGCCCATAAACATCCGCGACAGGACTTCGGGGAATTTCCAATGCCTCCAATGGTGTCACTGGCCGATCAAAAAGCGGCACCCTGCCATAAAACCTCACGAGATCAAAGTAATAGAGTGCTCTTAAAAATTTCGCTTCTCCTTCGATCCTTGTCCTTATTGCTTCATCTGGAAGGACATCTGCGCTCAGGTTATCCAAAATGGTATTGGCGCGCATGATATTATTGTACAGGCCATTCCAAGTGGAATTCATGATCCCCGCTGTCGCCAAATTCGAATTAAAATTATTGATCAGGTTATAATCCCTGACGCCGGCGGTTCCTGGAGAATAGATATTGTCCGAGCGCACTTCACTCAATTCGAAATGATTAATTGCATAGGAGTTGAGCCCATTATAAGCTCCAGTAAGTCCTTTCAGAAAATCTGCTTCATTCTGATAAAAGGCGTTGGAGCCAATAGAAGAAATGGGCGACTGATCCAGTTTACTTTCGCAGGAAACCATTGCTCCTGTAGCCAGACCAATCAGCGTGATATATAGTTTATTCAACTTTTTCATTGTTCTTGTTATTTTGGGTTAAAACTTCAGGTTGACACCAAATACAATTGATTTGGACAGCGGGAATGCACCATAATCATCCCCATCGCTATTTACCGCCTCGGGGTTAAATCCACCCGTGTACTTATCCCCACCAAAGAAGTTCTCAGCAGTCACATAAACCCTCGCTGCAGAAAGCAGCTTTTCGTTGGCAATGATCCTGCCCAAGTCATAGCCCAGTGTAATGTTTCGGATTCTCCAATAATCGGAAGAATACAGCCAGTCGGTGTTTTTGATTCGGCCAAAGCTGGATACGGCTTTTCCTGTCTCACCATCACCTGGGTTCTCTGGAGATCTCCACCTGTTGCGGTGCCTTCCAAGGGTGTTTTCCACATAGCCCATTCCCGGACGGTCCATCGCACGGCCAAAGGTGGAATAGATCAAGCCACCCCATTGTCCTTGGACAAGGATGTTGAGGTCAAAGCCCTTGTACCTGAAGTTATTGGTAATGCCCCAGATATAATCCGGATTAGGATTGCCGGACAAAATCCTGTCATCAGGGTCAATCACCCCATCGTTGTTGGCATCCAAATACTGTGGGTCACCTTCTTCCTGGTTGCCATAAAGAGCTGCTCCATTATCGATTTCTTCCTGGGTCAGGATGCCGATATTCTGCACCAAAAACAACGTATTCATCGGCTGCCCCACCATGGTAATGCGGTGGTTGATATCAAAGCTACCGCCCAAAATCGGTGTGTTGTTTGGCCCTAACTGCCTTACTTCGTTGTTATTATGGCTGAGGTTGACATTGGTCGTCCATTCGAATTGCCCCGTGATATTTCGGGAAGTCAGCTCCAGCTCCCAACCTTTGTTCATCACTTCACCGATATTGGTCAGTGCCGTAGTGAATCCAGTAGCAGAGGGCACAGGGATGTTCAGCAGCAGGTTGGTATTCTTCCTTGTATAGTAATCAAAGGAAGCGTAAATCCTGTTTTGGAGCACACCCAAATCCAAGCCCACGTTTATCATCTCGGACTCTTCCCAGCCGAGTTGAGGATTGGGAAAGTTCCCGGGGATCAAGCCGTTGTTCAAGGCACCACCATAGGAATAATTCGCAAAATCCAAGGTGGCGATATGGGAATAATCTCCGATACCGTTGTTACCGGAAAGTCCCCAACTGCCCCTTAGTTTCAGATCGCTGATCAAGGGCACATCTTTCATAAACTCCTCATCAGAAAGTCTCCATCCCAAGGACACAGAAGGAAAAAAGCCCCATTTGGTCTCATCACCAAAACGGGAAGAACCGTCCCTTCTCGCAGATGCCGACACCAGGTATTTACCTTTATAGTCGTACTGCACACGACCAAAATAAGACAGCAAAGTACTCTGTGTTTCTGTGGTATTGGTACTGCCCGCATTGATCACTGCTGCATTGAGGGTAGTGATGCCTTCCACATCAAAATTACCACCCATGGTATACGTGTTTCGCTTATTGAAATTGTACGACATACCGATCACCGCATTCAGGTTATGGGCTTCGTCAAAAGACCTGTCAAAGGTCAAGGTGTTCTCATTGACAAAAGTCAACTTCCTGTAACCATTAAAACCGCCTGTGGTCTGCTTGTTACGGGTCACCGGTGCTGGCGTGTAGTTTTTATTCTGTTGGTCTACGTTGTCCACATTTAGCGTGGTCTTGAAAGCCAGTCCTTCGATAAAATCATACTGTCCGTAGGCGGTGGCCAAATTCCTGAAAATCGTCGTTTCATTTAGCCTTGACTTGGCATAGGCAATGGGACTTTGCCGCGAACTCGCCCAAGTATAAAGGGGAATATCTCCTACACCGGTATTCAATCCTGCATCTGCCTCCACCACTGGTGCCATGCCCACTGTGGTATGCGTAATGGCGTCCTTTCCTTCCACACCCGGATCATTTAAGGTGGAATAGGAAGGGTTTAGGTTCAAGCCAAACTTCAGTTTATTACTCGCCTGTACCTCTACATTGGCACGGGCAGAGTAGCGTTTATAGTCCAAGCCAACGGCAATCCCCTCCTGATCGAGGTAATCACCAGAGATGAAGTATTTCACGCTCTCGTTACCGCCGGATGCATTGAGCTGGTAATTCTGTACCAGTCCTTTACGGAATAGGTGATCCTGCCAATCTACCAACATCAATCCCGGATAACCTTCCATCGTCCACCGCTCGTCATACATATAGTTTCGGTCAAAGCCTCCTAAGATGGCCTCCCTTTCTGCTAGGCTTTGTGATGCGCTGCGGCCTTCACCTGACTGTTCCCACTGGGTATTGATCATCTCAGTGGCCCGGTCGATCCACTCAGTGGGGCTCAACACGTCCAGCTTCTTAACCGTCTCGTTAAACCCAACATAGGAGTTCAGACTGATCTGCGCCTTGCCGGATTTACCGCTCTTGGTATTGATCATGACCACGCCGTTGGCGGCACGGGATCCGTAGATGGCAGCAGCTGCGGCATCTTTCAGCACTTGAATGGATTCGATATCATTGGGGCTGATATTGTCCATGGGATTGCCACCAGAAGCCTCCAAGGGAAAGCCATCGATCACATAAAGGGGCTGACTATTCGCCGTAATGGAGCCCACACCCCGGATCTGGATATCAAATCCCCGACCTGGCACTCCAGTAGTCTGCTTCACCCTTACGCCGGCCATTTGACCGACCAAGGCTTGATCCACCCGCTGAATGGGGCGTTCGGTTAGGTTCTCTGGCTCCATCTGAGCAATGGCTCCAGTGATATTTGCTTTTTTCTGGGTACCATAACCTACCACGACCACTTCTCCCAACTGCTGCATGTCCACCTGAAGGGTTACATTCAAGGTAGTCTGGCTACCGACAGCTATTTCCTGCGTTTCGAACCCAATAGAGCTAAACGTCAGCACAGCTCCATCATCAGGTACCTCCAAGGTAAACTTACCGTCTATATCTGTAACAGTTCCCCGCCCAGTACCTTTTAGGAGAATACTTACACCAGGAAGCGGTAGATTGTCTTCGCTGGAGATCACAGTACCTGAGACCTGCTTTTCCAAGTTATTCATCGTGATTGCTACGTCATTATTGACCAAATGACCTGAAGGAAAGGGGATTTCCTCCGCATTTGCCACGGCACCATAGGCCATGGACATGAACAAAAGCGCTCGCTTTTGCCATGGATTCTTGAGGGTTAATTGTCTTTTCATTGGTTATTTTTTTAGGGTTTGTCTTACCGGTCTCACCGAAGGAGCCCGACGTACTTTTTTCCATAAAGCTTTCGTGAACAAAAGCCACCTTAATACCTCCAAGTAATCAGGTGAACTGCCAAAAATGAAACAACGAATTCATCTCCAGTCGCACCTAATAACTTGAACCACTTGCCCTAATGTAGAGGGAAAGTTTTTGACCTTTGTACTGTAGTATCCCGTAAGCACCGCTTTTCAGACGTTTGAATTCTTTTTTGACCACCCCTCCTTTACAGGAATAAAAACCGCTTCTGCTCCAACTACACCAGCCATATCGGAGAAAAATCTAATCCTTAGCCCGACTACTTACACTGTCCTTCACAACCCATACCCGTCAGATCATAACAGTTGTTTGAGCATTATTATGTTTCTTAGGAGCTAGGACAATAATTCCGCTTAAAAAATGACAAAACAAATTGCCTTCAAGATGAAACTACTGCCTGGACATGAGGCAGAATACGAAAAACGGCATCGTGAAATATGGCCTGAACTAGTGACCTTGCTTAAGGACAGTGGTGTGCAGGATTATAGTATCTACCTGGATCACGAAACCTCCACCCTATTTGCGGTACAAACCGTAGCCGGAGACAGCTCCTCCCAAGATCTGGGCAATACGGAAATCGTACAAAAATGGTGGGCATACATGGCCGATATCATGGAAACCAATCCCGACCAATCGCCCATAAGCCTCCCGCTAAAAGAGGTTTTTACCTTGTAAGCCTTCTCCCATTCAAAAAGGAAAACGGAAGTCTACTATTTCAATTAGCAATTAAAACCAATGAAACTTACCTTAACATATCTCCTGCCAGCTATTTGTTTGATGGCCTTTTCATGTCAGGCTCCTTCTGAGGAAGCGGCCGACAAACCAACTATAACCCCGAACCCCTGGCCCGCAATCACCAACCAATCCAAACCCTGGACACGATGGTGGTGGATGGGCAACGCCGTGGACAAGGAAAACCTCAGCTACCTAATGCACGAATATGCGGACGCTGGACTGGGCGGAGTAGAGATCGCCCCCATTTACGGAGCAAAAGGCCATGAAGACCGCTACCTGGAATTTTTGTCTGACGAATGGCTGGACATGCTCAGGTACACCATCGATGTGGCCGACAGCCTGGACATGCAAGTGGACCTGACCCAAGGAACGGGCTGGCCTTTTGGTGGGCCGTTTGTCAATCCCGACCATGCTGCATCCAAATTGGTCACAAAGGAGTTTGACTATAGTGGACAAGCGGTTTTCTCACAAGACCTGACTTGGGAAGACGAAAAGCGACCTGAACTCAGCCCCGAGCTTATCGCCGTCATGGCTTATGGAAACAATGGACAAGTAGAAGAAATCACCGACCAAGTCACCACACAAGGACAACTGAGCTGGGAAGCCGAGGGAAACTGGAAAATCATGGCCATCTACAATGGCAAAACAGGCCAACAGGTAAAGAGAGCTGCACCGGGAGGAAAAGGCTATACCTTGGATCATTTTTCGACGGCAGCCGTTAACAGCTACTTGGATGTTTTCGCAAAAGCTTTTGGGGAGGACACGCCCGGAATAAGGGCCTTTTACAATGACAGCTTTGAAGTATATGGTGCCAATTTTACCAAGAACTTTCTTGACGAATTTCAGCAGCGAAGAGGCTATGATTTAAAAGCCTACTTACCGCAGCTCCTTGGCAAGGAAAATAATGAAGAAGTCGCCCGCATCAAGTCGGATTATCGCCAGACGCTCCACGAGCTGCTCTTGGAGCACTTTACCGAAAACTGGACAGCATGGGCACACAGCAAGGGCAAGAAAACCAAAAACCAAGCGCACGGCTCTCCCGGCAACCTGATAGACCTGTATGCCACGGTGGATATCCCTGAATGTGAAACGTTTGGCTCCAGCTACTTCCCGATACCGGGACTCAGAAGGGACAGTGCGGATATCCGAAACGTGGACCCTGACCCGATCATGCTGAAATTTGCATCCTCGGCAGGTCACTTGGCCGGAAAGCCGTTGATTTCCTGTGAGACCTTCACGTGGCTGGGCGAACACTTTAAGTCTTCATTCTCCCAGATGAAACCTGAGGTGGATCAAGCATTCCTTGCCGGCATCAACCATATATTCTACCATGGTGTCACCTACTCTCCCAAAGACATTGATTTTCCAGGCTGGTTGTTTTATGCATCACTTAACCTCACCCAGCAAAACAGCCTCTGGCCGCACTTCAAGAGCTTCAATGAGTATATCGCCAGGTGCCAATCTGTACTGCAGGCCGGCAAGCCTGACAATGAGCTGATCGTGTACTGGCCAGTCTATGACGTGTGGGCTGAAGAGGGCAATATGTTCAAGATGATTTCTGTCCACCATATCGATGACTGGCTGCACCCTACTGCCTTCTATGCGCAGACTACCGAGCTGATGGAGCAGGGCTATTCACTTGATTTTGCATCGGATAAACTGATCCGTGAAGCTAGCGTAAAGGATGGAAAAATCCTTACCCATGGGGAGGCCTCACCGGCCAAAGCACTACTGGTCCCCAAAATGGAATACTTCCCTGTCCAAACCTTGGAAGGTGCCATCCAGCTGGCCAAAGAAGGTGCTACGGTGATCTTTGAGGCGGTTCCTGAGCATGTACCGGGACATTTTGAAGTGGAGAAAAGAGAAAAGCAGCTGGCAGAAACCTGGAATCAGCTCCAATTTAATGATCAAGGAGAAGCCACCACTGGAAAAGGCAAGATCATCCTTAATGCAAACGCCAGGCAAGCCCTGAAAAATGAAGCGATCGACAGGGAATCCCTCACGGACAGCGGGCTGCAATTTATCCGTCGGGCAGTTGGGGATGACAAATATTATTTCTTGGTCAACCATACTGCCAATACCATCGATGAAGAAATCTCACTAAATGTCGCGGCTTCTTCAGTATTTCTGATGAATCCACTCACAGGAGAAAGCGGCTTGGCAAAGAGCCATGGCCAAGAAGGTAAAACCGTCGTCAAAGTACGTTTGGAATCCGGTGAAAGCCTTTTGCTGCAAGCTTCGGCAGCGGAGACCACTTCGGCAGATCACTGGGCATACCGGGCAGAAGCTGCTCAAACCGTCCCTGTGAAAGGACCTTGGAAGCTTCATTTTGACGGTGGAGGACCGGGTCTTCCCCAAGACCAGACCTTCGAAACCATCCAACCTTGGACGGCCAATGGCGACAAAAAAGCCGCTGAGTTTTCGGGACAGGCGACTTACAGCACCACATTTGACCTCCAAAAATCAGATGGCAAACACTACTTGCTGAAACTCGGAAAGGTTCATGAAAGTGCCAAAATCTGGGTCAATGGCCAAGAAGCTGGCTACGCCTGGAGTATCCCATACCAACTTCCAATAGGGAAACACCTGAAAGACGGCAAAAATGAAATCAAGATCCAAGTGGCCAACCTTATGGCCAACCGGATCCGCTACATGGACCAGCAAGGCCTAGAGTGGAGAAATTACCACGAAATCAATTTTGTCAACATCAACTACAAGCCATTTGACGCCTCCACATGGGATGTAATGCCTTCCGGACTGGAAGGGCCAGTGGAGCTGGAGGTGTTTTGACAGCAATTAAAGTGCATAAATTAATTGACACTTCTTTGAGATCATTCCTAGACATAGCTGTTTGGGAATGATCTTTTAGGTAAGTTTTACCAGATTTAATACAACTTTTTAATATGAAAACAATTAAACTTCGCTCTCTATGGATTATAGTGGGTGAAGATAAAATGCCGGTTATTTCACCGTTGATTCATACTCTTTTCCAATGAGGAATTTTCTGTTCTGCCTTGAGGTATTTGACGTTAAGAAATCAAAGAAGTGGGCTGGAAAAGGCGCAGGCTTGTCTGACGTGAATCAGCACAAAAAGTTGGTTTGCTGCTCAAATGGAGGAGTTTGCCTGCGCGAGTGCTGGCTTTGATTTTAGTCAAATAGCTCACCGCAGCGGGGTTTTTTGGTTACTTTTTTGACCTGAAGCAAAAAAGTAACAAGGTAACAAGCTGGGAGCCACGCTATAATTTGGCAAACGAAATAAAAGTTGCCCACAGTAAATCATATAGAACCACTTTTATTTCTAAAATCCCCCCAGTAATAACATTCCTATTAAAAATGTGCAATCGATTGTACCAAACAGCATTGTACACCCCAAAATCAATTGCTTACATTTACAGCAAACGATTTCGAAAAGAACAGTTTTCTTTCTTCTTTCTAATAAATTCATTACATTTCTTTAATTGGATAACCAAATTATATTTCTCTGAAAAAAGCGTTTAAGCAACTAAAAGATAACATTCCACCTCATCAAACGCTTAAACACCTACAACAACCGACTACCGCCCACATAAAATATCTACCGACACTTGCTTGATATAGCAAGTTCTATTTATATTACAATCGATTGCACAACGACCTAACCCCCAAAATGATCGAAGCTCCAACATCCATCCGTATTGATTCGGAGTCCAGGATTCCGAAATACCAGCAAATCGTCAATTCCATCATTGAGGACATTGAAAAAGGCAGCCTATCTGTGGGTGAAAAAATCCCCTCCATCAATGAAATCAGTGAAGAGTACTACCTGTCGAGGGATACCGTAGAAAAAGCCTATAACCTTCTTAAGAAAAAGAAGATCATCGTTTCTGTAAAAGGCAAGGGGTATTATGTCGCCAGAAATGTATCCCAATCCCAGGTAAAGGTGCTTTTCTTGCTGAACAAACTGTCCAATTACAAACTTCGCATTTACAATTCATTTGTCAACAGCCTAGGTGCTGACGCGCAAGTAGATCTCCACATCTACCATTGCGATCCAAAAAACCTACTGAACCTACTTAATGAAAATACGGGAGCCTATGATTACTATGTAGTGATGCCCCATTTCAAGGACGACGATTTACACCATAATAACTACAACCAAGATGTAATCGATGCCCTTCGCAAAATCTCTTCTGATAAGCTGATCATCATGGACAACTACATGCCCGACCTCGGAGATGAAGTGGCGTCCATTTATCAGGATTTTAAAATGGACATTTACAAAGCACTTAAAGAAGGGCAAGCCCGGCTTCAAAAGTACGACACCTTGATTTTGGTCTATCCTGACAATGTCATCTACCCCTATCCTAAAGAAATCAAGCAGGGATTCAAGAAGTTTTGTGTGGAATTCGGACTGGAATTTGAAATCATCAACACCATCTATCCCGAAATGGAACTTAGCCCCAATGATGCCTATATCCTCATTGAGGAAAACGACTTGGTCAATCTCATGAGGCAGATCAGGGATGAAGAATACTTACTTGGCGAAGACGTAGGGGTCATCTCCTATAATGACACGCCTCTAAAGGAGCTCTTGGGCATCACGGTCATGTCCACGGACTTTAAGGTAATGGGTGAAACAGCTGCTTATATGATCAAGAAACGCAAAAAAGAGGTGGTGAAGAATGTCTTTAACTTTATCGATAGAGGCTCTATCTAAACTACTGCACACCACTCCTTCATAACAGTACAGGATAGCTTTTATCCTGTATTTTTTTAATTTCACACCTACCCAAAATACGGTTTAATAACATGTCCGATAAAAAGAACCTTGTACAGAAACTAGAATCTGTCAACGAATATGAAAGGGAGGCGATCCCTAAGAGTAAGCTTAAAAGCTGGAAATCCTTTGTAGGCACCTATGCCGGTGAGCATACCGCGGGGACGGAATTTGTCCTTGGGCCGCTATTTGTCGCCCATGGTGCCAGTGCGATCGACTTGGTAAGTGGATTGCTGATAGGAAATATCCTTGCGGTGCTCAGTTGGGCTTATTTCACAGGCAAAGCCGCTACCAAAACCCGTCACACCTTGTACTTCCAATTGGAGAAAATAGCAGGAAGCCGCTTCACCATGATCTATAATTTGGTCAATGCCGTTGCTTTCTGTTTTTTGGCAGGTGCCATGATCACTGTAGCTGCCACGGCTGTCGGGATCCCCTTTGACTTGGCCATGCCGGCACTGGACGACACCCTGCCTACCAGCCTTGGATTTGTCCTTACGGTATTTGTGGTCGGAGCCATTACGACAGTTATTGCCATGTTTGGCTTTAACCAAGTGGTGAAGTTTGCCAACATCGCTGCGCCATGGATGATCATGATCTTCGTCGCAGCTGCCGTAGCAGTACTGCCGCGATTAGGGATCAACTCCATCAGTGATTTCTGGCCAGTGGCGCAAGAAACCATCTGGTCTGGCGTACCTTTGGAAGGCAAAACCAAGTTTACCTTCTGGCACATCATGTTCTTCGCTTGGTTTTGTAATATGGCCATGCACATCGGAATGGCAGACATGTCCATCCTGAGATATGCCAAAAAGTGGACAGCAGGCTTTGCAACTTCCACTGGCGTCTTCTTGGGGCACTATGTGGCTTGGCTTGCTTCAGGCATCTTGTATTCACTTTTCCTACTGGAATCAGACGGCAGTCTGGTATTTGCCCCGGGACCTATTGCCTACGAGGCAGTCGGTATCGCAGGAGCGATCTGTGTGATCATCGCCGGATGGACTACCGCCAATCCTACGCTCTACCGTGCAGGTCTCGCCATCCAATCCATTAATCCCAACTGGAAAACCTGGAAAGTCACGCTATTTGTGGGATTGATCACCACAATTGCAGCATGTTTCCCTGCGTTAATGATGCAGTTGCTGGACTTCGTGGCACTGTATGGCTTGGTGCTGATGCCAGTAGGGGCTGTCATATTTATTGATATCTTCCTTTTGCCCAAGATGGGCATGAGATCCAACTTCGCAGAGCTGACCAATCGTAATTTCAACCCTGCTGTAGGGATCACTTGGCTGATTACTTTGGTTTTCTGTCTGGGCCTCAACCTATTTGTAGGAGTCGAGATCTTTTTCTTGGGACTACCTGGCTGGTTTGTAGCTGTAATCATCTACATCGCAAGCAGTAAAATCATCCAAAAAAACACCCCATTACCTGACATTAAAAACACTTCTTCCAAACGAGAAGTGCCCGTATCCTAACCCAAATCAACCATGAAAGCTATTATCAAACTTATATCATTTATCGCATTGGCCTTAAACCTTATCCCTGCCTTTTTGGTATTTCAAGGGATTATTTCCCCTGACCAATGTAAAACCCTGATGTTTATTGGTACGGTACTTTGGTTTATCACTGCTCCCATGTGGATGAACAAAAAATCTGAAGAGGCCTCGTCATAGGCCTCTTTTTTTTATAGATTTGCGTAAATCTATAATTACCAATAAAGCCCATTATGATGTTTTTCAGCAAAAAGGTGTTCATCGCCTTAGTTCTATTGGCGGCGCCTGTTTTGGCTTTTGCCCAACAAAAAACTTACCCACTCTATCCAAAAGAAGCTCCGAATACCAAAAAGCTCGTAGCCAAAGATGGTATCGGAAACGGAGGAAGGATCACAGAAGTAGCCATCCCTCAATTAACCGTCTATCGTCCACAGAAAAACGAAAGCAATGGCAAAGCCATACTCATCTGCCCTGGTGGTGGATATAAGATCATTGCCATCCAGCATGAAGGCCACCAAATAGCACGCTGGTACAGTGAGCGCGGATATACCGCAGCCGTATTAAAATACAGGTTACCAGAAGAGGAATTGCTAAACGCTTCATGGGAAGTACCACTGATGGATGCAGAGGAGGGCATGCGTTTTTTAAGAAAAAATGCCTCCAAATGGGGCTATGGAGAGGATAAAATCGGCGTATTGGGCTTTTCTGCCGGCGGTCATTTAGCATCATCTGTCTCCGTCCATAATCATCCTGCTGAAGGAAAAACCCCTAGCTCCAAACCTAATTTCAGCGTATTGGTCTATCCTGTCATCAGCATGGACACCGCCATCACACATCAAGGGTCAAGACGTAACCTTCTGGGCGAAAAACTGGAAACCGAATGGGAAACATATTTTTCAAACGAAACACAGGTCAATACGGAGACACCACCTGCTTTCTTGGTGCACTCATGGGACGATGGCGCTGTTCCTGCAGAAAACTCGATCCGATACGCAAAAGCACTCCATCAATTTGACACTCCAGTAGAACTCCATCTCTTCCAAAAAGGTGGCCATGGATACGGCAGCGGTAATTTCGAGCAGCACGGCAATGCCGCCACATGGCTGGAACTCAGCGATCGGTGGATCAGTGACCTGTTCCAAGAAAAAGAGTAACGATCAGTCCTACTGATCAACAGCCATAACCTGAGTTTTACTAAAATACATAGCAATGAGGACCTGACTGGCCGAATGGCCATCAGAAGCAACGTAACCTGCTCTATAACGAGCACCAATACCTAGGGGTTCACCTACCCTATTTTTGCCTACAAGTAGTTTTTATAAAAATAACCGCCTATTTTTTCCATAAAAAAAATTATAAATATTGGGCACTTTAGTCAGCAATAGTTATATTGCATGTGAAGTTTTGTGAGGTTGCACTTCACCTCATTCACTTCTACTGATTGGCTAGCTAGTCAGCTTTTCCGATTGTATCGCGAAAAGAGTTGTTAACCCTAAGCGTAAATTAATTGCCCGTTTGTACTCTTGGCCTTCACTCCAAAAATGGCCAATTGTTTACAACAATTAAACCCTTAGTATTAACCAACTCGATAGCGTTATGACATTAGTAGCAGAAGGACTTCTTTTACAGATCGACAGCAAGTCCAGAATCCCCAAATACCAACAAATCGTAGATTCCATCATCAAGAACATTGAAAATGGCTATCTCAAAGTAGGAGAGAAACTACCTTCCATCAATGATATTTCGGAAGAATATTACCTCAGCAGGGACACGGTCGTAAGGGCCTACAATCTCTTAAGGGAAAAGAAAATCATCACCTCGGTGGTTTCCAAGGGCTTCTACGTAAACAAAGCAGTAAATAGCTCCAACAGCAGAATACTTTTTATCCTCAATAAGCTGAGCAACTATAAGCTGGAGATTTACAACACCTTCGTAAACAGCATGGGCTCCGACAACCAAGTTGATCTCAGGGTATACCATTGTGACCCGCAGTTGTTGATCAATATTTTGGAAGAAAACATGGGTGCTTATGACAACTTCGTCATCATGCCCCATTTTAAGGACCAAAAAGCCACCCACACCAATTATGATAAAGAGGTCATCTCCTGCATGAGGAAAATCCCTAAGGGCAGGCTAGTGATCATGGACAATTATCTACCAGAGATGGGGGATAATATTGCCTGCATCTACCAGGATTTCAAAATGGACATCTATAGGGCACTGGAAGAAGCCAAGGACCAACTAAAAAAGTATGACAAACTCATCCTGGCCTTTCCAAACAACCCTATCTACCCTTATCCCAAGGAAATCAAACAGGGTTTTTTGAACTTTTGTAACACGCACCATTTTGATGCAGAGGTGCTGGATAAAATCTATCCCGATATGGAGCTGCAGAAAAAGGATGCCTATATTGTCATCGATGAAAATGACTTGGTAAGCCTAGTGAAGCAAACACGGGACATGCAGTATCAGATTGGTAAAGACATTGGCGTGGTTTCTTATAATGATACACCATTGAAAGAACTCTTTGATATTACGGTCATCTCAACGGATTTTGAGCTGATGGGCGAGTCTGCTGCTTATATGATCAAAAAACACAAGCAGGAAGTGGTGCCCAATATCTTTAGTTTTATTGACAGGGGATCGCTGTAGGGAGTAGTTAGTAACCAGTGATCGTAAATTGCATGGTGAATAAAGTAGCCTTATTAACCTGAGTTAGACTTGTTTTAAGTATTAAAACCGTCATTGCGAACCCTTTTCAGGAGGATGTGGGCTGGAAAAGGGTGTGGCAACCCCCAAATACTAAGACTGCCACGGCTTCCATCCCTCAAATCTCCCACTAAGCCTCGCAGTGCATGTTCCGACCACTGTACGGAAACGGTTTTATAGTCGAACTGAGGTTATTAAGTGGATCCGCCTTGTAGGTATTGTGCGTTAAGCAATTAAAGCAGGGCAGAGGGGGATTTGAAATCCCCATCATTCCGGTTCGGGATAACATATCCCGAACAGCAAAAAATCCCGTTGTCAGTGAGCATTTATATCTGTCCTTCTTACGGAACTATACTTCACATTGGTTACAATTTACCTAGCCTCTTCCCTTTGTTACGGTCTAGTGATACGTGTTTGGGAGAGCCAATTACTTGGGAACCGTAGATACCCGAATGTCCACTGAACAGGTACGCCACAACGCAGGCAAGCCCCACGTACACTCCTGATTCAGCACCAAAAAGCTCTATGCCCATCAGTGTACATGACAGCGGAGTATTGGTAGCACCAGAAAAAACGGCCACAAACCCCATCCCAGCCAAAAGCGCCATGGGCAGCGGAATGGCTCCTGAGAGCATATTGCCCAAAGTGGCGCCGATATAAAAGAGCGGAGTCACCTCACCACCTTTAAATCCGGCTCCCAGTGTCAATGAGGTAAATCCTGTTTTGGCCAAAAAATCATACCATGGCAACGGGGTCTCAAAGGCCTCCACAATTGTCGGCACCCCCAAACCAATGTACTTCGTCGTTCCGATCAAAAAAACAACCGCCGCTACCATTGCCCCGCCGATCACCGGCCTGAGTGGCGGATATTTTACCGTACTTCTAAAAGCCTCACCAAAAAACTGGGTCGCCTTCGAAAACAACCGCGCCGCCAAGCCAAAACATATTCCTGCAGGAATGATCCATAATACATTTACCAAGGTCAGGTCAGGAATAAAGGGAATATCATAAGGCGTATGATGGGCATGCCAATAATCTGCACAAGCATAATCAGCCACATACGCGCCTAAGAATGCAGGCAGGATGGCTTCATAGCGAACCCTTCCGACGATCAACCATTCCAGCGCAAAAACCGCTCCTGCCAGCGGCGTCCCAAATACCGAGGCAAAGCCTGCCGCTACCCCAAGGGTAATGACGGCCTTTCTGTCCAATGCACCGAGCTTAAACCACTTGGTAAACCGATCAGCAATGGCTCCTCCCATCTGTACCGCTGTACCCTCTCGCCCTGCCGAACCGCCAAAAAGGTGTGTAGCGATCGTTCCGAAAACCACCAAAGGAGCCATCCGCAACGGTATGGGGGTCAACGGGTTATAAAACTCCTCCAAAAGCTGGTTATTGCCTTTTACGACGGATTCTCCATAGGTATAATACACCCAACCGATCATAAAACCTCCCACTGGAAGTAAGGCTATCATATACATGTGAGCTTCCCTGAAATGGGTAGCCCATTCGAGACCAAATAAAAAGAATGCGGAAGCAGTCCCCACCAAAAGCCCTATAAAAATAGCCAACACGAGCCATTTAAAGGTGTACAACAAGCTGGGAACAAATTCGGAGGTTACAAACCTCTTAAAATGAATCAAATCACGCGCCCTCTCCAACATAGACATTGCAGTTTAAAGGAAATTTATATACAAGTTGAAGCAGGAGTCATCAGCACTGAAAAAATCAGGGCGGTTAAAGGTGGTACCCCATCACCTAGGACAAATATATACTTTTTCTTAACTTATCCCGAAAGATACAGTTATTGTATTAAAAGCCATGATGAAAAACATATTGATCACTGGAGGATCCGGATTGGTGGGAAAACCCTTGACCAACGCCTTGGAAGGTAACGGCTACCGTGTTGCCTGGCTAAGCAGGTCACCCGACAAGCAGCCTCAAAAGAGTTTTGGCTGGGACATTAAAAAAGCATACATCGATGATGAGGCCCTCTATTGGGCAGATGCCATCATTCATCTCGCTGGCGCCGGGGTAGCGGAAAAACGATGGAGCCCTGCTCGAAAAAGGCTGATTCTGGAAAGTCGTACGCAATCAGCAGAGCTTTTATTCAGCCAACTCCGAATATCTGAAAAAAGACCAGAAGTCATCATTTCTGCTAGTGGGGCCAACTATTACGGGCTGGACAATGGCGACGAATGGCTCAATGAACAAAGCCCACTTGGCAATGATTATTTGGCCATGGTGGTGGACAAATGGGAAAAATCCATCTTCCAACTCGGAAGCTTAGGTATCCGTACGGTCGCCTTGCGCACAGGGGTAGTACTGGACCGAAATGGGGGAGCACTACCCCAAATGCTACAACCTCCTGTAGCAGCACCTCTAGGAAGTGGGAACCAGTACATGAGCTGGATTCACCTCCAAGACCTGGTCCAAATGTACATGTATGCCCTGGAGGCCACCAACATTACTGGAAGCTATAATGCGGTCGCTCCACAACCTGTCACCAACCGTGTTCTCACCAAAAAGGCCGCCGCCGCTAAAGGCAAACCATTTATCAACTTACCTGTGCCCGGTTTTTTGCTCAAAATGGTCTTGGGTGAAATGGCAGGAATGATCTTGGGAGGCAATAAAATCTCTTGTGACAAAATCATCAGTGGTGGCTTTAGGTTCCGGTATGCGACCTTGGACCATGCACTGCAAGAGCTTTTCAAAAAGTAGCCATCTTCCCATTTTCCTCCACGCCCGTGCGCTAGGCTGAGTCACACTGATTTCCAAAGCAGAAAATGGGCATTAAAGCAATTGCTACCTTTGCTCACAATATGGCCTTGCCCCTTCCTATCAAAAACCACAAAATAGACCCCACCAAAGGAAGTAACACCACGATCAGCACCCAAATAACCTTATCCGTATCGGTGTGAAATTTGCTTCTTACCACATCTACGATGGTAAGTATATAAATAATTGTCCCTATGATGCCTAACTTTCCCATATTCCTTGTTTTATATCGAAAGATAAAAAACACTATTCGATCAGTTTATTTTACCTTCAGAATTAATTTACTTAATTTTTTCAATAATTATTGTGCAGCTTTGAACAATCATAAAATCAAACCTTCTAATAAAAAAAAGATGTTGAAAAGATTATTACCCCTTTTTCTCTTTTTAGTGGCTTTTCAGGGCTTTGCTCAGGAAAAAGTCTCTTTAGACTATTACATGAAACCAGGGTACACTTATAACCAGGATATCCCTACCCCAGAGTCAGTGCTCGGCTTTAATATCGGTGAATGGCATGTAAGCTATGACCAAGTACACATGTACATGAAAGCCTTGGCCGATGCCTCTGACCGGGTAAAGTTTGAGGTCATTGGCCGCACATATGAGCAAAGGCCCCTAATGATGCTCACCTTTAGCCATCCTGATAACCTTGGCAGGCTGAATGCCATCAAGTTTCAACGGGCCCAACTTCGCGATCCTAGCGAATCCCGGAACTTGGATATTGAAGAAATGCCCGCTGTGGTGTACATGGGATACTCAGTCCATGGCAACGAAGCCAGTGGTGTAAATGCGTCACTCTTGGCTGCCTATCATTTTGCTGCCGCCAATGAAATAGATGAAGACCTCAAAAACATCGTCATCATCATGGAGCCCGGTATCAATCCTGACGGCATCAACCGTTTTGCCAGCTGGGTAAACAGTAACCGTAGCATCCATATGAACGGCGACCCCAACAACCGGGAACTCAATGAAGCGTGGCCTCGTGGGCGTACCAATCACTACTGGTTTGACCTCAACCGAGACTGGCTGCCAGTCCAGCACCCTGAATCCAGAAGCAGAATTGCCAAGGTACAGGAGTGGAAACCCAATCTTGTACTGGACTTTCATGAAATGGGCACCAATAGTACCTTTTTCTTCCAACCGGGTATCCCAAGCAGGAACCATCCGCTTACACCATCAAAGAATTTTGAACTGACAGAAAAGATCGCCCAATATCACGCAAAACACCTGGACGAAATAGGATCGCTCTATTTTACCCAAGAAAACTATGACGACTTCTATTACGGCAAGGGCTCCACTTACCCTGACGTACAGGGACAAATAGGGATTTTGTTTGAACAGGCCTCTTCCCGCGGACACCTTCAGGAAAGTATCAATGGCCCCCTAAGCTTCGCTTTCACTATTAGAAATCAATTTACCGCATCACTTTCCTCGTTCGAAGCAGCGGTAGCGATGAAAACGGAGCTTAACAACTACATGCGTGATTTCTATATCGATGCCAAATCCGACGCTGACGCAGACACCAACAAGGCGTACATTTTTGGATTGGCCAAGGATAATGGAAGGACATTTCACCTTGCAGACATGATCCTTCAACACAAGGTCAAACTGTACAGCCTCAAGGAAGACATGACAGTCAATGGTGTAGACTTTAAAGCAAACAAAGCCTACATCGTTCCCCTTAACCAACCTCAGTACAGATTGATCAAGGGGATGTTCGAAACCCGTACGGAGTTTCAGGACAGTTTATTCTATGATGTTTCGGCTTGGACTTTGCCCATGGCCTTTGATATGGAGTTTATGGCGGTCAACAGCCGCATACTTAACTTGGCCAATGTCGAGGAAGTCAATACAGGCCTGTCCATGCCGCAAGGCAAAGTAGAAGGAGCTGCCGGGGCTTACGGATATGCCTTTGAGTGGAACGAGTACTATGCCCCAAAAGCAGCTTACCAGCTGATGGACAAAGGCTACAACCTCCGCGTGGCCCATAAGCCATTTGAAGTCAGTGCAGAACTGAAGTTTGGCAGGGGAACAATCTTGGTGGACAAAGGAAGGTCGGGAGCTTCTGACCAAGCATTTTTTGAGGACTTGCAAGCGACCGCCCAGAACACCGGAATCATCATCCATTCCGTCAACACGGGATACACAGGAGGCATCAACATGGGATCTCCAAGCATCGACGTCCTTGAAAAACCGGAGGTGGCCCTTTTGGTAGATGGAGGGGTATCCAGTTATGAAGCAGGTGAGATATGGCACTTACTTGACCAACGCCTAGAAATGCCTATCACCCTATTACCTACGGGCCTGGTCTCCCGGGCAGACCTCAACAGGTACAACACCCTTATCATGCCCAATGGCAGCTACGGAAACCTCAGCGGCAGTGTTACCGAGGACCTGAGAAACTGGGTTAGTAAAGGGGGAACGATCATCGCAAG
The DNA here is from genome assembly GCF_003260975.1 of Echinicola strongylocentroti. Taxonomy (NCBI): domain Bacteria; kingdom Pseudomonadati; phylum Bacteroidota; class Cytophagia; order Cytophagales; family Cyclobacteriaceae; genus Echinicola; species Echinicola strongylocentroti. The sequence continues at coordinate 3,573,750 of NZ_CP030041.1, read as the reverse complement.
AGGGAGAGCCCTAAACTGGCTAAGTGATCATAAAATTGGTGAATTCACTTTTAAAACAGCAACAGAAAAAGACAGCACGCTCCAAAAAAGCTACGCTAACTTTTCCAACGACCGTGGTTCAAAAGTCACTGGAGGAGCTATCTTCAATGTAAACTTGGACCTTACACATCCTTTGGGGTATGGCTATGAAGAGGAAGAATTATACACTTTCCGGAACAGCAACCAGTTCTTACTACCATCGGAAAACCCCTATGCCAATCCATTAATCTATACTGACGCCCCTTTGGCAAGTGGATATGTATACCCTTATAACTTGGAGCAAATGAAAAACACTGCAATGATCCGTGTTTCGGCAGTAGGCCGCGGCAAAGTCATTGGTTTTGTGGACAACCCCAATTTCAGGGCCTTTTGGTTTGGAACCAACAAACTATTTTACAACAGTATTTTCTTTGGTCAGACCATCAGTAGCAGTTCTGCACGATAAGCCATATATCCTCTAAAGGCTGTCTCATAACAAGAAAACACGTCCTTAAACCCGGATTATGCGTTAGGAATCGTAGTGAGAGCTGAAATTGCAAGAAAATCAGTTAGTTTGGAGGTATAACCGTAGCGGTGCTACGCTAATGCCTCCAAACTAAAGTGAAACGACTGATTTTGAAGCAGTTTCAGGTCACAACACCTGTGCGCCGTGGCGTAGATAGGCTAATGCATAAATCGGGTTCAATAGTGCATTCCTCGGCCCTAGCCCCGAAAAAGTACAAACAAAAATTTTACGTTTTGGCGATAAAAATGTAATTTGCGGCGTTATTCGTTATCCTTGCCATGATTCAAAAGTTATTTCCGTTAGATAAAAATTATATTCTCCGTCAGGCTCAGTCTGTCTTGGAAGAAGAATTAACGGAAGTCATGGTCACGGAACTGAAAAATTCCTACACGTTACTTTACAACCCGTTGGGCTTGGTAGATAATACCTACCGACAAATTATTGAAACCAACACCTTCCCCAAAGACCGTATCAAGGTCATCTATGAGCAGTTGAGTGGGATTTATCGTTTCAAATACGGTTCCAACCAGCTTGAATTCCTATTTGACGGCCGTAGTCACCTCGACAAATATCAAGAAGACTGGAAGACACAATTCATTTATTGGCTGCGGGAATTGGGCCATCATGAATCGTATGTAAAGACCATGCTGAGAATGACCGTACTTTTCGACACGGAAAACAGGGCTGAATTTGCCGAAAACCGTTGTAAGAGTTTTGTGAATGAATTTTTCGATTTGAAAATCGTCAAAAGAAAAGGTGAACTTAAACTGAAAATAGCCTAAAATCCAGTACCACTTCCATAGTGATGATATCTGCTCAGGATTTGATTTCAAATTTATCAAAAGGTTTATCGTAGCCCTCATCAAGTAATAACAAGTAGGTGACCTCTGCCTTTGGAGGCCCTTCCTTCAACCACTTTTCCATCATTTTTATTTGTGCTTCAGTACCTTGGATAACAGTCAACACTGATCCATCTGGTTCATTCTTCACCCAACCCCTTATTCCTAAATCCAATGCCTTCTCAAGTGTACTTTTTCTAAAAAACACCCCTTGCACTTTACCTATTACTTTATACTTTTTGTTCATTTTTGGTAAAAATTAATACAATGACAAATTAAGCAAAGATCAAATTCTTTAAAACCTCTTTTATATTCTCGGACAATTATTTGTAAATTAAATGTGATAAGTAACAGTCATTAGCTTACAATTAAAAAAGGAGCTGTCTAAAGCCAGCTACATGTGATTTTTATAAAAAATAGACAAATTCCAAACTACCTTCGGGCCAATCTTGTTATCACTTCTATATGAAAGGATTTAGATTTACTAAATACACCCCTCAAAAAGACCCCAACAAAAGTACTTTTGAGAACCTTCTTGAAGTGTTTCTTCAGCTGATCACCATGACAGGTGGTGATGTAGGAGAAGCGCTGAGCTGGTTGACCAACCTCGACAATCGATATGGAATGACCAATCCTCAATATGGGATAGGTGATTTTATCGATGATCTCAAGGATAAAGGCTACCTGACGGAAGAAAATCAAAAAGGTGAAATAAAAATCACAGGAAAATCGGAGCAACAAATCCGCAAAAGCGCCTTAGAAGAGATTTTTGGTAAACTTAAGAGAGGCAAAGGAGGCCAACACCGAACGACGCACTCTGGTCAAGGGGACGAAAAAGGAAGTGACCGCAGACCTTTTGAATTTGGGGACAACCTCGAACAGATAGCCCTGACTGATTCCCTCCGCAATGCCCAGATTAACCATGGCTTTGGCGGGGATTTTCTCCTCACCGAAGATGACCTGGAAGTCACTGAAAACGAATACCGTACCCAGACCAGTACGGTGCTGATGATCGATATTTCCCACTCCATGATCCTTTATGGCGAAGACCGTATCACACCTGCCAAAAAAGTAGCCATGGCACTCGCCGAACTGATCAAGACCCGCTACCCCAAAGACACCTTAGACGTTATTGTCTTTGGCAATGATGCTTGGCAGATCGAAATCAAGGACCTCCCCTATCTTCAAGTGGGGCCATACCACACCAACACAGTGGCAGGATTACAGCTGGCAATGGACCTATTAAGAAAGCGGAAAAATCCCAATAAACAGATCTTTATGATTACCGACGGGAAGCCTACTTGTCTGAAAGTGGGCATCAAGTATTACAAAAACAGCTTTGGCATTGACAGCAAAATCTTAAACGAGACCCTGAAACTAGCCGCACAATGTCGAAAAATAAAAATACCCGTTACCACCTTTATGATTGCATCCGATCCTTATTTAAAGGAATTTGTACAGGAGTTTACCAAAGCCAATAATGGAAATGCCTACTACAGCAACCTTAAAGGTCTGGGGCACCTTATTTTTGAAGACTACAGAAAAAACAGAACAAAACGCTTTTAAGCATGACATACCAGCAATTGAAGAGCAAAGATTTATTAAAGATAAAAACACTCGGCGAACTAAAGGCCAGTGGCTATCAGCCCAAATCCATCAAAGAAGAACTTCGCCAAAACCTGATCCTAAAGATCAAAGCCAAAGAAAATGTCTTTGCGGGCATTTGGGGATATGAGGACACTGTTATTCCGGACATTGAACGTGCCATTCTTTCGCGGCACAACATCAACTTTCTGGGACTAAGAGGGCAGGCCAAAACAAGAATAGCCCGTCAAATGACGGAGCTATTGGATGAATATGTGCCCATCGTAGAAGGAACTGAGCTCAATGACGACCCTTTGCAGCCACTGACCAGTTATGCGAAGGATTTAATTGAAGAAAAAGGTGATGACACACCAGTCAGCTGGTGGCACAGAAATGAGCGCTACACAGAGAAACTGGCGACTCCTGACGTCTCGGTAGCCGACCTCATCGGTGACGTAGACCCCATCAAAGCGGCTACACTAAAGCTCTCCTACAATGATGAACGGGTCATCCACTACGGACTGGTGCCGCGCTCCCACCGCTCTATCTTTGTGATCAACGAGCTGCCCGACTTGCAGGCCAGAATCCAAGTGGCCCTGTTTAACATCCTGCAGGAAGGCGATATCCAGATCCGGGGCTTTAAGCTCAGGCTGCCCTTGGATATCCAGTTTGTCTTCACTGCCAACCCTGAAGATTATACCAACCGGGGCAGTATCGTCACACCACTGAAGGACCGTATCGAATCCCAGATCATTACCCACTATCCTAAAAACATTGAGACCGGTAAGAAGATCACTGCCCAAGAAGCTAAAGTCGACGGGAAACCTATGGACAAGATCCATATTCCGGAACTAATGAAAAACCTGATCGAGCAAGTAGCTGTAGAAGCTCGTACCAGCGAATATGTGGATGAAAAAAGCGGCGTATCTGCCAGGCTTACCATATCGGCATACGAAAACCTCCTCTCGGCAGCAGAACGCAGAATCTACCTCAATGATGAAAACGAAACGGTCACGCGAATAGCCGATCTTATCGGAATCATCCCTGCCATCACAGGAAAAGTAGAGCTGGTCTACGAAGGAGAGCAGGAAGGTGCCGGACTAGTGGCCTATAACCTCATCGGAAAAGCCATCAGAACGTTATTTGCCGAACATTTCCCCACTCCTGAGCAGAAGAAAAAAGACAAGGAAGGCAACCCTTATGTCCTGCCACTTTCTTGGTTTGGCGAAGGCAACCATATTGACATTTTGGCTTCTCAAAGTGACAAGGAATACAAAAAAGCCCTTCATGAAGTCCCTGGGCTCGAAAAAGTCACCACGGACTTCGTAAAACAACTGCCAGAAAAGGAAAAGGAATTTTATATGGAGTTTGCCCTCCACGGCCTCGCAGAATACAGCCAGCTCAGCAAAAAACTGCTAGACACGGGCATGCAGTTTAAAGACCTCTTCAGCAGCATGTTTGACATGGAAGCTCCTGATGAAGATGATTTTGATGACGAAAACTTAAACTGATTGATTATAGGCTGCCCCATAATCCATTCTGCTGATCCCCGACCGATCAGCGGTATTCGGGATGTTTGGTTATCTTATTGACCCATCGCGAAGCACAGGTTTATGTGGCAGCCTCCATTTTATCCATCATTAATAATTTTACCATTAACCCCATCCAAAAATGAAAATTGGTGTTCTGGGAATAGGAGGAGTAGGAGGATTTATTGGCGCAAAACTGGCCCATGCCTACCAAAACGACCCTGCTGCTGAAATCATCTTTATCTGCCGGGGAACTACCCAGCAAGAAATCTCCACAAATGGCATTAACCTACACGCCGATGGGCAGCAGATCCATACCAAACCAAGCATTGCAAGTGATGATCCTGCGAAAATAGGTCAGCTCGATTTGTTGATCATCGCGACGAAAGCCTTTTCGCTTCCATCAGTGATTACCAATTTTCAAGATTGCATTTCCACTGACACCGTAATCCTTCCCCTACAAAATGGCATCAATGCTGCCGAAACCATCCTTCAACAATTTCCTAAAAACCCGCCTACCGTTTTAGAAGGCTGTATTTATATTGCCTCCAACATTGAAAAGCCCGGAGTAATCCACCATGTAGGAGGCCCTGGCAAGGTGATTTTTGGCAAAGAAGGGTCCGGTGATTTCCGGTGGATCACCACGCTACTCCAAAAAGCAGGAATCGATGCCCACTACACCTCAGAGATTAAAAAAGTCCTCTGGAAAAAATTCCTTTTTGTATCTCCCTTGGCGGCCATCACCACCGCTTATGATGTGACTTTTGGTGAAGTAGCGGCAAGAGAAGAACTGGTGAAGCGGTTGCAAAAACTCATGCAGGAGGTTCAAGCTGTAGCAAATGTCAAAACCACCGTTTTGCAAGACAGTGACGTAGAAGAAGCGCTTAACATGCTGTCCAACTTCCCTTACAGTGCCAAGTCTTCCCTGCAACTTGACGTGGAGCAAGAAGCCCCTCAAACAGAAAAGGCTACGTTCATTGATTTTGTGATAGCACTAGGCAGGAAAGCCCACATCAACACGGAAGCCTACCTCCTAATGGACAAATTGATTACGGAGAAAACCCACTAGGCTATCTGTACTGTAATTAGTTTTTATGATTATCCGCAACGACACCAGTAATCACAGGAAAATTAAATAGATGCTCACAGAAAACATGGGAATCTCAGAAAAGCCTTTTTTCATTCTGGGGGTTCTGTGCGTTCCGTGAGAAATAAAACCTACTGGCAATAAAGCGTATAATCAGATTAGTTTTTAATACATTTCATTTTTGCGCAGTTTGATTATCTTTAACGAATAGATCATTACAAACCACGCAAACCATGTTAAAAAAAATCCTTTTGGCACTTTTGGCCATATTTATCATCATACAGTTTTTCCGGCCTGAAAAGAACAGCTCCAATGCCCAGCCAGCACCATTGGCTGCTGACTATGTGCTCACTGATGAGGTGACGTCCATTCTCGGGAGAGCCTGCAATGACTGCCACAGCAACAGCACGGATTACCCTTGGTACGCCCACTTCCAACCGGTGGCTTGGTGGCTCGATGGCCACATCAAGGACGGAAAGCGCCACCTAAACTTTGACGACTTCACCAATGCCCCCATCGCCCGTCAAAACCACAAATTGGAGGAAATCATAGAGATGGTCGAAGAAGGGGAAATGCCGCTTAGTTCATACACCGCTCTTGGAATGCACCCAGAAGCCGACCTAACGGAGAAGGAAAAAACTACCTTGATCGACTGGGCAAGGTCACAAATGGCCATGCTAAAAGAGAAGTATCCGGCAGATAGCCTCGTCATGAAACGAAGACGCTAAATAAAAATGGGGGCGTTAGTTTCGCCCTCCTTTTAAAGCTTCAGCTGACCCCTAGTGTTGGAAGCATTTTTTTGTGGGAGGTGCCTTTCTTGGCCTATAGATGCTAAAGCAACTACTTTTTCTTCAATAGATCCATGTACAACGCCTCCACTTTGTCCCGTGCCCATGGGGTACGGCGGAGAAACTTCAGGCTGCTCTTGATGCTGGGATTAGAGATAAAACAGTTGATAGGCACTCTATCTGCTAGATTCTCCCAGCCATAATATTTGACCAACACGGTCACGATCTGCTCTAGTTTTACCCCGTGCATGGGGTTATTAGGTTGCTCTTCCATCGAATCGAAATAATTTCTGATTTATAAAGATACTTGAATTACCTTTGAGGCATGACACTTTCCAATCTAAATCAGCAAACCATCCTCCAAAACCTGGGCATTTCGTCACTTAACGAGATGCAGCAGGAAACACTAAAAGCTTCAAAGGAGCATGCAAACCTTATGCTCATCGCCCCTACGGGCAGTGGAAAAACCTTGGCTTACCTGCTCAGCTTGTTGGAGAAACTGGAAGAAAAAGAGGGCATTCAAGCCATGGTCCTTGCCCCCACCAGGGAGCTTGTCCTCCAGATAGAAAGTGTCCTGAAGCAGATGAAGCTTCCCGTCAAAGTAAATGCATGCTATGGCGGGCATATGTTCAGCATCGAGCGGAAAAACTTTTCAGTGCCACCAAGCATTTTAGTCGGCACGCCCGGCCGGATCAAGGATCACTTGGAACGGGGAACGTTCTCACCTGATTCCATCCGCCATCTTATATTTGATGAGTTTGACAAATCCCTCGAAATGGGATTTGCCGGACAAATGAAATACATCACAGGACAACTCTTTCAGGTGACGGACAAGGTCTTGGTATCTGCCACCAGTTCTATTGAACTTCCCTATTACCTGGACTTCGACGACCATTATACACTGGAGACCCAGCAAGCCACCTCCACAGACCTCAAGGTCCAAAAAATAGTCACTCCAAAAGAGGGCAAACTGGAAGGATTGCTCGCACTTATCAAAAGCCTGGGGAAAGGTCAAAATGTCATCGTTTTTGCCAATCATCGGGATGCCTGTGACCGTATCGGAGAATTCCTGGATCAGCACGAAGTGATCTTTTCCCTCTTTCGTGGTGGACTCGAACAAGACGAACGTGAATCCCAGCTGACCAAATTTCGGAACGGAAGTGCACAAGTGCTGATCGCCACCGATATCGCCGCACGGGGAATAGACATTCCCGAATTGGACTATGTGGTGCACTACCAACTGCCTCCCCAAGAGACTACCTACCTGCACAGGAATGGCCGAACAGCCCGAATGAAAGCTACGGGCACATGTATTTTGCTGATGACAGAAAAGGATTACCTCCCAAACTACCTTCAGGAAGAACCAGAGGAATTTACTCCCACACCGGAAAACCATGCGCCAGCACCGCAGTTTGCCACCTTGCACATCAACAAGGGCAAGAAAGACAAAGTCAACAAAATCGACCTAGTAGGATTCTTCCTCCAGTTTGACTTTATGGAAAAAGAGGATCTTGGCCTTATCGAAGTAAAAGACTTCTTCTCTTATGTAGCTGTAAAAAGAGAAAAGTACCCACAGGCCATTGCCGCTTCAAAAGGCCAGCGCATCAAAAGAAAAGCCATCAAAGTAAGCCTTGCAAATTAAACCCAGAATATGCATAGCCTATCTACGCCACGGCGCACAGGTATTGCGGCCTGAGACTACCTCATAACGATCCCTAATGCATAAACCGGGTTAAAATACCCGTCTCGCTCTGTGAACGAGACGGGTGATGATTATTCTACTTCTGAAATAAGCGCTGTCTTCTTCAGCACTACAGGTTCTTGGAGTTTATTGACCAAAAACTCCATAAATGTCTTTAGCTCTTGGTATTCGGAAGCATGGACAATTTCACTGTTGATATCAAGCATCATATTGATCCGAAGCAACTTATTGGCCTTGTCCTCCTGTGGCAAGTACATAAATTTGGCCAAGCCGCCTGGCATGGTTATGGCCAATTGCTCCGGATAATCATCCAGTACATATCCTTCCGGCACATGAATAGTGGTAATATAATTATCGGACACGAGGTAATTGAAATCCACAGGAAAATTCCGCTCATCCACTTTGAAGGGGTTTTCTTTATGACGGGCAATCACGATGGGACTGACCAACAGCATTTCTGTAGAATGGTCAAAGGTTTTGTACAGGTCAAATTTGCTCTCCACCTTCAAGGCACCATCCATGCTCTTGTTCATACTAAGATCACCCACATAACTATTCTCCTCCAGCTTAAACCACTCTTGGGCATCTTCTACAGCCAGCCCGCCATTTTCTTCCAAAAAATCCACTGCATCATAATCCAAATACCGCACTGCGTGGTCATAATGCACCGTATCCCCCTGAAAGGTAACGTCTACCATCTGCTTGAGACCCGATTTATGGTCTATAGTCACATTGATCAAGCCACTGTCTTTTTCCATCACCAAAAAGCCTCCCTTCACGTGGCTGTTCATCGGCAAATATCCAAAGGGCATGTGCTCCTCGGAAGTATCGGCATAAACAGGCTCTCCATCAATGACGGCCTGAACGATCAGCCTATTAAACTGGGTCACAAAAGGAAACTGCACCAAATACGAACGTCCATTGCCCTTGGTACTGATCAGCAACGGATCGGCCTGGATTCCATGAGCCCGTAACATGGCCATAAAAAGCAAGTTTAAATCCGTCTGACCGCCCACTTTGCCATCCATAAGCCGCTTCGCAGACTGGCTCGGAACAAATCCCCTCTCATCATTCAGCCCATAATGCTCCTTAATATATTCGTAAATATGGGTAGCCTTGGCCAGGTCAGTATCACCTTCCACCTCGATCTCTTGAAGATCTTTGGCTACATTGTTTCTAAAATAGGACTTGAAATTGTCAATACTGAAAAGTTCGTCTGCCAGCTTTTGCCATGAACCCAAATAGGATTCATAAATCCCATTATTACTGAAATCCTTATAGCCAGCAAGCTGAAATTCGATCCTGTCCAGGTAATCCACAAAATTGTTCATATACGGCTCTGGCTTGATCGACCTGAGATTGGTAAGTATCCACTCATTTTCGCCGTACCTACTTTCTTTACTTTGATTGGCCAAGACAAAGTTTTCCCCTTGCCCCAAAAACCTATAATCCAAATGCTCGGGAATGTCGATCCTATACCGGGAAAAAACTGTAGGAATATCATTCTGAAAACTCCAGCCATCGATAAATGTGATGGATTTTGAATACACTTTGTACTCATATTCCAAAATAGCCCCCTCCTTCACTTCAGGGAAAGTAAAGCGGATTTCCTTATAGCCATTGCCAGCATCTGAATCATAAAAATCACTTTTGGACAGCTTGGTAGTTTCCTCTTTGCCATTTTCATAATTCATCACCTGTGCCTTCAGCCCACTGACATTTTCTATGTCACCATCTTCTCCGACATAATAGCGAATGGTAATGTCGGCATGGTCCTTGGCTTTTTCACTATCAAACACCTTGATCCTTCTTTTGATCTCTGTGACCAAATGGGATCGTGCAAAAAAGCTGACGCCCTGCTCTCCCAGCACTATGGCCGAGGCTTCGGGCTCAAAACTACAGGAAGTCATATCAAGCTCTTCCTGACTGTATTTTCCCAGCTTGATCTCTTGGGAAAAACTCGTAGAGGTAAATAGAATCAGGATGGCCAAAGTCAAAATGGCCATTCCATAACACTTGGTAGAGTAGTTCATTTTCTTAAAAATATTGGTTGATTATCTAGTTGTTCTATTTGCTTGAGGGTCTTATCCAAGTCATCCTCATCGATGGAGCTAGGAAAATGAAAGTCCACTGTCCTCACTACGGTAAGGATGTTGTCCACAAACCGAATATCTTTGGTATAATCAAAAAAGTCTTCGGATAGATTCATCTCCTTTTCGCCACTTTCCAGCTCCAAGGTTTCCTCACTCACGATCTCCCACTGCTCTTCCCATTTCATAAACCGATTACTAAGCAGGTCACTTTTTATCGACTGGAACTGCGGAGTAATGATCATTCTTTTGCTAGTGGATTGGTAAAACTGCCGCAAAAACGTATCGTGGTTCAATACCACCGAGGGAATACTTTTGCTCTCATCCACACTAAGGTCAAAATCCTCAATATGGGCTCCACTGAATCCCAGGTCATGATAGAGGTACTTTTGGATGTCCTTTTCATTGAGAAGGCTCTGAGCATACAGGTAATTTTGGGCTGCAAAACCCGTCAGCTCTTTGACCTGGTGGATACGAGCCATTCCATTGCCAAGAAGGCTCACCTTAGATATATTTTTGATCTGGTTGTATTCATCCGTGTCATAGCTTGGGGTTTTGACCAAAACGCCCCCTTCATCAGTTACGGCCAGCACGTGACGGTCCTTCGTAAAACTTCCCAAAAACCCTGCAGGAAGCGTACTGGAAGTACATTCCAGCCATACCGTATCACCTTCTGCTGGAACTTGTAAAATAGCGTGGTTAAACTGGTTGGAAGAAAATGCTGCATCAATATCTTCAGCATCGCTTCCTGCTCTCACTAAAGTATAATTGGCAGGAATTCCTGCTTCTTTGAGCATGGCCTTCATCAAAAAGGTCAACCCCTTACAGTCACCATATTTCTTTTCATATACTTCATTGGCAAAGACAGGCTGAAAACCTCCGATTCCCATTTGAATACTGACATAGCGGTAATTTTGTTGCAGATAGCGGTACAAGGCCTTTACCTTTGCCCGATCTGTCTCAAGGGTGTCGATGATTTCCGCTACGGTGGCATTGGCCTGAGGAGAAAGTCCTGCTCTTCCAGCCATGAGTTCGTTCACCCATTGGCCAAAGCCATTCCACGTACTCATGTCGGCGACATAGCCTTCCATGGAAAATTCCTCTGGTGCTATTTTCACTAAAGCCGAACTATCTTTCTCAGATGTATCAAGACTGAAGAGATTCTCAAATTCCCACTTTAGTATCACCTCCCCATCGTTTTTGGAAATCAACGGGGCCTTTTCCATATTTTCCATCTTATACCGCAGTCCCAATTTCTCTGGATAGACCAGGTCCAAGGTGGCTTTTTCTACCAGCTGTTTAGCTCTTCCTTCCGGTGTCCATGATGGGATATACATGTTTCCGCTGATCTTTTGGGTGTATTCATAGGAGACCTCTATTGGAAACTGGTTGAAAGACGGCTTATAGTATTTCAATCGATCATCCTCAAACACTGACCCTTCACTGATATAGGACACGTCCTTAAAATTTTTCAGCTTTAGTTTTTCGATGGTTTTACCAGTGCTCTGGTCTGTGATTTCCCCTCCAAAGTCCTCGATAGACATCAAATCACTGTACTGAAGCCAAATGTTACCATCCTTCAGCCCATCCTTGTTGAGAATAACTATCTTATTTTTTACACTGATAAGAACCTCATAATCATCGGTAAGCCGAATGGTTTCGGCACTGTTGATCTTTGAATTAATCAGCTGTATTTCTGCTTTATCTTGGGCCGCTGCAATATTATCTATAAATAAAAGTAGCGAGAAGACAATAATCAACGTCTTTTTAAAAATCGCAATCATCTTAAAATCAAGTAAGTAGTGTTTCTTTAAAAACAAAGTAGTTTCGTCAAAACAACTATTTTTTTTTCAAAAACAATAACTTTTTTTGAGAAACGTTCATAGAAACATCAAAAATGAAGGATCAATAGGTCTCAAACCGCTGGTTTCTTATCTACTGCCTTTTGTGTATATTCGCCTATTAAATTATCAAAATACTTTATGAGTCAATTAGTCATCAACAGTTTCGAGGAATTCGAAAAATACATTGGGCAAAGCCTAGGATCTTCTGAATACCACACAATCACACAGGATCAAATCAATAAATTCGCAGATGCTACGCTCGACCATCAGTGGATTCATACCGACCCAGAAAAGGCCAAAGTAGAAGGCGCTTTTGGCAATACTATCGCACATGGCTACCTGACGCTTTCTCTTGTTCCTTACCTTTGGGAACAGATCGTAAAGGTCAACAACCTTAAAATGCTCGTCAATTACGGGATAGAATCACTGCGCTTTGCACAACCTGTAGTCGTCGACAGCGAAGTACGGCTCCATGCCTCCTTGTCCAATATCACCAACCTCAGGGGAACGGTAAAAACAGAAATGAGCATCAAACTAGAAATCAAAGGCCAGAAAAAACCTGCTTTTACAGGGAAACTGATCTTCCTCTATCACTTTAAATAAGAAAGTCGGAGATCTCCCTCTACTTTTAGGAATAAAGCCATAAACAGAACCCTTGAATGCAACCAACGTTCAAGGGTTATTTTTTACACTTTTCTATGTAAAAACATAACTATACGTACTTTGCGTACATATGCGTAGCAGTATTTTTGTCTATAGCGACTAATCCCTATATCTTATCTTTTCTGGCGTCTCGATATAACTCCTTTATTGTCAACAACATGACAATAACCCTATGACGTATGAAATGTCCTACTCAACAATACCTCACTAGATTCCAACAATATGAAAAGAATTGTTATACCCTTGATTATATTGATTTTTGTGACTGCATGTGGACATCAAGAGAATAGGGAAATGTACGCTTTACTGGACCAATTTGTACAAGAAACCAACAAACACGACGGCCGCGTGTACTTGGTCAGTCAAACCCAACCCATCAAGTACTTCTTGCATGAACATGGCTCCCTAGCCCAAGCCTACCAAAAAATAGAAAACGACCAATCACCACTGACCGACAAACCTTTTAAAAACCTGGTTTCGGAAAAAGCCTTTAGAGAAATAGGTGAAAAGCATCAAAACGAGGTATATTTTAACCTTCTTAAATCCAATCAATTTGGCATTCGACTGATTGATGAACCACTAAACACGAATAAATCATCAACGGTAAACCAATATCAGCTGGCTTCGAATGTTTCTTCCAAAGATTATGTCATTACTACTTCTAAGCCTGCTTTTATGAAGAATTATTCCATTGCCTGTATATTCTATTCCTGTCAAACAAAAGAGGCGTCTACGAGTTCGCTGGCGATCTATCAAAAGGTCAATGGGAAGTGGGCACTCACTTATGATTTTCCACTGGAAGAATGGTAAACCTGGGTTAACATCTCGAAACCAAAAAATAGCCTCCACATGGAAGCTACCTTTTTTTATTAAATCAAATCAACCTCTTTGTTTAACCCGGAATATGCATTAGCCTATCTACGCCACGGCGCACAGGTGTTGCGACCTTAAACTGCTTCAAAATCAGCCGTTTCACTTTAGTTTTCGGCATAACCGTAGCGGTGCTACGCTAATGCCTCCAAACTAACTGATTTTCTTGCAATTTCAGCTCTCACTACGATTCTTAACGCATAATCCGGGTTTAATCCAACCGGTTTCTCTCTTCGGAGCTACCACTTCTATTGGATACGTTGAATTTTTCGCCTTTTGAGAAATTCCATCTGAAGGTCACTCTTACGGCTTGCTGGTTATTATACTGACGGATATCGGTGTTGATATCCCCAAAATTGACCACACCTTTTATACCCCTTGTTCTGAAGATATCCTGGCCATTTACCGTCAAACTGAACTTGTCATCCTTAAAGGTTTTGGTGATCCCTGCATCCACCCATCCAAAGCCATTGAGTTCTAATTGGCCTTCAAGAAATGGACTTAAGTACATCGCTACCAACTCTACCTTAAATCCCTTGGGAAGGATGATGTTGTGTTGGGTTCTGGCCATGTATGAAAACTGACTGACATCCAAAAAGTCATCTCCCAACTGTGATTGATAGGCTTTGTAATAAAGCTGGACCATATTACTCGTACTGTACCACTCTGCTATCTCCACGGGTACCAACATCCTAAGACTAACATCTTCTGACTTATCGAAATTTTGCACTTGAAGGGTCGTTTCCTTCGTTTCATCGTTCTGGATCATCACTTGATCGATGGAATTGGTCGTTCTGGAATATGCCAAAGTGAACTGATATGCCTGCTTAAACACGTGGCTCATCTCAAAGTTATTGGCATACTGAGGCTTCAGGTTTGGATTCCCCTGCTCGGTCGTCAGTGGATCGATGTAAAACACAAACGGGTTTAGCGAGCGATAATTGGGACGGGTAATTCTCCTGTTGACATTATAGGTAATGGAGTAATTGTCGGAAACCTTATGCTGTAAAAACATACTTGGAAATAGGTTTACATAGTTTTGTGTATTGACTTCGTTGAGCGTTACAGAGTTTCCCTTGATATTCGAATACTCCATCCTAAGCCCTGCTTGGAAGTCAAGTTTTTTGCCCAATGGAGATTTTACGGAGGCATATGCTGCCAGGACATTTTCATTGTAAATAAAATGGTTACTGTTCTGATCTGGCTCAAAGGGCCCATCCTCTACGCTTTTTGAGATATCCAGCATATTATCGGACTCTACCCAGCTGCCCTTCACTCCCGTTTCCAGCTTTACTTTTTCGCTTAAGGGTTTGGTAAAATCCACCTTGGCCGTAAAAATGGTATACTCCATATCATTGTCCGTCCTTATCCTGTCCATGGTACCCGCTTCGGTAGCTTCATTGACCCAGTAATTATTGGTCAGGAGACTAAGGCTTCCTCCATCCACGACCGTGTAATCCACATCGGCCGAGAGCTTTGTACCCAAGGTATCCAAATTACCAACGTAGTGAAAATTGGTAAAAAACCTCCTATTGTCTGATTCACTGTCATTGAGTGCCTGAAGGTGATTGATGTCTCCATTATCTGGATTGGAAATATCAGTAAGTGAATTCCCATCTTCTTTTCCATTATAGTCTGAGGCTTGGAAGTTAAACCCTACTGAATGCTTTTTGTCAATTTGATAATCGGCACCTCCTGTAAGAAATAAGTTCTCACCACCCAACTCAAGTAAGGCATCTTGGTCAAACTCAGAAGTTCCATTTTCTTCTTTAAACCGCCTAAGGATCTGTAGATCAATATCCCTTACCCAGGTATTATAGTTTAGGCTGACATTGGTAGTCCATTTGCCTCGCTTGAGGTTCAGGCTTCCTCCTGCAAAGGGAGCATGGCGACCGTTATAGTAATTCCCCGCCTGAATACTGCCATTCATTCCGTTATAATCGTTCTTTTTCAATTGGATATTGAGCACGCCTGCCGCACCTTCGGCATCGTATTTTGCCGGGGGATTATTGATCACCTCTATGCTTTTGATATTATCCGCAGGCATGGCCCTAAGAAAATTGGCCAAATCCTTAGCGCTCATATAGGTTTGGCGATCATCGATCAGCACGATCACACCAGAGCGTCCATTTAGGTTGATGTTTCCATCTGCATCCACATAGACCCCGGGAGACCTGCCCACCACATCAAGTGCCGTACTGCCTTCTGCCATGACGGTACCTTCGACATTTACGATGGTCCTATCTGCTTCTATCATCACTTCCGGCCGACTACTTCTCACTTCTACTGCGTCGAGAGCGGTCGCCTCTTCTTCGATCCTGATAACATCGAAGTCCTTTTTCATTCCAGATGTCATCTCAAAAGCACCGGAAGAGTAAGTCTTATAACCAATCGAAGACACGCTTAGGATCATCTGTCCAGCTGCTGAAGTGCTTATTTCGAACGTCCCATTTTCGTCAGAAACTGCCCCGGCAATCATATCCCCAGATCCTGCCTTTAAAAGTGAAATATTGGCAAAGGGCAACACTTCTCCATTTGTATCTTCTACTCTGCCACTGAGCTTTCCCGACTGCTGCGCCAATGCTTGGCTCATACCCAAGAGGAAGAAAAACAAGACAGTGCTTAATTGGTAAGGTATTTTCATAATTGTTTCAGTTTCGATGCTATGACCTACCTTTAGAAAAAGCAGTGCCAGACCAAAAATTATTTTGTATTTAATTGTATTTCAACTACTTATAAAAACAACCTTTAAGAAAAGTGTACGGTTTCGTACAATCTGATCGTTCATTTACAAACAGTCTGTTCACTCTATCAGGAGAGACATGAAATAGGTCCTCACAGAAACCGCGGAAAGCACAGAAAAGCGTTGTTTCATTCTGGGTTTTCTTGGTTACTTTTTTGACCTGAAGCAAAAAAGTAACAAGGTAACAAAGTGATAGTCACGCTATTATTTGGCAAACAAAATAAAAGTTACCCTCAGTAAATCATATAGAACCCAAAAATTACAACCAGCCGATAACTAATTAACCTGAGCTCGACTTATTTTTAGTATAAAAAGCGTCATTGCGAACCCTTTTTAGGAGGATGTGGGTTGGAAAAGGGTGTGGCAACTCGCCGCGGCGAGCTGCCACGGCTTCCACCCCTCAACTCTCCCCCTAAGCCTCGCAGTGCATGTGCCGACCACTGTACGGAAACGGTTTTATAATCGAACTGAGGTTATTAGCCAATCCCCGCTTAGCTCTTTTTGATGCAAAAAAAATCCCCGACCCGCTTCAGCGAATCGAGGATGTTTCTCAGTTAATTATACGTTGGCCGTCCAGCTTATTTGGCGGCAGCATATCTTTTGCTCACTTCTTCCCAGTTTACCACATTCCAGAAAGCAGAGATATAATCAGGTCTTCTGTTTTGGTAGTTCAGGTAGTAAGCGTGTTCCCATACATCAAGTCCGAGGATTGGAGTACCTGGGCACTCAGCGATGTCCATCAATGGGTTGTCTTGGTTTGGCGAAGAGCATACACATAGCTCTTTGTTCTTATCTACACACAACCAAGCCCAACCTGAACCGAATCTGGTAGCAGCGGCTTTGTTAAATTCTTCTTTGAATGCATCAAAAGACCCAAACTTGGCGTCGATATCAGAAGCTAAATCTCCTGAAGGCTGACCTCCACCATTTGGAGATAGGATGGTCCAGAAAAGAGAGTGGTTAAAGTGTCCTCCACCGTTATTTCTTACCGCTCCGTTAGAACCGGCTACTTTCATCAATTCCTCAAGGCTTTTACCTTCCAAGTCAGTTCCCGCAACAGCATCGTTCAATTTAGTTACATAACCATTGTGGTGTTTTCCATAGTGGATTTCCATTGTCTTAGCATCGATATTTGGTTCCAATGCATTGTAGTCATACGGTAGTTTTGGTAATTCAAAAGCCATTGTTTATAAAATTTTATGGTTAAACATTAAAATAATTCCTTACTTCTAAAATCACTTATCTTTTCAACCAAGATAACGTCAAAAGAGTTCTATAATATGTCTGAAAATCCTACTTTCTCAATTTTCGAAAAAAGGCATCCAATAACTCTTTCGCCTCCGTCTCCATCAAGCCCCGACTTACCTTGGTCTTGGGGTGCAATAGGTTTTCGTTCATCCTGCCATACCCCCTCTTAGGATCAGAGGCTGCAAAATGAATACCACCTAGCTGTGCCCAAAAACTGGCTCCTGCACACATCACGCATGGCTCCAATGTGACATATAATTCACACTCTGTGAGGTATTTTGCCCCAAGGGAATCTGAGGCTGAGGTGATCGCCAAGATTTCAGCATGGGCAGTAACATCAGTAAGCTTCTCCGTTTGGTTATAAGCCCTTGCTATTACCCTATTTCTACAGACCATCACTGCTCCTACTGGAATTTCACCTTCCTCAAAAGCCGTTTTTGCCTGCTTCAAGGCCTCATTCATAAAATATTCAGGTGTATACAATTCCATACCAGGTGATTTTGGCAAATGAAGTTAAGGTAAATTTAGCGACAGACAAAGCCCCAAGCTATTTCAGGACGCAAGGTTTTAATAATGAGGCAAAAAAAAAGCGGCTTCCGCCGCTTCTATAATTCTTAAAAGATCAAATTGAAAACTTCTTCCCTGACACCTTCATTAATAATAAGTGCCAGTATCAAGGAGACAATCAATCCGATGGCCGCTTTAAACACATCATTTCTTGCCAACAAATAAGCGCGTACCAGCCTAGCTTTCCTCTTCTTCAATTTTTTTGACTTGGCCAATGCAATGGCGATTTCCCGTCCTCCTAAAAGTCCAATAAACACCCAAGTGGTACTCATCGGCATTTTACTGTGCATCTTAAAGTAGAACAGCAGAATACAATACACAAAATCCACGATGGTCGCAGCCCTCACATCGGTTACCTGTGTTTTTTCATTGACGATACCTTGGATACGATCTCCTTTAAAGTAAAACAGAAATCCCATCCCAAAGAAAATAAAGCCAGCATAGGCCACAAATTCATAAATATTCAAGACCCTCGGCAAGAACACCGCAATATTTGCAGCATCTTGCATCAACCACAGCGACCAAAGTGTCCCCGAAGTAATCCACTGGAGTACATACCAGTAGTTTTTGGTTTTACCTTTTAGATAACTTGTGACAAACTTCTCCAATACAAACCATACCACAATCGCTATGACAAAGGCCAATAAATAACCGATCAAACTCTTCTGTACCACCCCGGCAATTGTTCCTGCTTTGTATGTAAAAACATTAAGCAACAAAAACGTTGTGGAAACAGGCATCCGTAACCGGGTCATCACCATCAGCACAATAGGTGACGCGAGTTGGAGGAATACAAACTTCTCAGGGGCTTTGTCCAGTCCTTTTACATAAAGGCGCTGATAGCTGACATCTCCTCCATAGGTCACCCAGCTATATATCGCCGTAGCCACAAAAATCCCTCCCATAAAAAACCATAGCCAATACCACTTTCTACGCTGATTGGAAGCTATAAAGGTTCCGATGGTCTGAATACTGTCGTTACCGATCGCTGAGTAGGCAGCTAGGGAAAACCCAAACCACATAGCGGCATAAGTGTACTGGGTAATAAAACCAGCAATGGAAACCAGAATACATAAGACAATTAAAAAGGATTTTTCTTTCTTAGTAAAATCAAAAAGTGAATAGGCCGCTTTTGACAATGCGTCCTGGTTAATGTTTTGATCTTTTAATTTAGCCATAGATTTGTTTTTGGCGATTATCGAGAGGATTTTTTACTCGGCCACAAAGTTAAGTAACTTTATAAGAGTTATATGTTATGAAATTGTTAAAATAATGTCAACACTTAAATACAACCTCTTAACATGTTACAATATGCCTTAATTTCACCAAGCAACAAAATTATCCCAATAAAAAACATTACATTTAAAAATAAAATACTGAGGCGAAAAATATCTGTTTAACTTATTAAAGCACATTGTTAACATAACCTTTACATAATTTACAAAATTATCTCCCGTTATTCGCCTTATTTTGTGAATTACCCTAAATTAGGCCTTCTATTAAGCAGAGTACTCATTATTAAATGGCAGAATTGACCCAAAAAGAAGATTACACTCACAGGTGGATCATAGCAGCGCAAATGTTATTTGCGCTGATCCTTTTCATGACCTCCATAGATCTTTTGACAGTCTCTCTGCTCAATATGAACAACGAGGTGGCCAATGAGATCTTTCTCGCTACCAACAACCCCTTCATAGGATTGTTCATTGGTCTGCTGATGACTGCATTGATACAGTCCAGCAGTACCGTAACGGCAATGGTGGTAGCTGTTGTAGCCTCAGGCAACCTATCCATCACCCAAGCTGTACCTATCGTCATGGGAGCCAATATCGGCACCACGATCACTTCCACACTGGTTTCTTTCACCTACATCATGAAGAAAAGTGAATTTAGAAAAGCCATTTCTGCTGGAGTACTACATGACCTATTTAATATCATTACCGTGATCATTTTGCTACCAATGGAGTATTACTTCAGCTTTATGAGCAAAATAGCCACTTTTTTCTCAAAGGCACTTTTCTCTATGGCCAATGGTGTAGAAGGAGATTACAGCTATAATATCATATTTACACGATCCATTAGTAATATCATCATTGACTGGATCCAAATCCCCATTTTGGCACTGGTGATAAGTGTTATTTTACTGTTTTTGTCCATCAAGATACTATCCACATCAGTCTATAAGACCTTTGTGTCCAATAGCTTTAAAGACGTCAGCAAACACATTTTCAAATTCCCCTACAGGTCTTTTGCCTATGGTATCTTTTTTACTGCTGCGGTACAATCCAGTACAGTGACTACCTCGCTTTTAGTACCTGCTGTCGCCACAAAAAAAATATCCCTGAACAAGGTATTTCCCTTTATCATTGGTGCCAATATCGGCACTACTATCACGGCGGCCATTGCAGCCATTTATAAGACTGAAGCCGCCATTGCCATTGCCATCGTCCACTTTTTGTTCAATTTTATCGGAGCCTTGATATTTTTGCCCTTCCCCGGCTTGAGGAACATCCCGGTAAAGCTGGCCATCTATTTTGGAAAAAATGCCGCCAAGCAAAAGGTCATTGGCATTGCTTATATCTTGTTGACTTTCTTCGTGATTCCCTTTATTCTGATTTACCTGAATAAAGATGATGATACTTCAAACCTAGATACGGAAAAACAAAAAACGGAAATTCAGGCAACTGCCCCTCCCAAATCTTCATTTGAAATACACAATTGATCTTTTTCAGGTGCCGTCATGGCATTGATGATATTTTAATGTGATTTTTAATAAAACCTCCAGGTTCCATGAAAAAAAACGTTTTTATCGGGCTTACACTGATTTTTTTAGGATTGTTAAATAATGCTATGGCGCAAGCAAAGTATTCAGGTTTTGTCCAATCCATTGACATCCGAGACTATCAGGGTAAAAAGTTTACATTCAGCACTCTTACCAAGTATGAATCTAGCAACCAAATGATAGGTTTTGCAGCTTGCTATGATGACCAAGGGCGCTTTTTGGAAAACCACCTCGGTGATGAGCCTGCACCAATGGACGATAATGCCTGGAGAGCATTAACCCTTTCGGGGAAAATCCATAAAAAAGGCATTAAACTTCTAATTGGGGTATTGTGCCAAGATGCGGGGGAGTATTACTTAGACAACTTACAATTGACCATCAAAGGCGACAAAAATGACGCACCCATCTTGGTAAACGGAACTTTTGAGGATTTAGACAGTGGTCTTTCTGCCTTTATGTGCTTAAGTAAAGAAGACAGTACTGCCCTCGTTAAAGAACCAAACCATGAAAACAACCATATTTTAAAACTAACGGTAAATGGTGAAAGCACCGCAATAGGCAGGAACAATAAGGTAGGAAAACAGGTAAAGGTCAATGGTATAAACCTCTATTACGAAACCTACGGAGAAGGTGAGCCATTGTTGCTATTGCATGGTGCCGACATGTCCATAGGAAGTTTTTCCAGCATTATCCCCACTTTGGCGAAGCATTATAAGGTCATCGCACTGGACACAAGAGGACATGGCAAATCCACCGAAGATGGCAGGAAACTGACGTATGAACTATACGCTGAAGATGTCAACGCCTTTTTGGATAAACTTGGAATAGAAGCAGTAAACGTCCTTGGGTGGAGTGATGGTGGCAACACCGGCTTGGTACTGGCCATGAACTACCCCGACAAAGTCAGCCGTCTGGCCACCATGGCTGCAATATTGTATAATGACAAAACCTCCGTAGATACCAAAATCAATAAATTGTTGGAAAAACAAATCGAGGACTTGGAAAGTCGCACACTAAACGAAAGGGAGGAATTTTCCTTACGTGTCAAAAAGAGCTTACAGTCAGAACCCAACATCTCTCCCGCTGCCTTGTCCAAGATCAATTGCCCTACATTGATCATGGCAGGTGAACATGATTATGTCAAGGAAGCACATACCAAATTGATTGCTAAAAACATCCCTGATGCCACATTCATTATCTTCGACGGTACAGGTCATAATGCGCTGACAGAGATTCCGCAGCGATTTTCTGAGACGGTACTCAATTTCTTAGAAAAAAGGTAAAAATAGGATCAGCCTTTTCGGGAAAGCCATTCCTCCATGATCTGAACTCCCGCACTGGTACCGATCCTATCGGCTCCTGCTTGTACAAAAGCCTTTGCCTGGTCAAGTGTCTTGATGCCACCACTGGCTTTGATTCCGACCTGAGCAGGCAATACCTCCCGCATCAGCTTGACATCTTCCAGTTGGGCCCCTGATGAAGCAAAGCCGGTGGAAGTCTTCACGAAATCCACCCCTGCATCAGCACAGATTTTACAGGCGGCTACCAGTTCATCCCCATCCAGATAGGCCGTTTCGACAATGACCTTAAGAAGTCTCCCCGCTTCATGACAAACCGAAGAAAGCTTGGCCAATTCGATTTTCGGCCAGTTCATCCCTGACTTAAACGCACTGAGCGACCATACCACGTCAATTTCATCCGCGCCATTTTCGATCGCTTTCGTGGTTTCGTAGACTTTGGTCTCGGTCATTTGATAGCCCAAGGGAAAACCCACAACAGTCACCACCTGTACGCTTGAATCTCCCAACTCACGCTTTACTTTTTTCACCCAAAATGGCGGTATGCAAACCCCTGCAAATTGGTACTTGTGAGCATCTTTTATCAGCTGATTGACCTGCTGGTCGGTAAGGACAGGGCTTAACTGTGTATGCTCTAAATAGGTGTTAATGGAATTCATAAATCATCGGAACTTTCACGGACAAAATCCTCCAAATAGTCAAAGTAAGTGGTCAGTTCGCCCGCTTTTGCAATGGTCGCTTTCTCAATGATCGGTTTTCCCTCTTCCAATAAAGCAGGAATGACCGTTTCCATCAGTTGTCTTCCAAAATCCTCCGAAGCATCCCGGGGCAATTCACAAGGGAGATTATCAATGGCCATCACCGAAATACTCAGCTGTTCGCCAAAAGCCGGCAACACCTCAAACGACTCTCTGTCCACATCGTAAACCGGATCGTCTATCGTGCAGGGCTTCACTGTCGTCGGTACCGAACCATCAATATCACAGGTAATATCTGCAATGACGGAAAGATTAAAATCCTCACTGGCCACATCTTTTCTTTCAAAAAGCTTCGGAGCCTTAGGATCCCAAAAAGCTGCAGCAAAAAGCACATCACTCACTTCTGCATACTTGAGAAAATGGCTTTCATATTTTTCTGGCTGACTGTAAAACTCTCCTTTTTCATATCCACCATCGGTTTTGCGCCGATTGTAATCTTCCATGGCCAACTGCGCAAAAACAGGCTCATCGTAATAATTCTGCAAAAGTTCTTTGGGATTGACCTCTCGGATCCCTGCTACTTCCAGGATTTCTTTTACGCCATTTCCCACACGGCCATTGCCGGTGATGACCATTTTGATCGGTGGCAGCTGAATACTTTTTACCTCCTCATGAAGTTCCTTTAGGTCAAAACAGTCCTTGGCCCTCTTCATATCAAAAAGCCCTGTTTTTTTCCCATAAGTCCAAAGACCGTTGTAGCCGCCGACGATGCCTGCCCATCTCCCAAAGGCCACTACCCGCTCGCTGCTATTCCTCAACACTTCATAGTCAATCAGCCGAATACCTTTCTCCAATACCTTCTGCAACAAGCCCCGGTTATAAGGCTGTGCCTTGATGGTATGGGAAAAGAAGAAATAAGTCTTATCTCCAATAAGCAAAGGAATCGGTACTTCCTTGATCCCCATCAGCACCTCACAATCCGACACATCGTCTACCATGGGAATTCCCACGGCCTCGTATTCATCATTTTTAAAGGCTCTCACATCACTTCGCTGCACCACAAAACTCAACTTCCCCTCATACCGCTTGCTCATGATGTTTAACTGTTCCGGGCTAAAGGCTACCCGTCGATCCACGGGAACTTTGCCCTCTTTGATCAAACCAATTTTCATTTGTATGTCTTTTTCTTAAATATCATCTACGCCGGCTTGACCCAGTCCTTCATTTCCCTCAAACCAAATGGCCCCGTCCGCTTTTTTAAAAACATTAATTTATGGATATTGCAGCTCTTTCCTCCAATACCGGATGGCTACTCAATATAGAAAGAAAATATCATTTAACCCTGAAAATACCCGGCGATAAGCCACACTCCAAACCTATCAATTTGCTAAGCATATGACAGAACTAATTATCTACGCCATCATCTTTTTGTTGCTTTTTGGCCATGCCATCATGGCATCGATGATGTACTCCCAAGTTCATAGAGATGAATCTCTCGGAACAAAGGAAAAAAATGACTGGAAACTAAAAGCACTGATCCTCCCGATCTATTACTGGGGCAAATATAAAAGCCTTACAAAGTAATCCTCCCATCATCTTTTTTTGACGCTTATTTGGTCGCACAGGAATAGGGTGCAATGGATTTTCCTGCCAAATAGATTTTTGTCATATAACAGCATACAGAAGTTTTCAAAGGCACCTGATAATGGAAATCATCAACCAACTTATCTAACATTGGCACGCCGTAACTTAGGGCTTAACCTATTGGTACCTATTTATAAAATATTACTTTTTCCGTAAAATCCTCCATTTGATCATTTCAAATTTTCACGCAGCCGCTCGTATAGTTTACTTACATACAGTACAGATATAAAGATCATTTTAGGTATATTATAACGCTATTAAACAACAACCCAAAATATTATGTCAGATCAGATTACCAACCTAAATCGCAGAAAATTCATTACCAAGTCCGGCACCCTTGCAGCCGGTTCTTTTTTTATCCACCCCATTGCCAAGGCCTTACATTTACGGGAAAATCCTGCCAAAAAGCTACGTGTCGCTTTGGTAGGAACCGGTATTAGGGGCACCAGCATGTTTGGCAAAAGTGTCGTAGAAGATTATCCAAACGAAGTGGAATTTGTCGGACTTTCTGACATCAACGAAGGACGGCTTGCCTATGGCAAAAAGTACATCGGCGTGGATTGTCCCACCTTTGTGGACTTTGACGAAATGATAGCCACCGTAAAACCCGACGTACTTATCGTCACCACCATGGACAGTACCCACGACCAGTTCATCATCAAAGGCCTCGAAGCAGGTGCCAACGTCATCACCGAAAAACCCATGACCACCGATGAGGTAAAATGCCAAAACATACTGGATGCAGAACGGCGAACCGGCAAACAGGTAATCGTCACCTTCAACTACCGCTACAGCCCGCATCGTCAAAAAATCTATGAACTGCTCCATGAAGGGGCAATAGGAACGGTCACCTCAGTGGACTTCCACTGGTACTTGGACACAGACCACGGCGCGTCCTATTTCCGTCGCTGGCATGGTTACCGTGATAAAGGCGGCACCCTGCTGGTACACAAAGCCACCCACCACTTTGACCTGCTCAACTGGTGGCTGGATTCCGATCCGGCGGAAGTTTTTGCATTTGGAAAACTGGAGTTTTATGGTAAAAATGGCCCTTTTCGCTCTACCAATTGTCGTCCCTGCCCACACAAATCCGATTGTGACTTCTACTGGGATATCACCAAAAGCAAACGCCTCACGGACCTCTATGTAGATAATGAAGAATACGATGGCTATCTCCGAGATGGCTGCGTCTACAGGGAAGACATTGACATCTATGATAAGATGGCCGTACAAATCCGCTATATGAATGATGTCCAAGTCAGCTACTCGCTTACTACTTACTCCCCCTACGAAGGCTACCGCATCGCTTTTAATGGTACAGAAGGCAGGCTGGAAGCATGGATCAAAGAAAGCCAACCATGGGAAGAAAAACCTGCTGACGAACTGCGCTTGACCAAAAACTTTGGGGAAACGGAAATCATCACCATCCCTCATAGCGGTGGTGGACATGGTGGCGGGGATGTCAGGCTAAAAGACAAACTCTTCAAGGACCCCAATATGGCGGACCCTTATCGCCAATCAGCCGGCACGCGGGATGGTGCCATGTCCATCTTGATCGGTATTGCCGCCCGAAAAAGTATAGAAACCAATCAACCCGTCCACATTTCAGACTTGGTGGACATTAAGTTACAGGCAAAAAGGCCTAAGGGCTAAAAGTCTGAAAGACTTTTGCAAGATATAGGTCCAAGTCTGGAGACTTGGACCATTTGCAGTCATTCGTGCATTCGTGGTTTATCCATTCGTATTAATCAGCATAACCCTTGGGGCTAGATGTTCAAGAAATACCTGGTACTTTTAAGCTCTCCTGTTTTTTTTAGTGCTCCCACCTTTACCATTTTGGTCAAATCTCTCGTAGCAGTAGCACTTGGTGCTCCGGAGATGCTCCTATAATTTTTAGCGCTTAACCCACCCTTAAACCCCTTAACACCTTCTCTGAATATCTGGTCTACCACTTTCAATTGGCGTTCATTGAGTTTTCCTTCAAATTGCTTGTAGAACTTTCCTTTTTGGATAATAAAATTTATGGTCTGTTGCGTGTGATCCTGCGCTTTCAAGACAGTATCACAGAAATATGAAATCCAATCTGAGATTTCCAGCCCCCGATTGTTTCGCTCCAGTGCTTGATAATAGCCCTTCTTATTCTCTACGATAATGTGGGACAAGGCAATCAAGGTCGGTCTGCCCAAGCTTTGGGATAATGACTTTTCTGAAATACCCCTTCCGACCCGTCCATTTCCATCTTCAAACGGATGAATACATTCAAAATAGAGATGGGCCACTGCAGCCCTTACCAAACTTGCCCCTTCCTTTCTCCCGCTCCTTTCTGTATCATTAAACCATCTAATAAAGCCGCTCATTTCTTCTGGAATCCGGCTTGAAGGAGGCGCTTCAAAATGGATAATCTCTCTCCCCATAGGCCCGGAAACCACTTGCATTGGATCCTCATGGGTTCTATATGTTCCAATGTTTTTAAGGTCCATCCTCCCGTTGGTGATCATTTTATGCCAAAGGCATAATGTTTCCTTATCAAGTGGGGTGTGATAATTCCTGTAGAGATGAACCATCATTTCAGCTATACCCTGCTCTGCCGGCTCCACTCGACGGTAATCCGTTTGAAGCCCAAACTGTCTTCTGATCGAGGATTGGAGCGAGTCCCGATTAAGTAGTTCACCTTCAATCTCAGAGGTTTTGAACGCCTCATTACTTATCAGGTCAATAGTTATCAACGTTTGGTCAGCCTGATCAATATGCTGAATGCTTCCATTCAACATCCCTGCTTTTTCGAAAAATTGCAGTTCATGTTCTTTAAAATCCTCCGTGTTATAAATGAATTGAGGCCAATTTGTATGTTGCCAGTTCCAAGTCATGATTTATAAATATACGCTTTATAGATCAATATTAACGAAAAAACGATCTATAAAAAGTGATTTTATAGATCAATATTGAAGGTTTTCATATTCCGGCCTAATTCACTCATTGGTCCAAGTCTCCTAATTGGTTCAAGTCCCTCATTGGTCCAAGTCTCCAGACTTGCGACCATAACTTCCCAAAGTCTCCAGACTTCTCCGGACTTCTCACCCAATAAACCTCACGTCCAACACCTTATCCACCATCCCTGCATAATTTGCAGCACTGCTATAAACATAATCCTCTGGCTGATATACAATTCCAGCCCTCACTGGATTCTGATGAATATAGTTCAAATAGTTTATCGTCTTCTTGGTTGAATTTAACTCTAGGGGGTGACTATGGTGCTGCCAAAATTGATATTTGGTATTGCTGGCCTTGAAACTTCCTGCTCTCTCAAAAAAATACAATAACCATCCTGCCTACTTTCTTCCGCGCTTCGCTCAATAGCCTCTAAAATTTTCACGGCAGTGTATTTTTTCATGTCTCGGATAATCGCCTGAATGGGCACTTCACCATTTCTACCGATAATTAGATGAACATGATTTGTCATAATAACAAAAGCATATACTTCCAACCCCTTGTTTTCCTGACAATACTTCAATGAATTGATAAAAATATCCTTGTAGCAATTCCTGGTAAAAACATCAATCCACCTCACAATGGTAAAAGTCACAAAATACAATCCATCCTGATCCCTGATCTGGTATTTTCTGCTCATTTTAAAATTCTTTAAAACAAGCTAATAAAAAAAAGGGGAAGTCTGAAGACTTCCATAAGGTATGAGGTCGCAAGTCTGGAGACTTGGACCAGGGCTTAATTGGTCCAAGTCTCCAGACTTGCGACCATAACTTCCCGAAGTCTTCGGACTTCTACACCATCTTCTTCTCGCTGGCCTCCAGCACCAGGGCCGCGCCGTAGGCCGATCCCAGTGGGAAGTCCGAAAACACCAGCTCGCAGTCTGGCAAATAATGCCCCAGCAGCTCCATGAACACCTCATTGTGGACAAAGCCGCCGTCGACAAAGACCTTCTGGATAGCGGAATTCCCCCTTGCCAATTTGAGCGACGCTACCTGCAGCAGCGTCAGCCCCCAGATCAAATGGTGGTAGGCCTCTTCAAAAGAGGCAAATGCCCCGGGCTCCCACTCATTGCCGCCGTAAAGGGACTTCACCAATGGTGTCTCCGCGATATGCTCCGGACAAAACGTATTGCGGACCTTTCCGTCCTTGATTTGCTGGATGATTGCCGGGTCGGCAGGTACCGTCTTGTAATATTTGTCGGGCTTGTCAAAATGCCTGTTGATGCGGTCCATCTGGTAATTGAACTCGTAGCCCATAAAAAAGCGGGATGCCTTCACCGGGCTGCCATCTATACTGAGGAAATTCAGGCAGTCATTGTGGAGTTCTTCCCGTGTCAGTGGATCCTGGGTAAACGGGTTGAGGGAAATGCTCCAGGTGCCGGTGGAGATCAACAGGAACGGTTCCTTTACCCGCACCAGATAAGAAGCAAGCGCCGAGGAACTGTCGTGGATACCTACACCGACATCCACTTTTCGACCACAGATCGCTGCCGTGTACAATTGGCCCGTCGGTACAATCTCTGGGAGCACCCGGTCAATGCCTTCCGCCTTCACCCAATCATGGTACTGGCCTTTTTGGAAGTCCCAGAGACGTGTATGGCAGCCGATGGAAGTGGGCTCGCTCACCGCCTTGCCCGTAAACAGATAGCTCAGGTACTGGGGGAAGTGCAGGGAGTGTCTGATCTTGGCAAACAGTGCCGGTCTCGTCTTCTTCAGCCAGTACAGCTGCAGCCCGGAATTCAGCATGCCCAATGAAGGGGAAGCGGTCTCCAGGTTGTTGGCCTCCTCGGGATAGCGCCGGTAAAACCCGTCAAGCACCTCTTGGGGGATTTCCTTCAGGTAATTATAAAGTGGTGTCAGCGGCTCGCCATCCTCGCCAATATGGACAAACGACGCGCCATAAGTGGAAAAATTGATCCCCTTGAGCTCATAGTCCGGTGACCGGCAGATGCCCTCAACACTGGACCTTATCCAATCCGTCAATGCTGCCAGGTCATCACATTCAAAACCATCCTCGTCCGCTGTCAGCGGAATCTTGTTGTACTCCTGCTTGATTTCATTGCTGTGCCCATCAAACAAAAAGAACTTCTTGTTGGTCTTTCCTATATCAAATATGGCAATTACCGGTATTGGCGTCATGGGGTAAGTTAATTAGACTTCACGTTGGAAGCTGGTAATACAAAACCGGCAATCCAGTTCAATTTTTCAGAAGAAAATTCTCAAACCTATTAAACCCGTGAAAAAGGAAATGAACGGATTGCCGGAAGTTGCTGTAATGGATTGTATTGATGTTATGATAAGGGCCTAAGGCAAAGCTATGACGGCCCTGTTACAGTCCCGTGGAGATCACCTTCTCGCCACGCTGGGCGATCAGTTCCTTCCGGACATTGAGTCTTCGATAAGTACCTATCGGATCCAGGGCCCCTCCTGACTGTAACCTGGCTTCCGCCAACAGTGGACGGACATCCGTACGGTAGGCTGCCTGAAGGATTTCCTGTGCCAGGGAAGGATCATTGTTTTCCCGGGCCTCTTCCAGTGCCACACGGTCCACCAACAGTGCCTGTGCATAGGCCAGTTTGATCGCTTCCAGTGATTGAAGCAGGTCCTCCAACGGATCCTTCAGGTTATGGCTGGCATCGATCATCCAGGCAGGGTAGGGATTGTCCGATGTAGGGTCTTCCATGCCGTCCACCAGTTCGTTGAAGATCAAAAACAACTGGTAGGGCTTCAGCGAGCCAACGGTCACGTCATCATCGCCGTACTTGGAATCGTTGAAGTGGAAGCCGCCCAGCTTGCCCTCCATCATCAGCGTCGCCACGATCTGCTCGATATTGGTATTGGGCAGGTGGTGGCCAAGGTCCACCAAGCTGTAGGCACGGTCGCCCAACTTATCGGCCAGCATATGGGAGGTGCCCCAGTCCTGGATGACGGTAGAGTAGAAATTCGGCTCATAGGGCTTGTATTCCACAAACATCTTCCAGTCGGAAGGCATGCCCGCATAGATTTCCTGAAGCGATTCCAGGGTACGCCGGAAAGCCTTCTTGAAATTCAGCTGTCCCGGGAAAGACGATCCGTCCGCCAACCAAACGGTCAGCGACTTGGAGCCGAGGGCATCACCATATCTGATCACTTCAAGGTTATGGTCCACGGCCTGTTTTCTGACTGCCCTGTCCGCATGGCAAAGCGACCCGAACTTATAGGAAAGCTCTTGGTCAGGCTGGTCCTGAAAGGTATTGGAGTTCACCGCGTCGAAGATCAGCCCGTGCGAAGCGGCCAGTTCCTTAATGGCCTTCACATCCTTGGGGATATCCCAGGGAATGTGCAGCGAGATCGCTCCCGCAGATTGGCTCAACTGGTGCAACAGCCCCACATCGGCTATCTTGTCCTCCAAGGTTCCTGGCTCACCGCCTCCGGGAAACCTCCCGAAACGTGTGCCTCCGGTGCCCAGTGCCCAGCTGGGCACGGCCACCTGGAATTCCTTTAGCTTTCCCACAAGGGCATTGACATCGATGCCCTTCTTTCCCAGTACGCTGTCCAAATGATCAAAACCCTCCCGGTGGTCCGGGAGAGCTTGATCGTTCATTTCTTTTATTCTTTGCTTGTCTATTCGCATAATTATCTCACAAAAGCAGCGGCCACTCCGCCATCTACATTCAGAATATTACCTGTACACTTGCTCAGGTGACCGCCTACAAAGGCAAAGACACCATTGGCGATGTCATCCACACCGATGATCTCGTTCAGGATTGTTCTTTTTGCATAGAAGGCCGGCAACTCTTCCACGGTGATGCCATAGGCTTTGGCCCTTCCTTTTGCCCATTCGCCTTCCCAGATCTTGCTTCCTTCGATCACGGCATCAGGGTTCACCACGTTTACGCGGATCTTGTCCTTACCAAGCTCAGCGGCCAGAAGACGGCTCATGTGCACCTGGGCGGCTTTGGCAGTACCATAACCTACATTGTTGGGACCGGATACCAGGGCATTTTTACTGGCAATATTGATAATGTCACCGCCAAGGTTCTGCGCCCTCAGGGTTTCCACTCCCGCCTTGGATACGGCAAACTGTCCTTTTACCAGAATATCCTGTAGCAGGTCCCAGTCTTTCTCGGAGGTCTGCTCGATCGGCTTGGAAATCGCCAGCCCGGCACAGTTGATGATGATGTCCACACCACCAAACTTCAGGGCAGCTTCCTTATAGGCCTTTACGATGTCGTCACCCTTGGTCACGTCCATCACTGCACCGCCACCGACATCTTTGGAATAAGTCCCTACAGCCTCGTCCAGACGGTCCTGGTTGATGTCCGTGATGAATACGCAGGCACCTTCACCGGCCAGCTTGTCGGCAATCGCCTTGCCGATACCGCCTGCACCACCGGTCACCAATGCCACTTTTCTGGAAAGTGGTTGTTCCTTGGGCATACGCTGGAGCTTTGCTTCTTCCAGCAACCAGTACTCAATATCAAAAGCCTCCTGGAGCGGCAGGGCCACATACTCGGAAACAGCTTCCGCCCCGCGCATTACGTTGATGGCGTTGATGTAAAATTCGCTGGCCACACGTGCGGTCTGCTTGTTTTTGGCATAGGAGAACATCCCCACGCCTGGCCAAATGATCACCACGGGATTCGGGTCTCGCATGGCCGGACTGTTGTCCCGCTTATGGTCCTCGTAATATTTTTTGTAGTACGCCCTGTACTCTTCGAAATCCCTGTCCAGCTTTTCCTTGATCTCTTCTGCGTTGCCCAGGTCAATATCAGCAGGGAAATCCAGTACCAAAGGCCTGATCTTTGTCCTCAGGAAGTGGTCGGGACAGCTCGTTCCCAGCGGTGCCAGTTTTTCCAGGTCATGGCTGTTGGCAAACTGGAGTACGCGCTCATCGTCGGTGAAATGGCCGACCATTCTGTTGTATCCGGAAGCCAGTCCCCTTAGCACGGGGGCGATGATGGAAGCCTGCTCTTTACGCTGTTCAGGGGCCAAGGACTCCAGCTTTTGCCCACCGAATACCGGACGGTCCTTGCCATAGTTCTCCTCCAGGTACTCAGAAGCTTTGTCGATGATCTCAAGGCTGTTGATATAGCACTCATAGGCCGTATCGCCCCAGGTGAACAGTCCATGGCCGCCCAACATGATGCCACGGATACCGGGATTGTCGTTCAGGGCTTTTTCCAATTGCAGGGCCAGGTCAAATCCTGGGCGCTGCCAGGGTACCCACGCAATCTGTCCTTCGAAAAGCTCTTGGGTAATCTTCTCACCGTCCTTCGAGGCCGCAATCGCAATGGCCGCATCAGGATGCAGGTGGTCGATGTGCCTGAACGGCAAGAAAGCATGCAAGGGCGTATCAATGGAAGGTGCCTTGGAGTCCAGGTCATAGATGCAGTGGTTGAACAAACCTACCATCTCGTCTTCAAACTCCAAGCCCCTGTACACATTCTTCAGCGAATGCAGCTTCTCCATGTACAGACCGGCAAGGCCACTTCTCTTCAGGGTGCCGATGTCCCCACCGGAGCCCTTTACCCACATCACCTCTGTCTCTTCCTTGGTCAAGGGATCGACTTCCGTGGTCTTGCAACTCGTGTTCCCCCACCGTAATTGGTGATGCGGAGATCCGATCCAAGGATATTGGAACGGTAGATCAAAAGGGCTACCTCGTCTCCTTCTAGTTCTTGGGCTTTTTGCTCGTCCCAGAGGTAGTTGACATGCTTAAAAGTACGTTCTGCTGTGCTCATTATCTTATGTGTTTTTTAATTGCAGATTTGAAATTTATAATAGCGAATTTATTCTTTTTAAACTAAAATACTGTCCTGTTCTGTACTGATAAAACCGCTTGCATAAGGATTTGATCGCCAATCACATTACTTGATATCAAACCAAATTTCTTCATCAGCATTTTTTTCTCCTCCTGCCCAAAGCACCTTGGCTTCTGCATCATACGCCCAGCCAGCGTTACCTTCCTTGATAGCAGCGGCATCCAATTGCGCAAGATCTTCTCCATTCAGCATTACCTCAGTCGGCTCGGTTTCAGTATGGATTTTTAAGACATAACTGCGTGCACCAGGATCGTAAGCACCCTCTGATTTACCTACCCGAACTTCCAAACCATCTCCTTCCGATGTGGCTTGAAAGAGGGTTTCTGCATAATGGCCATCCATGTACTTCTCGGACACCCCATCATCTTCAAAAAGACGGTATCGGGAAGATGCTCCTGGGAAAATGTCGAGGGTGATCGTGCCATAAGCTTCTTTATTATCATAAGCCACTTCATCCTGCATAGGGATAATCGCCCCTTCTTTCACGAAGATCGGTAGTTCCTCGAGAGGTGTGACAATATTATAGTACTGCTTGCCTTCATATTTGGTACCATCCCAATAGTCATACCAAGTGCCTTCTGGCAAATACACCGTTCTGGTTTGCGCCTCTTTGGTCAGCACGGGACATACGATCATCTGGTCACCAAAGTAATATTGATCATCCACTGTATAGGTATTGTAGTCTTCTTGATGCTCCAATACCAATGCCCGCATGATCGGTGTACCCGATTGATACTGCTGGAACGCAGTCGTATAGATGTAAGGGATCAGGCGATACCGTAGTTTATCATACTGCGTAAAGATCTCCTCTGCCTTGTCACCATAGTTCCAAGGCTCCTTATATCCGGGATGATCCATCCCAAAAACGTGCGCCACTGGACTGAACATCCCAAACTGCACCCACCTGGCAAACAGTTCCGGATCTGCATCATGCTCAAAACCGCCCATATTATGCGACCAATACCCAACGCCAGATAAGCCTACATTGATCCCTGCTTTGATCACCGGGCCGTAATACTGCCATTCGCTTGGCCAGTCTCCTGCCCAGATAAAGGGATATCGCTGGATACCGGCGTACCCTTCACGGGTGTGGTTCATGCCGCGCATACCGTTATATTCTTTAAATTTCTCATAAGGAGCTTTGGCATAAGCCACGGGAAAGACATTATGTAGCCTTCTGGCTTCTTCCGTCCGAGGGCCGGTCTTGTCACTTTCATTTGCCTTACGGCCAAAAGCACTTCCTTCATCAGTTTTCAGGAACATGGCTCCAATTTCCGCAATGCGCATCACGCCATTGTCCCACCACCAATCCACGGCTTCTTCATCAAAGAAATTCACAAATTCACCAGGATTGTCTTCTTCAGGATATACATAGCCTTTGGCCCTGGCCTGATTAAGCAAATCCAGCTGCTTACCATTGTCAAACCGCGGCCTCAGGTGCAGTCCCACCATATTGATATCCATCGCATAGAGGCTGTCAAACATACTCGCCGGATCCTTGAAAGTTTCCCTCCACTCAAAAGTGGTGGCT
Source organism: Echinicola strongylocentroti (assembly GCF_003260975.1). Classification (NCBI taxonomy): domain Bacteria; kingdom Pseudomonadati; phylum Bacteroidota; class Cytophagia; order Cytophagales; family Cyclobacteriaceae; genus Echinicola; species Echinicola strongylocentroti. The sequence goes on along the minus strand of NZ_CP030041.1, from coordinate 3,538,908 downwards.
CCACTTCCGCCATTTTCACCAAACATCCTCCATGTAGAATCCAAGTGCAAGACATCAAAAGGAATTCCTTTTTCCCTGTATTTTCTGGCCAGCCCCACCACATAGTGCGTACTGGTCATCTCTTCATGTCCCCAAGTACCACCACTGTAAGTACCCACGTGAAGGCCATGCGCAAAACGCGGCAATAATGGTGACCGGCCTGTCAGACCGGTATAATGATAAAGCAACTTGGGGAAATCAGGTCCATACATAAAGAAATAATCCAGCTCACCACCTTCTGCCTCGAAGCTCAGGTGCTCATTGCTCTCCGAGCCGAGGTCCCAATGGGTGGCATAGGAATTATGGAAAAAGATACCGTAACCCTTTGTGCTCATAAAGAACGGTACTGGAGCGTAATTGGCTTCCATGACATTATACGCGCCGATGATATGGGGTCTTCCCAATCCTCTACCTACATTCAAGTCCACTTCCTTGCCCCGACGGTCAAGAAAATCCATGCGTTCGCCAAAGCCAAAAAAGTGCTCATCCGGCTGAAGCGTTTTAATCGCTCCCACGGCGTCGGTATCCTGATAGGCACCACCGTCAGCGTCTGAGACCTCTTCACCAGAAAGGAGGTTTCCTTGGGAGTCATACACCATTAGGTTTAAGCTGTATTGGTCCACTTTCACTGTTAGTCTGCCTGTCTCGAAGATAAAGGTCCCTTCATCCTTGGTGGATTTGACAGGAAGCAAGTCAAATGCCTGCTGCTTGAGCATATAGGAATATTGCTCCTCGGGCTGCTCGCCCCAAAAGGTCTTTACGCGAAAGACATCAGGTGAGTGAAACTGTAACTGCAGGTTTTTGTTTCCTGCAGAGATAAGGTAAGTGTTTTGGTCGTTTGACAGACTTTCTTGTCCTTCTTGAGCAAACAAGAGGCTTGTTTGAGCCAAGAAAATGAAAAAAGCTGCAAAGAAATGACTATTATTCATGAAGCTGTTAATTGATTTTTTAGGTTTATTTAAGGTACCTTTAGGGTAAAATTTAGATAGTATTTCCTAAGGAATGTCGGAAATATAAAACATTTCATGGCCAATGGTGTACTTTACTTTCCTGCCCACCAAACGACAAGTCTATTCAACAGTACCTATATGCAGGATGCGTCTCCAGAATACCGCTAATGGACAACGCTATTGCTAAGTGGGCATTTGCCGAAGACATATAAACAGTATGGTGCAGGATGAACAGTTGCACTGCCAATCCTATATTGGGGAATCGAATTTATAAAACTATGCGAGTAGGACTCTTTATACCTTGTTATGTAGACCAGTTTTATCCCGGAGCGGCTCAAGCTACCTTGGAGCTTCTGGAAAAATACGGCGTGGAAGTCGTTTATCCCCTTTCCCAGACCTGCTGCGGCCAGCCCATGGCCAATTCCGGCTATGGAAAATATGGGAAAGATTCCGCCGATCTATTCATGAAAAACTTTGGTGAGTTTGAATACATCGTGGCACCTTCTGGCAGCTGTACGCTCCATGTCAAGGACCATGTCCTCCCAAAAACCGAAGGGGCTCCCAAGATCTACGAACTGTGTGAGTTTCTCACAGACATTCTGAAAGTGGATCACGTGAATGCAAGTTTTCCCCACAAAGTAGGCTTCCATTCGAGCTGCCACGGCCTTCGCGGGCTTCGTTTGGCCAAATGTTCGGAACGAATGGATCCAGAATTCAACAAGCCGCTTTCCCTATTGAACATGGTAAATAACATCCAAATGGTCGAACTGGACCGCAAAGATGAATGCTGTGGCTTTGGAGGAACATTTGCGATTGCCGAAGAAGCCATTTCTGTCACCATGGGAAAGGACCGCATTGCAGATCATCAGCGCAATGGTGTAGAAGTGCTCACTGGAGCTGACATGTCCTGTCTTATGCACATGGAAGGCCTGCTCAAACGCCAAAAAAGCCCCATCAAAGTGATGCATATCGCCGAAATCCTGAATGGAAATGAAGTAGTAGAGAGTAGTGAGACTTGATACTCAAGATGTGAGATTTTAGAGATAACCCGTTGTACCTAAGGGGTGTGCCCTGGTACGATCAATATGAGCTTGCAGCTCAACGTACGAAAACTAGCCTTTGATAGTCTCGTGTCAGAGACAACAGCATAATATAATGGTAGCATGAAAGGAAAGACCCACGCCGAAGAAGCGGCAGCATTCATAAAAGACGACGCCAGAACCCATTGGCATGACGAAACCCTCTGGCATGTACGCTCCAACAGGGACCGTTCTGCCCAGGGCATCCCTGAGTGGGAGACCTTGCGGGATACGGCATCCGCCACCAAAGATTACGTCCTTTCACATTTAGGTGAGCTACTGGAACAGTTTGAGTCCAACGCAAAAGCCAATGGGGTAGAAGTACTCTGGGCCAAGGATGCCGTAGAGCACAATCAACATGTCTATCGTATCCTCCAAGAAAACAAGGTCAGCAATATTGTCAAAAGTAAATCCATCCTCACTGAGGAATGCGGCCTCAACCATTACTTGGAAAAGAAAGGTTATGATGTCGTGGACACGGATTTGGGCGAACGCATTATCCAGTTTGCCAAACAGACCCCAAGCCATATCGTCTTGCCCGCCATTCACCTCAAAAAGCAGGATATAGGCGAGATCTTCCACAATCATATCGGCACCAAAGAAGGTGCCAGTGACCCCAACTACCTTACCGAAGCGGCAAGACAGCACTTACGCAAAAAGTTTGTAGAAGCCAATGCTGCCATTACCGGCGTCAACTTCGGTATAGCGGAGACGGGCGGTTTTGTGGTCTGCACCAATGAGGGCAATGCAGACATGGGCACGCACTTGGCCGATGTCCACATCGCCTGCATGGGCATCGAAAAACTGATCCCTCGTGCCGCTGACTTGGGTGTATTTCTCCGGCTTTTGGCGCGAAGCGCTACAGGACAGAGCATCACCAATTACAGCTCTCACTTCCACCGTCCTGCCGAAGGAAAAAAGATGTACATCATCTTGGTGGACAATGGCAGAACAGATCAGCTTGGCCGGGAAGATTTTAAAAACTCCCTTAAATGCATCCGTTGTGGTGCCTGTATGAATACCTGCCCCATATACAGACGTAGCGGAGGGCATAGCTATAACTACACTGTTCCTGGACCGATTGGGTCTATCCTGTCTCCTGGGAGGGATTTGAAGAAATACAGCACACTGCCATTTGCATCGACGCTTTGTGGCTCCTGCTCAGATGTATGCCCCGTGAAGATCAACATCCACGAACAGCTGTACAAATGGCGTCAGGTAATCGCCGAACACACCAATATGGACCGAAGCAAACAACTGTCCATGAAGGTGGCCGGAATGACTTTTGGCAAGCCAGTCCTGTATGATCTGGCCGGAAAAGTGGCAAGAACTGCCCTTAAATACACCCCACACAGTCTGGTGTACAGCAGTATCAATGTCTGGGGCAAGCACCGTGACCTACCAGAAGTCCCCGAGGAGAGTTTTAAGGAATGGTATAAGAAAAACAGAAAACAATGAGCAGCAAGGAAGCTATATTAGGAGCCATCAAAAAAAACAAACCCGCAGCAACTCCCTTACCGGATTTGCTTAAGTTTCCCGATGAAACCAACCTTATAGAGCGCTACGAAAAGGGCCTCACTGGCAATGGTGGCAAATTACAAGTAGTGGATTCTTTGGAAGAATTGGAAGCTTTCGTAAGGGAAAACTATGCTAGTGACCAGCTCATCGCCTCCTTGGTGGACGAGGTAAATGGAAATGTGGACGTAAGCAAAATCTCCGACCCACACGACCTAGAGCATGTAGAGTTGGCCATTCTGAAGGGAGAGCTAGGGGTTTCCGAAAACGGAGCCATCTGGATGCCAGAAAAGAATGTCGTCCATCGTGTACTCCCCTTTATCGCCCAGCACCTGATCATTGTCATCCGCGAAGAAACTTTACTCACCAATATGCACGATGCCTACGAAAAGGTCAATGTGGCAGATGGTGGCTACGGTGTGTTTATCGCCGGCCCTTCTAAGACCGCAGATATCGAGCAGTCCCTGGTCATCGGTGCCCATGGCCCAAGAAGCTTGACGGTGTTTTTGTTGAAAAAGTAATATGTATATCCGCAATGACACCAGTAATCACAGAAATAGTAAATAGGTGCTCACAGAAACCGCTGAAATCTCAGAAAAGCCTTATTTTATTCTGAGTATTCTGTGCGTTCTGTGAGAAATAAAGTCTACTGGCAAGAAAGCGTATAATCAAAAAAAGTAAGCTTAGAAGTCAAAAAATCTAGAGGCTGTCTCATAAATCATAGCCGTCAAGCTAACATCTGTAAATCCCTGAGAAACATATGATTATTGACACCTACACTGTTCATAAATGGCCTAGGGGGATTTCAAATCCCCCTTATCTCGGTTCGAGATTATAAATCTCGAACAGCTAAGCTGCCACGGCTTCCATCCCCTCAAATCTCCCCTAAGCCCTGTTTGGCTTCAGACAGGCTCGCAGTGCATGGTCCGACCACTGTACGGAAACGGTTTTATAATCGACCTGAGGTTATAAGAAGGGGTCGCTGTTCTTCGCTATCGCTACGACCTCAATAGCACCAAAACATGAAACAGCCTCCGGGTTTTTACATCCTCCAATTTCCCAGTGGGCCTAACCAGACGCCCCTATTACCCCTCATTCAGGTCCAAAATCTTTTGGATATCCTTAAAGTCGCCAAAAAGCACTAAGATATCATTTTCCTCAATGACAGTGCTGCCACTGACGACGCCCAACACCTTCTGTCGTTCTTGCATATTGCCAAAGAGATTGGGGCGGTTCCTTACTTTGATAATCGTCAGGATATTGACATTAAAGCTGTTTCTGACGTCTGTTTCACCAATAGTCTTACCGATAAAGTCTTTTGGCGCATTCACCTCTACGATATTATACCCATCAGAAATATCAAAACTGTCGATCACCCCCTTCATCTCCAATTTCTTGGCCAAGCGCTCGGCAGTTTCTTCCTCGGGATGGATGATTTCATCGACACCAATGGCCTTGATGACCGTCTCGTGGGTATTGGTAATGGCTCGACTAATGATTCTCTTGGCCTGCAGCTCCTTAAACACAGCCGTGGCCATAATGGATGCACCCATGTCTTCCCCGATGGCGATCAGCACGACGTCAGTATCTTTGATTGGCAAGTTTTTGACTGCCTGCTTGTCAGTGGCATTCATACAGATGGTATGGGTTACCTTTTCCTTGACTCCTTCTATTTTGGACATTTTACTGTCCACACCGATGACCTCATGGCCCTTATCGGTCAGACGGGCAGCCAAATAAGCACCAAAATTCCCCATCCCTACTATGATAAATTTCATATCGTTAGTTATTAAGTTATTGAATCAACACCTCCAAAGACATTTTTGTACTTCCCTGATTAGTGTTGCCCGTATTAATATTAGTTTTCATTGTCAATTATTGTAATCGCTAGTCATTTACTAAAATCCTATTGTGTTTCTCTTTGCTCCAAAATAACCCCACCTAACCTCCCCTAAAAGGGGAGGATGACTCAAGTCTCAAGTCGCAGACTTTTGTATCATGTCTCAAGACTCAAGACTCATATCTCAAGACTCACTACAAGACACGTCTTGACCTCAGGTAATAAAGACACTTTCTTCCGGGTAGCGGTAGCTCAGGTTTTTTACTTCTTTGCTGATTGCAATTAATAGCGTCAGTATCCCCACCCGGCCAATAAACATGGTCAATATCAATACCATTTTACTTCCAAAGCTCAAACTCCCCGTGATCCCCAAACTTAGCCCCACCGTGGAAAAGGCAGAAAAAGCTTCAAAGACCACACTCAACAATGGCAAATTGCGATCAAATAGCATCAAAGCAAAAATGGCTGTCCCTATGACCATAAAGGAAAGAAAGGTGACCGCAAAAGCCTTTCGCAAAGTACTGCTCGAAACCTCCCTTCTAAACACCTCTACCCGGTCCTTGCCTTTGGCAATACTGAATGAACTCAAAATGGCCACGGCAAATGTACTGGTCTTCAGCCCACCACCTGTGGAGCCTGGTGAAGCACCTATCCACATCAACAAAAGGTACAGCAGCACTGTAGGGACAGAAAGTGCCGCCATATCTACCGTATTGAAGCCTGCTGTCCGCGGTGTCACTGCCCCAAAAAAAGCGGTGACCATCTTGCCATAGCTATCCAGCCCTGCCATGGAGTGATCATATTCCAAGATCCAATATCCCAGAAACCCCACCACTATCAATATCGCTGTAGTGATCACAATCAATCGTGTCCCGATATTCACCACTCTGGGCAAATGACGGTAACTTTCTTTATACACCAACTTGCGATACATCCCACGGACAAAATGCCTCAAATAACCATAGTAGCTAAGCACCACTGGAAATCCTATCCCTCCCAAAATAATGGAAAATGCTATGATCAACTGCATGTTGTAATTGTCACGAAAACCCTGTTCGTAAAGGCCGTCGCTCAGGATACTGAAGCCTGCATTGCAGAAGCCCGAAATACTATGAAAAATACTGAAGAATATCATTTCCCCTACGCCATTGAACAGTTCATTGTCCAAGGAAAAAAAGATCAATACAGCGGCCAACCCTTCGACCAAAAATGTAAAGAGGATCACTTTCATCAGCGTACTGAATATCTGGCCAAAGTTATCCTCATTGATAAAATCCTTCAAGAAAAGCTGGTTTTGGATACTAAAGCTCCCGCGAAAGAAGAAGCCAAAGAAACTCGTAAAGGTCATCATCCCCAAGCCGCCCAACTGGAACAATAGCATAATGATCAATTGTCCAAAAATGGTAAAATCCTTGGCCGTATCGAGTACAATCAGCCCGGTAACACACACGGCACTAGTGGCAGTAAAAAGAGCATCTATCAAGTGAATGGGGCCATGAGTAGCGTTTGGCAACATCAGCAGCACCGTACCTATGGCTATCAGTACCAAAAAGCTAAGAATAAATATCAGCGGAGGGTTTAATTGGAGTTCATTGACGCCCAAACTTACTTTAGAAAGCTCAATTAAAAACACTCCGGCCACCAATAAATCCACCAAGAAGCGGTCGGTAGTCGCTTGCGTGATCATGTCAAGCCCCGGAATGGAATATTCCGTAAAGATAAACACCAAGATACCACTGATGATCAGTATAGCCATCAGCTCTGATATTCGTTTCTTGGTAAAAGCTCCTGTTTTGGATTTGACCAAAAAGTACAACGCAACGTAGCCGGCCCAAATCGTTGACAGCATGACCTTAAGCAGTAAATGAGAATCTGTTTCTGTCAAAAATGGCTTTTTGAACCCTTCTTCATAAATCACCAAGGCAAATCCTGCAAAACTAAGCACAAGAATGACTTTTTCGATGATTTGTTTGATGAGTTTCTTATCTACATACATACCTTTCCTCTAAAATACAGTAAAGTTAGGCCAACTTGGTATAAAACAAATAACAATGTCGGGTTTTATTTGGCATCAGAGCCTTGTCCCACAGTATTTACAGTGATAGGCATCTTCATCATGCCCAATGGCATGGCAGGTATGACAGGCCCGTTGGTCCTGTTGCTTTCGTTTGGCAGAAGCGCTGATTTCTGAAGTGACGATTCCCGTGGGAACAGCAATGATAGCATATCCCAATAACATGATCAAGGAAGCCATAAACTGACCTAGCGGAGTAGCAGGCGATATATCACCATATCCCACTGTTGTCAAGGTGACAATGGCCCAGTACATGGCTGTTGGGATGCTGGTAAAGCCACTTTCTGGTCCTTCTATAAAAAACATGACCGTCCCCATGACCAAAACGATCGTCACCACAGAACCAAGAAACACCTGGATCTTCAAGCGGCTATTGTACAAGGCATCAGTCAATACCTGTGCCTCGCGCAAATATCGCCCCAGCTTAAGCACCCTTAGCACCCTCAGAAAACGTAATGCCCTGACCACTGCCAAGAAATGGCTATTGGCCACTACCAAGCTTAGATAAGTGGGCAAGATCGCCAAGAGATCCACTATTCCGTAAAAGCTCAACACATAGCCTAATGTCCGCCTGCTCAACCATACACGCAAGAGATACTCGATCGTAAAAAGTAACGTAAACCCCCACTCCAGTAAATAAAACACGGTCCCGTAGGCCTGATGCAGCTCACTTACAGAGTCCAGAATAGCCACCGTCACGCTCCCCAAAATGGCCACTAATAATACCACATCAAAGCGTTTTGACGCAGCATCATCAGATTCAAAAACAATATGGGCCAGTCGTTTTTTGGAGAGCATCAGCTATAATGAATGGTTCGTCTAGTCAGTTAATGCTCACTCTGCTTTGCAATGATCCATACGGCATGGATAATACCTGGAATAAACCCTAATATAGTCAACAGGACATTGATCCAAAAGGACTTGCCCAACCCGACGGTCAAGAACACTCCCAAAGGAGGTAAAATAACTGCAAGTATTATACGAATAAGATTTGTCATAACTGTATATGGTTATTTAAAATATAGAATGATTTATCAATACGTATACTTTATCAAAGTAACAAAATGCCTAACATGTGAAGAGCCGCACTGACAAGTCATCGATGGTCTAAGTCACGCTTACTCAACATCATCGTCTTTTTTGAGCTTATGCTTATCGAGAAGTTTGTTGTAAGAGTCTTTTTTAAGATGGTCATTTTCAGGCTCTCCTATCAGGAAGCTAAACGGCTGCGTGGCATCTGTCATTTCAAAGATAATCTTCATCACGGCCACCATTGGAATGGCTAAAATCAAGCCTCCCAAACCAAATAGCATGCCACCCAACAATAATGAAATAATGGCCACCAACGGGTTCAGGCTTACCTTTCCTCCCACGATATTGGGTGTGATAAAATTCCCTTCCAGAAACTGTACCACTTGAAACCAACCAATAACGCCCAGTGCATACCAAGGGCTGTCCATCGTAGCCAAGGCAAATAATGCCGGCACCAGTGACCCTATCGCTACTCCAATGTATGGAATCAATATCAAGATGGCCGCCAATGTTCCAAAGAACCAAGCATACTCAAGCCCCATCACCAACAGTCCAACGGTATTGAGCACAGCGACGATTCCCATGACCATCACCAGTCCCAACAAGTAGCTCTGTATGACATGATAGATCTTGCTGATGGTATCTACTACCTTACTGGCAGAAGCGCCCTTGACGGCCTGGATCAAGAAATCTTTGAAGAAGTCCCGATAATACAAGAAAAAGAACGTATAAAGCGGCACCAATATTCCGTTGGCCAAAGTACCTCCGGCAGAGCTAAATACCGATGTCAGGTATTTCCCGACACCTGAAAGTGATTTTTGAGCTTGCTCTCTAATGCGATTGGTCAACTCTCCTGGTTCCAGTCCAACAGTCGACTCCAACCATTTTTGGATACTGTCATAGATGTTTCCAAAATTGACAGCGATATCCTGACCATCTCTTCCTATCACGATGACTTGGTGCACTATAAAATACATCAGTCCCGACAAGATCAATGTCGCCACAATTACCGAAATTATGGAAGCCGCTGCACGGGGTAATTTGACCCGTTCCAGAAAATTGCATAAAGGGAACAACATGATCGATATTACCAGGGCAAACATCAATGGCACCAATACGCTTTTTAGAAAATACGCAATCGCTATGGTCAGGCATAGGACGATTAATTTTGCGGCCAGAATAATACTACTTGGGTATTGTTTTTCCATAAAAATTCTATTGAGTGTGCATGATAAAATTATTTCATGAATATACGCTTCTCTATCACTATTATTTTTTCAAGCATCTTTCGATGAAATCAGTATCCGAGGGATTTTTAATCAATATTCTCACCGGGGTTATCAAAAATAAGCCCCATCTTTTTGGCCCTTTCGGCCCATTTGTTTCTTGCCAGCACTTGCATGTCCTTCTCCTCATCGCTTTCATCCTGAATTTCCATCCCCAGCAGTGTTTCGAGGATATCCTCCATGGTGACTATACCTGACATTCCTCCATATTTGTCCACCACAAGGGCAATGTGCTCCCGCTTGTTCAGCATGGTTTCTAAAACCGACGGAATCGGGTAATTTTCATACACTATGGTAATCTCACGCTTTAGCTCCACAAGCTTTTTGCCAAAGTGGTCTTCTGCAAGTTCTGCCAGCACATCATGCTTCATGATATAACCAGTGATATTGTCAATTGTTTCATTATAAATTGGAAAACGCGAAAACCTTCTGGAATCAGATTGGGCATAAAAATCCTTTACGGTTTCATTTTCCTCCATGGCCACAGTGACGGTCCTGGGCGTCATGACATTGGTCACCAAAATAGACCTGAACCGGATCAGGTTTTGGATGATTTTCGACTCATCTTCCTTGAAGATCCCTTCTTTTGTGGCGATCGTCGTCATCGCCGCAAGTTCTTCCCGGCTGGTGGTATGCTGTTCTTCGGATTTGAAAAACTGTGTCAAATATTCCGACACCTTCACCAGCGGATATAGCCCATAAATCATCAGCTTAAGTATTCCGCCGATGAATGGCGCCAGTTGCCTCCAGTAGTTAGCACCAATGGATTTGGGGATAATTTCCGAAAACACCAAGATGGCGATGGTCAGCCCAGCGGAAATATAACCAAAATACTGCTGGCCAAAAACCTCCACAGCTTGCGCCCCCACCCCGGCAGCGCCTACCGTATGAGCGATGGTGTTAAAGGATAGGATCGCAGCCAAGGGCTGGTTGATGTTTTCTTTTAGACGCATCAGCTGCTTGGCATAGACTTTCCCCTTTTGCTGCTGTGTAGCAATGTACGAAGGTGTAATACTTAGTAATGCTGCTTCCAGCGTGGAACATAAAAAAGACACCCCTATCGCCAGCGTCAGGTAAAGGATCAGTAAAACCATAAATGTATATGTGGTATTGTCATTTAAATTAGTGAAAAATAACAGGTTCTTCAATTAGTCATAAAAAAATCATGCCATGACTGTAAGACATGGCATGATTAAGTTATTATTTTGGGATCAATGTGCTATTCTTAATATATAGAAATCTGATTATACACTTTATTGCCAGTAGGTTTTATTTCTCACGGAACGCACAGAACACCCAGAATGAAATAAGGCTTTTCTGAGATTTCCATGTTTTCTGTGAGTACCTATTTAATTTCCCTGTGATTACTGGTATCATTTACGGAGAATTATATATAGAAATGTCACATCACTTATTTCATATCCTTAGCTTTATTTCACTTCATATTCCGGCACTTTTGGCTTGACGGGAGGGTGCTCCTTTAGCAGTCTTAAGGTTTCCTCGATGGCTTTCTCCAATTGTGGATCTGTGCCATTGGCCAATGCTGTAGGATCCTCCGCCACTTCGATATCGGGATCCACTCCATGCCCTTCCTTAAACCACTCACCACTCGGGTCAAACATCCTAAAGGTAGGCACGGTCACTGCACCTCCATCAATCAGGGAAGGCGCTCCCGAAATCCCAATCAAGCCACCCCAAGTCCTCGTACCGATCAACGGACCAAGGCCTGTCTTACGGAAGTAATCCGGAAAGGCATCTCCTCCTGAACCACTCCAGCCATTGATCAGCATTACCTTCGGGCCAAAATTAGCAACTTGTGGCCACTGCCAAGTCTCTCCATCCCTTACTGCCCAAAAAGCCAGCGGCTCTCTATCAAGTAATTCGATAAACCGATCCGGGATCTGCCCGCCATTGTTGAAGCGCTCGTCGATGATCAGGCCTTCCTTGTCAAACTGCGCATAAAACATCCTGGCCAATTCCTGCTGTCCGTCATAGCCGGTACTAGGAACGTAGATATAGCCGATTTTGCCCTCTGTAGCTTCCTCGACACGCTTTCTATTGGCCTCTATCCAAGCCAAGTTTCTTAAGCGGGTTTCCGTGCCAAGGGTCTTGACCATTACTTTTTTGGATCCGTCCATGTCTGCCTTGTCATTTACGGTAAGCTCCACCGCCTCACCAGCCAACTCTTCAAAAGCTGCCCATGGAGCTTTTTCCATGTCCATTGGCACGCCATTTACGGCAAGAATAAAATCCCCTTCACTCACCTCTACACCTGCCTCATCCAGCGGCGACCTTGCCTCATTGTCCCAAGGAGCACCTTGGATGATTTTCTTCACATAATAAGCATCATTCTTCACGCCCCAGTCAATTCCCAAATAACCAACAGCTTTGCTGGATGCACTTTCTGTATCTCCTCCACCCCTGTAGGTATGGGAAGCACTGATCTCCCCGATCAGCTCACCGATGATGTAATTGACGTCTTCCCGGGTGATGGCATTATCGATCAATCGGCCATAATGATCGCGCATGGCTTCCCAGTCCACTCCATGCATATTGGGGTCGTAGAAGAAGTCTCTTTCCAAACGCCAAGCATCATTAAAAATCTGGCGCCACTCTTCCTTGGGCACGAGCGTCATTTCCATCTTGTCTGTGGGCATTTTATCTTCCAACTTTTTGCCCTCTCCGATGCCAATTACACCAAAAGAACCTTGGGAAACCACTAAGGCTTTTTCCCCATTTGCCGTCAAGCGATACCCGCTTACATTGCCCATCACGGTCTTGGACTCACGTTCTTCCAGATCATAATAGGCCAATTCGGATTGGTGGGATTCAGCACCGGTGACGGGATGCTTCAGGTAGAGCACCTTGCCCTTGACCGCTCCGAGGCTACTATAATTGCCCGCTACTGGCGGTAATACCACCATCCGTCGCTCCAAACCGTCCCAATCGATTTTTACAGCCTTATCGGCCTCTTTTTCCTCCTCTTCGGCAGTGTCTTTCTTTTTGTCCTTTTTGCCTTTGTCCTCTTTCTTATCGGATTTTTCCTCTTCCTTCACTGAAGTCGCATCATTTTTCGGCGCCAACGGAGAAGCCGTTTCCTTGCTCAAAGGAATCGCGGCCAACTGGGTGGCATTGGCATAGACCCATGTGCCCTCAAAGTCACTGTAAACCGGATCAAAATCCCTATTGGTCAAGCAGTATAAATACTTGCCTTCCGGCCCAAAGACAGGACTATTGTCACTGTAAAAACCCGAAGTCACCTGATGAAGTTTGGTCTCTTCGGTATCAAAAACGGCAATGGCGTTATGCTGATTGGCCAGGTTCTTTTCGAAGGCCATGTAGCGACTATCCGGCGACCAGGAAACAGAAAAATTATCTAGGCCATATTGAAACAGGGATAGCTGCTTGTCCACATGAGTGGTCTTGTCTTTTTCCTTATCATAAACATAAATGTCCATCGCCTTGTCCACAAAAGCCAGCTTTTTGCTGTCCGGAGACCAAAATAGCTGATAGCGGTAACCCGCACCATAAGCACTGAGCTCTTTTTCCTCACCGCCGTTTTTCAGGTCTTTGATTGTCAACTCATATTCTCCTGAGCGATCACTCCAGTAGGCTACGTAGCGGCCGTCAGGTGACCAGGAAGGATAGCGCTCCGCCACACCGGAAGACTGCGTGAGGTTGATCACTGGGCCATCCTTGGCAGGAACTGAGAAGAGCTCTCCTCTAGCTTCGAACACCGCTCGGTTGCCGTCATAGCTGGGCCACACATTTTGGATATAGCCTTTTACGCTTTCTTTACGCGGCATCAATGAAGCCACATCGCTGCTCACGTGAATACTCACTGCTGCATATTCCTCAGATGACAGGTTCAACAAATAAATCTCACCCCCAGCGGTAAATACAATTTCCCCTCCTCCAATACTGGGAAACAGCACATCAAAATCACTAAAATCCGTGATTTGCTCCATTTCCTTACTGGCCAAGTCATAGCTGTAAATATTGCTTCGCTGGTGCTCTCCACGGTCAGACAGGAAATAGATCTTATCTTCTGTCCACATGGGAAACTCGTCATTATAAATGCTATTGCTGATGTTTTCAGCCGCATTGCTCGCCAGGTCAAAGGTAAAAATATCCGTGGCCATTCCTCCCTTATAGCGTTTCCACGTACGGAACGCCCTACTTTTTGGCGTGTAGGCGATCTGCTTGCCATCCGGCGAGATCATGCCAAACTCCCCATAGGGAACCGGGAGCTTTTCCGGCAATCCTCCATCCACTGATACTTTATAGAACTGGTTGTACCGCTGCTTCTCACTTTCTCGGGAAGAGGCAAACAACAGCTGCTCACCATCACCATACCAGTCCACCATCCGATCACTCATACCGTGGTAGGTCAATCGCATCGGAACACCACCTTGGGAGGACATCACATAAACATCTGTGTTGCCATTATACACTCCGCTAAAAGCCACCTTGGAGCCATCAGGTGAAAACTTGGGGAAGGACTCTGTCCCTTTTGAGCTCGTCAGCCGATTGGCCAAGCCTCCCGATTTGGGTACTACCCAAATGTCACCGCCATAGCTGAAAGTGATATGCGAATCAGATACATCAGGGTACTGGGCGATTTTGGCATCCACCTGTGCCCAACTGACAAAAGGTACCAATAGCATGGCGCCTATTAATTTGCTAAGTTTCTTTAACATGATCTCTGGAAGTTTTAAGAAAAATCAATTTGATACAAAAGCCCCGAACGTACGCCATCGTGCACAATCCCAACAAAAAACCGCTCGTACATTCCAAAGATAAAAAAATCCCTGAAAGTGGTGGAAAATTGATGGTATATTGAAAAATGAAAAAATCAGAAGATTGGGGGATTTTATCCAAGACTTTCGAATCACCGGCAGCGACCATTATTAATCACCCATTTTAAGGACATTAATCAAGGGTTTTGTCATCTATTGCCTGTTATAAGCGTCATTTTTTTTATTTCTTTGGGTTATGAATAGAAGATTTTTTGCCACAGTCATTTTACTTATTTTTGGGCTGTTGCTGTTTTCCTGCTCGACCAAGTCCACCATTATCAAAAACCAATACTGCACAGTCTGCATGGACAAACAGGATACGGTAGTAGTCGATATCCACTTGCCGGCCCTTACAATGTCTGAAAACACCGCACTGAACAATATCGTGATCGGGTTATTGAAAGACCAAGGGTTCCAACACGTCTTTCGTTGGTACGAATTGGAATATGACCTCCTGGTCAATGGTATCAAATCCGTAGAAACCGCTGAGGACTTGGCCTTGGCCCATCAAAAGCTAGGGGTGAAGTACGTGGTAAAGTCCAACTTGGAACGCTACCTGGAACGACAAGGCAATAGCGATAATGTCAGCAAACCAACTCAGACGAACCCACATCCCAGAGGACCCGTTCCAGTCAGCAATGAAAGTACTGTCAGCCTAAACTTGATAGAAGCCCACCATAACCAACTGGCTTCTAAGCTCACCATACTGACCCAAGGAAGGGTCCGCACCAGAGACGACGATGACTATGGCACCAGCTTTTCCTCCAACGCTTCCGCTTGGACCACCTTGGAAGACGGCACCAGACGTGGCGCCCGCTTCATGATCGACGACTGCCAATGCCCAAAAGGCAAATACGCCAGACGCAAGAAAACCAAATGATCGGGTTGAAGCTGGAAGGTTTAACCCGGATTATGCGTTAGGAATCGTAGTGAGAGCTGAAATTGCAAGAAAATCAGTTAGTTTGGAGGCATTAGCGTAGCACCGCTACGGTTATGCCAAAAACTAAAGTGAAACGGCTGATTTTGAAGCAGTTTAAGGTCGCAACACCTGTGCGCCGTGGCGTAGATAGGCTAATGCATATTCCGGGTTTAAGGTTGGAAAGATGATGAATAAGGTGCGTCGTTTTTTAATGGAACGCAGACAGCGCTGCTTGGGCAGATTTTCACTGATTTTATTTTTAAAAATTGTTAAAGTCTAAATTTAATGGGCTGGCCTAACTCGCTTTCAACGGGGTTTCCTGACCTGTCCTGAGCGGGTATAAAGTCCCAAGGGTACAGTGACATTACCCTAACTTCCTCATGCTGTAAGCTCAAATCAACATCCTCAGGGTTCATCACATCAATTCCAATCAATTTTCCTTCGGAATCTATCTTGAGATTTAATTTGACACTTCCTTCGATCCCTTTTCGGCGACAGTCTTTTGGGTACTTCATCCTCCTAATTAAAAAATTGGAATGTCTATCTTTAGATACTTTTGGCCGTGCCAAATATTCGTCGATATCGGTAATCACTTTTTTACCGGCTTCGTTTATTTTCCAACCAGAAACAGCACCATTACTGTATTCAAATGCTGCAAACTCTTCCCCTTGGTCATAATAAGCCCATTTTCTGATTTTTCTCACATAATCAATATAAGTGACATCTGTGGTATCCCCCTCGTCGTTAAAAGTCACTTCAACAAATTTTGAAGGTTTATTCTCAATAGCAAAATAGGTGTAATTCTCTTGATAAACTCTGTACAAAGTATCATATATAACAGCATATTTTTCATGAGTGTCATCTATCAAAAGTTTCTTGTAATAGCAGACTTTGTACTTATCCAAATCCTTGATTTCTATTTTGTATTTATTCAAGGGAATAAAATCCTGTAATGGGACAAAGTCCTGAGCAAAAAGATTATTTCCCAAAACAACAAAAAGTAATAGTAGCAATTTCTTATTCATAACACGATAGGAGTAAAACAGTAATGTTCATGTCATGGCCTAGTAAATCTAAGCACAACAAATACATGGTTGAAATATAAAAAAATAAAAGAAAAAAAACGTGGATATTTCTACCCACGTTTTCGTATGATAAAGGTTAATTAACTAACTATTGAAGGCACAATTATCAGAAGGAATACCCTAGCTTGATGCTGATCTCCGTACCTGGGGACAGGCTAGTGAAGATTTGGTCAGCGGCATTATAGCTGCTGAACACTTCCTCTTTCTTATCATTCAGCAAGTTGGTTACTTTCAGACCGGTCTGGAACCGCTCATCAGGACCGAAAGACTTGTTGATGTTAAGGTTCAAGCTGTGGAAAGGTACTGTGTATGTATCTGTTCTGTTACCAAAACCTACATAAGAAAGCGTGCTTCCCTGCACATTATAGTACACACCAGCTTCCCATCCGGATTCCCAGTTTTCATAGGCCAACCCAGTGTTGATGATATAAGGAGCCTGTCCGGACATATCCCTAGTGGAAGAAATCTCTTCGCCCTCCCTAGCAGAAAGTTCCCTTGACCGCAACTCAGACTCAGACATCTGGATGCTGGACTGGGTAAAGGTCAGGTTGGCATTAAAGAAGAAGTTTTCTGCTGCCGGAGTAATGATATCCAGTGATTTTCTCACTTCGAGTTCTACCCCAGTCACTTGTCCATCCCCTACGTTCCTTGGTTGAAAAGAGCCAGGATCAGAAAGGAACTGCACCATTTCGATTGGATTGCCAAACTTCTTATAGAAAAGGCTGGCAGAGAAGATCTCTCCCCGCTTAGGGAACATTTCCCATCGCGCATCCAAGTTATGGATTCTTGTAGACTGTAGATTACCGTCCCAAAGTACTTCTGTACCGCCATTGGTAGTTTCTTCAAACAAGCCACCAACAAATGTACGACCGGAGATTGGATCCAGTATCTCTGCATAGGACATCTCTTTAAACGACGGTCTCGCAATGGTTCTGGCGTAGGAAAAACGTAAGTTTTGGGTTTCTCCTAAATCATAAATCAAGTTTAGCGTAGGAAAGAAATCCGTGTCATCCAGTACTTTTTCATTATCATAAACGATAGTAGCAGTTTGGTTTTTGCCAGTATAATACTGCTGGTACATCTCCATTCTCACCCCAACAATCGCTTTAAGCTTTTCCCAAGGGTTAATTTCGGTATTGACATACACCCCTAGGTTATTGATGCTGGCGTTATACTCGTTTGGATTGTTTGGCAAGAACAATGGATCATAACGAATACCATTTACGTGATCGGAAGAAAATAGCCTATCTTCGGTAAAAACTGAATTGGGATCTCCGGTAAAAGGATTCGTAGTATTGTTATCTCCCATTTGGAACTGGAAGCTCTGAATCAAGAAATCCCGTTGCTTATAGGTATAACTGGTTCCGAATCCAAATTTGGCTGCCTGATCTCTGAAAGTATAATTTTTGATCACATCTACTTTACCCACTAGGTTATCCTCTTCGAGGTTTCTCCAGATACGTTCAGGAAGTCCCACTTCTGTCGAAATGGAATTATTGGTATCTCTAAACCGAAGTATTCTTACATCTGGATCGTTGATTACCGACCGTGTTGGAGACAGTTTCCAGTTCAGCTCCCAATCGTTCGTTGGCCCGATTTTATGCTCACCACTCAATAGGACATTGGTCAAAGAGCGTTCGCTATATTCGATATTGTACTGGTCGGCGCCAAAAACGGCCCCTACATTAGTACTTTCAAAATCAAATTGTCCCACTTTGGATTCTCCGTTTTGAAGACGAAGGAAATTTAATTTGAATTTGGATAGGCCAGTTTTATAGGCCACACCAGCCATTCCACCAAGCAAAACATTATTGACACCATAGTCACCCTTCTGTGTTTCCAGTGGAGTCAATTCATACTCTCCCGCATTACTCGGCTTACCAAATAGGTTATACTCAGCATCTTGGAAATAAGTAGTTTCATTGCTGTAGGTCAAGGCCAAGTTATATCCCAACTTATTGTCATTCCCTACAGCCACTTGGTTACCAAAGGTAAGTCCTAGGCTCATGTCCATTAAGCTACCGTCACGGTAACCTCCCATGGTTGGATTAAATCCTCTCAGGATGCTTTGGTATTCTTGTCCTCTTGGACCATCAGGATTACCTACTACTTGGGCGTACTGGGGAATATCTGTGCTACCACCAGTTGGAATATCCCGATAGCCATTATCAAAGCCTAAAAAGTCGGTGCCACTACCATTCACACGAAGGTAGTTACTGTTAAAGTGCATGGAAGGATTATAACCGCCACTTACACTTACTTTAAATGTTTTTTCTTCTGGGAAATCCTTGGTTTCGATATCCACTACACCTCCGGTAAAATCCGCTGGGAGATTACTGGTAAAGGACTTGGAGACGATAATATTATCCACTACGTTGGTAGGGAAGATGTCCATTTGGATGGAATTTCTGTCTGGATCAAGCCCTGGAATATCCACACCGTTCAGTACGGTCTTGGTATATCGGTCTCCCAATCCACGGATATATACATACTTTCCTCCTTCGATGGATACACCTGTCACCCTTTTGATGGCAGAAGCAGCATCACTGTCCCCGATCTTGCGAAAGGTAGAGGCAGAGATCCCGTCAATGACATTGGCAGCATTCCGCTTTACGGTCATCAAGGCAGCCTCCGTAGTCCTGATGGCTTTGGCTGATACCACTACGGATTCCAGTTCTTCGGTAGCTTCACCCATCTTGATATCACGCAGCACAGTGACCTCTCCGGCCTTTACCTCTACCTCACTGATCTCTACTTTATTAAATGAAATGAAAGACGCAACAAGCGAATAAGTTCCTGGTGCAAGCTTTATTTCAAAAGCCCCATCCAAGTCCGTAACAGCACCGGTTTGTGTTTCTTTGACCAAAACAGAAACCCCGATCAAAGGTTCTCCTAAACCTTCGTCTATAATATTTCCTCGAATTGTCCCTTGCTGGGCAAAAGCGAGTTGGGGAAGCGCAGCAAATACCAATAAGGTAAAAGCTACAAAGATCTTTTTCATTGTTTTTAGAATTATAAGTTACAGCGAACGATTATTAGTTGAAAAAGTAAAGAGAAGGGATCGAGTTCGATCCCTTCTTTATTGGATGATTGTTATATTAATTCAAAATGTCTAGGGAACCTGATACGGAAGTCCAAGACCATCCTGCAAAAACAGACTTGTCAGCACCTACCGTATTTTCTCCTTCCGCTACAGCATTAGTGAAATCCGCTGATCCGCCTAGGAAGAAGTCCGCAACCGCTCCACCTTCAGGAAGGGTTACCTCAAAGTTGCTAAATTCAGTAGCTACAGTTGGCAATTCGTCAAACGTTTGACCATCCATCACGCTAGTGAAGTAAATGTTGGACATGTTCACATTAGTATTTTCGTCATTATCTACCAATCCAGCAGCGTCACCTGCGATAATGGATCCATTGGTCAAGGTGAAATTTCCATCTACATAAGAACCTTCCGGTCCATCAAGCTCAAAGCTCTTGTCTCCGGCATTAACAATGATAAAGTTATCCAGTGTACCGTTCCAAGACTGATCAGTATCAATGGCATCATCTCCGGCATTCCATACGACAGCATTCTTAACACTTACCGTGCCGCCAAACCACTCGATACCATCATCATTGTTTGCGACAACTTCTACATTTTCTACAGTAGTAGCAGAACCCACACCACCTAAAGTAAGGCCATTGATTTCGTTACCGTCTCCGATGTTGGCACCTCCATGACGAATGGATACATACTTCAGTACACCTGAATCATCTTCGACATCAGATCCGCCGTAAAGACCGTTCGTATCGGATGGTGGAATACCTTCGATCTGCGCCTCAGCATTATCACCACCTACCGAAATAGGTGCTCTACCTAAGATCAACAATCCACCCCAAAGGCCATTTTGTTCAGGAGAAAGACCATCTTCGTGGTACACTTCACCTGGTTGGATTTCATCTGCTACGGTAGTAAAGATAATAGGCTGCTCAGCTGTACCTTCTGCCATGATCTTAGCACCTCTGGCGATAACCAATGCTGTGGCATTTGCTCCTGAACCAGCTTCACCTTTGATGATTACACCTGGCTCGATGGTCAAGGTCACACCGTCCAATACAGACACTCTGCTGGCAAGGGTGTACACGTTTCCTGACGCTAAGGTCATGTCTTCTGCAATGTTCTCGTCAAGAACCAGTTCATCGTCTGGATCTGGAGTAGGATCTGGAGTAGGATTGTCGTCATCACTACATGAAGTGAACATCACCGATGCTCCGATCAACATTAAAAAGAGTAGATTGAGTTTTTTCATGATATGAAATTGATTTAGTTTGTTTGCTTTTTTTTGTTTTCGCTCCACAAAGCTGAATCAATTTTTTCTCGCCATGGAATTTTTCCAATTATGTATTTTTTAAAAAAGATCCCGTCATTTAATATTCAATTAACAAAAAGTAAAAAAAAAAGCCTTTGACGGATCAAAGGCTTTGCATATTAAGTTTTTAACGACTATTTCAATGTTACGGATTTGTTAATTGGTATCTTATCCAAGATAATCTGGATCAAATCCCTGGTGTTCACATTGTCGGCTTCGGCTTCATAATTAAGAATAATCCGGTGGTTGAGCACATCTTCTGCGATTTCTTTGATGTCCTCAGGGAGCACATAATCCCTGCCATCCATAAAGGCTACCGCCCTGGATGCGAGGTTAAGATTGATACTCGCCCGTGGAGACACCCCAAACTGGATGTACTTGGCTTCTTCCTTCAGCCCATACTCTTCTGGGAAACGCGTAGCAAATACCAGTTCTATAATATAGTTTTCCAATGGCTCGGATATCTGCACTTGGTTGATCTTGTCCCTGATGTCAAAAACGTCCTCCTTGGATAGAATCGGCTGTACTTCTGAGCTAAAACTCATATTGGCCATTCTCCGCATCACTTCCAGCTCATCGGCTTTGCCCGGGTAGTCAATGTGCACCTTCATCATGAATCGATCCACCTGCGCTTCTGGCAGCGGGTAGGTACCTTCTTGATCCACGGGGTTTTGGGTAGCCAATACTAAAAACGGCCTGTCCAGCTGGAAGGTCGTCTCACCGATGGTCACCTGCTTTTCCTGCATGGCCTCCAGCAGTGCCGACTGTACCTTGGCAGGAGAACGGTTTACCTCATCGGCCAAGATAAGATTGGAAAAGATAGGCCCCTTCTTCACTTCGAAATCGCCATTCTGCTGATTATAGATCATCGTTCCGATGAGGTCAGCTGGTAATAAATCGGGGGTAAACTGGATACGGTTAAAGTCAAGGTGAAGGACTTTGGCAAGCGTATTGACCGTCAAGGTCTTGGCCAGCCCCGGCACACCTTCCAATAAAATATGCCCATTGGTAAAAAGCCCGATCAACAGCCGATTGACCATTCGATCCTGCCCCACTACCACTTTTCTGACCTCCTTGATCGCGTCCTGAATCTTATCCTGATGCATTTGTTATTTGGTTACTTAGTTATTAGTTACTTAGTTATTGATTATCGCTGGTCAAAATCGCCTTCTAATGGCCAACTGCTTACCGCCTTTGACTTGCTAAATTAAGAAGCCTAAATTAGAATAAATTGCCATTTAACACAATTTAACAGGCTCCGAAAATGATAAGTTTACCGTCCTTTACGTCTTTTTTGATGGGAAGGCTTCTTATTGCTCCTCGCTCCCGCCTTGGTTTTGACCTGTAGCTTGGAAGGGTTTACCTTAAGAAGCGTGTAAATCGCCTCCTGCTCCAGCTCCCTAACTTCACCAACTTCAAAGCCTTCGATGTTCATTTGCTCCATGGACCACCTCACCAAGCGAAGGGTGGGATGATCCACTGCAGCTGTCATCTTACGGACTTGGCGGTTTTTCCCTTCTATCAGGATCAGCTCCACCCAAGAATCGGGAACTGTCTTACGATAACGAATAGGAGGGTCCCTTTCGGGTATAAGGGGAGCACTTTTTTTTAACGTGGCTTTGGCAGGTTTTGTCTTGTACACTTTCCCGTCCACCTTGATGGGGACTCCGCTCTGGAGTGCTCGCAATGCTTCCTCGTCAGGAACGCCCTCCACCTGAGCCAGGTACGTGCGCTGGTGAGCAAACTGAGGATTGAGCAAGTAATGATTGAGCACCTTGTCATTGGTGATCAGCAGGAGCCCCTCGCTGTCCTTGTCCAATCTTCCTACGGGATATACATCCTTGGGAAAATCCCCTAGGGTCTTTAAGGTATGGGCTTCCCCACTAAACTGGCTCAGGATGCCAAACGGTTTATAAATCACAAAATATCGGAACATCATATAACGATTATAGGCAAAGTTTAGGAATATTTGGCCTCAAGACAAAAAAATACCCCGGAATAAATTCATTATCCCAGGGCATCATATCTGCTTACTTGCTATGGTTTATTCTACTTCTTCTACGGTCACATCGCCATCGGCCGACTTGCCCACAATGACGATTAGAGTTGGCTTGATGGAATGACTTTGTGCCTCGCCTTCTTCCACACTGTAAGAAAGGGTCACGTTACCTTCGCCATCCTCTACCAGGCTTACCGGCTTTAACTCCGTAGCAACATTGGTGGCAGGTTTGGTCACGGCGATCACGTACTGGGTTTGAAAATCAATGGCCGTGGGCTTTCCATCCTCCCCCATCACTGTGGCGGACCCAAAATACTCGGCAAACTCCTCAGCCGTCTCGATCTTGGGATCAGACAGACTTGGCGCATCATTCTTCACAAAATACTTTTCTGCCACTGTAAATGCTACTTCCTTTTCCATTGGTGTTTCATTACTTTGTACGCTTTCGGTTGTTGTGGATTCGGAAGATTGCTTCCCCCCACAAGCAGCTAGCCCCATTACCAAGGCCACTGCTATTAAAAATGAGCTGATGTTCATAATGGTATAGATTAAATTAAAATATTAATTTTTGTCTAATTTTCTTTTGCAAATCACTTACACTCTGCTGTGATTTCCATTCATTTTATATTTCATTAAGTTAACAAAAACCAAACCCAATTTTCTCCGTCTGGGCTTTTTTATAAAGATTATAGATATTTTACACAAAATATACCATTTTTACGTATATGAACATATTTGCAAAACTCATCAGACTATTCACTCATCCAGTTTCCACTTTTCCGCCAATTCAGCATTATAACCTTCATCATCCTTAAGATTTGGATCTCCCTTACCTTCTGTAATATACTTGTATAGGCTGTTTTCTATGTAATTCGTCCAAGCCTCTTCACAAACTTTATAGCATTCGAATGCAGGTACTAGTCCAGCATGAGTAAATTTCAGCTGTGTTAAACGGTCTTTTTGTTCTATTTCAAAGATAATTTTAGAGCCTACCCACTCTGTTTTGTCCTCGACAAAGTTAAAGCTGTTTTCTGTTACAAGCCACACTATTTTCTTGTTGGCAACATGCTCCACCACCTTCATTTTTGATAGATGGACATCCTTGTAATGGTAAAAAAACTCCCCACCTAGCTGATCAGTAGCCCCTTCTATTTGCAATGACCACCAGCCACGTGGATCATTGATGGCATTGAAAACTACCTCTGGAGATTCATCCACTAAAATTGACGTTGCAAAACTTTGCTCATCCATGTTCTTTTCTTTTAAAGGTTGATTACTCTTCGTTTCATTAGGAACTCTATAGGGCCTTTCTGTAATACAATGACCTCCTTTTAAGGCCACGAGTACACTTAGCAGAAAAAACTAGCAATAGTGATTTATCCTTCAGGTCTATATCATTTTCTTTTCCAAAGATACAGCCTTAAGAACACTCCTGTGAGGTGCAAAAAGGACTATTTAACAGGTTGATTTGGACACGGTTATCTTTTACCTTTACATAAAAAAACATGAAGCGCCTGACCATTCTAGTTCCTGAAGGACAAAACAATCTAAGCAGTATTGTCGGACCACTGAAGATTTTTTCACGGGCCAACGCTTACAGAAAAGAACATACCGGAGAAGAATTATTTATCATAGAACTTGCAGGCCAATCTACTTCCACAAAATTCTACGGGGAGCTATTTACTGTCAATCCTCACAAAAATATTTCTTCCATTGATCAAACAGACCTTATCATCATCCCATCGCTCAACCATAATTATCATGCAGCGCTTGAAAATAACGAACTACTTATCCAATGGCTCATCAAACAGTACAAGCAGGGAGCTGAAATTGCAAGCATTTGCACCGGTGCTTTTCTACTGGCTGCTTCAGGATTACTTCAGGACAAAACCTGCTCTACCCATTGGGCTGCTGCAGACACGTTTAGAGAAATGTTTCCAAAAACAAACTTGAAGTCGGATCGGTTGATCACTGATGAAAATGGCATCTATACTAATGGTGGAGCATATTCTTTCTTGAACTTGATGATTTATCTGATCGAAAAACATTTTGACCGTCAAACGGCCATTTTTTGCTCCAAGGTTTTCCAAATTGAGATGGATCGAAACAGTCAGTCTGAATTTGCCATCTTTACTGGCCAAAAATCCCATGGTGATGAAATGGTCTGCCAAGCGCAGCAATACATGGAATCCCAACTCCACAAGAAAATTTCCATGGAACATTTATCTTCCAAATACGCTGTCAGCAGACGGACCTTTGACAGGCGATTTATCAAGGCCACTGGAAATACCCCGTTGGAATACCTGCAACGGCTAAAAATAGAAGCAGCCAAAAAAGCCCTCGAAACCAGTAGAAAAACCATTAACGAAGTGATGTATGAGGTGGGCTATTCAGACACCAAAGCCTTTCGGGAAGTCTTCCGAAAAATCACTGGCATTACCCCGCAACACTACCGCAATAAATACAACAAAGAAGTAGCCTTATAATCCCAAACCCAACAACGGCAAATGCTTCACTTTATGATAGGCCAAGGCCGCCCGGATGCATTGTTTCAGCTCTTCCTTTGGGACTTTGTCATCCAGCTGAAAAACGATGGCCCTTGTGCCTTCAAAGGTAAAAATATCCTGATAGGCCATCCTAAAACTGGGAACCAATTTACTGGTACATTTAAAATATAACGCATATCGGTCTGGCTGTTTTGCCTTCCAATCCATCCGTAACGTACTGCCTTTTTTGGTGATAAAACTAGGCTCTCCCCACCGCAGGGTTTCTTCAAGCTGCCCCACTCCTTCCATCTCCCGAGCGGTCTCCCTCACCAATATTCTCAGCCCCTCCATCTTTGGCCTCACATGGACAGGATACTGGTCAAAAACCTGCTCCACAGCTGGATCGGAAGTTATTTGGAGATCTTTCATAGAGTTCTTTATCTACGGTGAGGTTTGTTTTCCAAAATTAACCCGATTTATACATTTGTCTATCTATTTCCACTCAAAATCATCCGCTTTAGTTTTCAGTTTCACAAATTGGAAAAAATCTGTTCAACAAGGTGACTCCAACTTTTCCCTATCCCACAAGAGATTCCTCAGTCTTTTCAGTTTATTCTTTGTCTGGTACTTCAGGCTGGTTTCGTATTTGTAATCATAAAAAAGCTTCAATTCCTTCAGTGCATCCATCCCACTGATTTCGGCATACCGCCGCACCAAATAGGTCAGCATTTCTGGCTGAAAACCAAGGCGGTTGAGGCTCTTCGCAGCCAGCTTCTCATTGATGGAAGCAAACTTCAGCCTGTTATTGTCAATTAAGGTAAAATCAAATCCCCCGTCTTGCTCCTGATAGAGAACATTGCTGAGTGTATAATCCTCATGAAAAATCCTGTTCTGGTGAAGTTTGATCGTAAAATGAGCCAGACTGTCCAGCAAGGCCCTCGCCCTACCTGCATCGGAAGCATCAAATGATGAAAGCGGTTGGTAATCCGTGTACAGTGACACGAAATACCCCGCTCTCAGCATCCCATTTTCTAAGCAGTCTATATAGGCCACAGGTTCGGGCGTATTGATCCCGTGCTCCTGCAGCAAACGACCATATTCAAAGGCCCTTTTGGCCTTGGTAGGTCGGAAGTAGGCATAAATCAATCTATTGGCCAAGTATATCTTTCGGAAAGATTTGATGACTAATTTCACACCGTTCACCTCATCGATCCGGACTTGATTGCGCAGGTCATAGATCACTTCCCCCCGCTGTCCAAATTTATCCGGGATTTCCTCCAAATAGCCCCTTAAATGCTTAAACTTGCTATTTACTTGTATAATTTTTCGCATACGCTTACTACATGGACACCTCATCCCCCTTGGAAGAGGCTCTTATTTGCTAAAGGGTTAGTTTTGGTACTGTATCATGTGCCTAATTAGCTCTTCGGGGCTTCTCAGGGAATGGGCCATTTCTTCACTAAGCTCCAGGTGCAGCGCGTCCTCCACATCGAAGATCAGGCCGTTCAGGTAGATCTGGTCGAAGCCCATGTCTTTTACGAAATCAGCCCCCTTGACCTTGGATATAGGTGTGATGCCATACTTCTCCATCACCTCAATGATGGTTTTTAGTTTTGTATAATTGTTTGTTCTCATGGCTTTTATCTTTTCTTTTTAGACGGGTCAAACCAACAATTTGTCCCAGCATTTAAATTTTCTCTCTATAAAATGACACTTTCCAAGTCATTTACCCTGAGTGATAAGGTGAAATCGGTGCGGTCATAAGAAGGGCTCCTGAGCTTTCCCATCTCCACGGCGTACATGGCCCCTCCCCAAACCACACCGACTATCATCAATCACCAACTAACTATAATTAAACCCGAAATATGCATTAGCCAATCTACGCCACGGCGCACAGGTATTGCGACCTGAAATTGCTTTAAAATCAGCCGCTTTGCTTTAGTTTTCGGTGTAACCGTAGCGGTGCTACGCTCACACCTCCAAACCAACTGCTTTTCTTGCACTTTCAGTCCTCACTACGGTTCCTAATGTATAAATCGGGTTAAACATATTCGGCCACCTCGGATTCAGACTCGGAAAGCTCAGTTTCTTCGATGACAATTTCTTTTTTCTGGTCTTTGCCAAAGCGCGCCAGGATACGGTCAAAGATGTAATAGATTACTGGCACCACGACCATGGTCAGGAACATGGAGGAGATCAAACCACCGATCAATGCCCAAGCAAGCCCATTCTTCCACTCAGCACCTGCTCCTGAGGCCATGGCGATCGGCAGCATACCAAATACCATCGCTAATGTGGTCATCAAAATCGGTCGGAAACGAATTTCTACCGCCTTGATCAAAGCCGCTTTTACTTCCAGGCCAGCTGCTTTCAGTTGGTTGGTAAAATCCACCAATAAAATAGCGTTCTTTGCCACCAACCCCATCAGCATGATCAGGCCTAGGATACTGAATATACTCAAGGCAGAGCTGGACAATGCCAATGCCAGCAGCGCACCTATCACCGCTAGCGGCAAAGAGAACATCACCACGAGAGGAAAAACGTAGTTGTCATAAAGCGCCACCATGATCAGATAAATCAGTAGAACGGAAGCTAGCAAGGCGATTCCCAAGCTGCCAAATCCTTCTTCCTGCATTTTCATATCCCCTTCATAAGCGATCGTCACTTCTTTGGGCAGATCCAGCTTAGCTATCCGCTCTTGTATCTCCGCACCGACGGTACCCGTAGGTCTGCCGGACACTTGCGACTGCACTGTTACTGAAGTAATCCTATCCTGACGGTTTAGCTCACTAGGTCCCTCAGAAGGGATGGCACTGGCAAACTGTTTAAGTAAAACCGTCTGCCCCACATTATTGACAAAGGCCAGGTTTTCAATATCAGCCACGGATTTTCTATCAAATTCATCCATACGGATATTGATGTCATACTCATAATCCCCATCACGGTATTGGGTGTCCGTATTACCGTTAAAGGCTACCTGCATCGTACCGCCTACCATGGACATGTTTAAGCCCAGATCGGCCATTTTTGCCCGGTCCACTTCCACGCGAATCTCTGGATTACCTTCTTCCAGGGAAGTTTCTGCCTTTCGGGTACCGGAAACACTTTCTACCTCAGCCAGTACTTTTTGGGAAAAACTCCTTAACGTATCCAAATCAGGTCCTGAAAGTACAATCTGGATAGGGGCGTCATTGGCTGTACCGGTGATGGCTATTGGTACGGCGGTAAATTCCGCGCCGATGATACTCTCCTCTAGGGCGATCTCCATTTCTTTGGCAAACTCCGGAGCGGTGACGTTCCTCTTTTCTGCATCGACCATCTTGACGGTGATTTCAGCAGCATAGGGTGTGGATTGGCTTCCTGACATTCCACCTGTAGTCTGTCCCACTGTCGTAAATACGCTGCTGACCAGTGATTTTTTGGTCAGGAAGTTTTCTGCCTCACGGGTAGTAAAGTTGGTCTCCTCCAAGGTTGCCGATTTGGGTAATTCCAATCGGACAATAAACTCTCCCTTATCTCCTTCACTGACAAATTCACTTCCGATAAAACCAAATCCCACCAAAAGAAACGAAGAAATAAACAACGCAAAGGTCACCACTAGGGTAATGATCTTATGGTTAAATGACCATTTCAAAATCCCCGTCAACCAAGCGACAAAGCCATCCAACATCCCTTCAAAGCCATTGACAATCTTTCCAAATACACTGTTTGGGTTAAGATGCTCCAACTTAGAAAAGCGAGAGGTCAACAAGGGGATTAAGGTAAAGGCTACCAGCAAACTCATCATCGTGGCCACCGCCACCGTGATACTAAACTGTGTAAGGATACCCGAAATCAATCCGCCTGTCATTGCCAAGGGCACAAATACCACTACAATTACCAAAGTAATGGAGGTCACCGTACCACCGATTTCACGAATCCCGTCATAAGAAGCCTGGATGGCCGACTTGCCTTTTTCCATGTGTCGGTAGATGTTTTCGATTACCACAATGGCATCATCCACCAGAATACCCACTACCAGCGACAGGGCCAGCAAACTCATCAGGTTCAGTGTAAATCCTGCCAAGTACATCACTGTAAAGGTGGCAATAATGGAAGCCGGAACGGCAATCATCACAATAACGGCGTTCCTAAAACTGTGCAAAAACAACAACATAATCACCGCTACCAGCACTACCGCAATAATCAAATCATGGATCACTGCATTGGCTGCTTCGAGGGTAAACTCTGAGCTGTCCTGCGAAATCTCAAATTTCAGTTCATTACCTGCATAGGTAGTCTCCAGCTGGGCCAATGCCTCATTCACCCGCTCGGCCACATCCACGGCATTGGCATCCGACTGTTTTTGGATACTGATACCAATGGCACTGTTGCCATTTAGCCTACTGAGAATTTCCTCGTCCTTGTTGGAATCGACCACTTCGGCCACATCCTTGATCTTGATAGCAGACCCATTGGTGTAGGTCACTACCAGCTCCCCGATCTCATTTACATTGGTGAATTTACCTGCCAAACGGATCAGGATCTGCTCTTTATCGCTCTTCAGTTTTCCCGTAGGAAAATCAAGATTGGCCTGTGCTATGGCCTGATTGACTTGAAGGGGCGAGATCCCATAGGTATTGAGTTTGTTCTGATCCAGATTTACCTTGATCTCCCGCTCAGCACCACCAAGGAGGTTTACCTGTGCCACACCGTCGATCTGTGAGATCATCGGTTGGATCCGCTGATCCATCAGGTCGTAAAACTCCGTTGCTGTCAAGTTGGAATACGCTCCCATCTGCATGATGGGCATATCATCCAAACTGAATTTGCCCAAAGATGGTGGATCCACGTCCTCTGGCAAATCGCCCAAGACAGCATCGATCTCCCGTTGGGCATCCTGCAGGATCAGGTCCACATTCACATCGTCATCCAGCTCGATGGTAATGATCGAGAAGCTCTCCAATGAAGTGGCTTTCATCACATCAATACCTTCCAGTGCCGCCAGGGCATCTTCGAGTTTTCTGGTCACGGAGTTTTCTACCTCAGAAGGTGCCGCTCCGGGATAGACGGTGGATACCGTTACCACGTTGGGACTGAACTTTGGCAGCAGCTCGTAAGACATCTGGGTATAGGAAAAAATCCCCAGCAAGGTCAAAATCGTAAACAGCACCACCACAATGGTGGACCGTTGTATGGATATTTTTGTAATCTGCATGTTTCTTGATTTTTCGGATTAAAGTTCTGAGACAGCCGTCCCGTCTTTCAGGTTGATCAGTCCGGAAGTCACCATTTTCTCTCCCTGCTGCAGCCCATCCAGTAGTACTAATTTGTTTTCTCCTACTTGAGCCAGCTTTATTTTCTTCAACACTGCTTTGCCATCTTCCACCACAAAGACTTCTGGGTTTTTCACACCATTTACCAGTGCTTTTCTGTCGATCAGAATGGCTTCCTCAGCAGGGTAGGCAAAAGAAGCATAAGCAAACATTCCCGGCTTGATCTGGTCCGTTTCTGCTTTCAGCGCAATCTCCACTTCATAGCGCAAGGAAGCATCTCCCTTGTTACTGGTAAAGCTCACTACTCCGGTAAAATCCTTCTCTGGCAGCACACCTACTTTCACATCCACGGTATCTCCCACACTGACTCTGGCGATTTCCAACTCCGAAACTTTCACCGCCAGTTTAAGGGGCTTGACATTCACGATGTCCACCACGTTCATCCCAGGGTTCATCAGCGTACCGATCTCGATATAGTCTTCATTGATAAAGCCCGATATGGGAGCGGTGATTACGGTATTGGCCAACCGCTTTTTGTTCATCTTCACTTGGGATTCGGCCATTTTGGTAGCATTGCGGATTTCCTCCAATTGCTTCTCGGTGATGGCCTCTGTACCCGCCAGGTTTTCATAGCGGCCAAGGTCTTTCTGGTTTTGGCTGAGCTTCACTTCAGAAATCGCCAGTTCGGACTGGATCAACTCATCGTCCAGTTTGGCTATCACATCGCCCATGCGAACATAATCCCCTTTTTCCTTGTAGATTTTCAACACTTTCCCATTCGCTTCGGACTTAAGTGTCAGCTCTTGGCTGGGCTCAAAGGTTCCATTGGCAGTAAAGGAAATCTTATGTGCCGTCTTTTTGATTGTCTCTGTCCTTACGGGAATGGATTCACTGGTCTTCATGGCTTCTTCCGCCTTGACCTCCATTTCTTGCTTGTTCTTAAAAAGCGTAAAACCGATTGCAGCTGCTATGGCTACTATTATCAAAGGTGTAATTAACTTTTTCATAGCTGTTGATGATATAGAATTAAGGAAGTTACTTCCTGATTGATACTTTTTATTTGATGATTTTTTCGATTTTGCCAGTAGACTTATACAAGTCGGCTTCGGCTGTCTTGACATTGATGATCTGTCGGTAATAGCTTGACCTGGCCTGACGAAGTGATGTCTCCGCATCCAACAAGTCTGTCAATGGCGAAAGCCCCTCTCGATACAGCTGTCCGGTCTGCTTGAAGACATCTTCTGATAGCTCCAGATTAGACTCTTGCGCCTTAAGGCTCTTAATACTGTTGTTCAGTTTCTTTACAGCATTCAGGTATTCAGCTTCTGCATTCTGCTCGGCCATATACTGATCGTATTTGATTTTTTGACCTTCTACTCGTGCCTGGGCGACTCTGTGCTTCTTCTGAAAGCCATCGAAAATCGGCACAGACAGCTTCAAGCCTACCAATGCTCCCCTGTACCAAACATGGCCAGTGGACAGAAAGTCAAACTCACTGGAAAAGGCATTATAATTCACATCTGCAAAGGCAGAAAGTGTCGGATAATAGCCTGATTTGATATTATCGACATTCAGGTCATTCAGCTCCTGTTGCTTTTCCAATACCTTCAGGTCGTATCGCTGACTCAGGTCAGGATCCATCTGAAGTGCCTGCAATGGCAAGGACCTGTTATTAAAATCATAATGCGCCAGTTCGATTGCTGTATTTACAGGAATCCCCATCACCAATTTCAAGTAATTCTTCCGCTGCTCGATGGCAATCTCAAGATTGTCCATTTCGGTTTCCAACGTCGTCAAGTTTACTTTCACACGGTTATAGTCCACTTTTCTGGCCAAGTCATTCTCATACTGTGAGTGGATGATATCCTCTAAGCGCTTTAGTTGATCGTGGTTGGCCTGCAGGTTATCCATCTGCAATTCTGTAGAAATCACCGAATAGTAATTTAGTGCCACATCGTAAATGATGTCCTCTTCGGTCATTTGCGTCAAGAGGCGATAAAATTCCTCTGAAGTCTTGGCCGCCTTCAATCCTACCAAATACGATTGGCTGAAAATCAGCTGGCTCACTTGCATACCTGCTTTGATACTTTGAGGCACACCGAAGGCTATTACGTTGATATCGCTGGGATCCGTATTGGGATCCAAGACCCCGCCGGGGATCGCTTGTGGATATACATCCAGAAAATTATTGTAATCACCATAAGCATCCACTTGGGGAAGACCTGTACCCGTGATTTCCTTTCGCTGATGATCTGCAGCTTCCTCATCCAACTGCGCTTTTTTGATTTCCGTGTTGTGCTTTAGCCCTAACTGGATGGCTTCTTGAAGTGTAAGTACTCCCCCATCCGTTACCGGCTCTTGGGCCATGAGGCTGTTCCCCACGAAAAAAACCGCAATAAGTCCGATCCAAAGTTGTTTTTTCATTTTAATTAATTATAGTTAATTCCTTATTAATTACTTTGTTCTGTAAAAAAAGAACTTATTGAACAAAAAATATATCAGCTATTATGTAGCCGATCATACTTTTCGATCAATTTTGGCATTTCCTCCTGCATAAATCCGATAAACTTCTGAAAATCCTCGATACATGCATTAAACTCCATGTTCTTTTGAGACCGCATGTCCATCACATCCTTTAGTAGCATATTGATCTTGAAGATGCCCTGCATGTCCTCTTGCATGTCTTTTCTCCAGTTTCTTACCTTTAGTCGAAAATACCGCTTCCTTTCTCCAGGTTTGGTGGTGTATTCCACCTTGTTTTGTGTTTGGAGTAGGGTGAGCGCATTGCTGACGGCACTTTTACTCACAGAGAGATATTCTTGGATTTCGTCAAAAGTCGCCTCTGCTTCATCAAGTACCAATAACAACCCAATGATCCTACCCAAAATCGGCTGATGCCCCTTTCGCTCGAAAAAGACGCCGATTCGCTCTATAACTTCCTGTTGTTCAGATGATAATTTCATATTTCCTCCTCTTGTCTGTGAAGACTTAACGACACAAAGATACAAAAGGTTTTGTTAGTTCATAAAAAAAAGAACCAAATTTTTGCTTTACCCCAACTATTTCTGGAAGAAGGTAAGTTTTCCATTCATCATTCATGCCGCCACGAAGGCTCTAAGCCACTAAGGGTTTTGTAAAAAGTCCGGTTATTCTGACAGCTGTGCTGCGGAACCACAAACCTTGAGTTTTTAGCTCGACAATTAGCTGCGATTATTCCTTCCTCACTGATAGATGCCAAAAAAGAAAAACCGGAGAGGCTAATCCTTTCCGGCTTTCTGTAGGCCTATTTACGCAATGGTATATCAGCTCCCACACCCAATACAATCAAAATGGCTATCTATTGGCTTGGTGCCTTTAAGCTGCATTTCCAGATTATGAATTTGGTCCCGGATCTCCATATCTTGGAACATATCTCCTGTCAATGATCCCTGGAGCTTTTCGATTTCTTCTGTCAAGGCTTGTTTTTGTTCTGCAGTCATAGGTTGATATAGTTTAGGATAAAATAGTCAAGCAAAATTACAGGTAAATAAGTTCGCCCAAAAAAACCATTTTTCAAACCTTTCCTTTAACTAATTGAATACGAGTCAAAAAAATTCAGGAAGGCTTTTTGCTTGTTGATCATAGACAGCAATATCTAAACTTGTTGATTACTTGAAGAATCGGTCAAAAAACCCTATTTTGAATCATTCAGTAACTTTTCAAAACATGAAAAAAGAAGATATCAATACCCTGATCAAGCTACGAAAGGAGCTTCACCAGCATCCTGACCTCTCCAATGATGAAGCCGCTACGGCCCATCGAATCAAGGATTTTTTTGAGCCATTAAAGCCCGATAAAGTCATCGATAAAATCGGGGGCAATGGACTGGCTTTTATCTACGAAGGGAATGCTAAAGGCCCTACCACCATGATCCGGTGCGAGCTGGACGGTCTTCCCATTCCGGAAGAAACCACCGCCAAACATAAAAGTACAGAGGAAGGAAAATCCCATTCCTGTGGTCATGATGGGCATATGACCATTGTGGCCGGCGTGGGAATGAACCTTGCCGAAAATCCCATTTCCAAAGGCCGCGTAATACTACTTTATCAGCCTGCCGAAGAGACCGGTGAAGGTGCCGAAAAGGTGATCAAGGACAAGCAATTTCCCAAGATCAAACCAGACATTGCATTTGCACTCCACAACCTACCTGGACAACCAAAAAACGAAATCATCCTAAAAAAAGGCTCTTTTGCTGCAGCCTCTAAAGGCATGGTCATCAAGCTAAAAGGAAAGACCTCGCACGCCGCCCATCCAGAAGACGGCAACAGCCCCGCCACGGCTATGGCAAAGATCATCGTAGGGCTCCAGGCGCTTCCTGAAAGCATGAACGGGTTCAGCCTAATCACCATCATTAATGCCGTCCTGGGTGAAGTGGCATTCGGAACAAGCCCTGGAGAAGCCACCATCAGGGCCACCCTGAGAACGTATGATGACGATACCATGGATAGACTCACCAACTACGCTGAGGAACTGTCTACAGTCCTCGCCAAAGCCCAGCACTTGGGAATTGACATTTCCTACACAGAGAGCTTTGCCAGTACGATCAATGACGAGGCTGCATGGGAACAGGTCAATGAGGCCGCCAAAAAACTGAAGCTGAAAACAAAACATATCCGAAACCCATTCAGGTGGTCAGAAGACTTTGGGCATTTCTCGATCGACACGCCCACCATGTTCTTTGGTCTGGGAAGTGGCAAGACACAGCCACAGCTGCATAATAGCAACTTTGATTTTCCTGACACCATTATCCCCACAGGGGTCGGTATTTTCAGTCAAATCATCAATCAGATAAATCGCTAAGCTTAACACTCGATATAATCACCCCTTATAAATGAGGCACACTTCACGTATAGAGATCAGCAAGTCCGCATACCGCAGAAACATCAAATTCATCCGGAGCCAAGTGGGGGATGACACGATCATTTCAGCAGTGATTAAAGGCAATGCTTATGGCCACGGCATAGAGAACATTGTTTCCATTGCCGAAAATGCAGGCATTCGCCACTTCAGCGCATTCAGCACAGATGAAGCCCAGCGTGTACATCAGGCGAGCCAAAAAGACAGCCAGATCATGATCATGGGCATGGTGGACAATCGGGACCTGGAATGGATCATCAAAAACGGCATTAGTTTTTTTGTCTTCGAGTTTGATCGTCTGATGACTGCCATCAAAGTGGCAAAAAAACTAAAAACCCCGGCCAAAATACACGTGGAGGTAGAAACGGGATTTCATCGTACGGGATTTGAATGGAATGAAAAGGAATTCCTTGCAGACATTATTTACGAACACGGGATTCATTTAGACCTCTCTGGGCTATGTACCCACTATGCTGGGGCCGAAAGCATCGCTAACTACCTTCGTGTCCAAAATCAAATCAAGCAATACCGAAACTTCAAAAGTTGGTTTGATAGCCATGGGATCAAATTTGGCACCTATCACACGGCATGCTCTGCGGCATCCCTCAGCTATCCGGAAACCATCATGGACATGGTCAGGATAGGGATTTTGCAGTACGGATTCTGGCCGAGCCAAGAAACCTACATGAGCAAGTTCAAACAGCTCGCCGCCAACAGAAAAAACCCACTTAAAAGACTCATCAGTTGGAAAAGCTCCATTATGAGCATCAAGGAAGTGGGAATGGGCGATTTTGTAGGTTATGGCACCACCTTTATGGCGCATCGCAAAATGAAAATTGCCTTGGTCCCTGTGGGTTATTGCCATGGATTCAGCCGGATGCTAAGCAATTTGGGCAAAGTGCTCATCCAAGGCAAAATGGTATCAGTAGTCGGTACCGTGACGATGAATGCCATCTCTGTAGACATCACCGATCTCAAAGACGTCAAAAAAGGCGATGAAGTCGTCATTATCGGAAAGCAAAAGAACAATGAGATCACGGTAGCTTCTTTCAGTGAAACCACTCAGCAAGTCAATTATGAACTTCTGACACGCCTCCCCACTGACATCCCCCGAAAGATTGTCTATTAAGAACTAGCTCCTTCTTTTATCACTTTTTAACATGAATTGTTGGCATAGATCAGCAGTTAAGTATGGTATTTGCGGCCATTTCAGTATTAACTCCATTGATTTATTGTACTATTTCTAATTGCATTAGCAGTTTATTGGAATAAACATAAACATTGGACAGCTAAAATCTTTTACAATCAAAAAAATCTATCGAAAAATGAAGTTATTCAAAACGCTAATCTGCGCTGGTTTACTTTCATTAACCTTGTTTTCATGTGGTGGTTCCGATGATATTGGCCAGTTCAATTGGAGAGTCCGGTCCATCAATGGTGCCCCAGCCACACAGGAGCAACTAGCTGACCTTTCATTAAAATTCGGCAAAGA
Organism: Echinicola strongylocentroti; assembly: GCF_003260975.1. Classification (NCBI taxonomy): domain Bacteria; kingdom Pseudomonadati; phylum Bacteroidota; class Cytophagia; order Cytophagales; family Cyclobacteriaceae; genus Echinicola; species Echinicola strongylocentroti. Next base: position 3,501,813 of record NZ_CP030041.1, on the reverse strand, counting down.
ACAGAAAGTAAACGGTCAGGCTCCATGCGACGAATTTCGAGGAAAGGCTGTATACAACAGTGAAAAAATCAAATTTTCCACACTCTATACGGATTCCCAAAATTGCGATGAAAAAACTATCCAAACGGCATATTTAAGTTCCTTGGAAATGAGTAGAACCTATACCACAACTGCCAATAGAATGGTATTCTATGACGATGAGGGAAATATCACCGTGGAATTTGAGCAGGTAAATTAATTATTCCTAACGGACTAATACCCCAAAAACATTACCAATATCCTTCTAGCTGAGGATATTTTCTCCCAACAAGCAAGGTCCTTCTCTTGTAACTTGTGCTTGTTGGGAGTGATTATCCCGCTAATAAACCGGTCAATTGAATATCACCGTCCTGTTGCCCATGACCATGACTTTTTTGGCCAAATGATATTTGATTGCCTTGGAGAGCACCACTTTTTCTACATCTTGGCCGATTTGGACCAATTCCTCCACTGTGTTATGATGCTTCACACGAGCTATATCCTGTTCTATAATTGGTCCAGCATCCAGCTCTTCAGTCACATAATGTCCGGTTGCGCCAATGATCTTCACCCCCCTTTTGTGCGCAGCATGGTACGGTTTGGCTCCTACGAAAGCCGGCAAAAATGAATGGTGGATATTAATGATATTGTGAGGATATGCCGCTATAAATTCCGGGCTTAATATCTGCATGTAGCGCGCCAACACGATAAAATCCACCTTGTGCTCGTTAAGCAATTCTAACTGCTTTTGCTCTTGTTCTTGCTTGTTTTCCTTAGTTATAGGCAAGTGGTAAAATGGGATATTAAACGCCTCCACTACAGGTCTTAGCGTCTCATGATTAGAAATCACCAATGGTATCTCGACATCAAATTGTCCAGAATAAAACCGTGAAACAATATCAAATAAGCAATGTGAGAGCTTAGACACAAAAATGGCCATCCGTGGCTTGGGATCATTGAAGTGCAAAGTAAAATTCATCTTAAACTTATTCCCTACAGTCTCCGCAAATACCCGTTGGATATGGTCTTTCTGAATGGCAAAGCTCTTTAATTCCCACTTTGCACGCATAAAAAAATCACCCGTCTCACTGTCTATGTATTGGTCTACCTCTTGGACGTTACCATTGTGAAAATACAAAAACTGGGTTACTGCTGCCACAATGCCCTTCTGATCCTTACATTGGATAATTAAAATTGCGCATTCCATAAGTCGACAAAAATTTCGGGTTGGTATTAAGTGGGTTATCAAGTTTCTAAGCCACTAAGATATTGAGTAAAGTGAAAAATACTGCTTTTACCACAGGAAAATATCTTTATTTCATCTTCTCAACCTTCACTTCTTCATTCTGGTAAGGGCAATGTTACTAGCGAGAACTTAAAATGCGGTTTCCGTTCAGTTGCCGGGACACGCCCAATGCTAATCATAACGAGAGGCTCTTCCTAGCCTCCCCAATCCTCTTAAGTTAATGAAATTAAGAGAGGTCAAGCCGAGCGGAGTCGAGGTCCTACACTACCCTTCGACTCCGCTCAGGGTGACAAGCGTGTTGTATTTCCCCTAACTTAAGAGCATTGCTAGCCTCCCCGACAGAAGAGGAGTAAGCACCAAATCTCACTTCATGATGCTTTACGCTTGACACTATCTAGCTACTTATTTAAATCCTCTATGTCAATAGTGCCTCGATATCTTCTTTTTGCAGACTTTTCATAAAACTCTCCTCAGTACTGATGAGCTCATCGGCCAGAGCCATTTTTCGTTCCTGAAGGGCCATGATTTTCTCTTCTACTGTATTATGCGCAATGAACTTGTATATCATGACCTTATTCTCCTGACCAATCCGGTGCGCCCTATCGATGGCTTGGGCTTCCACGGCTGGATTCCACCAAGGGTCCAGCAAGAACACGTATTCTGCCTTGGTCAGATTGAGGCCGACGCCCCCTGCCTTTAGCGAAATAAGGAATATTTTCACCGTATCATTTTCCTGAAATTCCCTCACCTCAGCTTGACGGTCTTTAGTGGCCCCATCAAGGTAAGAGTAGGCAATACCGCTTTCGTCCAAGTACTCCTTTACGATGGCCAAATGCTTCACAAACTGGCTAAACACCAACACCTTATGACCTTCTCGTGCTGTAGAATCCAGCATATGTACAATATCCTCCAACTTGCCCGAATCACCGGTGTAGGAAGTATCCGTCAACCTTGGGTGGTTTGCTATCTGTCTTAACTGGGTCAAGCCTCTCAGTAGGGTGAAGGCCTGACGGTTCATTCCGGGGATACTCATCTCCTTCACGATCTTCTCACGGTAATAGCTCTTCACCTCCTCATAGGCTTTTTCTTGTTCGGCCGTCATATTGGAATATTTAATATTGACGACCTTTTCTGGGAGATCAGTGGCCACTTGGGTCTTGAGCCTTCTGAGAATAAAAGGTTTGATCATGGCATGTAGCTTGGCCGCCTTGTCCATGTCATTTTTCTTTTCGATGGGCTGAAGGAATTGCTTCTTAAAAATTGACTGTGAGCCCAGTAGGCCCGGGTTCACAAAATTCATCTGGGACCAAAGATCCATGGTGCCATTTTCCACAGGGGTTCCGGTCAGGATCAGACGGTGCCTGCACACCAACTGATTGACTGCCTTGGAAATGATACTATTGGGATTTTTTATAGCTTGGGATTCATCTAAAATGATATAGTTAAAGAAAAAATCCTTTAGGATATCCACGTCCAACCGAGTGATCCCATAGGATGTCAACACCAAGTCATACTTCGAAAACCTACTGCTGTCCTTGACCCGATGGGATCCAGTATAGACCAATACCTTGAGGTCAGGAGTAAACTTGCGCGCCTCCACTTCCCAGTTATAGATCAGGGAGGTAGGCATGACCAATAGAGAGGTAGCCCCATCAGTCCTTTTCTTTTCATTGGCTAGCATGGCCAATGTTTGGACCGTTTTACCTAGCCCCATATCATCTGCCAAGCAGCCTCCAAAATTATATTCATTAAGGAACCTAAGCCAATCGTAACCGGCCTTTTGATAAGGACGAAGGGTTCCGCTAAAATTATCAGGAAGCTCATAGGACTCCATCTCTGAAAAATCCTTCAGCTTTTCCAGTTTTCTACTAAGGGTCAAATTGATGAGATTTCCTTTCTGTAATTCTTGGGCCAAGGCGATATGGTGTTTTTTAAGCGTCATCTTCTCTGCTTGCTTTTCACCAGATTCCAAGAAAGAAAAAATCTCAGAATAGTTCACAAACCAGCTATCAGGAATCACAGCTATTTCCCCATTGGGCAACTCAAACTCAGACTTCCCCTTGACCAACAGTTTCCTGACCTGTCCAAAGGGTACTTCAAATGACCCAAAACTGATAATGGCATCCACATCAAACCAATCAATATTTTCCTTGATATTCACTTTGATGGAGGCATTGCCAATAAAATATTTCTTCCCCTTTCCGCTTTGGTTTTGGAGGATCCTTACGCCCATGCCTTCCAGCGCTTCTCTATTGGAGTTTAACCAATCAAACGCTTTTGATTTGCCTATGGAGAACCTCGAAGCTCGTACAGGAAGCCCCAGGTATTTCAAATAGTCCCCGTAGGACTTTTCTTTTTCCAGGTCTCGAATGACCTTATGAAAAATATAATTGTCCCCATTTTGCTCCAGCTGTACATTATTGGTTTTTTTCTCCTCAGAACGGAATGAATAATCCCCATACTGAAAACGCAGGTCAAATACGATCTTATCTTCCTCTGTCGCCTCTTGGCTATTCCCGAACAAGTCCTGACCACGATCATTGCCGGGCAGGTCACTTAAGCTCAACAATGCTTCTGGCTGACTGCGTTGGACTTTGATATCGAAGCCTTTTGCATATACATCAAAGGAGGCCACCAACTGCGTGATGAATTTTTCGTAATAGGACTGCTCTACATTTTTCGGAATGACGATGAATTTCTTGTTCAAAAAAGGCTTTAGTTTTTTGCCATCCACGCCCTTTTCGAAATTATACAAATTACCGTTCACCACCAGCCAGGCAGGCTCCTCGCAGAGGAGATATCCCCCTTTATACTGCCAGTCCAGCTTTTCTCCATCATGTTTGATAGTGGGAAAATAATGGGTATTGTCCTCGTTTCGGCGAAAATGAAACAGTACTGAGGCCTTTTCTTCCATCACATTGATCTCCTTCCAGATGGGATTGCCATCATTTCCCATTTCAAAAAGCCGCTTACCTATTATCCGCTCCAGTATCTTCGCCCTGATCCCCTCCAGTCTAAGCTCGATCAATCTTCGCACCTCTTTATTGGCAGTCGTCTCGCTATTGGTCTCAAAGACCCTTCTGAGAAACTCCTTTGGCTTTAGCTTTTTGGTGTTAAACTTCTTTACGATGGAATCATGCTGCATGCTATCCATCAATTCGATCAACTCATAATCGGTAGTATCCAAACTTGCAGCAAACTCTTTCGCATTTTGCCCTGCAATATTTTGATAGGCAAATGACAATCGCCCTTTTTCGTCATGCTGAATTACAAAGGATTCAAATAGAATCCCCAAATACTCATGACTAAAGAGAGAATATATAATTTCAAAAGACTTATCTGGAGAAACTTTCATAATCTTTTCTACTAATCTATCGATCCAAAACCACCTGGAGAGGTACAATTTTTAAAATGTACTAGCTTGCAAAGTAAATAATTATTTCAACTTTTAATAGAAAAATGAAAAGAATTAGGGTAATATTCGTTTAGACCCGCACTTTCTCCCTCGGTCTGATATGAAACTGTAATTTAAGCGTTTAATTAGGGCTAAAGGCCTCTGTGTGTTTTTTTATTTCAAGGAACCTGCTTTCCGAAAAGTTCTACAGACACAATGTCTTTCTAAGGCCTGCCAAGAAAGGATCTCACCGCCGTCAAACTGGTAAAAAATAAATTGCAATTAATTTCATATTCAAACATCCGTTTTTTGTAATCAAAACGTATATTTTTGCAATGTAATCAAAATCACCCAGTCACTTTCGATTACAATTCCCATAATAGCTATTGCCAAGTTAAGTCACCAATCCTTGATTTTGGCACAAATCACCATACGCAAAACTTAATTTAATGCTGTTTACATGTATTATTTTGAATTTTAAAACCCCTATCTTAAACAAAATCAAATCACCTTCGATGAAAAAGAAACTACTACTCCTATTACTCATCCTTCCATTGTCCATTACACTTCTTCACGCACAAAACCTACCTGAAGCGGCTCTTAACATCCATTTGGGAAGTCAAAATTTTACCAAAAACAATATGATGCCCAATCAAATCGTGGCAAGCGATGAAAAGGGCATCTATATCACCAAAATAAAACTTAGTGATGAGCTCAGAGGAAAAAGTGAATTTCCCATCATTGAATTTTATAATCACCAAATGGAGCTAATGGCTTACCACCAGCTACACGCAAAAAACCATGATACTCCACCCCGGTTTGAACAGATCACGCAAGTCGGCGATAGGTTATACTGCTTCTACAGTACCTATGACAAAGGTCAAAACCAAAAAAAGCTATGGGCTGATGAAATAGAAAAGTCAACCCTCTCCCTACGCCAATCCCCATTTTGTCTACAAAGCTTCTCACCACAGAAGAAGGCCAAATTTAAGATCGCTAAATTTCACCTAAAATTATCTGATGACAACAATACAATATTAGCCACATTTAAACAGCCTGGAGCAAAAAATGACACAGACACGTTTAATTTCAAGGTCGTTGATCAGGAAATGAAGGAAATTTGGTCTTCCCAACTGAAAGCTCCTTATAATAACAGCCAATATGTTACGACAAACATTCACCTTTCCATAAGCGGTGACCTTTACCTTCTTAATAAGGCTGCCCCAAGTGAAAAAGCCTTGGCCAAGTTTTGGGAGCCAAATTACCATTATTCGATCATTGCGATCACAGACCAAGGGAAAACCCAAACAACTATCCAACCCCAGGTACAGGGCAAGCACTTCACCAAAATGCAGATCAGTACCAACCACAATAATCAATTAGTATGCGCTGGCTTTTACACTGACCAATTACAAAACACTACTTCGGGGAGCTACTTTCTTACCTTGAAAGGGCAGAAAATAACTCAAAAAAGCTTTCAAGCTTTTGAACCAAAATCTGATGAGGGCCAAGCAAAAGGAAGCAAGGTAGAAAATCAAAAATACCTCTACACTTACCTCCTTAATGACATTGAATTTCGTGGCGACGGAAGTGCCGTACTGATCGCAGAACAGACATCCCAATCACCAGGAGCAAGCTTCACGTCACATAACCACCTTCCTATGGCCAATTCCATATTCAACACCATAGCGGTAGTAAGCATAGCGCCGGAAGGTGAAATAATGTGGACCAAAAAAATTCATAAAAATCAACTATCTCCTGAAGGCTACAGTTTCTTTTCTTCCTATGCCACGGCTGTCCTTCATGACAAAATCTATTTGGTGTTCAATGATCATCCTGAAAACCTCTCTACAGAGGAGTCCGACCCCGTCCGCTTTAACCCTAAGGCAGCAAAAAAGGAACTCATGATCGCCATGGTCGAACTGGACTGGAATGGGCATATAAAAAAAGAGGCGCTTTCCTTCAGCAGAGACCTCCATCTCCTTACCAAACCCTTGGCCTGCAAGCAAGTTTCCAGTCACCAAATGGTGGTCCTGGGCCAATACAACAACGCTTACCGGATGGCAAGGTTGGATTTTGAAAAGACATTCAGCTACCAATAACTCGGTTTATGAACTGTCATAGCCTGTGCCGGCGGATTTCGGGACAGGCTATGACGATTCCCTATATTTGGGTTTTAAAAGAAAACTCGTTTATAAGGTCCTAGCTACGTTCCACCAGCTGGTGTAAAGACTCCATCTAAAAGCACAGTGTAAATTTATTACAGAATCCCCCCCTATTCTGCAATATGTGCCTAATGTGGTTCTCAAATAAGTTAGCTGTTTTGCATTACTTTTTTCTATGGCTTCAAATACGTGTGTAGCCCACCATAACCTACTTACAAATGCTCCACTGTATTGACCTTGGCGGCGATGCTAGCTGGTCGATAAGCGGCAAAAAATGTAATGACAATAAGACTAAGGCTCGTCCACAGAAAATCCGTCCAGATCATTTTCACGGGATAACTCTCTACTACAGAACTGGCCACTCCAAGTGACACCAGCCCAAACCGGTCTTGCAACCAGCAGATCAAAAATCCCAAAACCAAACCTACTATGGCTCCGGAAAAAGCAATGATGGCCCCTTGCTTGATATAAATAGACCGTATTAGTTTTGTGGTCGCTCCCATCGCAAGCATTACCGAAATATCCTTCTTCTTTTCGATGGCAAGCATGCTCAAGGAAAAGAATATATTAAAAGACGCCACTGCCAGAATAAAGGTCAATGTGATAAACACAAAAAGCTTCTCTATCTTAATCGCCCTGATCAAGCCAGCATGCTGCTCATCGGTATCCTTTACGGTAAAGCGTGCACCTAGCAATTTCTTCAACCGCTCCTTTACTTGATTTATCGAATGGCCACTGTCCACTTTGATTTCCAGTGCCGTCCGCTTATTTCCATAATCCATCAGTTCTTTGGCAAAGGACAATGGCACCACCACATAGCTATCGTCAAACTTCTTTTCTACACTAAAAGCCCCTGCATACCCAAGCATCCCTGAATTATACATCTTGCTCGGGTCAATGGTCCCTGCTCTTGGTGCCTCTGGATAATACATTCTTAGATTTTCAAACTCACTGGAAGGATTCATTCCTAGCATAAAGCTGACTCCTCGACCAAGAATTGCCTTTGGTTTCTTTTCGCTCCCCAAGGTCATTTCACCCGCAAAATACCCCTTGCTAAAACGCTCCTCGTCCAAAAAAGCAGCAGTTACCCCTTTCATGGTCACGACCATCTGGTCCTCTCCATATTTTAATAAAGCGTTATCCTCGATCACCTCAGTTATGGACTCCACTCCATCTACTTCCTCCAAACTATCCAAAAAAGCGGGGCTTACTTCAAATGATTTTCCTTGTACCACCTCTATCTTTAGGGGAGCATCAAAAGAAGCGTACAGTCCCCTGATCAAATCCTCTAGGCCATTGAATACCGAAAGCACTATGATCAATGCCATGGTCCCTACCGCCACACCTATCATCGCTATCCGGGATAGAATATTGATAAAATTCCGCTTCTTTTTACTTCTGAAATATCGGGATGCAATAAAAAAGGAAAGGTTCACAGGATGGTAATATCGAGATTAATGGTGAATATTATTACGCTTTGATATCTTTCATAATCGATCAATCGTCCTCTTCGTCCTCATCAGATCCTTCTGGAATATCCAGGTCATCAATGATTTTGTCCATGTGCTGGGCATAAGCCGAAGAATCATCAGGGTAGAAGACCAGTTCAGGAATACTTCTCACGGTCTTGCCTATTCGTTTGCCAAGGTGTTTTCTTATCTCCTTTTTATGATCATCTATTTTCTCAAGCAACTCTTTATTATTGGCCAATAAAAAACTAAGGGAGACCTTGGCCACCCCGAGATCTGGGCTCATGATCACCCGGGTCACCGTCACCATGGCATTGCCCACCAAGGGCTTCGACTCACGCTGAAATATATCTCCTAGTTCCTTTTGGATTAACTTCGAATACTTTTGTTGTCTCTTACTTTCCATAATGAATAATTATCGTTACAAATTTAGTGATTTAATCGACTAACCTTTAATTTCGTACGTTCAGAATACACAACTATCAACAGATATTATCCTTGTTAAGCTTTTTCAAAATCAACGACCCATTTAGAATCCTAGGAATCGCACTGCTCTTTCTTGCACTTAGCCTTCCCTATTTACTTATGGGAATACCTCTGCTCACCCCGGAGCTATCCTGGATGCTGGTAGGAGAAAGGCTCAGCAGCGGGCACTTCCTTTATGTGGATATTGTGGACGACATTGGGCCGTTTTCCGCTTATGTATACTGGCTCATCGACTTCTTGGTAGGCCGTTCTTGGTGGGCCTATAAGCTAATGGCAGCTTGTGTCATCCTCTTCCAGATATACTACGTCAATCGACTTTTTATTGCTTATAAGTCTTTTGATAATACTTCCTATATTCCAGCATTGGTCATGCTCATTCTTTTTCATTTTTCATTTGACCTGTTGACCCTATCCCCGGCTTTGATGGGGACTACTTTTATCATTCTTGCCCTTGGCCAGCTTTTTTCCCAGACCCTGCTCAACGAACAAAACACCGAATCTATTCTACTGGTGGGGCTTTTCGGTGGCATTGCTGCTTGTTTTCATTTTCCACTGGTTGTATTCCTGCCGTTTTTGTTGGTAGCAGGCATTACCGTCAGTGGATTTAGCTTTAACCAACTCGTGCTTTCCCTAGTAGGTTATTTGCAGCCCTTTGTTTTATGCTGCATTTACTTCTTTTGGATCGGTGGCTTGCGGGAGTTTATCACCGAATTTATCTTGGCGACTAGGATTACCGGTAGCTATCCACATGTCACGTACATTGACCTACTCGCCTTACTCGTTGCCCCATTGCTATTTTCTGTCATTGGGTACTTTGTAGGCACGGTCACTACCAGCATTACGGTCAATCAGCAAAAGCAAAAACAACTCATGCTCTTGTTCTCCATCTTTGCCGTCTTTTCCGTTTTTATCGCCAATAGGAGGACACCTTACCAAATGGTCATCATCTTGCCAGGCCTTACTTATTTTATTTCGCAGATTTTCATATACCTCACCAACAAAAAACAGCTGAGCCTGCTCTTTTATACTTTTTTAGTGCTTATTCCTTCAGCTGGTTACACATGGACAGTATACAAAATCCAATCCAAAAAGACATGGAACTATGTCCTTAATGCCCCCATTCATTCAAACGGAAAAGGAATTGTGGTGCTTGGGGATGAAATAAGCGCTTACCAAAATGCTGAACTTGCAAGTCCTTACCTTAATTTCCGACTCTCCAAGCGCATGTTGACGGACTTTAAAGATCATGAAAAAATGGTAGAGGTCTATCTCGACTTCCTGGAAGAAAAGCCTTCTGTAATTTATGACCAAGAAGGGCTTTTCGAAAACCTCGTTAAGCATATCCCTGCTTTGGGAGAACTGTACCAAAAAGAGAGTGCCGGAGTCTATATTCTATCGACAAAATAAACCATACTGCCTTTACAACATACTGGTAAACAATTGTATATTAGAAAGTTATCAACTATTTAATATACAATATTATGAACTATTTAAAATTCACATTGTTTCTGGTTATTTTTTCTATTGCAACAGTAAAATATACCAGCGCCCAAGTAACCGTAGGTGTTTATTCCAATGGAATCCTCACCCAACTAGGAGCTGGCACTGATCCCGAAAAGGAATTTTTTGGGGAAGGCCGATTGTTTGCGGGAGATGTTCTCAACCCATTTTTTGGGGCTGAAGCTATCGGCCAATATAATTTTCACAGGTCTGATTGGTACAACGCTTCGGCAGGGTTAATGCTAGGGTATTATGAGTTTGATGATGGAGCAAGGATCGGAGCTCCTGTGATGCTCGCCTTTAAGCCTATTTCAAATCACCGAGCTTTCTCCATTATGATGGAAGCAACACCGCTGTACAATGGGGATTTCGGACTTCGTGGAAATTTCGGACTGCGATATACTATCGGAAAAAACTAAACTCGGAATATGCACAAAAAAGCCACTGATATCAGGGTAAAACCTGCCATCAGTGGCCTTTATATTGCCTCTTCAACTTACTTTAGTCTGGCCAATGGCGTCAAACCTCCTTTGGTCTTGTCGTCAATGTTCACAAGAATCTCAGCATCCAGGGGAACAAATACATCCACCCTTGAACCAAACTTGATAAACCCAAATTCTCCACCTTGTACCAACGGGTCACCTTCTTTCACATAGCATTTGATCCTTCTTGCCACAGCCCCTGCTATCTGTCTGACCAAAAGCTGTACGCCTGTTTTCGTATGCTTGACCACCATCGTGGTGCGTTCATTCTCATAACTTGCTTTTGGGTGCCATGCCACCATGTACTTGCCAGGATGGTATTTAAAATACGACACTATTCCACTTATAGGCGACCGGTTCACATGCACATTGACGGGAGACATGAAAATCGAAATCTGCTTTCTCCGTTCATTCAAAAACTCCTCTTCCTCGGCCTCTTCGATCACAACTACTTTACCATCAGCAGGAGCATATACCAACTGCTCATCATCAGGCATAGCTATCCGGGGATTTCTGAAAAATTGCAGTACCAGCAGGTAAATGATAATACTCGCCAGCAGTATTAGGTTCAGCACTGTCTCTTGCCCAGGCATCAACTGGTGTGTGGCAAAATTAATGCCTGCCAGCACCACCAACATCCAGAATAATAATATTCTTCCTTCTTTATGTATCGTCATTAGTAAGGGATTAATTCAATATAAATCAATGTTTTAAAAACTATTTTAGTTCCTTTATTGTAAACAGCCTTGCTGCCCCAAATTAAATTCGGCTGCAATTTGCCAATATTTCTCGGTATGTTAAAGAAAAAAATGAATATACAATGGTTTATGACCCTCTGTAGCTTAGACTACCTAACCACAAAGTACACTAAGACCTGCACTAAGCTCACAAAGTTTCATTTTTTACAACCTTTTCTCCGAGCCCTTTGTGCATCCTTAGTGACCTCTGTGGTTAAAAACAACTAACCACTAAGAACTCAAAGACCTGCACTAAGCTCACAAAGTTTATTTCTACAACCTTTTCTCTGAGCCCTTTGTGCATCCTTAGTGACCTCTGTGGTTAAAAAAAACCAACCACTAAGAACTCAAAGACCTGCACTAAGCTCACAAAGTTTATTTTTACAACCTTTTCTCCGAGCCCTTTGTGCATCCTTAGTGACCTCTGTGGTTAAAAACAACTAACCACTAAGAACTCAAAGATTGTTACACGGAGCTCACAAAGTTTAATTTTTACAAAACTTTTCTCCGAATCCTTTGTGCATCCTTAGTGACCTCTGTGGTTAAAAACAACCAACCACTAAGAACTCAAAGATCTGCACTAAGCTCACAAAGTTTATTTCTACAACCTTTTCTCTGAGTCCTTTGTGCATCCTTAGTGACCTCTGTGGTTAAAAAAAACTAACCACTAAGAACACTAAGCTTCACACTAAGTGCTCTAAGTTTATTACAACCTTTTCTCCGAGCCCTTTGTGCATCCTTAGTGACCTCTGTGGTTAAAAACAACCACAAAGTTCACTAAGCTTCCTTTTTCAACCTTTACTCTCCTACGCTGAGTCCACTGTGGTTACATCAAAATCCTCCTCTGAACTGATAGGTCTGGGCGACTTTATCGATCGCTACGATATAGGCCGCAATCCTCATTGGTACCTCGTGCTTTACGGAAGTCTTATACACTTGATCAAAGGCCTCTTTCATGATCCGATCAGACCGTCTATTGACACGTTCTGCTGTCCACTTATAGCCTAGCCTGTTCTGTACCCATTCGAAATACGATACCGTTACTCCTCCTGCATTGGCCAGGATGTCGGGCACGACCATGATTCCCTTATCGTTAATGATCTTGTCCGCATTGAATGAAGTAGGGCCATTGGCACCTTCTACGATCAGGCGGGCATTGATTTTATCCACGTTCTTTTTGGTGATTACGTCTTCCACGGCTGCCGGCACCAAGACGTCCACTTTCAGCTCTAACAACTCAGAAGGATCCGTCAGTTTTTCGGCACCTGCAAAGCCTTCGAGCACGCCATTATTGGAATTTCTATAGGCAATGGCCTCTTGGATATTGATGCCACCGGCATTGTAGTACGCACCAGAAATATCCGAAACGGATATCACCTTTAGTCCTCTTTCTTCCAATAGTGCCGCTGCCCATGAGCCTACGTTACCAAAACCTTGGACGGCGCAGGTAGCCTGAAAAGGATTGATCTTTAGTTTTTCCATGGCTGCCAAAGCAGATACCATCACACCTCGTCCTGTTGCTTCTGTTCTGCCCAGTGATCCTCCCAAGACGAGTGGTTTCCCCGTCACTACCGCATTTACAGTGGTACCTTTTGCCTTGGAATACTCATCCATTAACCAGGCCATTTCCTTGGGGCCCGTCCCCATATCTGGAGCAGGGATGTCCTTGTCCGGGCCAAAAACATCGATCATCGCCAGGGTGTAGGCGCGCATCAAACGTTCGATTTCACCAGGGGACATTTCACGGGGATTGCAGCGAACGCCACCTTTACCTCCACCATAAGGAATGTCCACCACAGCACACTTCCATGTCATCCATGCTGCCAGTGCCCTGACTTCATCGATATGGACATCCGGCGCAAACCGAATTCCTCCTTTTGCAGGGCCCAGAATATTGGAATGGATTACACGAATCCCTTCAAACACCTTGATCTTTCCATTGTCCATGGTGATCGGAAGGGATACGATTACCTGTTTTGCGGGGTTTTTCAGCACATTATAGACCTCTTCTGAGAGGCCCAGTTTTTCTGCTGCAATATTAAACCTCTCCATCATTGACTCCAGGGGATTTTCTTTATCCTTTATCGGAGCCGGTTCAATGTAAGCCATAATTGGGTTTTGGTTTATTTAGAGACTGATTTTGATGCAATATTAGGCACTATTCCAAAATAGACCTATATATTTTAAAATATTTTCAAAAATGCCGCAATAAATGGAGCCGAAACTAACAATCCGTCAAAACGATCCATAAATCCCCCATGTCCTGGAAGCCCTTTTCCTGAATCCTTGATCGCAATACTCCGCTTAAATAACGACTCGATCAGATCACCGTACGTACCTGCTATAATGATAATACCACTTATGCAGAACCACTTCCACTGAGGAATTACCCCAAAGTTTATACTAAGTAAGTAAGCGGTGGCAATCGCAGCTGCTGCTCCTCCCAAACTACCTTCCCAGGACTTTTTGGGAGACACTCTCTCAAACAACTTCGTTTTGCCGAATTTTGTTCCTGCAAAATACGCACCACTATCACTGGCCCATAGGATAAAAAGTGATCCTACGATCACTTCATAATGGAACGTCTTGTCCACTGCAAACGCCGCTAGGTTCAACAATGAAAAAGGTACTGCCACATAAAATATCCCTAGAAATGTAAAGGCAATTCCTGTAAAGGGTTTTTTATCCGACTTACGATACAGCTTGATAAAGAATATCAGGGATATCATAGGAAAGATAAGAAAATAATACTTAACATCTAGGTGCTCCATCTCCACAAAAAAGGTCATGACAAAGATCATAAGGCCCAAAAAGGTCCCAAATGACTTTAGAGGAAGCATCCCATCCAGCCCACACAATTTGTAAAACTCAAGTTGCGCTAAAACCAAAATCGTCCCAAAAATGGCAAAATATGCCCATTCACTGTACACACAGCCTAATACAATGACCACTGCTCCAAGAAGTGCTGTGATAATACGCTGACCCAACTCACTATAATTGGAAATATTAAAACGATATCTCATTTTTAATCAAATTTGCCGCCTCAAAGGCCTTTTCAGCAGCCACCATCACTTGGTAACTACCATGAATTTGGTATACAGACTCTTTTTTATTGAGCACAATAGCGGTAATGTTGTGCGCAGTAAGTACCCCTTTTACGATTTCCGCTCGAACTGCCCATTCCGATTCAAATACCTTCTGCCATTTCTCCATGGGTAGAATTGTTCCTATTTTGTTGAATAAAGAGACGCATGCATACTACGAATACCAACGCGCCGATCACCACAGTGTACCAATCTACGCCTTCGGGGTCTTCAATATTAAAGTCCACCATCCCCAATTTACTGAGGTATACCATAACGATGGTAAAGGTATTGTTAAGTACATGACCGACGATCGGATATACCAAGCTGCCAGAATATAAGTACAGGTAACCAAAAAGTGCGCCTAGTAACAGCCTGGGGAAAAAACCGTAAAACTGAAAATGGATTGCAGAAAAAACAAATGCTGCAAGCCACACCCCTACATGGGCATTTCCAAAGTAGCGATGAAGCTTGGGTTGCAGCACACCTCTGAAAAAGTACTCCTCGCCAATGCCTGCCAAAACCCCGATCACCAATACCCCCGCCAAAAACTCTCCGAAACTCTGGAAATCTGTCAGAAACTTGGTCATCTGCATGGCTTGGTCTTCCATCTGCCGGGCAAACTCCTCAAAACCACTCATAAATGCAGGAAACTCCACATTCATGTTCCACTCGATCACCTTGGCATCAAACAACATAAAGCCAAATAACAGTGGGACCAATAATAAGAGGTAACTGAACTTTACTCGGGCAAACTGTTGTTCCCATTCAAGGCTGGCTTTTTCTACCACATAGGAAAAAATCCAGCCTGCGAGAAAAAAAGCCAGGCCTCCACCCAGCCCTTGGAGAAACAACACGGCCATACGACCATTGGAATAGTCCAACTCTCCAGCAAACAGTGGGAGGATGTCTTCAAAAGGAATATTAAACAGGAAAGGGATAATAACCAATGCAATCCCTTGAGTAAGTGCAAGTACGCCAAAAGTGATCAAAACCAGCACAACTAAGGACAATAACCAGTTGTGTTTTGCAGCTATTTGGCTTTGGGTTTTATAAATCTCCATAATTGGGGTAAATTTACGGGAAAATTATAAATCAATCGTGGTAAAAATAGGAAACTTAGCTTTAGGGGAATTTCCCTTACTACTGGCACCCATGGAAGATGTCAGTGATCCGCCTTTCAGGGCGGTATGTAAGGAGAATGGAGCGGACTTGATGTACACTGAATTCATCAGCTCAGAAGGACTGATCAGAGATGCAGCCAAGAGTGTCCAAAAACTGGATATTTTTGAATACGAGCGACCTATCGGCATTCAGATTTTTGGCAATGAAATCGACTCCATGAGAGAGGCGGCGGCTATTGCTGAACAAGCTGGCCCAGATATCTTGGACATCAACTACGGCTGCCCTGTCAATAAAGTCGCCTGCAAAGGTGCCGGCGCGGGTATTCTACTCGACATCGATAAAATGGTGAGCATGACTGCAGAGATCGTCAAAGCCGTCAATATCCCTGTCACCGTAAAGACCCGGCTCGGCTGGGACAATAACACCATCCGGATCGTAGAAGTCGTGGAAAGGCTTCAGGATGTAGGCATCCAGGCCATCAGCGTGCACGCCCGTACCAGAAAGCAAATGTACAAAGGTGAAGCCGACTGGACATACCTGGCCAAGATCAAGGAAAACCAACGCATCCACATTCCGTTGTTTGGCAATGGCGACATCGACAGCCCGGAAAGGGCGCTGGAATACCGAAATCGCTTTGGCGTGGACGGCATGATGATCGGTCGCGCGGCAATCGGCTATCCGTGGATTTTCAATGAAATCAAGCATTATTTCGAAACCGGAGAAAAACTTGCTGCACCAGGCTTGGAAGAGCGCATCAGCATTGCTAAAAAACACCTGGACTTTTCTGTCAAGTGGAAAGGTGAAAAACTCGGCATCTTGGAAATGAGAAGACACTATACAAATTACTTCCGTGGCATGCCCAACTTCAAACCCTACCGCACCCAGATGGTCACGGCGGACACCTATGCTGAAGTATCATCACTCCTGGATCAAGTTGCCGTGGACTTTGCCGACTACCAGTTTGTCAGTCAAGGCTAAAAGGGGGCTTAGATAGGAGACGTTAGATGTGAGATAGTATTTGTATATTCCACAAAGGAGTAAACATCATTACATAAACAAGGGCTGCTTTCCACTGGAAAGCAGCCCTTGTTATTAAACCCGGAATATGCAATAGCCTATCTGTTGCGACATTAAACTGCTTCAAAATCAGCCGTTTCACTTTAGTTTTCGGCATAACCGTAGCGGTGCTACGCTAATGCCTCCAAACTAACTGATTTTCTTGCAATTTCAGCTCTCACTACGATTCCTAATGCATAATCCGGGTTAAATCTTGATACACTTTTCTCTTTCTTCTTGGCTCTTTTCTCTCCGCTTAATCTCTTCCGCCAAAAAAGATCATGGCATAATAAGCCAATGTCGCTAAAGAAGCCATCGCAGCTACCACATAGGTCATGGCAGCCCACTTTAGGGAATCCTTGGACATCTCGTACTCAGAAGGTGTGACGATATTCCTTTCTTTTACCCAAGCCAATGCCCTTCTACTGGCATCAAACTCCACGGGCAAGGTCACAAAGGTAAACAAGGTGATCACACCGTAAGAGCCTACCACGATCACACCTACCATTTCCCACGGAAGGTTAAACAGTGCCAAACCTCCAAACAAGGATGCAATCAGTACAAAATTCAGGATTTTGCCACTGACATTCTGAATGGGCACCATCGCAGAACGAAGTCCCAACCAAGCATACGACTGGGCATGCTGCACGGCGTGGCCACATTCGTGGGCCGATACAGCAGTGGCTGCAGCATTTCTGCCGTAATAAACATCTGGACTGAGGTTCACGGATTTGTTCTGTGGATTATAGTGATCGGTCAGTTTTCCTTCGACACAGTTCACCGCCACATTTTGAATGCCATGGTCAGCCAGCATTAACTCCGCTATTTCCTTCCCTGAAAGATTGGCCTCTAAGGCCGTCTGGGAATACTTTTTGAATTTGCTTTTCAGTTTTTTACTGATCACAAAACCCAAAATTCCAAATACAACTACAATTAGAATCAGTAACATATTTTTGTCTGTTTTAAACGCTTAATTATTACGCAAATGCCCCGCCTGTGGTTTTGTTATGACAGAAATTTTTGCCACGGCCAAGAGGCTGATGACTCCAGCCACCAATACGATCAGCACTTGTGAACTATGGACAATCACTGCAAATATTTTGCCCTGCTCTTCAGTCAGACCATATGTCATTAAAATAAAGGCTACAAGCGCATGAAAGGTCCCTATTCCGCCTTGAACTGGCGCTATCATACCTATACTACCCATCACCATGACCATCAGCACTGAAGAAGGGGACAGATTGGCAGTACTGGGGATGGCCTTGGCAATAAAATACATCATCAGGAAATAAATTATCCATATCCCGACAGAGGCAAGCCAAAATCCTTTCCTGTTTTTCATCCGCTGGACACTTTTAAGTCCACCTACCAACTCCCTCATAAAATGATGGAATTTTTGTACCAGACCATGGTCTCTGTATCTATTGACGACCCAATAAACAACGATCACTACCAAAACCACCGCACTGATCAACAGCGGAAGGTATTCCTGAAAGGCCAGCTTTATGGCTTCCATAGAGACCAGTTCCTGTGCCAGTCCAACAAATATTTCCCGCTCCAGGACAAATGCCAGAAATATCACTAAAAGCATAAATAGCAAATCCACTGAACGTTCCAAAATAACCGTTCCCAGCAATTTGCTGAGCTGAAGTTTCTCTGTTTTTTTTAGGACACCACAACGGGCCACCTCTCCAGCTCTGGGGACCAACATGTTCACTAAGTAGCCAATCATAAGTCCATAAAAAGCACGTAGCGTAGGCAATTGTTTCTCCAAATCAGCATCTATCAGTAATTTCCAACGCCACGCTCGCACCCCAAAACCAATAATGGAAATGCCAATGGACATACCAATCCAAAAAAATGAAGCCTGCTGAAGTGCTTCCAACAGGCTTTCCATTTTGACATCTTTATATAAGAACCAAAAAATCCAAATGGCCACCGCAAGCGACACGACCACCTGAATCCATTGCTTTATCGTTAGTTTCAAGTTAGATTAATTTATTGGAGTCATCAGGAAATATAACTACTGGCTTATACTTCTTGGCTTCTTCAAAGTCCATGGAAGCATAGGAAATAATGATCACCACATCACCTACTTGTGCTTTTCTGGCTGCAGGGCCATTCAGGCAGACCATACCACTGCCGCGCTCACCTTTGATCACATAAGTCTCCAGCCGCTCACCATTATTGACATTGACGATCTGTACTTTTTCGTTTTCAATTAAGTTAGCCGCGTCCATCAAATCCTCATCAATAGTGATACTTCCCACATAATGAAGTTCCGCCTGTGTAATCTTGACCCTGTGAATCTTTGATTTCAATAACTGAATTTGCATCGCTTTATAAATTTGCCACAAATTTAAGGATTAAATCGATAAGTTGTCGATCAGCCTCACATCTCCTACAAAAGCCGCAGTACAAATAGAGGATTTCTGCCCCTCCATTGGAGCCTTCAAATCTATCTCTGAGATCATTTCAAGGCTATTTGTCCTTACCAATTCGAAATATTCCAACTTCACTCCTGGCTCCTCATTAAATTTATGTGATATTTCTTTCTGTACCTCAAACCATGACTTGCCAGCTAAAAGTTCCTTTCTTGCCTGTACCAACGAGTCATAAAGAATAACAGCCCGCTGACGATCTATAGCAGACAGCCTCCCATTTCTGGAAGACATGGCCAATCCATCCTTTTCCCTGCAAGTAGGTATCACGACCATTTCCACTCCAAAAGAAAGGTCCTCCACCATTCTCCTTATAATGGCTACCTGCTGAAGGTCTTTCTGTCCAAAAAATGCCTTGTCGGGCTGAACAATATGAAACAACTTGGACACCACCACGCCTACGCCATTAAAATGCCCCGGCCTGAAAGCTCCCTCTAAGATCCGTTCCAAATTCCCAAAATCAACTGTCAAAGCTGTCGGCTGTGGGTACATCTCTTCCACTTCAGGGAGAAACACATAATCAACCTCTTCTTTCTCCAACAAGTCCAAATCCCCCGCCACCGTTCTGGGATATTTCTCAAGATCCGCTGGATTATTGAATTGAGTGGGATTGACAAAGATGGAAACCACTACGATATCGGTAGCAGACATGGCGTTTTTCACCAATTTTAAATGCCCTTCATGCAGGGCGCCCATTGTGGGCACTAAGCCGATCGACTGGCCTGCTTTACGATGGGCAAATAACTGTTGTTTAACTTCTTGCTTGGTCTTTAGAATTTTCACGTCTTATCATTTACACTTAGCAAAATAGGAGCAAAAGTAAATTATTCTAGACAATATCAACGGGTTTTTGTATTTTTTTTTGTATCTTTGTAGTCCCGTATTATCCCTCAACAAAAAAAACAAGATATGTCCAAACTTCGTATTCTCTACGTAGCAAGTGAAATCAATCCATTTCTTCAAACCTCAGAGGTAGCTAACTTCGTTAGGGCCTTGCCACAGGCCATGCAGGAAAAAGGAATGGAAATCCGTATTCTTGTTCCGAGATTTGGTTTGATCAACGAAAGAAAGAACAGGTTGCATGAAGTAGTAAGGCTTTCAGGAATCAACATTTCTGTAGGGGAGGAGGAAAAACCATTGATCATCAAGGTGGCTTCCATTCCTAACGCAAAGCTTCAGGTATATTTTATCGATAACGAAGACTATTTCCAGCGCAAAAGCGTTTTCCATGATAAGCAGGAAAAATTCTATGAAGACAATGATGAAAGAGCCATTTTCTTCTGCAAAGGGGTTATCGAAACCGTCAAGAAACTGGGATGGGCCCCCGACATTGTTCACTGCAATGACTGGATGACCAGCTTGATTCCTTTGTACCTGAAAACCACTTACAAAAACGAACCGTTATTTAAGAGCACAAAATCCGTGTTCACTATTTATAATAACGGATTTAATCATAAATTTGGCGATGATTTGTTGGAGAAGGTAAAAATGGTCGATATCGACGACAGTATCCTCTCACCATTGAAGTCAAAAGATTATGAAGGCTTCGTGAAGATCGGTATGGAGTATGCTGATGTTGTCATCAAAGGCAACGAAATCTCCGACAGTCTAAATCAAATTATTGAAGAGTGCTCTAAAGACAAAAAGTGTGATATTAACAACGAAGACGAAGAAGAACAACTTTTCGAAAGTTATTACAACATCTATACAGAATTGGCAGGCTAAGCTTGCCGGACTGTTATTACTTTCTACGCCATTGATCTATGGATGTGAAGACCCATCTGATATCGGATTGGTACTGGATCCAGAGGCTAACAGAATAGGGGTTTTCTATGCAGAAATACCCCTTTCTGCTTATTTGGTATCTGCTGACTCACTCAACACCACCAACTCCGGCACCCTAGTGGCAGGTGGAGACATCAGTGATTATTTTGGCAGAACAGAGGCTACTGCTTATAGCAGACTTACTTTTAGTACCTCTGCCACTATCCCTGAAAGTGAGGCCATCCTTGATTCTGCCAAATTCAGCTTGGGCATTGGGTCCCTGACGGCAGAGGATCTTGATGAAGCCAAAACCTTCTCAGCATATAAACTTACCGAACCTATCCTGGACACGGCCTATTATAATTTTGACCACTTGGCATATGAGGAGGCTCCATTTGCTGCAGGATCTTTTATGCTAAAGGAGAACTCCGACACTGTGGTATTCATGAACTTGGAGGAAGCCCTTGCCGATGATTTGTTCACCAAACTAAAAGGGGAGGATCCAGTGTTTAATGATATCTTCTCCTTTCGGGACTACTTCCCTGGATTTGCTCTGAAAGGATCTCCAGAACAGCAAACCACCATCAATGTAATCAGAGAGGAACATAACACGGGATACACCAATACCGGTATCAAACTGTATTACAGGAACAGTGAAGAAGATACCGTTTCGAGTGTTTATTCCATTTATACCAATGGCGTCAGACATTTCAATAGCATTACCAATGACCCTTCGGGCACACCTACATCCATCGTCACGGAAAAAAACACCGCTTATGATGTAGGTGATTTGGTAGGCAGCAAAGCCTTACTGGGGCACATGGTAAAACTGAACATGGAGCCACTATCAAACTTCCTGGATACTTTAGGGAATGTGATCTTCAATAAGGCTTCCTTAGAAATGGGACCTACCGAAAACTTCCCTGACAGCAACATGCCTATCCAAGGCATGATCCAATACCTCGCGGATGACAACAACGAAATCCTCAGAAGGGAAGATGGCGCTCCCTATAGTGTACAACAAAAGGGATATCCACAAACGACCACTGATGATGACGGCAATGTGGTTCCTGTATTTACTTCTGGAGGTGCCAATCCACTGGCCTTCAACACTGAAAAATTCATTTACACTCCTGCAGATTCCCGATATGGCATTACTGACTATGTAGATGCTCTCTATAGGACGGATGTCGTACGCACGGATTTACTGTTATATCCTGCTTCCATCACCTATTCAGGGAATAGTATAGTGGCTTCAAACAGCCTTACAAGATCCTTACGAGAATACATTGTCAATCAAAATTCGATAACCCTAAAAATCTATTATACTAAACTTAGATAATCGATCATGAAATAATTAGAAATTAAATTCGGACCCTAATAAGTAATTTTTATGTGTGGAATTGTTGCCTATGTTGGCAAGCAGGAAGCCCTGCCTGTCATCATAAAAGGCCTAAAACGCCTCGAATACCGAGGCTATGACAGTGCCGGTGTGGCCTTACTAAATGACGCCGGACTCAATGTTTATAAGAAGAAAGGGAAAGTTTCCGAATTGGAAAACTTCATCGAAAGCACCCCTAACCTTCACTCTCACATCGGGATAGGACATACTCGATGGGCCACTCATGGCGAACCCAATGATGTCAATGCCCACCCGCATTATTCTTCATCGGAAAATTTCGCCATGATCCATAATGGCATCATCGAAAATTACGAAGTTCTCAAAACCGACCTTATCAATAAAGGGTATACCTTCCACAGTGATACTGACTCGGAAGTGTTTATCAACTTTATCGAGGACATCCATCAAAACAACAACTGCAGCTTGGAAGAAGCCGTTAGACTGGCACTTCACAAGATCGTAGGGGCCTATGCCATTGTATTGATGAACAAGGAGGAACCTGACACCTTGATTGCGGCCAGAAAAGGCTCTCCATTGGTCATTGGTGTGGGAGAGGGAGAATTTTTCTTGGCTTCTGACGCCACCCCCATCGTGGAATACACCAATCAGGTTGTATACTTGGATGATTACGAAATTGCCGTCATCCGTGACGCCAAGCTTCAGATCAAAACGATCGAAAACGTCGAAACCCACCCGTATATCAATAAGCTGGACATGGAGCTCGAAGCCATCGAAAAAGGCGGCTACGAACACTTCATGCTCAAGGAGATCAATGAGCAGCCCCGTTCCATTGCGGATTGTATGCGGGGAAGGTTGGACTCCAGGGCCGGTCGACTGATTCTAGGTGGCTTGCGGGACTATATGAACAAGTTCCAAAATGCCGACCGTATCATCATCACCGCTTGTGGCACCAGTTGGCATGCAGGGCTAGTGGCAGAATACCTCTTTGAGGAATTTGCCCGTGTTCCTGTGGAAGTGGAATATGCCTCGGAATTCCGCTATAGAAATCCGGTGATCAACAGCCGTGACTTTGTCATTGCCATCTCCCAATCTGGGGAGACAGCAGATACCCTGGCGGCCATCGAGCTGGCCAAGCAAAAAGGCGCCACGATCTTTGGCGTGTGTAATGTGGTGGGATCATCCATTGCCCGTGCGACCCATGCGGGCTCCTACACCCATGCTGGTCCTGAAATCGGCGTGGCCTCTACCAAAGCCTTTACTGCACAGATTTCTGTTCTCTCCATGATGGCACTGATGCTGGGCTATCAGCGAGGTACACTTCCTGAAAGTAAATACATGGAGCTGCTCAGCGAACTGGAAGCAATCCCTTCAAAAGTCGAAAAAGCACTAAAGCTCAACGAACAAATAGAGCGAATCGCTGCACAGTACAAAGACGCCAGGAACTTCCTTTACCTTGGAAGAGGATATAACTTCCCTGTGGCACTGGAAGGAGCGCTAAAACTAAAGGAAATCTCCTACATTCACGCCGAAGGCTATCCTGCAGCTGAAATGAAGCACGGTCCTATCGCCCTGATCGATGAGGAAATGCCAGTGGTATTTATCGCCACACAGGACAGTTCTTATGAAAAGGTGGTCAGCAATATCCAAGAGGTGAAAGCCCGGAAAGGAAAAATCATCGCCGTAGTTACAGAAGGTGACCAAACAGTGAAGAAAATGGCCGACCATGTGATCGAAATCCCAAGGGCCCATGAGGCCTTTGTACCGCTGATTTCCGTGGTCCCACTTCAGCAACTTTCCTATCACATCGCTGTGATGAGAGGCTGTAATGTGGACCAACCAAGAAACTTGGCCAAATCGGTTACTGTGGAGTAAAGGTTGGGAACCTATTATTCACAATTGAAACAGGCTGTGGGCATTCGTTCACAGCCTGTTTTTTTTACCCGGTATGCTCACCCAATAAAAGGGATCAAGCAGAAAAGTTGATGGATTGGGGATGGTTCGGTTAGAACGCTGATTACACAGATGATTAAGATTTGCGGTGATTTTTTTTAAACTGGAAAAGAATTTTTAACCCAATCTAGGCAAACAAAAAAACTGAAGGGTGCAACTATCCATTTCAATGCGTTGTTATGGAAAAACTTAACTTTTAACATGTTATCAACCTGAAAACCCTACCCAAATATGACATCAAACACTACGGAAAATCAACCGTTGAGAAGTTGGCTCCTATTAGGCTTTCTTTCACTGGTTTGGGGCAGCTCATTTATCCTGATCAAAAAGGGATTATTGGTCTTCTCCCCTGGTGAAGTGGGTGCCTATCGAATTGTCTCTGCCGCTGCTGTATTGCTCCCACTATCCCTGCCAAGAATCCTAAAACTAAGCAGAAAACAAATCGGCAATCTCATGGTAGTTGGCTTAGTGGGCAGTTTCCTGCCGGCCTTCCTCTTCGCCAAGGCACAGACCCAGCTGAGCAGTTCCATCACAGGAGTCCTTAATGCCCTCACGCCCCTCTTTGTGGTGGTCATCGGGGCATTGTTTTTTAAGTCAAAAATCACCTTCAGAAATGGTCTAGGTTTGCTCATTGCCTTTATCGGTGTCATTGTCCTTATTAGCGTTAAGGAAGGCAGCAGCATCTCCAGTTTATCTTCTATTAATGCTTATGCACTATTGGTCATCTTGGCGACCATCTGCTATGGCATCAACCTAAATATTATCAAACATTGGTTTGAAGCCCTAAAGCCGGTAGAAATTACGGCTATTTCGTTGTTGCTAGCGCTCCCGGTAGCCTTGGGTTATCTTTTCATTCAGACTGATTTCACGTACAAACTGGCCCATGTCGAAGGAGCACCACTGGCAGCTACCTACCTGACCATTCTAGGAGTACTGGGGACGGCCGTCTCGCTGATCGTGTTCAATGGCCTGGTTAAAATCGCCAGCCCTGTATTTGCCAGTACCGTCACCTATCTTATTCCCATCGTGGCCATAGCCTGGGGTGTATTGGATGGAGAAATGTTTCTTCCTGGACACTTCCTTGGAATGATAGCGGTCATTATTGGCGTCTGGGTAGGAAACAAAAAACCCAAGAGAAAACGGCTCGCCGCTACCGCCAAATCCACCTAGCGTAAAGAATTGGGATGGGCACTTATTACTATCTATTTCCCCTTCAACTTATTCCTCCATGCATAGGCCAGCATAGGTAATTGGGCATAGCTTTTCACGCCTGCTTTGACGCCTTGGGATTTGAGGAAAAGGTCATTTGACCGTCTACTGAGTTCCAGTGAAAACGCTTTGATCTTTCGATGATTTTCGGAGATATCGATCAGGTCATTCCTGAGTCCCTTATCCATTGTCGGTAAAAAATGGCGATAGCCATCTGGATCCAGCCTGTAAAGATCATTCAACTGATAGCTCAGCAATCTCAAGTGCCCCGAATATTGTAAAAGTGGATTATCACTGTGACTACAGATCACCCACCCGATAAAATTGGCTTCCCCCTCGTCGGTGACTCCATAGCTATGAGCCATTTCATGGGCTATCGTAAAGGGTTTTTCCAGCGGATGTAATGTCGGATCAATATAACTTTCCCCTACGAAAGGGAAATAAATACCCAAAATCCCAAGCTTTCTCAACAATCCCTCCGGGTAAAGCTGCTTGGTTCGGGGATGACCTGTAAAGTTGAGCCCCATCATGTACAGATTTTCACGGATATTTGCCCTGACCACATCTTCCAACTCTCCGTAAGGCAGCGTGCTGCCAATAGCTACCGTATCTTCCGTGATATTCCCCCTGACCTGGTGAAGCAGATCCCTGGTCAGGATAAGCTCATTGAGCAACGTTTCTTTCTCCAAAGCCAATGGCTTTAGCCCAAGTTGCTCAAAAATGGGCACACGTTGATAGTTAAAGCCCCACAACACCAAAAAAAAGAATATCAATAATCCGATAAAATTTAAGAAACACCTTCCGGTAAACAACAACTTCCTTTTCCATCCATTCCGCTGCACCACTTTCCAAAAATACCCTCCCAGTGCCAATAACAAACCCAGAAAAAACACATAGACCGTGGGAAAAGGCAACCGGGCAATAGAAACATCAATGACATTACGGACTACAGGAAAAAACTCCCGCGAATAGGCTCGTTCTGTAGCCTCAGGAAACTGGACAGCAATAAAACGGATGACCAGGCACACCAGCCCCAAAATCACCCAAGTCCAGTTTTTCCTAAGCATATATTTTCAATGATTTTTTATCAACTACTTTAGCAAAAAAAAAGCCATCCGCTCTGGCGAATGACCTTATCTACAAAATTATTTTTTTAAACCCCTTCTGCCTCCACAGACTTCACATCATCCGGCAGCATTCGGGTAAGGAGATTTTCTATCCCGGCTTTTAGCGTTACTGTACTTGAAGGACAGCCTGAACAAGCTCCTTGCAAAAGCACCTTGACCTCTCCATCTTGGAAGCTATGGAAAGTAATGGCTCCCCCATCCTGCTCTACTGCCGGACGTATATATTCATCAAGGATTCCTTTGATCTTTTTGACCACTTCACTATCATTCTCGTCAAACAGCGGATCCTTGTCCAGCACCACATCAATGGCCGGCTTTCCAGACTCTAGGTATTGTCTGATATGGTCGCGGATAAAGTCCTGCACTTCTGGCCACTCCACTTCTTCGGTTTTGGTCACCGTCACAAAATTAGAGGCGATAAAAACACGCTCTACCGCTGCAAAATTGAACAGCTCTTTTGCCAACTGGGAATTCTCTGTGCTCTTTTCATCTGGATAGTCAAAACTCACTCCCTCGTCCGTCAACATAAAATTGACCACAAACTTCAGCGAATTCGGATTGGGATTTGCTTCCAGATAGATATGTACGGGCTTCTTTTGCGCTTGTAACATGATTATTATTTTTAGTTTTCTTGCGAAAATCTTATAGTTATAAATTGGCCATCAGTAACCGCCTCGGCTGCTTTCACATGAAAGGTTCATTCATAGCGGTTTCTAGCAATTCAAACAGTAAAACCGGTGATAAGTTCCTTATCTACTGCAAATTTATGAATCTGATGTAGAAGTCAATGGGTTAGCCTCTCTGATCAGACCGTCAGGAAGCTCTCCTTCGGTACTCGCCACCACCGTACAGACGGTAGCATCACCGGTGACATTCACCACTGTCCTGAACATATCCAAGATCCTATCCGGAGCCAAGATCAGCGCCAAACCCGCTGAGGGCACCCCTATCGATTCCAATACAATCAAAAGCATAATCAAGCCAGCACCGGGTACACCTGCCGTACCAATGGACGCCAAGGTAGCCGTCAGCACGATCATCAACTGCTGCGTAAGTGTCAGGTCTAGTCCCAGCGCTTGGGCGATAAATACAGCTGCCACCCCTTGATACAGGCTGGTACCGTCCATATTTATCGTCGCTCCCAGTGGAAGTACAAAACTACTGACTTCTTCGGACACCCCTATTTCTTCTTCTACCTGCCGCATGGTTACTGGCAAGGTCGCAGAGCTGGAACTTGTAGAGAACGCCAACAACTGCGCAGGCCTTAGGGCTTTAAAGAAATCTTTGTATTTCACTTTGGTGAACACCTTCAGAATGGTCGGGTACACCACAAAAACCATCAGTAACAGTCCGGCCACTACCAAAAGACTATATTTCAGCAATGCAAACAACAGCTCAATAGCAGAGTCGGGATTATCACCGGCGATTTCCACTATCAGGGAAGCCATCAGCGCAAACACCCCATATGGAGCAATCAACATGATGTATCCTACGATCTTGATGATGACGTCATTCAAGCCATCAAAAAAGGCAATGACGGGACTGGCTTTGGACTTTGGGATTTCTAGTAGGGCAATTCCCACTAAAATCGCAAAGAAAACTACCTGTAGCATACTTCCATTATCGGTAGTAGCCAGAAATACATTTTGGGGTACAATATCGACCAAAGGCTTCAAGGGACTCTGCTCTGCCAATTCCGCTGCTTGGTTGGTCTTATCACCTACCACATCATCATACAGTGCCATGAGGTTTTCACGTGTCTCAGGTGGCAGGCTTTTGCCTGGCGCAAATATATTGACCAGCAAGAGCCCCACAGTCACCGCAATGACAGTGGTCATCATGTATGCACCAATGGTCTTACCACCAATCCTTCCCAACTTGGTGATGTCGCCCAAATTGGACACCCCTACGATCAGCGAGGCCAGTACCAAAGGTACTGCGATCATTTTAAGCGCATTGATAAAGATCGTACCAATGGGCTTGATAAAATCAATCGTAAAATCTGGTGAAATCTGAGTCTTGATCACGATCAGACCAAACACTAGGCCCAAAACAAGGCCGATGATGATCTGCGTGTGAAGGGGTATCTTTTTTAGCATTTTATCTGGGTTAAATTCCTAAACATCCAATTTATTCAATCGCTTTAACAATAAGAAGTCCGCTAGTACCAAGGCCGCCATAGCTTCCACGATCGGTACTGCTCGGGGAACTACACACGGATCATGCCGGCCCTTTCCGGAAACAGTCACTGCATCTCCTGTCTGGTTGACACTCTCTTGGTCTTTCATAATGGTCGCCACAGGCTTAAAAGCCACACGGAAATAAATATCTTCTCCATTGGAGATCCCACCTTGGATACCTCCTGAATTATTTGTTCTGGTCCTTACCCGCTCTCCATCCATATAAAAAGCATCATTGTGCTCAGATCCCGACATGGTCACCCCTTCAAATCCACTACCATATTCGAATCCCTTCACGGCATTGATGCTGAGCATGGACTTGCCCAAATCCGCATGCAAGCGGTCAAAAACGGGTTCTCCGAGTCCCACCGGAACGTTCTTTGCCACACAGCTGACCACACCACCTACGGTATCCCTGTTTTTTCTGATCTCATCTATATAGTCAATCATGTCCTGGGCCACCTCCGGATCGGGACAGCGAACGATGTTTTTCTCTATCTCTGCAAAATCCAGCTCTTGGTAAGGCTTTTCTAATTTGATATGACCCGCTTGGGACACATAGGCATTGATCTCTACCCCTATATGCCTCAGGAACAGCTTGGCTACCGCACCGGCAGCCACACGGGCGGCTGTTTCACGGGCGCTACTTCTCCCTCCTCCTCGGTAATCGCGCACACCGTACTTTTCTTGGTAGGTAAAGTCCGCATGGGAAGGCCTGTACTTATCGGCAATATGGGAATAATCCTTGCTTTTCTGATCAGTGTTCATGATCACGATAGCAATGGGAGTTCCTGTGCTCTTTCCCTCAAAAACCCCAGAAAGAATCTGGCATTCATCTTCTTCTTTTCGCTGGGTAGTAATTTTGGATTGGCCGGGCTTCCTCCGTTGTAGCTCCTGCCTGATAAATTCCTCATCAATCGGCAAACCTGCCGGACAGCCATCTATGATCACTCCTAGCCCCTTCCCATGCGATTCGCCGAAGGTGCTTATCTTAAATACTCTTCCAAATGAATTCCCCATTACCTCTTTTTAATAATCAATACGACCAGTAGAATCACTGCACCGGCCAATAGTAAGTTGATAAAAGCCGAAAAATAATACTTAAATCGTTCGTTTAAAAGCTTATTGTCTTCAAGTTCGATTAAATCATAAATCCCACCAAGCCTGGTACCCGAGATGGCTTGGTTGATTTTACTTTCTCCCACCACATCCAAAACCGCATTTGGCCTTAAAGTATCGTAGCTCGCTTTATCTGTGTTAAAATAAATCCACTCAAAGTGATCGGCCAATTTCACCTCTCCCGGCTCATTAATGGTGATATAATACTCAAACTGCTTGATCCCTGTCACACGCCCGCGGCCCCTGTTGATCTGTTGGCGTTCGTTGGGGTCATAGGTGTTGAGCTTTTGGATATTTTTCTTTCGGGGAGCCTTGATAGTGCTGATATTCCCTTCCCCGGTAATCCCAAAATCATACGTAACGCCTTCTCCTGTTTCCACCTTTTTGGTCTCAAAGTTTTCACGTATCCTGTACACCCCTACACTCACCTCATTTTTAAGCGGATGGGGAGGTAGTGGTTTGACATAAACTGCCTTGCCCGGAGCATGAAAAGTCTTGAAATCCTGCTGGCGATTATTACCAAAGAAGGTAGGGTTCTTGGCAACCTTATATTTGATCATTTCCCAGTCGATAGAAGGCAGTTTTACCTCGCCTACATTGAAGGGATAGAAAGTCGACTCGTACACTTTGAAGCGTGTCCAGTTCTTGCCGTCAAT
This sequence comes from Echinicola strongylocentroti, assembly GCF_003260975.1. Lineage (NCBI taxonomy): Bacteria > Pseudomonadati > Bacteroidota > Cytophagia > Cytophagales > Cyclobacteriaceae > Echinicola > Echinicola strongylocentroti. Next base: position 3,471,243 of record NZ_CP030041.1, on the reverse strand, counting down.
GGTCACTCGTTCAGGCTGGATATTCGTAATGTTAAAATTTTCTTCCCAAGCATTGGTGGGCTTTATTTTTTTGACTATTTGTTCCAATTGCTTACCGGGTTCGTGAAAATCAAACGGTGCTTGGTTAGCTTCCGACATGTAAAAAGCCAAGCTGACATTAAAGCCCTCTCCCATGTAAATACTGTCCTTATTGACGCTCATGGCAAAGAAAGCCTCATCATCAAGCTCTATAAACTCTTGCTCCTGTCGCTCACTCCCGCCAAAGAAATCATCAAAAGGATCGGTTCGCTGACGTTGGCGCTGTTGGGACTGCTTGGAGTCGGTAACCTTGATGGTTTTGCCCGGTGATGGCACACTTTCACCATTGATCTGCACGGTAAAATCCGGCAGGGTAAATGACCCTTTTTTGAGCGGTCTGTAATACTGGACGATACTGTTGGTACTGCTCACCTGTCCATTGATCACGTTCATCGAGGAGGACTGGGACACCCCTTGCTTTTGGAATCCCGGAATCTCCGGAAATTGATCATAAGACTTTATTTTTTCATTAGAAATGGTTATTTTTACGCTGAACGTTTCATTCAACCCTATTTCATCTGGGCCTAGTGCAACTTTTACTTCCTGAGCATAGGCATAGGAAAAAACCATCGTCCAAATGAATACTAGGGCAAAGTAAAATTTCGTTCTTTTCATAGGTAATCGGAATGCTTTAGGTTGCAAATTAACGAGTATATTTTAAACGCAACAAATTCAAAGTATTGTCGTACCAATAATAGTATTGTTTAACCAACATAAAAAATAAATGAGCCATGATAGAATATGTTAAAACCATTTTGCTTAAGGTGAGTTTTGACAAGAAACTTTTCGAGAAAGAGTTAAGAAAGGGCCTCAACATGCTGACGCCTCACGAGGTTCAAGATTTCAAAACTTGGTGTTACAAAACGTTTTCAAAAATTTACTTGGGAGTGCTCAATAAATATTTTGTAAAACTTGCCTAAACATATCGGCCCCGCCTAGCGGGGCTTTTTATTTTTAGTGAATTTATAAGCGCTAGGAAGATGGTTACTGCTAAAACAAGGAGATTATTTTTGATATTTACCATGGGAGTTGCCCACGGCTAGGGATGTTACGCCCTTTCAGGGCTTTCCAATTTAAGAAAAAAATCAGCGCTCTATCCAAACCGCACCCAATCCCCAGGGCAAACACGTTTAGTGTTTTGAAGGGAAACAATTTTCGTGTAGGCATAGCTATCATCCGTGCCGATGGCACTCCTTCGGGAGGTTGAGGTGAGCTTAAGCTCCTGCGGATGAATCCGCAGGTTACTAAATTTATCGTGCCGATGGCACTTTGCCCCGATTTATACATTGGAAACCGCAGTAGTCTATCTTACCGAAGGCGGGATGGGCTGAAAGAATGATTAGTTGATTTGGTTGAGGTTAAACCCCGAATATACGTTAGCAACTGAGCATCCTGCCTAATCCGCCTTTGGCAGAGGGTCATATAGAAGGTGCAGGTGACAACCTTCACCAAAAATGATTACACACAAAAGGGTAAGTTCCGTAGGAACGGCAGATATAAATGCAAATAGAAACATTTTTTTTTAATGCGTTTGCCCTGCCCCAATCCCCTCGTTGTTCCAACAGCTGGGCTGCGGAACAACGAGCATGGAGCTTTTAACTCAACACCCCGAATTAGTTTTTATTGACACTACTTGGTGTTAACCACACAGGAGACAATACGGGCAAATACATCTCATCACCTTATCGGTGTCTTCACCATTTTAATGGCAGATTAATTTCCTCACCCCAACTCCTCCATTGTCACCACCGGAATATCTTTTCCCGCCAATGCCTTCATTTCTTTAAAATCCTCGGCCGGATATTGGTAGCCGGCTTCCGTAAGTGGCCATAGCAGTGGACTGAGATTAAGCACGGTGGCCTTGTAGCCCTGCATGATGGCGGCCATATTTCCGGTTCCCTTGGAGAGCCCCGCTTCATTTTCTATTTCAAAAGGCCCCGAAAAGCCCTTCTCTTGCAGCGTAGTGATAAATCGCCGCCAATCCATACTATCTCCTACACCAAAACCCGGCAAGGTGGCTTCATAATGATGACGGTCCCATTCATGCTCTGTAGTAGGTACACCAGCGCTATCCGCCAGGGATTTATTGACCAATTGGGTCGGGTACATATTTCCCCAAAACGGGTCTGCATTGTTTCGGGTAGACTTTACGTGGATCCGCTTCAGGCGATCCAAATCGGTATGTTTGATCACCTCTACCGGATCTGTATGCTGCCACACGTCGTGCGATGGATCATAGATCTCACCATGTGCCTTGCTGGGGATCATGGCATACATCAGCTTACGCGCTGCCAGTACACCGGGGAGGTTATTGAAAGTCCCCGTATAGCCAGCAGACCGCCAACCTTCCATAGGACAATTTTCGTACAGTACCGTCACGCCCAAATCTTCTGCATACTTGATGATCGGACCGAAAACCTTGGCGTACTCCTCCAGGTTTTTCTCAAAACCATTCTCCTGATTGCCCAGTTCATGGTTATACCCCACAAAGGTCCCCACTTTCACATCATTGGCATCTCCTCCCATCAGGTGTGCTATTCGGATGAGCTTCAATAAATGGTTTTGGTTTTTTATCCGCTGGGCAGGATCGCCACCGATAAGGTTGTCAAAAGCCCCAATAGAAAGCCGCAGCTGAGCACTGTTAAACTTATCCAGCACTTCCTTGGCCGTATCAAGGGTAAAATGATCATAATCCAAATGCGTCGCCACAAAATCATCCCGTGTGCCGTCCTTTCGGAAGACGCACACATCAAGTCCCTGAACGCCTATTTCATTGCCCCTCTTGATCACTTCATCCAAGCTAAGCTGATCAAACGCTGAAGTCATTATCCAAATGGGATTGGTCATGGTTTTTTAGGTTTAAAGGTGAAAAGGTTTGAAGACCCTATGGTGGACTAGAATGGTCGAACGGAAACAATGGTCGGCGGTGCCATACACCATTTCCCTACCCACAAATCACCGTTCGACAATTCTACATCATAGGCAACTGCTCTACCACTGCATCAATGGAACGTAAAGCGAATGGACAGGGCGATCTCATCACCCCACCAGCCTACGTCATCGGTAATGTTGAAGGCGGGCTTATAATCCAAAGACAGGTTTACCGGCGCATCGACAAACTTATAGTCCAGTCCTATGATACCATCAATGCCAAATACCGTGTAGCTGTCATCATAGTCATGAAAAGGAGGGTCACTGCGATCTCCCCAAGTCCCTATATGGGCACCGCCGCCATAAAACCACTTTAACCCCCTCACTTCACGGATATCCTTGTGCTTCTCATAAAGCCCGGTGATCATCAGTCCCTTCCATCGGGTGTGCAGCATTCCCTCAATGGCCTCGTCCAAAGAAATAAAGTGCTTTACCGTCAGGCCATTCGAAACACCCGCTCTTAAGCCGACACCCGTCGAATACGTCTGGGCTTCAGCTTGGTTACTGACAGCCATGATCGCCACCACAAAAGCTGCAATAATTGCTTTCTTGATCATAGAAATAAATTTAATAATGTTGGTTTAGTTGAATTCAATAATTCCGCTCGGCAAAATACAAATATCCAATGGGATGTCATGCGCTTCTGCCGAGATGGATACTTCCGGTACAAAGTACGACAAACCTACTTTAAATACCTCGGGAGACAAACCCGCCAAAAAGCGGTCATAAAACCCCTTGCCATATCCAATGCGATTGCCTTTCAAATCGCATACCAAAAGTGGCACAAAAACAACATCAATACGAATTTCATCTACTTTTTTGGCCTCAATGGGCACAGGAATCCCCCATTGGTCGTTGATGTACTGGGTATCTGAAAAAATCTCAACGGTGGTCATCCCACCAGCCACATGATCGGTCACCGAAGTGTAAACCCGCTTTCCTTCTGCCAGCAGGGCCTTGACCACTGGAAAAGTGTCAATCTCGGACATCTTCGAAATAGGCAAAAAAATATGAAAATGCTGAAACCTCCGATGCGCACGGCAATATTCCATCACTTGGCTCATGATACTGGCATCCAGATCAGCTTTTCGCTTGGCACCAAGTGCTTTTCTTTTTTCCTTATAGCGCTTTCTTAGCAGGCTCTTTTCATCCATCCTGTTCCAATATCATATAATTAAAATCCAATGGATCAAAATGCGCATAAAGACCATCTATAAACTGTTCATCTGCTAGGTAAAATTCAAGGAAATTAACTTTCCGCTCTTGAGGAGTACCTCCCGGGAATAAGATTTCCTTGACCTCCTTAAGGCGTCTCAGGGCCACGTCCATCTTCCTTTCTTCGCCTTGGCGTAGCTTGTTGCCAAAATGCTCCAATACCTTCAGTGCCCTCACCTTTGCTGCTTCCGCAGAATGCTTCAAGGTGGTGTCTATTTCGGCTGCTTCATCCCCCAAGTGTTCAAATACCGCTGAGAGAGCTCTCTTTTCTTCCGTCAGGTCCAAATCCGACTGAGCATTGGCCTTTACATGGCGCTTTTTCAACTCATCGTAAGGGGCAAATAACGCCTGCTCATCCAGCCCTAGTGCGGCTGCTTTTCGCTGTGCCTTTACATTTTTGATCATGGCAAAATTCCGGGGCATCACCATGGGGTAGTCCACCTCATAATGATCAAACACACTTTTCAGCTGTAGCCAATAGGCCACCTCGGCAGGTCCTCCAAGGTAGGCGATATTGGGTAAAATATATTCTTGGTAGAGTGGCCGTAGCACTACATTTGGACTAAATCTGGCAGGATCTTCCTCGACTAACTTGAGTAACTCTTCTTCTGCAAAAGCCTTCCCTGTATCCAGCACCTCAAATCCTTCCTTTGTCTTTACAATCCGGCTACGGACGCCTTTGTCAAGATAGAAAAAATTGATTTCCCGGGGGAAAATCTGGCTCTTGTAGCCCAGTTCCTCCAGTTTTTGCGACTGGGCATTGACCAAGTCATTGGCCTTTCCGGAGCACAACTCCTCTTTGATGACAGGTATAAACAGCTCTTTCAGCTTTCGGTCATGGCCATCCACGATCACCAGGCCTTGGTCACCAAATAGGTGATGGACATACTGTCTCACCGCCTCCGCCAAGGTGGTATTTTTGCGATAGGCTTCCTTGAAAAAATCGGGCACGAAACTCGCCTCCTTCAGCAGCTCCTCCATGGATCCATCTAGTTCAAAATCCCCCACGGCTCCCTTTTGGGTGGTGTTCCAGCTATATTTCTTCCCTGCGTAATAGAAGTAATTGATCTCTTCAAAATCATGATCCTCCGACGCCATCCAATACACCGGCACAAAGCGGTATGCTGGATAAGCCGCTCCCAATTGCTTGGCAAGGTTGATCGTAGACACAATCTTGTAAATAAAGTACAGCGGCCCGGTAAACAGGTTGAGCTGGTGTCCTGTAGTCACCGTAAAAGTCTTGTCATTCTCCAATGCAGCGACATTTCCTGCCACCTTCTCACTTATTTCGCCCCCTTCATACTGCGCTTTCAATGCCTCCACTAGCACTGCTCGCTTGGAGGAATCGAATTGCCTGTTGTGGATGACAGACCCGAAATTCTCCAACTTCGGAAAAGCATTGTAGAAAGGAGCAAGCTTCTCTTGCTGCCGGATATAATCGATAAACAATGGTGAAAACTGCCCGGTACACTCGGGCTCTACAGTAGATTTCAACATAAATTTTGAAGGTTTTTGATGCGCTGAAAAAGGGCTTTAGGTGGTTTAACTGATATAAGCCCCTTAAAGTTCGGGATTTTTTTCTTGAAAACCGGAATCCTGTACCCTCAGTTTAATTTGATCAAAAATTATGTAATCCATCCTATTCCTACTCTTGTAAATTTGTATCAGTAGAATTTACTACCACATGGGTAAATGATCCATTTAGAACAACACGAAATATGAGCAATAAAATAGAATGGCCTGTGACCGGCATGACTTGTGCAGGCTGCGCCAATACCGTAGAAAAGACCCTAAACAAGCAACAAGGCGTAAAAAAAGCCAGTGTCAATTTTGCCAATCATACCGCACTGCTTGAACTAGAGGAAAACACCGACCCAAGCCTCCTCCAGCAATCTGTGCGGGATGCTGGCTATGACCTCCTTATTCAGCAGGACGAAGAAGACCCAGAAGCCCTCCAACGGAACGCATACCAACAACTCCGAAAAAACACCTTTGCAGCAGGAGTGCTAGTCGTCCCTGTATTCGTGATTGGTATGTTTCTCTCTACCATCCCCTATGCCAATATGATCATGTGGCTGTTGACCACTCCCGTGCTCTTCGTATTTGGCAGGCAGTTTTTTACCAATGCGCTTCGCCAAGCCAAACACGGCGCTGCCAATATGGACACCTTGGTCGCCATCAGTACTGGCGTGGCCTATCTTTACAGCACGTTCAACACGTTCCTGCCGGAATGGCTGGCGCAAAGGGGAATCGAACCACATGTGTACTTTGAAGCGGCGGGAGTTATTATCTTCCTGATCCTGTTGGGCAGGATGCTGGAGTCAGGAGCCAAAGCAGGCACCACCGAAGCCCTCAAAAAACTAATGGGCCTCCAACCCAGTGAAGTCACCATTATTGCCAGTGGTCAAGAGCAGACCAAGAAGACCAGCGAAGTAGTTCCAGGGGAAATGGTCTTGGTCAAACCTGGCCAAAAAATCCCATTGGACGGAAAGATTACGGACGGCAATAGCTTCGTGGATGAAAGTATGCTTACAGGAGAACCCCTTCCTGCAGAAAAAAAGCAGGATTCAAAGGTATTTGCAGGCACGATCAACCAACAAGGCAGTTTTGTCTTTACAGTGGAGCAGGCAGGTCACGAGACGGTTCTTTCGCAAATCATCCAAAAGATCAAAGAAGCCCAAGGCTCCAAAGCCCCTGTACAGGGACTGGTGGATAAAATCACGGCGGTATTTGTGCCAGTGGTCATTGCCATCGCACTGCTTTCGCTTGTAGTTTGGGGATTTAGCGGAGCCGAAAACCCTTGGTTACATGGGATGCTGGCATTTATCACCGTATTGGTGATTGCCTGCCCTTGTGCCCTTGGCCTGGCCACGCCCACAGCCATCATGGCCGGTATTGGCAAAGGAGCCTCTCTGGGAATGCTCATCAAGGATGCCGAGAGCCTCCAAGCAGGTCAAGCCGTGGACACCATCATCTTGGACAAAACCGGCACCATCACCTCCGGCAAACCGGAAGTAAAAGCACTTCAATTCAGCCCTGACATTACCCAGCCACAAAAGGAACAGGAAGTGCTCTTGGCCATGGAAGCCAAAAGCGAACACCCGCTGGCACTGGCCGTAACCCAATACTTAAAAGAAGCTGACAAAGCCGCTATCGACCAATTCCAGTCCCATACTGGCAATGGCGTGACGGCTATAGCTGGAGGAATTGCTTATGCAATCGGTAAAAAAAGCTGGTTGCTCCAAAATGGATATAAGCCCGACCCCACCCTCACGGAAGCCGAAGAAAACGGCCTTGCCAATGGGGAAATAGTCATCCACATGGCAAAAGGAGACAAGCTCATTGCCGTCATCCGCATTACCGACCAACTCAAACCTGGCTCGGAAGCCGCCGTCTCTGAGCTCCAAGAAATGGGACTGGATGTGCATATGCTTACCGGAGACCAAGAAAAGACAGCTGCCATCATTGCCAAATCGGTCCATATCAAACACTATAAAGCAGGCTTGCTCCCATCAGAAAAAGCCGATTATATCCGTGCTTTGCAAGCCGCTGGACACCAGGTAGCCATGATCGGAGACGGCATCAATGACAGCGAGGCACTCGCCATTGCCGACCTCAGCATTGCCATGGGCAAAGGAACAGACATCGCCATGGACGTCGCCAAAGTGACCTTGATGCACGGTGACCTTAGGCAAGTTCCCGAGATGCTCCGGCTCACCAAAAGAACCATCAAAACGATTCGTCAAAACCTCTTTTGGGCCTTTATCTACAATGCTATCGGCATACCTATTGCAGCAGGGGTACTGTACCCGGCATTTGGCTTTCTGCTAAATCCCATGATCGCTGGCGCTGCCATGGCACTGAGCTCTGTCTCTGTCGTCACCAACAGCCTTCGCCTGAAAAAGGGATGAAACTTGGATGCTGGATGCCCATTGTAAATCGATGCTGTAGAATTGTGTGATTGTCGAATCGTAGAACCTCGAATCCGAAATCGGATTTCCCCCTCAAACAATCCTTCAGTTAGACGATTCTACAGTTTCTTGACCTTATTAAACCCGGAATATGCATTAGCCTACCTACGCCACGGCGCACAGGTATTGCGGTCTGAAACTGCTTCAAAATCAGTTGCTTCGCTGCTGTTTTCGATTTCACCATAGCCGCGCTATGCCTCAATCACCAAACAGTCTGATTTTCTTGCAGTTTCAAACCTTCCCGATAGCTATCGGGACAGGCGATGACGATTCCTAATGCATAAACCGGGTTCAATGCCGTTTAGTTAAGAAGATTTTCCAATACGGATCGTCCATTGAGAGCGTTATGATTTTAATCCATGGCCTTTTAAAATATGTACAAAATGGATCCGCCTTGCAGGTATTGGGCGTTAAGAAATTAAAAAGCGGGAGGGCAAGAAGGCAGGCTTGTTTGACGAAATACTAACCAAAAAGAATGTTGGCTGCTAGAAAAGGAGGAGTTTGCCTGCATGAGGGAAGATTTTAATTTTAGGCCAATAGATGCACAGCGGCGGGGTTTTTTGGTTACTTTTTTGACCTGAAGCAAAAAAGTGACAAAGGTAAAGAGATGAAAACCATCTTGGAATTTAGCAGAAAAACAATAGAACCAATATTTCCGGGTACATACTAACTAAACGGCATTGAAACCGGGTTAAACATTACAACTTTCAAACCTTAAACAACAAAACCATGATCAAGCTAAAAACCAATATCAAATGCGCTGGATGCATCGAAGCCGTCAGCCCAAAGCTGGATGCCCTTCCCAACAGTGAATGGAATGTCGATCTCGATGATCCAGAGAAAAAATTGACCTTAACCGGTGATGCCACGGTAGAAGACGTAAAAGCGGCTTTGGAAGCGGCAGGCTTCTCAGGAGAAGCGATTGGATAAGCTCAGTAAGAAATCAACACCAATTAGGTAAGGTGATTTTCCAGTTTATCGGAGCGAAGAGCCCCTTTTTTATTTGACATGTACCTGAGAACGTTGGCCGTGTTTACAGAACTCGGCCGTTCTTTAGGCTTGACAAGTGCAATTGCCCTACTGATTTAAGAAGTTAGGACACTAAAGTTCAAGGAATTTATTAGATTTGTTGTTGCGAACTGTTATACCGCCTAACCAACGGTTGTTTTACTACTTATAGAAATTCATATACAAGTATTTTCAAAGCCCAGTCTAATCGGCCTTTTAGGTCGTAGATTTTTTGAAAATCAGCAATTCAAATCGATGATCAATTACGAGCAATACGTGTTAGACAATGGCCTTCGTGTGGTGATCCATCCAGATCACAGTACTAAAATGGCCGTGACCAATATTATATATAAAGTTGGCTCGAGAAATGAAATATCAGGTAAAACAGGCCTTGCCCACTATTTTGAGCACTTGATGTTTGGAGGGTCCAAGAATGTCTCCAGCTTTGACAGTGCTTTGGAGCGGGTGGGAGGAGAATGTAATGCCTTCACCAACACCGATATCACCAATTATTATATCACGCTCCCTGCTACGAATATCGAAACGGCCTTTTGGCTAGAGTCTGACCGGATGTTTCAGTTAAACCTGAGCAAAAAGACCATCGAAACACAGCGAAAGGTCGTCATTGAAGAGTTTAAGCAGCGCTACCTAAATCAGCCATACGGTGATACCATGCACTTGATGAGGGGACTTTGCTATGAAACCCATCCTTACCAATGGCCGACCATCGGCAAGGACGTGCATGATATTGAAGGATTTTGTGAAGATGATATCCGGGCTTTTTACCAATACCACTATGCTCCCAACAACGCCATCTTGGTCGTTGCAGGTGATGTCGATACCGAAGAGGTGCTCGCAATGGTGAAGAAATGGTTCGGCCCTATTCCTGCCGCTAAAAAGCCACAATCAGCCATCGCCCAAGAACCTGTTCAAGACAAAAAACGTGCCCTCCATCACTTCGCCGATGTGCCTACGGATGCCTTCTACAAGGCCTACCATATGCCCGCAAGAATGGGAAAGGGGTATTTGGAATGCGATTTGGTGACGGACATCTTGGGTTTTGGGAGGTCCTCTTTGCTAGAACAAAGATTGGTTAAAAACACCAATATTTTCGCTTCTTGCAATGCCTACATCTTAGGCTCTGTAGACCCGGGACTGATGGTTTTTTCTGGTAAAATGGAAAAAGGAAAATCTGCTGAAGAGGCTGAAAAAGCATTGGACGAAACACTTCAGGAGTTTCTCGAAAGCACCATTTCCCAAGAAACCCTCGACAAGGTCAAAAACCAGGCGGAAGCCATGAAAACCTATGAATCCATACAGCTGATCAACAGGGCAATGACATTGGCCTATTACACACAACTGGGATCACCGGATATTTATCAAATGGAATATGATCGTAAAACGGCCATCTCTGCTGACCAAATTTCCGAAATGGCACGCACCACTATCAAAGAATCCAATGCTTCTGTGCTGTATTATAAAAGCAACAAACAGTAGGCATGATCAAGTAAGCGGTATAATATCCCAGTTAAACCCAGACTCCACGACATCGGAAAAAGTAACGTATAGTAGCTAACTTATTTGGCAACCACATTAGGCACATAGGAGGGTACAATAGGGAAAGTATCCAAAAGCATTCCTCTCACCCAAGCTGACATCACTTCACAAATAGTTGAAAAGCAATTTCCCTACTTCCCACACGCGTTATTTCAAAAATTTGGGCAAAATCCATTATCTTCACCCCATGAATAAATTTAGAATTGGATTTGGTTATGATGTACACCAGCTTCGGAAGGGCTGTGATTTTTGGTTAGGTGGAATAAAACTTCCACACAGTAAAGGCGCTGTAGGACATTCTGACGCAGATGTGTTGATTCATGTCATCTGCGATGCGTTACTGGGCGCTGCCAATTTAAGGGACATTGGTTATCACTTTTCGGACCAGGATCCTGAATACAAAGGCATTGACAGTAAAATCCTACTGGCCAAAGTAATGAAAATGATCCGTGCAAAAGGATACGAAATCGGCAACTTGGACACCACCATCTGCCTGCAACTCCCAAAAGTAAATCCTCACATCGATAGGATGAAAAACTGCCTCGCTGAAGTCATGGCCATCGTAGAGGATGATATCTCCATCAAGGCCACCACGACAGAGAAACTTGGTTTCGTAGGCAAACAAGATGGGGTTTCTGCGTATTGCACAGCACTAATCTATAAAAATGACTGACATGGCCAGAGACATCAAACTGATCGAAACGGAAGACGGCTCCCACTCACTCTATGTGCCCGAACTTGATGAGACCTACCACTCTTTTCATGGCGCTTATCGGGAATCCATTCACGTGTTTTTTCTTTATGGCTTGGATTATTGGTTTACCCACCACCCTCACCAAAAACCCATTCGGGTCTTTGAGGTTGGCTTTGGGACGGGGCTGAATGCTTGGCTGGCGCTCGTCTGGGCGGAGCAGAACAAGGTTCCGTTGCTTTACCACACCATTGAGCCATTTCCTGTTCCTGAAGAGGTCTATACCCAGCTCAACTATAAGAATATCGACCAAGATATTCGTCTTTACCAAGGGGCTTTTGATGAGCTTCATCAAGCAGACTGGGATAAAGGCGGCGCCATCACGCCATATTTCAATATGAAGAAGGACAAAACCACCTTGGAAGACGTACAGCTGTACCCTACGGATGTGGTGTTCTTTGATGCCTTTGCGCCAAGCAAGCAGCCCGAACTGTGGTCCAAAGACTTGCTGCAAAAAGTAGTGGACGCCATGAACCCAGGGGCGGTATTTGTCACCTATTGTGCCAAAGGCCAAGTAAAAAGAGACCTCGCAGCAGCGGGTCTTCAAGTAGATACACTTCCTGGCCCTCCGGGCAAAAAGGAAATGGTTCGCGGTGTAAAATTATAGGATAAGGCTCATCCAAACTTTCCGAATTTTTCCTCCACGGCCTTAAACCTGTAGGCAAAAATGGTAGCCAGTTGTTTCCGGATAAAAACGGCATTGGCAACAGCTCCCAAAGGGCCAAATGGTGGCTGATAAGTCACGATGTCTCTCATGATCACCCCACCTTCTATCGGTAATAGATGGTGCTGATGATGCCACATCGCATACGGCCCGATACGCTGCTCATCCACAAAAAATTCCCTTTCCTTCACTTGTGTGATCTCCGTCACCCAGGTCATTTTGATTCCCAGCATAGGGCTGACCTTATAACTGATGATCATCCCCGGATGCATCTTTTCGGGGAGATGCTTGGAGGTAATGTCAAATCCCATGTGGTCGGGAGTGATTTCCTTCAGGTTTTGGGGTGAAGCAATAAAATCCCATACCTCCTCCACGCTGGCGGGGATTTTTTGTTCGGAAAACAACTGGTAATGTCCCATGGTAACTGTTTATTGATTTATCCCTCTTCTTAACTTCGCAAGTTTTATTAACTCCCTTGTAGGATCAAGAATTAAGCCACCAAATGCTGATATTGAGCAAGGTAGCAAAGCTTACCCAAAGAAGGTATGGAAACTGTAAATACGCCGCCCACTTGCTGACAGCTTTGAAGCTCACGATCATCCAAATGATCATGCCCAGCAGCAGGACAATTTCAACGGCGGCCCACCCGATCAAATGAAAATAGAAGAAGATAAAGCTCCAGCAGAAATTTAACACAAACTGCACCACAAAAACCTGAAGGGCTCTCTTTCTCTTCTCAGACTTCGGAGCATTCCAGATCAAGTACAGCCCTAGCCCCATCAATGCGTACAACACCGTCCACACAGGTCCAAAAAGGCTGTTGGGTGGATTGAAAGAGGGCTTCTCCAGCTCAGCGTACCACGTGGTGATATTTCCCGCGTTGGCAACTCCTGCAATACTGCCCATCAAAACCACCGCGGCCACAAATAGCAATAGATGTAGCCAGTTGATCTTTTTGCCTGAAACATTCCCTGTGGTATCCATGTTAAAATCGCTTTTAAAGTGTAACTACCTAAATCAAAGAATTGTTTGGTCAAATGCATTTTTCGGTGTTTGGCCACCAGGCTGCCTGTCCGATCCTGTTCACCTGAGTATGACTTAAAAGTCGTCATTCATAAGTCAGCAGGGGTCATTACTTGGCTCTTATAAATTTCACAGTGGGGAAATACTTTGTCGCCTTATTGTCATGGATCCTAAATGTATTGATGACTATCACCGTAGCATTGTAAACATACATTAAAAACCATATCACTTTAGCTTCAAAAAGCCTACTGATAACAGGAAAATCAACGTACACGCCAAACACGCCCAAAGCTATCTCAAGCATTACATACAACAGGGGCATTATCAGAAAAGGAAACAACACACACAAAAGTGTCCAGGTAATTTGAAAATTAATGAGCGGACGTGCTACCTCATCAATTCCTTTGACTTTATCCTTGTAAAGCACCCAAAGTACAGATGGCACTAAAATCCCCAGTAATGGAAAAAGGATAAATGACAGTGCAGACAAGCTCATCTTTTTTAGAAAATCCGTGTTTTCTATGAGATTGGGATCGATAAATACATCGGGACTTATTCCTAAGGCCTCTGCCAAACGCTGACAGGTGGATCCACTTGGCTTTGAAGTACCGCTCTCTATGCGCTGGACTGTTCTCAAGCTTACTCCCGCCTCTTCTGCCAGCAACTCCTGAGAAATCCCTTTACTTGACCTAAGTCCTTTTAATTTTGATGAAATACTGTTTTCTTCCATAACCTAATAACATTTTGTTTTTCCCAAAACTAGTGGCATTTCCTTGGTTTCGATAGTGTCGCAAACGCGTCTACTTTGTGACATCTATACGTCTAAAATGACAAAATGCTGATTTTTTCTGTAATACCAGTGCAAAAACCTCTATACGGTTAAAGTATATTGAAAATGATTAGTTGATCTGGAGGTCAAATACCCCCTTGTGCCTGTCTGTGCCAGTATGGCGGGTGGCTTATATAGGAAAGGTTTTGTAGTCAGCAACCGCGCATGCTGCGGCCTAACCTGCCTTTGGCGGAGGATAATATAGAACCGAAAAACATAAGCCGTAGCCTGTAAGGTCTACTATAAACTGTCACCGTCAACTACACTCCTTCAACCATTGTTTTTGGCTAGATGATAGTGGAGAGCTAGGCTTTTAGCCTGTGGTACAAGAAGGCTCTAGCTCTATTGCCTGCCTATATTTCAACAAAAAGCTACATCTTCTTCACCCAGACATTTTCCAGTCCATCGGATTTATACTGCTCCAAGCCCTTGGAGGCAGCGTGAAAGCTGTCAAACGTAGTCACATAGCAGTAAAAGAGCTGATCATCGGGATTATAAAAGTATTTTGCTTGGGCAAAACCCTTCCGGCCAAGACCATCCAGGTGCTTCGATGCATTATCTACAGTACTAAACACCCCAGAAATCAGGTAAATCTCTTCTGTGGCCAATGGCATGGCAGCCGCTTCTTCTCCGCCGGACATGGGAGCAGGTGCCTCATTGATATTTAGCCCATCCAGCATCAGCATGATTTCTGTACGGCGGTTGAGCTGGTGATCGGCCTCAGAACACGGTTGCTCACTACAATCGTGGACAGGCTGTGTCTTGCCGTACCATTTGTAGGAGATCCGCTCGGCATCGATTCCCAATTTTATCAAATAATCCCGTACTACCTCTGCCCGGTGTTCGGACAGTACTTCATTATAGCTTTCCGAACCTCTGATATCGGTATGCCCCGCCAACGCCAGCTCCACCTCAGGACGTTCTTTCATCAGTAGGGCCACCCTGTCCAGCTGGGAAACACTCGTGGGGCGAAGGGTATATTGGTCAAAATCAAAATAGATCGTCGGCACATCCATCGTAACACCCAAATTAGGTTCGTCACAAAGATCCTTCAGGTCAGCAGGCAGCTCATATTCCTTACCCTCCTCAGAAAATGCCATCAGCACCAATTCACTGCGGCGATTGAGCTGGTGCTTCCACTCTGGGCAGGGCTGGCCATCACCACAATCATTGATCAATTCTTCCTCTCCGTACCAGGCCTCATGAACCCGTTCTGACGAAATACCTTTGCCCTCCAAATAAGCGGCTACAGCATCGGCCCGGGAGTTACTGAGCGTCTCATTGTACTCATTGGATGCGCGGGCATCTGTATGGGAACGTACCTGCAAATCCAAATACGACTGGGAAGCCATCAGCTCAGCCACTTTGTCCAAGACGGCCATGGCATCGGATCGAATGACGGCCTTGTCAAGGTCATAATACACCAAATCTACAAAGACCGTTCTTTGATACGGTATGGGAACAAGCGTATACTCCCGCTCGACCAGTCCATCTTCAGCTTCCGCTTTGATCTGACCATCATAAACAGGGAAATAACCTCGCTTGCTGATCTTTAATGTATACTCCTCCCCAGGCTCCAAGTCTCGTTGGATTTCGCCTGCCGTTTCCTGATCGAGGGTTAATGCACGCTGCTCATCTTTCTTGATCATCTCCGCCATAAACCCGTCACTCACCAATGCTCCTTCACAGTTCACTACTCGTCCTAAGAAGCGCATCAGCATTGCCTGAATGGTATAGATGTCGTCAAGTCCTGATCCACCGCTGCGGTCACTGGAAAGGTACATCTGGCCACCTTCGGCCAAGGTAATACCAAAATCATCCCGCACAGAATTGTACGGAAGACCTAAATTCTTTAATGCTGAAAAGTTCTCATCTTTGTGATTGGCACTGAACAGGTCAAATCCCCCTAATCCAAAATGGCCATTGGATGAAAAATAAAAGGTGTCGTCTTTCATAAAAGGGTCCCGCTCATCCTCCGGACTATTGATGACTTCCCCTAAGTTTTGCACGGTACCAAAATTGAAGTCCTCATCAAAACTAACCGCATAAATG
Organism: Echinicola strongylocentroti; assembly: GCF_003260975.1. Taxonomy (NCBI): domain Bacteria; kingdom Pseudomonadati; phylum Bacteroidota; class Cytophagia; order Cytophagales; family Cyclobacteriaceae; genus Echinicola; species Echinicola strongylocentroti. The sequence goes on along the minus strand of NZ_CP030041.1, from coordinate 3,455,164 downwards.
TCGTATCCCCCATGGCCACCCGGCATGTCAGAGGCAAAGTAAAGCATTCTTGCTTCTTCATCCACAAACGGGGTGATCACAGAATACCCTATCGCATCATTCCAGGGCACTGGTTGATAATCGGTAAACTCACCCTTGTCATTCAAATGGCTAAAATACAATTCAGCATGATAGTCAATATAGGAAGGCGCCCCCTGACCATAATCCATCTCGGGATTTACCCTTTTGGCTGGCCTGATCTTCTTGCCATTTTGACGTTTTACTTTACGGGTAACGGTGTAAAAAACCACGTCTCCCCCTTCAGTGAAAAAGGGATCTGCAAAGTGATAACTGTCTGGCACAGGCACATCCAAGGAACTGATCGAGCCACTGGTATCTGCTTTATATACATGAAGAAAGTCCCTCCCCGTCCACTCATAAAAATCCTCATTCATCTTACCGGACACATCAAATCTAAGGGCTGATTTTTTGGAATTTCCTGAATTGCCCCGATCCGAAGTAAAGTATTTATTGCCGCGGCCATCTTCCACAAGCCCAAAGTCTGCAGCACTGCTGTTCAGAGCCTCCATAGGCTGTAGGTCCTGTTTTGGTGATTCATTGTACCAATACATCAGGGAGTCAAGGTTAAGGGCATCCAAACCTTCACGGTCTGGCAGCGTATCCAGTGCTGCCAATACCTCCTCTAACTTCCCTTGGTTATTGGCCGTAGCGGCAAAGTGTACATAATCGTCCGTTGTGGACTGTTCGAAACCGATGACCTTTTGCCACCACTCGTAGGCGGCAGAGTAGTCATTCATTTTTTCATGGCTGAGCGCCGCTCCTTTGGCAGCAGGGTATTTCCCTCGTTTTTTGAAGGCCCGTTCATAGGCCTCCGCAGATTCTTGGTAATGCAAGAGCTCATATTCCTTATCTGCATAACGTAAAAGTGCTTGCTGACCGTAGCCTTTTTCAGACACCAGCATCACAAAAATGACCACAAATGCTGCTTTAAAAATCTTATCCATAACTAAAACCATCTTGGATTATGTACTCTTACATCCTTGGGCATGATATAATAGCCTATTGAGATTTCGTGAGAATTATTCCTTAAGTTACTTAAAATATTCACATTATGATCATAGGAATACCCTATTCTAAGTTGATTTGTTGCAAAAATTTCTACAATTGCAGCTACTGAATTACGGTTATTGAGGTTTTCTTGCAAATATTTACTGCCATTTCCCAAGTTTGATCGGTACGATGCCCCCAGCCACAGCCGTTCCATCAGCAGCAACATGCCATTGATATCATAATTGGTAGGGCTTCCTTTGGCCTCTTTGATCAGCACGGAAGGCTTAAACTGCACCTCATCAGAAATATAAATCATCGTTCCTGCCGTAAAGTAATAGTGAAAATCATGGTAAGCTAGGGAAATATCCTCTCTTTCAAGGGCTTTTTTACCAATCATATTGAACATACTAAGTCCTGCATAGAACCTCGACGTATGAAAGAAAATCCCCGTGTTCATATTTGGGGTGAACGTATTTACTTTGCCCTCAGGAATATCCGGGTCATTGTACTCATCGGGATTCAGCATGGTGCCATCAATGCCATACTCGGAAAGCCCTCCGCTTATCCCTAGACTCAAAAATGAATCGTACCCCACCTGCAGCCGATATGCATAGGTCAGCAAGGCTGAAAAAGTGGAAGTGGGCCCTAGCTTATCAGAAAGTATAGACGCACCAAAACCCATTGTTCCTTCATTGGCACTAAGGTCTGCAGAAAACGCAAATGTCTTTGGAGCTCCTGGGAAACCAGACCATTGGCTCCGGTAAGAGGACTGGATATACGGCAAGCCTTTGTAACCTGCATAAGCGGGGTTGATATATAATCCATTGAATACATACTGGCTAAACTGCGGGAGCTGCTGCGCTACAATTTCATTTGCGGAACATACCGTCACCACAACAAACAGGAGGCAAGCCCAATTAAAAATCCTTTTCATCATCTTTGTTGTTTATTGTTCTATACCTGTGGATGAGGCCTTGATTACCTGTACCCATCCCTTAAAAGTGTGGAGTCTTCCGGCTGTATCCTCAGCAGTCAAGACATAGAAATAAGCTCCTCCATTTAATCCATTGGCATCCCAGTCATTTTGGTAGTCTTTCTGCTCAAAAACGTGGTCCCCCAGCCGGTTCATAATGACGATTTCGTTATCCACAAACTGATTTAATCCGCGAATCACAAAATAATCGTTTACGTTGTCCCGAGTCCCTGGAGTAAACACATTGGGAACAAAAAGCTCACCGATGTCATTGATGTCCTCGGCTGTATTATCCGCTGGATTGCTATCTTCAAGGTCACTTGACACCTCCACTTCATTCAGCAGTCTGCCCAATCCGTTCGCTTTGACCCTAAGGAGGAGCTCCATACGCTCTCCCGCCGGAAACTCAGCTATGTGCCATTGGAGTCTATTTCCCTGCTGTACCAATTGTGGCTCAATGGATCTTACCGATAGTTGATATTCGCTACTGACATAGCTCACCAAGTCTGGAAGCAGGTCCTCTATCACCACGTTCGTTGCCATATCCTCACCGACATTTTTGACCGTAATGACATAGTCAAATTCGTCGCCTTGATAAATCTTCGCCCCATTGGAAGATTTGGCAATGGCCAAGTCTACGCATCTATCCGTAATGACCACCGTTTCCGCTTGTGCTTCCAGCTGATAATCACCCACCGTCATTTTGACCACATTGATGGCTTCACCAGCCTGGATGGCCAAGGCCGTGATTTCAAGCACTAGCACTTCTCCTGGCCCTATAGTTTCGATCAACCACTCTTTTGGTGCCTGCTCTTCCCAAGACGAGGAAATAAGCGTCAGTTCTTCCGGCAGCTGATCCGTTAACAGCACATTCTTTATCACCTGTGGGCCTTCGTTGGAAATGGTGATGGTATAGGAAATCTGTTGCCCCAAGACAGCTTGGTTCACGTCCACTGATTTTGTAAGCCGAAACAACAGGGTTTCCGAAGGCCCTTGAAGCATCACCGTATCGCTATCACAGTGCTTTATCTCATCCCCTTTGGGATTATGGCCTATTGCTGTCGCCTTATTGATCACCTTCCCCCTATCGATATCCTCTTGCGTGATGGTATAAACGGCCTTAAAAGTGGTTTTGTCCTTCTCGCTAGGCGCCAATGTGATGGGCCCTCCGTCCACCTCCACCAGTATATCCTGCACATGGACATTGGTCAGTGTAACGTGACAGCTGTTTTTTACGGTAAAGGTATAACGGATCTGATCGCCGGGGTTAACGTAACCACTGCCATCACTGTCCTCATACGCTCCGGTCTTTTGAAGTCGAATCGCCCCTTCCACTTCAAAAACTTGCCTATCTTCATCTGTATCCTTGATGGTTTCACCATGGGCATTGGTTCCTTTGGCCGTGGCAATATTTACCAACTCACCAGCATCAATGTCTTTTTGGGTCAACGCATAGCTGCCAGTAAAAGTGGTCTTGTCTTTCTCTCCGGGAGCTAGGGTAATCGGCCCACCACTTACTGTCACTAGTGTATCCAGCACCATCACATCATAAAGGGTCGCATGACAACTGTTCTTTACCACAAAAGTATAGTGTACATGATCACCAACATTTGGTTGCCCATCCTCATTGGTATCCGCGTAGGTGCCGGTCTTGGTCAGCTTGATGGAGCCTTTTACGTAGATCTCTTGGATATCCTCATCCTCTGCTTCCACCTGTTCCCCTGAAATCAACCTCCCACATACCGTAGCGGTATTCCGCAAAATACCTGCATCAACATCCTCTTGGGTCAATATGTAAACAGCCGAAAAGCTGGTACTGTCCGATTGGCCTGGAGCCAAGGAGACTGGACCACCCTCGACATGTACGAGGGGGTCCTTTATGACAATGTCAGTAATCGTCCCTGTGCAGGTATTGGTCACTAAAAAAGTATAGGACACTTGATCACCAGCACTGAATTCACCATCTTCATTGGTGTCTTCATACTTGCCCGTTTTTTCCAACGTGATGTGTATTTCTTCCTGCGGAATACGGTCGAGTTTTGCCCCGCTGATCTGCCCTGGGCCCCTGACACCATTTGGGCTTGCCATTACTGCAGAAAAATAACAGCATGCAAGCAACAAAAAGCTTAATAAAAATGCTTTCATAGAGAGTAGAGTTAGTAGTTCCTTTTTATAAAATGCCTTACCTGTCCAAGTATCACTTGGTAAAGGTTTAGAATATTTACGTTACACATTTATTCAATTCGATAAATATGTATTTTAAATACATTTTATAGTTATAAAACTACACTAATATGTATTTAATACCAAAATAAATGAAGTTTATTTTTTACACAGCTTCATTTTCATTATTCCAAACACCTTTTTTGTGCACACAAAAAGTAAACTCAAGTCATAATTAATAGGAATATTCTACAACGAATGGCCGCTTTATTATCTGTTTAAAGTTTATTTTTTATCTTGTACAAGTGCCAAAAAGCAGCAGTAAACATTCTATATCCTATACATCCATGACCAAAGAAATCATTCATGCTCAAAAGGTTAAAGCCAAAAAGAACCAGCAGTCAACCCTGTCCAATCGGACAAAAAAACTCGAACAGCTAAAAGAATGGATCCGAACGAACCAGAAGGAAATCGACAAAGCCCTATATGCTGATCTCCATAAACCGGCTGCTGAAGTAGTCGTCGTGGAGACCAGTTTTGTGATCATGGAAATCAATTTGGCCATCAAAAACCTCAAGAAATGGACGGCACCACAAAAGGTAAAGTCTCCTTTTCATATGCTTGGGACACAAGCCTATATTCAAGCAGAGCCAAAAGGAGCCGCCTTGATCATCTCGCCTTGGAACTACCCCTTTAACCTTAGTGTGGCCCCACTGGTCTCAGCCATCGCAGCGGGATGCAGCGTGACCCTCAAACCTTCTGAGCACAGCCCGCACACCTCCGCCTTGCTCAGAAGAATGGTAACGGAACTGTTTGTTCCCGAAGACGTAGCGATATACGAAGGAGGGATAAGCATTACCCAAGAGCTCCTTGAACAGCCATTTGACCATGTATTTTTTACAGGTAGTACACAGGTCGGAAAAATCGTCATGAAAGCAGCCTCCAAGCACCTGGCAAGCGTCACTTTAGAATTAGGCGGCAAGTCACCTGTCATTATCGATCAGGCATTTGACCTAAAGGATGCTGCAAAAAAAATCGCCCTGGCACGTTTTATCAACAGCGGCCAAAGCTGCATCGCACCGGACTATCTCTTTGTCCATGAATCACAAAAGGAGGAGTTCATTGCTGAACTTAACCATCAGGTCAACCACATGTACAACTCAAATGCGAAGGGCTTTGCAAAGCATAAAGACTATGGAAGGATCATTAATTCCCAGCACACTGTCCGCCTTCAAAGTCTGCTAGATGACGCAAAGGAAAAAGGGGGCCATGTAGAATTTGGGGGTGAATGTTCCTTGGACAACTGTTTTATGGAGCCCACTGTAGTCAGCCATGTATCGGAAGATATGCTTTTGATGAAAGAAGAAATTTTCGGGCCTATTCTGCCCATCATCACTTACCATCAGCTGGATGACGTATTGCACCTGATACAGCTCAAACCAAAGCCATTGGCAGTTTATTTATTCTCTACAGATGACAACGTCACCGAGTTGACACGAAAACATACCAGCAGCGGAGCACTAGTGGTGAATGATTGCGCCATCCAGTTCATGCATAACGAGCTGCCTTTTGGAGGCATTGGTGCGAGCGGCATGGGCAGATCACATGGCCATGCTGGATTTCTGGGTTTTAGCAACGAAAAATCCATTCTGATCCAGCGAACTGGCAAAACCTTGCCCAAATTACTGTATCCGCCATACGGACTTAAAACTGCCGGTATTATCAAGGCCCTAATGAAATGGGTAATGCGGAGCTGACCGATCCCGAGGTAGCCATGCCAATGCATATTTCCATCTAACTGCGGAAGGCTTCTATATCGTGGAACTTGGTATGGCTGGATGGGAGTGTTTAACTAACCTTTCAGGCTGCTTAAGGGAAATGTTTTTTTGGAGACATCCCCAAGGAATTGCCTCGGGTAAATTAATTACCGCATTTTCCCTATTGTGCCCTAAGTGTCTAATGTGATTCTCCAATAAGTTAGCTACTTTACGTTATTTTCTCAACTTCTTAGAATCCGCATTAAACCCGGAATATGCATTAGCCTATCTGTTGCGACCTGAAACTGCTTCAAAATCAGCCGTTTCACTTTAGTTTTCGGCATAACCGTAGCGGTGCTACGCTAATGCCTCCAAACTAACTGATTTTCTTGCAATTTCAGCTCTCACTACGATTCCTAACGCATAATCCGGGTTAAAAACTCAGCTCACCTACTTCATTATCCTTATGCAGGATCAAGGTCTTGGGTGTATCGTCCACGTAAAAATTGACCATGTTACGCTGGTCTGGATAATCACTGATCAAAATCTCATTGGTAACTACGACCTCCCCGGGCTTGGTGATTGCTGTTGCCTCTAGGTAAAACCAGGCCGCATCCTCTTCCACCTCAAAGCCGAGGTATACCAGACTTGCTTCCTTGCCATTAACGGTAATATGATTATGCTCCAGCAAATATTTCTTGATCCTTTTGGACATCCCCTCAGGATCAGCGGGATTCATAAAGTCCACCCGCTCACCGGTGACATTGCCAAGCGCAACTTCTAAGTCATCCCAAAAGATTTTCTGGGCTATCTCCAAGCTTTGGGAGGTTTCATTATAACTGATATCGGTAACACTGATGTAAAAAGGATGAAAGTAGACCACCCATCCTATGATCATGGAGACTATATAATTATATAACATTTACGCAGGGTTTGTTATTTTTTATGCAAATTTAGCATTATTATTACAACCAGTTTTTCCAAACCTGAATAAAAAAACTAAGCCCAAGACCTTCTCGCAATTACTTATGATATGACGGCCACTGGCATGATCGGATCATTAGGAATGGAAATACATGCAGAAGGCCAAACAAATTACTACATGAATCAGTTTCAAGCGTATTTCAAACTCGGTATTGAACACATCCTTGATCTTAATGGCTTTGACCATATTTTATTTGTCATCGCCCTATGTGCTATCTACTTGCTGCGGGATTGGAAAAAAATCCTGATACTAGTGACAGCATTTACCATCGGCCACTCCATTACCTTGGCCTTGGCCACGCTCCGGATCTTTAGCGTCGACTCCAATTTGATCGAGTTCTTGATTCCAGTTACTATCGCCGTAACAGCATTCTTCAATATACTTAAGCCACGTCCCTCAAGTGGAAGTGGCATTCAGGCCAATTATGCCTTTGCCCTGTTCTTCGGACTGATCCATGGACTCGGATTTTCCAATTATCTTCGTTCTCTTCTAGGTAGGGAGAACTCTATTTGGGAACCATTATTGGCTTTTAACCTAGGACTGGAAGCTGGACAGCTTATCATTGTGGCCATCTTTATTGTGATCTCTTCCATTGCCATTGGTATATTTGGCACCAATAGAAAAGAGTGGGCTTTGGTCATTTCATCCATTGTATTGGGCATGTCCATTATGATGATATTGGATGCTGTATATTAGTAACAAAAGATCACTAGGTAAGAGAACCAAACTGAAAATAAACAAAAACCACTACACAAAACCCAACTTTAAGAGAGATATGAAAAGATTAATGTACTTTATCGCCGCCACCCTGGCATTCTCTTCCCAGGCAGTAGCGCAACACAGCGAGCAAAACCACGCCGAGAGATTCGAACAGCTAGGCCCCATGCTACGTTCACCAAATGTCTACAGAACCGCCTCTGGAGCTCCTGGGCATTTGTACTGGCAGCAGCAAGCCAACTATGACATCCATGTGGAACTGGACGACGAAAACCAAGCCATCAAAGGCACCGAAACAGTCACCTATATAAACAACTCCCCTGACATCCTCAGTTACCTGTGGATTCAGCTGGACCAAAACCAACGCGCCAAAGATAGCGACAGCCAAAAAGCCCGCACTAGCAAGATTTATGATAAAATGTCCTTGCGACAACTGGAATCGATCTTATGGCATGACCAAGACCTTGGTTACAAAATCCACAGCGTAAAAGACACTCAGGGTAATGATATCCCTGTCGCCATCAATAAAACCATGATGCGGGTGGACCTACCAGAACCGCTGAAAGCAGGAGAACAAGTGGAATTTACCATCGACTGGAGTTTTAACATCCATGACAGGACCAGTTTTATAGGTGGTCGACCTGGATACGAATATTTCGAGGAAGACGGCAACTACCTGTACACCTTGGCGGAGTGGTTCCCAAGGATGGCCGTATACTCCGACTTCCAAGGATGGCAAAACAAACAGTTTTACGGAAGTGGTGAATTTGCCCTTACCTTCGGCAATTACAACGTAAGCATCACCGTACCGGCAGATCACATGGTAGGAGCTACCGGTGTGCTCCAAAATCCGGATGAAGTCCTTAACGATACCGAGTTGGATCGCTGGAACAAAGCCAAGGAGACTTTTGACGACCCTGTCATCATCCGCACGCAAGATGAAGCAGAAAAGTTGGAAAAAGGAAAGGCTTCGGATACAAAAACGTGGGTGTTTGAAGCAGAAAACGTAAGAGACTTCGCTTGGACATCTTCCAGAAAGTTCATCTGGGACGCAATGGCAGTAGATGTAGGCAATAAGAATGTCATGGCCATGTCGTATTACGCCAAAGAAGCCAACCCTCTATATGAACAATATTCGACCAGAGCAGTAGCCCATACCTTGAAATCCTATTCTGCCAGGACTTTCGACTACCCCTATCCTACGGCCATTTCAGTAGAAGCTTCCAATGGCATGGAATACCCCATGATCTGCTTTAACTACGGCAGGCCTGATAAGGACGGCACCTACTCGGAAGCGATCAAAAACGGCATGATCTCCGTCATCATCCATGAGGTAGGGCATAATTTCTTCCCCATGATTGTCAATTCTGACGAGCGTCAATGGACCTGGATGGACGAAGGGCTGAACACCTTCATGCAGTTTCTCGCCGAGCAGGAATGGGACAGAAACTATCCTTCCAGAAGAGGACCCGCCCACAAAATCGTGGATTACATGAAGGGCGAAAAGCAATACCTCGAGCCGATCATGACCAACTCCGAAAATATTATCCAATTTGGCGCAAATGCCTATGCCAAACCGGCTACAGCACTTAATATCCTGCGTGAAACGGTAATGGGCAGGGACTTGTTTGACTTCGCTTTCAAGCAATATGCCCAGCGGTGGAAATTTAAGCACCCCACTCCCGCAGACTTCTTCCGTACCATGGAAGATGCCTCAGGCGTGGACCTGGATTGGTTCTGGCGAGGATGGTTCTTTGGAACAGAAGCGGTCGATATCTCCCTAACTGACGTAAAATGGTACCAACTGGACAACAGAACTCCTACTGAAAAGGAAAAAGCGGAGGCGGAAGCGTATGACAAATACGAAAGCTACCTGACCAAAACCCGAAATAAAGAAGATGTGACGGAAACGGTACTGGAAAAGGATCCTGCCACCCGTGACTTCTATAGCAGCTATGACAGGTTTTCTGTAAGCCCTAGTGACGAAAAAGCCCATAAGGACTTTGTCGCTAGCTTAAACGAAAGAGAAAAAGAACTCTTCAACAGTGGACTGAATTACTATGAACTCACCTTCAAAAACATCGGAGGTCTGGTCATGCCTATCATCGTCCAGTTCAATTACACTGACGGTTCTTCGGAAGTACAACGGATCCCTGCCTATATTTGGAGAAAAAATGAAGCAGAAGTAACCAAAGTCTTCCCTACCAAAAAAGAAGTGGCTTCCATTGTGCTTGACCCTTACCGCGAGACAGCAGATATCGATGAGGAAAACAACTATTTCCCAAGAAAGAACATCCCTTCTCGCTTTGAGCTCTTTAAGCGTAATAGTGGGCCACGAGGTGCCGCTAGTGGCACCAACCCAATGAAAGAAGCCAAAAAGAAAAAATAAATTACCGCTAAAACACTCAATTATATAAAAAGCTATCCTTATTCAGGATAGCTTTTTATTTTTTACTCCGTCATTGGAGGAGGATAATTTAGAAAGTAAAGGTGACTATCTACACCCTAAATTCTGCATAAACCGGGTTAAAAATCATCATTTTTTGATATTGCGTAGCTATGCGCATCTATGCGCAGGTAATTTTTTGAAATTCACAGAAGCAAGCCCTAGCTTTATAATCTCAGTTCATATTTTTTATATCGCTAGCGATTTCTATACTCTTTAACCCCATTAGACCACAGGCTATCATGGGGCAATGTGGTCAGCAAAGGGACAGGTGTGTGTGTTACCCTTATTTTTAAATATGGTTAAAGAGTAAGTGTTCTTAATATGCAAAAAGCCATCCGCTCCAGGCGGATGGCTTTTTTATTAATCACTACTTTTATCTGTAAAGTAAAGGGAAATCTCCTTTAAGGGATTGAGCACTTGACTGCTCCTCCTAATTAATCATCTGTTGGACCCGCTATTCTTTTGTCGCAAAATCAGGATAAGCCCTCATGCTATGCTCATTGATATCCAGTCCTTCCACTTCCTCTTGCTCATGCACCCGTATACCAACTGTCCTCTTCATCGAATAGAACACTACAAAGCTGAAAATCACACAGAAAGCCCCAACTGCACCGATTCCGATCAACTGGGACATTACCTGAGAGAACCCGGCAAGATCACCAAAGAGTCCTACTGCCAGTGTTCCCCAAATACCACCTACCAAGTGGACGGAAATCGCACCGACAGGATCATCGATTTTCACTTTATCAAAGAACACCACGGCAAATACTACCAATCCACCGCCGACAAAACCGATGATGGCAGACTCTCCTACACCCATCAGATCAGCTCCTGCAGTAATGCCCACCAACCCAGCCAAGATACCGTTCAGCACCATGGTGATATCGTAGGACTTGAATTTTATATAAGAGAACAGTAAAGCCCCAAAAGCACCTGCAGCTCCAGCTATGGAAGTGGTCACAAACACTTTGGACACCGTCCCTGGATCAGCGGTCAATACTGAACCACCGTTAAAGCCGAACCATCCAAACCAAAGCAGGAATACACCGATTACTGCCATCGGGATGTTGTGTCCAGGAATAGCTTTCATGCCTTTATCGGTATATTTACCGATCCTTGGGCCTAGCAAGTAGGCGCCTACCAATGCTCCCCATCCACCGACAGAGTGAACGATGGTAGAGCCTGCAAAATCATAGAATGGAGTATCCAAGCTGTCCAAAAAGCCTCCACCCCACTTCCACATACCTACGATGGGATAGCAGATCGCCACATAAAGCGTGGAGAAAATGATAAATGGCCCTAGTTTGATACGCTCCGCTACGGCACCAGAAACGATCGTGGCCGCAGTAGCTGCAAACATCGCTTGGAAGATAAAATCCGTAAAGAAGGTATATCCTTGATTATAATTAGACGTGTCCCAGCCTTCAGGCAAGCTCAAGCCAAGACCGCTCAAGCCGAAAAAGCCTCCCGTAAAGGCTTCACCTGGATACATTAGATTAAATCCCACAAAGGCATAAGTCAATAGCCCCATGGCTGGGATAATAGTGTTTTTAAAGAGAATGTTGACGGTATTTTTGGCCCTGGTAAGACCGGCTTCCAAAGAGGCGAAGCCCAAGTGCATGATAAATACCAGGATAGTGGCTACCATCATCCACACATTGTTGATGGTAAATAATTCTTGATTCATCTGAATGGGTAATTTATATGGATATTTCTAGTTTGTTAGGATAATATGGAATCGGTAAAGATCAATGCGCTACAGCGCATCTGCTCCTTTGTCATTGTTCCTCACTCTGTAGGCTTCCAACACATCGGTCACAAAAATCTTCCCGTCTCCTATCTGACCAGTTCGGCCTTCTTTGAGGATGCAGTTGACCACAGGGTCTACCAACTCTTCGGTAACCACGATTTCTAATTTGGTCCGAGGAATAAATGTGGGCTCATAAGCAACGCCTCTGTACTTTTCGATTTTTGCGTGTTCAAGTCCCATTCCTTTTACTTCATAAAAAGTGAGGAACTTCACTCCGAGCGCAGCAATACACTGCTGAATCACCTCGAATCGAGATGTTCTAATAATAGCTTCTACTTTTTTCATTATGATTAATTGACAAACTGATTGGTTGTGACAAAAACCGATTTTATCGGATTTGACTGCAAAACTAATAAACTAGACTACAACAAACACATCAAATTTATTATTTTTTGCATTTTTTACGTTTTTAGGATGCACAACAAACCAAAACACGGGTAAAAACCAATTATTATATCAATTGTAGCCTGATACAACCCATATTGTACACATTTTCAAATTTTAGCATGGTTTATGGGCTGTTAATAAAGATTGTCTTAATTTTAGGCACCAAAACAAACCGGAAATACCAAATTCAACATTCAATTTCATGAATAAACCTACACTTTTAATCTTGGCTGCAGGGATAGGCAGTCGATACGGCGGCAACAAACAAATAGATGGGTTTGGCCCCAATGGGGAGACAATCATCGAATATTCCATCTTTGATGCCATTAGGGCAGGATTTGGAAAGGTGGTCTTTATCGTGCGAAAGGAGATTCTCGAAACAGCCAAAGAGCTATTTTTACCCAAGCTTCAAGGAAAAATCGAGGTGGACTTTGTGGTCCAAACACTCGAGAGCCTAGTGCCTTCCGAATACCAAAACCCTGAAAGAAAAAAACCCTTCGGTACTGGCCATGCCGTACTTTGTGCCAAAGATGCTATCCAAGCTCCCTTTGCTGTCATTAATGCGGACGACTTTTATGGAAAAGAGGCTTTTCAAGCCCTCGGAAAATTCCTAAAGGACGAAGTAAAAGAAAACCTTCACTGCATGGTAGGCTATGCGCTAAAAAACGTTCTTTCTGAAAACGGCACTGTCAGTCGTGGGGTTTGTGAGACCAACGAGCATTTTCAGCTTATCGGCATGACCGAGCGAACAGCCATCGCCCAAGAAGGTGACCAGATCATCAGCCGAGAAGACGACGACCCTCTCGTCATCCCTCCAGACACCCCTGTCAGCATGAATTGCTGGGGATTTCACCCTTCTTTTTTTGAGGAAGCGGAAAGAATATGGAAGGCTTTTTTGCCAGAGAATAAAGACAATATCAAATCGGAATTTTACATCCCCTCAGTAGCGAACACCCTCATCGAAGAAAAAAAAGCCAATATCGCCATACTGGAAGGTGGAACCACTTGGTTCGGTGTCACGTATCCAGAAGATAAACCTGTCGTCGTGGCTGCTTTACAAAAGCTGCATAAAAAAGGGGAGTACCCTGAAAAGCTCTGGGAATAGCCCTGACATTATCTTGACTTTGATCTCCATCGTATCCAATAGATAGATCAAACCCACGTTTTATTACAATACGCTAAAAATCGAGCTATTACAACATGAAAAAGATACTATTCTCCAATAGTCCTATATCACGCGGCCTGGCTTTGCTATTACTGAGATTAGGAGCAGCTGCTCTAATGATGACTCACGGATGGGACAAAATCACCAAGTTCAGCGAATACCTTACAAAATTTGCAGACCCGATCGGGGTCGGTCCGGCAGTATCTTTACAATTGACCATTTTTGCGGAATTCTTCTGCGCCATTCTGTTGGCGCTGGGCTTTATGACTAGGTTGGCATTGGTCCCGTTGATGATCACCATGATCGTAGCAGTATTTATTGTCCATGGTGGGGACCCCATCGGTGACAAAGAAGTAGGGCTCCTCTACCTGACCACCTTCATCACCCTGTTTTTAACTGGCCCTGGCAACATCTCCATGGACGCGCAGATTCTCAAAAAAAACCGGTACCGGTAAGGGAAGTGATGAAATGAGACAAGAGGGCAAGCGGAAGGCCACCTGTTCGCCGTGGCCTAGCGGAGGGACTTCCTCCACTGGTGGACAGACGATAACGATTCCTAAACCGGATTAAAAACCTAGTGAAAATTATCTTCCCCAGAAGCTTTTAACCCGGTTTATGCATTAGGAATCGTAATGAGGTTTGAAACTGCAAGAAAATCAGGCTGTTTGGAGATTGAGGCATAGCACCGCTATGGTGAAATCGAAAACAGCAGCGAAGCGACTGATTTTGAAGTAGGTTCATACCGCAATAGATAGGCTAATGCATATTCCGGGTTTATTGATCCAAAAAAAATAGTGGCCATGGACTGCCTTCGACTACGACTCGGAGATCCATGACCACAATATGCCCCTCACAACAGGACTGAGGTGTTAATCCTTTCACTTCAGGCTGCTAACCTTATACCATTCTAGCGGTTTCTATCTGGGAAATAATGGCTGCATAGTCGACTTGCTGCCAGTTTTGCAATATCATGGGATCTTCCATCACCTTATCCATCACTTCATCCTGAAGTCTTCCTTGCGCATAGGCATCTTCGTACTTCATATCTGAGAAAGTAACCATGGTATAAAGCGGAATCCACTCAGTAGGGTAAAGCTCATGAAGCCGTGCTTCTATTTTTTTACGAATGATGAACCGTGGATTGGCCACACTGTCCCGCATTTCAGTAAAGTTGTTTCTGGCCATTTCACTTATGGCATCAGTGTCAGATTTTCTTACTTTTTGGAATTTCTCAAACACCAATTCCCAAGAAGTAGTCCCGTATTTTTCTATCAATCCATCCAAGATAAAGCAATCCTCAAAACCACAATTCATCCCTTGACCGAAGAATGGAACCATGGCGTGACAGGCATCACCGATCAGCATGGACTTATTCGCCAACCATGGATAACACTCCACATTGATCAGTGAAGAGGTGGGATTATCAAAATACTCCTTGGCCAAATCCGGCATCAAGGAAAAGGCATCATCAAAATAAGTCCTGAACACACTCTCCAAATCGGCTTCATCATTGATTTTGTCAAAGCACACCTTCTCTCCTTCAAAAGGCAAAAAGAGAGTACAGGTAAATGAATGGTCCGGGTTGGGCAAGGCAATCAGCATGAATTCTCCCCGGGGCCAAATATGCAAGGCATTGGGATCCATTACAAATTCCCCCTCCTTGGTCGCTGGAATCGTCAGCTCCTTATAGCCATGCGAAATGTATTCTTGCTTATAGTTCAGTCTTGTCTGGCGCTGCATGGCATCCCTCAAAGAGGAGTAAGCTCCATCAGCCCCAATGACCACATCGGTCTCCCGGTCTTCTTTGGTGCCATCCGGCAATACCACTTTTAAGGTGGTATCCGCAATACTGATCTCCTCGCATATATGGCTGAAGCACATTTTTGTACCGTGTTTTTCTGCTTCATCCACCAACACATGGTTAAATTTCCCTCTGGAGATGGAATAGATTGCCTGGTTTTCTTTGCCATAAGACAAAAAAGTGGTGGCTCCATGCTCATCATGGATCCTCCTACCGTACATGGGAATCACATAGGGCTCTACCAATTCTCTTAGGCCGATTTTGTCCAAGGCTTTCCATCCGCGGTCACTCAAGGCCATATTGATCGATCGGCCCGCAGGGGCATATTGTTGTTCCCTGAGATCGGGACGCTTTTCATAGATGGAAACATTCAGGCCTTTCTTAGAAAGGTAAATCCCAAGCAATGAACCAATCAGTCCTGCACCAATAATGCTGACATCATTATTCTTCATCGGTTGTGTTTTTATTAATAGGTTTGAAATAGGTCTGTTTTATTAAGTAAATTTAGCAAGGGATTGTTCCAAAATTTTGGCAAATCTGAATACATCCTCAAAGCTATTGTAAAGCGGGGTAGGTGCTATCCGGATCACATTGGGATTTCGCCAATCACCCACTATCCCATTTCGATAAAACTCATCGAAGACGGTTTTCCCTCCTTTATGGATCAAGAGGGACAATTGGCAGCCTCTCTCCACTTCAGCACTCGGGGTAATGATCTCCAGCACCCCGCTGCCACCACTAATCTCACGGATCAGGTATTCCAAAAAACCTGTAAGCTGCACACTCTTTTGGCGCAAGGCCTCCATTCCTGCCTCTTTGAAAATGTCCAACGACGCTTGGTGTGTCGCCATTCCCAGCACATTGCCATTGGACGTCTGCCAGCCATCGGCGCCATACATGGGAACAAAGCCCTTTTCCATTTTGAAGCGTACTTTCTCATCATGGCCCCACCAGCCAGCAAAACGGTTCAGTTTCGGATTGTCGCCATGCCGCTCATGCACAAAAATCCCAGCCACATTTCCTGGGCCTGAGTTCAGGTACTTGTAACTGCACCATGCCGCAAAATCCACTACCCAATCGTGTAATCGTAAGGGTGCATTCCCCACAGCATGGGCAAGATCAAAGCCCACCAAGGCTCCGGCTTCGTGTCCGGCCTTCGTTATTGCCTTCATATCAAACACCTGACCAGTATAATACTGCAAGCCTGCCATCATCACGCAAGCGAGTTCATCCTTATGCGTGGATATGGCTTGAAGAATATCCTCCGTCCTGATGGTATGCTCTCCTTGCCTAGGTGCTACTTCGACAATTGCCTCACTAGGATCAAGTCCATGGTGTTTCACCTGGGTCTCCAGGGCATACATATCTGAAGGGAAAGCCCCCGCTTCTGTCAAGATTTTATTTCGCTTACCATCTGGCTGATAAAAGGACACCATAAGTGCATGAAGGTTACTGGTCAAACTGCCCATAGCGACCACTTCGTGCTTTTTGGCACCTACTATTTCTGCTAAGGCCGCTTTGGATCTTTCGTGGACAGAAAACCATGGCTCTTCTCCGTCAAAGTGGCCATCCACCGCCTTGGTCGCCCAGCTATCCAAATCTCGTTCGAGGTATTCTTTGACTGCTTTTGGCTGAAGCCCCAGGGAATTACCACAAAAGTAAATGGCTTCCTCACCATTTACCTTGGGAAAGTAAAATCTACTTTTGAATTTCCTTAGGGGATCTTCCCGATCCCTTTCCTGAGCATAGGCCAAGCTATAACGGTGTGCAGTCATATTATTCTGAGTTTGGGTTATTGGTCATTAGGCTTCTTACCTACAATTCACGGCCCACATTGGTTGTAAAAAACCCGAAATGGATGACTCCGATAGTCAAGAGGAACAGGCTTTAACCCGGATTATGCGTTAGGAATCGTAGTGAGAGCTGAAAGTGCAAGAAAATCAGTTAGTTTGGAGGCATTAGCGTAGCACCGCTACGGTTATGCCGAAAACTAAAGTGAAACGGCTGATTTTGAAGCAGTTTAAGGTCGCAACAGATAGGCTAATGCATATTCCGGGTTTAAGTGCTTATTTTTCCATTTTGGTACCACAAGATTTACAGGTAAAATGATCAGGATTGCTCCAGAAATGCTCCATGATAGGAGGCAGTTGGCTGACAATGTCTGTCACCACGGCATATTCCTCATAGAGCTTGTTTCCACAGTTTTCACAATACCAAATAAACCCATCTTTCTCCCCTTCTTGACGATACTGCTCCATCACAAGCCCGACCGTATTGGCGGGTCGCCGGGGGCTGTGGTGCACCTTCGGCGGCAAAAGGAAAATTTCTCCTTCTTTAATTTCAATATCCTTGGGCTTGCCCTCGTCGATCACTTTCAGCACAATATCTCCTTCCAGCTGATAAAAGAATTCCTCACCTTCATTATAGTGAAAATCCTTTCGGGAATTAGGGCCGCCCACCACCATCACGATAAAGTCATCATTCCCTTTATACACTTGCTGGTTGCCGACTGGCGGCTTGAGCAAGTGTCGGTTATCGTCAATCCATTGTTTGAAGTTAAACGGTTTAGTCAATGCCATTTGATTAGTGGTTTTGGTAAAATGGGAAGGTGTTCCGCTGCTCCCCAATCCTGCCTTCCGCTGAGTATTGCGGATGGCTTTTGCCCCATAAAAGTAAAAAAAAACTAGCAGTAATTATGATTCACCAAAGGGTTATTCAAAAGGAATGAACTAGCCCATTGATAAAAATCCCACCAAGGCCATTGGAAGCAGTTCAACCCGGTTTATCAATGTCGTTTAGTTAAGAAGATTTTCCAATACGGATCGTCCATTGAGGGAATTATGGTTTTAATCCATGGCCTTTTTAAACATGTATAAAATGGGTCCGCCTTGCAGGTATTGGGCGTTAAGAAATTAAAAAGCGGGTAGGCAAGAAGGCAGGCTTGTTTGACGAAATGCTGCCCAAAAAGAATGTTGGCAGCTAAAGAAGGTTTACATGGCTTTAGATAGGCCTGCTTGGCTTTAGACAGGAGGAGTTTGCCTGCATGAGGGCACGTTTTAATTTTAGGCCAATAGATGCACAACGGCGGGGTTTTTTGGTTACTTATTTGACCTGAAGCAAAAAAGTAACAAAGGTAAAGGGGTGAAAAACACCTAGGAATTTAGCTAGAAAAATAACTGCCCAAGGAAAAAATATAGAACCCGTATTTTCCAGATACACACTAACTAAACGACATTGTCAGGTTTATGCATTAGGAATCGGAATAGCTTGTCCAGATGGCTATCGGGAAGAGCTTAAAGTGCAAGAAAATCAGTTAGTTTGGAGGTGTGAGCGTAGCACCGCTACGGTTACCCTGTCTAGCTGCCAGATAGAACCGATTAAAGATAAGCGACTGATTTTAAAGCAATTTCAGGTCGCAATAGATAGGCTAATCCATATTCCGGGTTCAACTTCCATCTTCAAAGAAATTATCGTTACTTTGAAAGTAAAATCAAATAGGTGCTCACAGAAAACATAGAGACCTCAGAAAGACCTTATTTCATTCTGGGTGTTCTGTGCGTTCCGTGAGAAATAAAACCTACTGGCAATAAAGCGTATAATCGAATTATTTTAATACAACCTGTCCATGTCGTCGCATCATTTTGTCAAAGAACAGCAGGAGCCTGCCATGCTCATCATGGGCACTGAACAGCTTTCGTACGAGCAGATTGCCCCATTACTGGAATGGGTGCCTACCGTGCTAGTGGCCGAGCCGGTGGTAGATACCGTGCTCTCTTGGGGTATTAAGATCGATGTGATCCTCGCCACAAGTGAATATCAAAAAAAGCACTTCCAACTACTGGAAGAACAGTATCCGTTGCGTTTTTTGACATGTCAGCAGGGAAAATTCCTGGAGGAAGGACTCCAATACCTCATCGCCACCAAACACCCTGCTGTCAATATTATTGATTACGACCATCGACAGCTTTTTCAGTTAGAAGAAAAATTGGATTTGGTGAATATCGTGGTCTTTGACGGGCCTATTCGTTATTTCCCGGTGATGGGCAAGTCCTTTAAAAAATGGTTCCCACAAAGTTCCGTCCAATTACATGCCCCAGATCACACCCTCATCGAAATGAAAACCGCCGCAGAAAGCCAATTTATCAATATCAAACATGCCACCTTCGTAGAAGTCGAGGAAGGCACCATCACCTTCCAATCCATGCAGCCCTTCTGGATAGGAGAGATGGTCGGAGTGGAAAATTAGTATTCGGTGTTCAGTAAATTGTCCTTCTACATTCACCTCCCCTCTTCTAAAAAGTAGAAGAAATTGTTCCTTATCAGTGCTGGGGCAGAGACCCAGCACAACTCAAGAAATCGCCCCCTATCCCCAAAAGGGCGCATTTCAATCTATATTGGTCGGCAATTGTCTCAAGACTCAAGACTCAAATCTCACTACTCACATCCCACTACTTTTTCCCCAATCTTGCTACGCTATTACAGTTGCTTCACCACTTCCTTTTTAGGAATGGCAATGCTCCACATTCCCCTGAGGTCCCCAACTTCGTGACCTTTGGCTTTGTCTTGGGGATATAGCTTTTCGATCTTGGCCAACGTAGCCTCATCAATATCCTTGTTTGGATCACCATGACAATTCAAACACATTTTTCCTGGAATGGTAATAGCTTTTGTGTAAAGAAGGATTTCGCCATTTTCGATTTCCTGTACATTCGGCTTATTCTGAATATCGTTTTCTTCATTGTACTCATAAGCCTGTAGCAACATTTCTTCCTTTTCATTGGGCCGATCGGAAGAATTTCTGAAATCATGCGATACCCGCCTTATGACGACCTTGTGTTTCCTGCTCACTTCATCCAGCGAAGGCAGCGCTTCCACATTGCAAAACGCTACTGCTCCAGCCACTCCTTTTTCATTGATCGCCGTGGTCAATTTACCCATCAACTCTTGCTGGGCTTCCTCAGTGATCTCATTGCCCCACTCGATGGCCTTGTTAATGATATCCACCTCATTGACCTTTTTGACCTCCATGGACTCGTTGACAGCGTCGAATACTTCCCGATCCACCTTCTTGCGTGAGCCACAAGAGACCAACAATCCCGCTAATACTATAAATAAAATCCGTATCATCTTCTTCTTTTTCGTTACTCCAAAGGTAGCCCATAAACTGCACCAAAGCCAGTTTTACCCCAATTCTTCCCCTACAAATCAACACGGTAGGCTTTCCTCAATAGTTATGACACAGGTCCGAAAGCCCTCCTACTAATTAGCCAAATGTGTTTCATTGGTTTGGATAAATGCGTCTTTCTTGAATGAAGCCGCCACGTTTATCGCCGTATCACTTATTTTCTTAATTTTGTCCTTGCAAAGATAAAAAAACTATATGCTTGATAAATTAGAGCACATCAAAGACAGATTTGAGGAAGTGGGACAGCTGATCATTCAGCCGGACGCCATGTCCGATATGGGCAAATACACCAAGCTCACCAAAGAATATAAAGACCTGGAAAAAATCGTCAACGTTTTTGACGAATACAAACTGGTACTGGACAATATAAAGAGTTCTAAAGCGATCCTTGAAACAGAAAAAGACCCTGATTTCAGGGATATGGCAAAGGTAGAGCTGGACGAGTTGAAAGAAAAAGAGGCCGAATACGAAAAGGAGCTGAAACAAATGCTCATCCCCAAAGACCCTAATGATTCCAAGGATTGTATCCTAGAAATCCGCAGTGGCACGGGAGGTGATGAGGCGGCCATTTTTGCCGGTGATATCTTCCGCATGTACGAACGCTACGCCGAAAAGCAAAACTGGAACCTGACCGTACTGGACCTTACATTTGGCTCTGCTGGTGGGTATAAGGAAATCATCAGCACCGTTTCAGGAGCCGATGTATTCGGCATGCTCAAGTACGAATCAGGGGTTCACCGTGTCCAACGAGTCCCTACCACAGAAACACAAGGAAGAGTACACACCTCCGCTGCCACCGTCGCCGTACTTCCCGAAATGGAAGATGTCGATGTGCAGATCGACATGAACGATGTCCGCAAGGACACTTACTGTTCGTCAGGGCCTGGTGGGCAGTCCGTAAACACGACCTACTCTGCCGTAAGGCTTACACACGAACCCTCAGGCATCGTAGTGACCTGCCAGGACCAAAAGTCACAGATCAAAAACTTCGAAAAAGCCCTCAAGGTACTCCGGTCCAGGATCTATGAAATCGAACTGGCCAAACACAACGAAGAAGTGGGCGCCCAGCGTAAGTCCATGGTGGGAAGTGGCGATCGGTCTGACAAAATAAGGACCTATAACTACCCTCAAAGCCGTGTGACAGACCACCGCATCAACAAAACCGTCTATAACCTCTCCGATGTCATGGACGGCAACTTGGAAGACTTTACCAGTGCCCTACGGTTTGCAGAAAACGCAGAAAGGCTCAAAAACAGCGGCATGGAAGACTAACTTCCATGCTTTTTTCTTGACGTTATTTTTTTTCTGTAGGAGCTGATTTTAGGTATAGAATATGCAGTGGGTGCACAATCATTTAGTTCATCAAAAAAAATCAACCGCTGTATATGAAAATCGAAGGAGAAAATGGTATCACGCTAAATACCTGGGGCGGACAGCATTTCCACAAACTGTACCCATTGGCCAACAATCCTGCCATTACCAAAAACCTTAAAGACAGTTTTCCCCAACCCTACACCCTTCACGACGCCCGCTTCTGGATCGAGCACAATATTAAATTCAATCCTCCACAAAATTTTGCAATAGAAAAAGACGGTACACTTGTCGGAGCCATCGGGATCCACAAAGGAGAGAATGAACTCCGCACCAATATGGAACTGGGCTTTTGGCTTGGCGAACAGTTTTGGGGACAAGGAATAGCTACAGAAGCCGTCAAACTTTTCGTCCCCTACCTCTTCAAAAACTTTGAAGTCCTTCGGGTCTTCGCTACGGTCTATGACTTCAATGTGCCTTGCATGCGGGTACTTCAGAAGGCGGGGTTTGAAGAAGAAGCCATCCTCAAAGGTGGGTTTATCAAGAATGGTACCGTGGGAGATATATTTCAGTTTGTAAAGCTTAGAGAAGACTATTTATAAGGTAATAATTATATAAACATTAAACTTCTCATAGGGGTTGGCCTAGTTTTTGGCCTCCGGTTTGACATGAAACGACTAATTATAAATTGCTGTTTTGCTGTCTCCTTTTTGTTGGGAACAGTAGCACTAACCACTTCTTGTGTGGTCCACCATGGACATCATGGACATCACTATAAAAAAGGCTATAAAAAAATGCCTCCAGGACAAGTCAAAAAACACTACGGGGTACATCCCAAAAACCAGAAAAAAGGCAGATGGTAGACAAGCAAGCTTGTCTACCGCCCCTATCAGTCAGGTAATCGCATGTGAGTTACTGAAATTCTATACCCATATCGAGCTAAACAAGCGTCCCGAAGAAAGCGCATTCATGATGATGTACTGAAAATCAGGAAACGTTCCCAATAATTGATTTGTCGCTTCTTTTCATGTTGATTATTTCAGCTTAATTTGCAGCTGCTAACAAGCTAATTTCTTTACAACTAATCACATGAAATTAACAACTGAGGAAATCAACTGTTTAAGAATAGAACTGGACTATTATTCCCCTCCTATTCTCCAAAGGGGAAAACAGCTTTTTCAAAATGGCGCTTGCGAATTGAATAATGCGAACGCTTATAATCGAGCATTCAATTTTCTGGTTGAAGGGAATACCGAGCCTTTTTATGACGTGTCGGTCATCCTTGATGGAGCAGAAGCGCAATTGGATTTTTGGGAAGGAGAATTGGCATCTTGCGATTGTATCTACTTCGAGGAAAATTCAGAATGTAAGCATACTGCAGCAGCTATGCTATATCTTTTGGATCATAAGAATCGTACTATCCGCATTCCCAAAAAGACAAAAGAAAAAGTCTTTAACCCCATGAACCCTATGGAGGTTGGTCTGGATAAAAATGACCCCAGTGTATTGCTGAAAAACCTGGAATTTATTGGCGACTATAGTGGGTGGGAGTGCAAATTGGAAAATATAGAGATCACCCCCAATCATTTCGTTTACCATTTGTCCGATTATTCCCACCTCTACGAGCTCTCCGTTGATATTAAGAAGGATAAGATCGTATTGTCATGTAATTATCAAAGGGATATATTGATCAAAAATGCCTTTTTATGGTTTTATGAACGGATACAGCAATACCCCACTGAACTAAACTATGCGATTCCGGCTGGCAGATCCAAGATGATGAAGGCCTTTTTGGCAGACCATGGACTGGAAGGAATAACCGGGAAATTTGAAGATTACTTTGAAATCGAGCTATCAGGAGAGACCCTCTATGCCTACCCAAAGGGGCCATTAGAAGGCATGTTCAAGACCGATCTGTTCATTGAGTCCATAGACAAGGAGTTGTTTTCGACACTTCACAGCTGGGGGGCGGGTGAACAGTTGCTGGATATCAGCCCAAAAGATACTGTAGAATACAATTCTGGAATTGTCTTGATAACAAATTATTATTCAAAAAAATTAGCCACTATTAATCTCATCAAAGGAAAAGGAACCAAACGCGCCCCCAATGATTTAAATACCAAACTGGATTGGATACTTGATCCGGAGGATGAGTCCTTACCTGCTACTGAAGAGATCAAAGAGCTTTTTCCTCGATTGACAAGCTTCAACAAGCTATTGACTGAAAGAAACCAGGGCACTTCCCTCTTCACGCTGCATGAAAAATTCCTCTCCATTTTGACCATTGGCGAGTCTTTGCCCTTATACCAGTTAACGCCAACAGGCAATTATTACAATTACAAACCCAGGCCGAAAGACCTGCAAAAGATCACTCCATTGGCGGCAAGCTTCGAATTTGAGCTTTCCCGTGAAGAACACACCTACCTTTTACGGCCATTTATTTTAATAGAAAACGAGCGGTTCTATGTCAATGAACTGGATGAGCGATGTATCATCTATGATTTGTTTGTTCTTATTGGCCAGGAAAAAATGGCTTATTTTTCCACTCCAAAAGAACACAAGGCTTTATTGTACTTCCTGTCTAATTCACTCATCCGCTTTACCGAAAAAGAAAAGCCAGAAATGGAACAAGGCCTTATCCAACGGCTGGCAAAAGACTTCAAGATCAACTATCAAGATGGGTTAATGGAAATGGATGAAACCACTGAACATCTACAACGGCACCTGTATATTTCTGAAATGGGGAATTTTGTCCTTTTTAGGCCCGCCATTCAGTACAAGGAAGGAGTGCTCTCCTATCCTTTGGAAAAAGGCACGCTCATCGATCCGGAAAATAACAAGGTCTATTTACAGGATGCAGAACAAGAAGACCAACTGGTACAGCACATCCGTGAGATGCATCCGGCATTTACGCATAAGGGTTCACAAGGTTTCTTTTACTTGAGTTTTGACCAGTTTATGAACAACTACTGGTTCCTCGAAGCATTCGAAAAACTAAGGGAATCCGGCATCAGGGTATTTGGAATGGATCAGCTCAAGGGCTTTAAGTTTTCGCCTCATACCGCCCAAGTGGACTTTGACCTAGGTACTAAGCCGGATTGGTTTGAAGCCAATGTGGAAGTGGCTTTTGGGAATAACAAAGTAAAGCTCAAGGACCTCAAAAAAGCGGTGGAATCGGGCCAAAACTATATTGAGCTGGGAGACGGCACCATCGGTATCCTTCCCGAAAAGTGGATGGGAAAATTCGCCAAGCTCTTCCGCTCTTCCTTACAGGACAAAGAAACCCTAAGAGTGGCCAAAACCCACTTTTCATTAGTGGATGAACTGGCAGACCCTAAACAGCACAAAGCCGTACTAAAAGAAATTGCAGAAAAAAAAGAAAGGCTGTCATCTTTTAAGCAAATTGAAAACAGCACCCCTTCCAAGAAGCTAAAGGCCCAACTCAGGCATTACCAGCAAGAAGGGCTCAACTGGCTGAATTTCTTAAAAGATTACGGTTGGGGAGGCATCTTGGCAGATGACATGGGATTAGGCAAAACCCTCCAGCTCATCGCCCTGATCTGCCAACTCAAAGAAGATAAAAAATCCGCGACAGTCTTGGTGGTGGCTCCCACGACCCTACTGTTCAACTGGAAAAACGAGCTGGACAAATTCGCACCGCACTTGGATTACTTCATCCACCATGGCCAGCGGTACGACGACCCTGCGGAGTTTAAGAAGCACGATGTGATCCTCACCAGTTACGGTGTAGTGATCAATGACATTGAACTACTGAAAAACATCAACTTTCAGCTGATCGTGGCAGATGAGTCACAAGCCATTAAAAATGTCTCATCCAGAAGACACCGCTCGCTGATCCAGCTTACGTCGCCACTAAAAGTGGCCCTTTCCGGCACGCCCATAGAAAACAGCATCACGGAACTATTTGCCCAGATGAACTTCGTAAATCCCGGGTTCTTCACCACCTTTGCTGCCTTCAAGCGGGACTATGCCAACCCACTTAAAAAAGCTGACCAAGACAGTCTGGCTACAGAACTACGCAAAAAAGTGGCTCCATTTATCCTCAGGCGTACCAAAGAAGAAGTCCTCACGGAATTACCCGAAAAAACAGAGGAGTACCTCTACTGCGAAATGGGATCTGTCCAACGCAAGCTCTACGACGCCTACAGGAATGAATACCGCGACTTCCTAAAGGGAAAACTGGAAGATGACGCTGATGAAAACACCAACTTTTATGTATTGGAAGGGCTGACCAGGCTTCGCCAAATCTGCGATGCCACCGCATTGGTGAAGAACGGAGAGCCCATTCAGGAATCAGCCAAAATCAACCTGCTACTGGAGCATATCTTGGAAAAAACCGGCAAACATAAAATATTGATTTTCAGCCAATTTGTAAAAATGCTGGAACTGATTACAGAGAGGTTGAAGGAGGAAAATGTCACTTTCACCTATTTGGATGGCAAGACTAGCCTGAAGGAACGGGAAAGTAGAGTAAAAGCCTTTCAGGAAAACCAAGAAAACAGGGTATTCCTGATCAGCCTAAAAGCTGGTGGAACGGGACTAAACCTCACTGCGGCAGATTATGTCTACATCGTCGACCCCTGGTGGAATCCCGCCACCGAAAACCAGGCCATCGACAGGTGCTACCGCATGGGACAAAAGAACAATGTTTTTGCTTACCGGATGGTCTGTAAAAACAGCGTAGAAGAAAAAATCCTCCAACTCCAAGAAGCCAAAATGAAACTGTCCAAGGACATCATCGGTGAAGGCGGCAGCATATTGAGCACGCTGACCAAAGAGTCCTTGTTGGACTTATTTTCCTAATGTCAAACCAATTTACGAAACCAGGTAATTTCTTCACCCATCCAATATGAACAGTTCAAGGAACCTCTACCAAAGTATTGTAGACCGACTAAAAAATAGCTACCCAGAAACGGAAACACAATCGTTGGCGTTTTGGATGTTGGAGCATTTCCTTCAGGTCAGCAGAGGGGATATTATCCGTGATAAGGAGCTCCAAGAAATCCCACAGGCACTTCATGCTGCCCTAGAAGAACTTCAAGCCGGCAAGCCCATCCAGTATATCCTCGGAGAAGCACCGTTTTATGGCAGGGATTTTAAGGTGAATCCCTCCGTGCTCATCCCCCGAAATGAAACCGAGGA
This sequence comes from Echinicola strongylocentroti, assembly GCF_003260975.1. Classification (NCBI taxonomy): domain Bacteria; kingdom Pseudomonadati; phylum Bacteroidota; class Cytophagia; order Cytophagales; family Cyclobacteriaceae; genus Echinicola; species Echinicola strongylocentroti. Next base: position 3,428,248 of record NZ_CP030041.1, on the reverse strand, counting down.
ACTGGTACACCTGATCATCAAGGAAAATCCATACAGCGGCCTTCGTATCTTGGACATCGGCACGGGTAGCGGCTGCATTCCCATTACGCTTTATCTAGAAATGGCCGACCCATTGGTCACTGCCATCGATATTAGTGAACATGCTCTGCAAACAGCAAAAGAAAATGCCAGCATCCACGATGCAAAAGTGTCTTTTATACAAACCGACATCCTAAGCGGAACGCTGCCGATCAGTGACCTTGATATTCTGGTCAGCAATCCGCCCTATGTCCGTGAACTGGAAAAAGCCCAAATGCATAAAAATGTTCTGGAGTACGAACCTTCACTTGCCTTGTTTGTTTCAAATGCCGATCCACTGATTTTTTACCGCACCATCACCAGCAAGGGCCTGGATGCCTTAAAACCCGACGGGAAGCTGTATTTTGAAATCAATGAGGCACTAGCTTCTGAAATGGAAGAATTGGTAAGTGAGCTAGGCTATCAAAATATAAAAGTCCACCAAGACCTCCAGGGTAAAGACAGAATCCTTTCTGCCCAGAAAAAATAAAAGGGCCGCCACCGTATATGACCACCCTTTATGGCAAAGCAAACCTTATACACTGCCACCACTCATCTTCACGTACCGCCCACATGTCCGCCAAATGACACATTAATCATAAGCCGGGTTCAATCTTTTTCTAAAAATAAACGAAAACAATTTCTAATGTGCTCTTGGGTACGCTTCTTCAAGCATTCCTGACCTATATCTTCCCCTGTTTCCTCCTTCACCATGAGCTTTAAGAAATCTTCATTAAAGACCGTATGTTTCGTTGTTCCTGGGAGTAAGGAGTAGAGCATAATAAGGTCCACATTTTCCTTAAACACCCCTAACTCTTGGCCTTTAATGACAAAATCCCGGATCATTTTATAGTGTTCGAGCCGACGCTGGTTCACAAATTCACGAAGATATAGGTTATCTTGTAAGCTATTTTCTCTAAGAATGATCCGATGAAGAGATTGGTTGAGTACAAACTTTGCCACATACTCATCTATCAACCAATCCAACTTTTGCCACATATTAGTAGCATTGTCCTTTAGTATACTGTCAATTTTACTTTTCAAGTAATCCCCTTTATAAAGCAGGATGCTGCTCAGCAATTTTTCTTTGCTGTCAAAATAATAGGAAATCATGGCCACATTCACATTAGCCTTTTTAGCAATTTCCCTTACAGAGGTACCTGAGAAGCCTTTCTTGGCAAAAAGGCTCTCTGCCACCCCCATAATTTTCACCTTTTTTTCATTGAATTCCATGGCGCAAATGTCTATTGATATATAGACTTAAACAAACGTTTAATTAAAAAGGTTAAACAATTGTTTAATATTTAAGTAATTTTAACAAATAATAGGTAAAAACTAAAAGTATTACTTAGCTAAAAATTAACTAATTACGACTGCATCAGCAAAGTTAAAAATCTGGAACGCCCAACCTAGGGCAAATGCACAATTTTAGGAATTTTGGCAATCTTATCCTTAGAAAAGTAAAGGTTTGGTTACTAAAAAATCATTCTGCAATTACATGTTTGACCAAAAATACATAATCCTGATAATCCCCATTGGCCGCTTCTTCAAAACAGACCAGGTATTGCTCTGGAAGGACTTCCCCATTATTATCCTTCACCGTGTACACTCTGCAAGCATGAACGGCATGATCTGGATGAAGCGATTGATTCCAGTGATCCTCTGAATAAGCTACATGGCTCGGGCTGGTGGTATAAAAGCCAAAAGACAACTTACCCGGATCAAATGAGCTTTGTCCTTCTTGGAGGGATGGGTATAGGGTTTGGTGTTCAGGATAGCTGGTACTATTTGCCAGTACTCCTACCTGTTCCAAATCAGGGACATCATTGCCCGTTTCATAATACCCAAAAGGAAGAGCAAACGGCGGACTGTAGCGTGCTACCGGTACCATCTCTACCATCTCCGCACCTGCTGCTTTTCTAAAATGCGTTACGGGCAATTCATCACCTTGCAGCTCAGCCCTAGTATGATTGGCGAGCCGAGTCCATCCTAGGTCGATCTTCCAGCCCATTGCCTCGACTACCAAGGCCAAGGAAGGTTCATTTTCTCCCTCCAAGGCTTTTGTGCTCAAGCCACGAACCGGCCTACTCGCCAGTAATTCATCGCCCAGCTTTATTTCCATAACCGCTTCGGCAAGACCAATAAATTCCATGCTGGGTGTAAACTGCACCGAGACGATCAATTTATCATCTATGGTTTTGAGTTTATTTGTCGAAAAAAGGTCTGCTTGATCGCCTAAATAGGTCACTTCTACCTTATCCAAAGCATGCTCACCAAGCCGGAAAACCACTGTATCCACCTTACTTTGCTCTCCTCTAATCGAAGAAAGCACGATGGCTGGATCATCATTTACTTGCGCCATACAGATTCCAAATACACTCAGGAATATGGTCATTGTAACCGATAGGACTTTTGCAGATGAACGGGTCATTGGGTATAAGGCGTTATACATTAAAATAAAAAGCCACAGATAAAACGCATGGCGTATACCCATCCATCTTATCCATGGCCATAAAGAAAATTTATTTACAAATTCTGCTTCTTCAGTTCTTTTACTGCATGGTCACAGGCCCTTGCTGTAAAAGCCATATAGGTCAATGACGGGTTTTGGCAAGCTGAGGATGCCATAAAAGAACCATCCGTGACAAATACATTGGGCACTTCGTGCATCTGATTATAGCCATTGAGCACAGAAGTCTTGGGATCGCGCCCCATTCTGATTGTGCCCATCTCATGTATACAATGTCCCGGAGGTGGAGCACTGTCGTAGGAGCTGATGTTTTTGGCTCCGGCTGCCTCTAGGATGTCTATAGCACTCTGGCGCATATCTTTACGCATGGCCAGCTCGTTTTCCTTGAATTCGCAATCTACATCCAAAGTAGGGAGCCCATAAGCATCCAGCTTGTCGTGATTAAGGCTCACCTTATTTTCGTAATAGGGCAAATGCTCACCCCAAGAGCCAATCCCAAAGCGCCAATTTTCATTTGGTTGGGTTTTGGAAAGCTTAAAGTCAGCGCCAACACCGGCAGGACCGCCCTGACCACGACCACGGCTAGCTCCCCCCTGATAACCAAAGCCTCGCACATAATCTTCCCGCTTGGTCGCTTCACTGATATTTCTAAAGCGTGGCACATAGATGCCATTTGGCCTGCGGCCATAATAATATTTATCACCAAAGCCTTCAATGGATCCTGAAGCACCCACGCCAAAGTGATGGTCCATCAGGTTATGTCCCACTTGTTCACTACCATTTCCCAAGCCATTAGGGAATGCATCTGAAACTGAATTCAGCAATATATAAGCGGATCCCAAAGTAGATGCATTCAAGAATACAATCTTGGCATAATACTCCGTGTATTCTTTGGTTTCGGAGTCCATGATACGCACCCCCTTTGCTTTGCCACTTTCCTTGTCGTACAGGACTTCCGTCACGATAGAATAAGGACGCAAAGTCATATTTCCTGTCTGCATGGCGGCGGGAAGTGTAGCAGAGTTACTGCTAAAATACCCACCAAAAGGACAGCCCCTAGCACAGAGGTTTCGATATTGACATGGTCCTCGACCATGGATGGCCTCCGTAGCATGTGCGGCCCTGCCAATGGTGATGATCCGGTCATCAAACTTTTCCTTTACCCGTGCGGCTACGTGTTTCTCCACACAGTTCATTTCCATGGCTGGCAAAAAGTGACTGTCCGGCAACTGGGGCAATCCTTCGGCCTGTCCGGAAATCCCCGCAAACTTCTCCACATACGTGTACCAAGGCGCCAGGTCCTTGTAGCGTACCGGCCAGTCCACTCCATGGCCATCCTTGGCATTGGCTTCAAAGTCGATATCACTCAATCTATAGCACTGTCTTCCCCACATCAGGGAGCGACCACCTACATGATAGCCTCTGAGCCAGTTAAATGGTTTGACCTCGTTATATGGATTTTCGAGGTCATCAACCCAAAATTGCTGTGTATCTTCTCCAAAGGCATAACAGCGGCTTTGGATAGGGTGCTTCTCTTTACTATCGTTGGTGGCCCAGCCCCTATGGTCGAGTTCCCAAGGGTTCAGGTTGGTCGTGGGATAATCTTTGATATGGTCTACCTTGCGGCCTCTTTCGAGCACCAAGGTTTTGAGGCCTTTTTCGCACAACTCCTTGGCAGCCCATCCGCCACTGATTCCTGATCCTACGACTATTGCATCATAGGTATTTTCTTTATCTGCTTTGATATTAAGATTCATGGTAATTGGTTATTTTTTTGTTATGCCCAGGCTTTGTCGCCAGGCTTCAAATCGACACAGCCATCATAGCGTCCAGGCACCAGTTCATACCGAAGGGCCTGTGTGGCACCAGCCTCCGAACTGAAATAGCCAAATAGTGTCAATTCCTTGATGATTTTATATCCTCTGGACAAGTCTTCTTCCAGCTCACTGCCCTTTCCGTACACCTGTCCGTCCAGTTCACTTACAGCAGCGGTCTGCTTGTCCAGTGATGCTGAAGAAAAATCCTTTTTATCTTCAAAATAACCAAGAGCTGCTGAGACCTTTTCCCGGTCTTCTTGTGAATAACAGTCTTCGAGCATCTTTACCATAAAAGCGCCAATCCCCACGGCTTTGGCTCCAGGGGAATCGGGTGTTTCGGGGATGATGATATCCCCAATCTCTGCCATCATCTTAGTATCTTCATCGCTAAAAACACCTGCAACAGCATCTTTTGAGCGGGTACAGCCCTGCTGAAACACAGCTAAGGTCGATACCGAAAGTGCACTGCCAAACAGCAAGCCCACGCTCTTCATTGCTTCGCGTCTATTCATATTTTCTATAGGGTATTACTTGATTTGAACGCATTAAATTATTGAATCCATCAATGATAAAAAATTATTTTCCATTAAAAGGACGTATAAAAGTTTTTTTTGGTAGTACATCCATTGGAGTGGTGAACACTGATTGTTCGCTTCTGGATAAATCTAGGCCGGTGGTATGCCTTTTTTTTGGACTCTGCAGGGCTTATAATGCTGGCTCAACCTCTCTTAACTGGGGACGGATCACTTACTACCGCCCCCTTCACTTCTTCATCTCCAATACCTTCTCGATGGGAAGTGCATTGACCTCATGGCCTTGGGAGCCTTTCATATTTTCAGCAGCAAAAAGGGAATTGATAATTGCTTCTTCTGTCGCTTCGATCGTGGCCAAGAAAAGCCCGCTCATATAATCGTTATTGACCACTTCCATTGACAGTCTTTCTTCACCATTGGAATCATAAGGGACCCTCAAGCCTTCGGCAGTAGAAAAAGCGACCACATAATCCCCCGATCCATTGGAGGCAATTCCTCCCGTCTTTGCCAAACCCATAATGGCCCTTTTGGCTATTCGCTTAAGGTTTCGCGCATGGACAGGTGCATCTGTGGCGACGACGATCATGCAGGAACCATCGGCAGATTCCAGCTGATTCTTAAAGGCATACTGGCCAAGTTCCTTACCTACCGGAAGCCCATCGATCTGGAGGACACCTCCAAAGTTAGTTTGCACCAGTACGCCCACGGTGTAGCCTCCCATCTCCGCAGGTAGCTTTCTGGAAGCCGTACCGATCCCACCTTTGAAACCAAAGCAGATGGTCCCTGTTCCGGCACCGACATTTCCTTCTTCCACGTTGCCTGATTGGGCTGATTGGATGGCTGCGACCACATCGGAAGGTCTTACGTGGCGTCCACGGATATCATTGAGATAGCCGTCGTTGGTCTCTCCCACCACGGCATTGACGGATCGGACATGGGCATTTTCAGGATGGGCCAATGTATAGTCGATCACGCCTTCGATCCCCGCTGCCACACTGAGGGTATTGGTCAGTACGATTGGTGTTTCGATATTACCCAATTCTTCCACCTGGGTCGTCCCCGCCAACTTGCCAAAGCCATTGCCCACATACACGGCTCCGGGGACTTTCTCTTGAAAAATATTTCCGCCATGGGGCAAAACAGCCGTCACGCCGGTACGCACACTGTCGCCCTTCACCAGTGTCTGGTGCCCTACCATCACTCCATCCACGTCAGTAATGGCATTCCATTCCCCCGGCGACATCACGCCAAATGTAAAACCATAATCCCTGGCCCGCTCTTGGCCATGGCTGCTAAAGGTGATCAACAAAGCACAAGCCAAGGCATAGAAGGATTTGGAAATACAGGTCATCATCAAATGGTGTTAGTGGTTGGTGAAAATCTTTTTTTTGTTGTGCTCATTATCTATTTTGACAGGATTCCCTTGAGGTCTGCTGGAGAATAGTTGACGGACTTCAGGGTCTTGCGATCTTCCTTCCTGAATACCAAATAAAGGTCTCCTTCCTGCTCGTAGAAACATTCGACACCTTGGCCTTGGTAATGGGAAACGGTGGCTTCAGCTTCCCCGACAGACTTGCAGGCTTTGCTCATATTGGAGCGCTGCACTTCGTCAAACAGCTCCTTGAACTTATCCGCCAGGCCAAACTCCAGCACAGCACCTGCCAGTACATACTGTATGTCACACAAGGCGTCCGCTACCTCCACAAGGTCCTCATTTTTGATGGCATCTTCCAACTCCTTTAATTCCTCCGCAATCAGGGAAACCCTGAGCTTGGATCGCTTTTCATTTGGAATGGTAGGTTTGTCTAATATGGGATGCTTAAAGGTTTCGTGAAATGCCGCTACGGCACTGAGTGTCTTGGGATCTTTCATAAAGTAATTTTTGGAATAATTAAGAAAGCAAAAAAAGTGAAATATCCACCGTTTACAAAATGAATCCCAGGGCAAACGCATATTATATTTTGTGTAGGGCAGCTATCATCCGTGCCGCTGGCACTTTACCCCAGTTTCTACATTAAACCCGGATTATGCGTTAGGAATCGTAGTGAGAGCTGAAAGTGCAAGAAAATCAGTTAGTTTGGAGGCATTAGCGTAGCGGTGCTACGCTAATGCCTCCAAACTAAAGTGAAACGGCTGATTTTGAAGCAGTTTAAGGTCGCAACACCTGTGCGCCGTGGCGTAGATAGGCTAATGCATATTCCGGGTTAAAGAATAGCAGCACAGGCAAATACTGAAAGAGCAAGGACATCAGTTGGTTTAGAGGGTGAATAAACCACCGCATCTATTTGCCCAAGTGGGGAGAATGGTATAGATAAGTTTATGTGTATCCGTAACGCAACACTCCGTCTCATAGAAACGAAGTATTCGCTGTGAGTCCATTATTCGGCCTTTGGAGCATTCGGTTTTGGGGCAGTTGATGGGGGCGTTAAGAAAATGAGTTAGCTCGGGCAGTGGACAAGCGAGATCCACTCATTTTTAGCCCATAGCAACTGGCACAAAATCAAATTAAGGCAAACGAAATCGTACTCGTAAACCCAACCACTTAATGTGAAGGATGCTCCATGGCCTAGATTTTTTGCCTACTTTTTCATCAATGGGAAAAGTAGGAAAGTCTGATCAAAGCATAAACAGTAGTGAATTTGATTACATGTAATGCAGCGGATGCATATAAATAATTTATGGGTTTTGTAGTCAGCAACTAAGTATGCTGTCAAATCAGCCTTTTTGCGGAGGATCATATAAAACAGTAGGCGTAGATGTCACCCGCACCCTAAATTGTAGCACATATGAAGCTAAATCCCACAGGAACGACAGACATATATTCCAACTGGGATACTTTTTTAAATGCCATCGCCCTGAAATGAATCCTTATGTTCCGGTTTTATTGAAAACAAAAAGCCGAATGGGAGACTCTCCCATCCGGCCGTATATTATGAATAAACTAAAGGTCAGCTTAAACGACAGCACTGTACCGATCCTGTACGGCAGACCAGTTTACGACATTCCACCAATTTGATACATATTTGCCACGCTCGTTTTGGTAGTGTAGGTAATAAGCATGCTCCCACACATCTATTCCCATCAATGGAATCCCTTGAAGTTCTGACACATCCATCAGCGGATTATCTTGATTGGGTGTTGAGCCTACTTTCAGTTTTTTATTGGCATCGACTACTAGCCATGCCCAGCCTGATCCAAAACGACCTTTGGCGGCACCTTCAAATTTCTCCACAAAGGCATCAAAACTACCGAATGCTTCATCGATCGCTGCCGCAAGGTCACCTGTCGGCTTTCCGCCACCTTCTGGTGACATGATGCTCCAGAAGAGTTCGTGGTTATAGTGCCCTCCGCCATTATTTCGCATGGCAGTGCTGTAATTCGACACTTTCATAAGCGTCTCTTCCAGTGGCTTGGTCATGTCCACTCCTTCCGCTTCACAGGCTGCCTTTAGCTTTCGGGCATAGCCAGCAGCATGTTTGGTATAGTGGATTTCCATGGTAGTGGCATCTATATTAGGCTCCAGTGCGGCATAATCATACGCCAACCCCGCTTGGGAGAAGCCAGTGCTCAACTGAACGGCCTCTTCGGTTTCCTCTTCCTTGGACGCTCCACAGGCCGTCAAGAAAGCCGATCCAATGGCGCTACTTCCGATTCCTACTGCCAATGTGGCTTTGGTACTGTGTGTTATAAAAGTCCTTCTGGAAGGATTAAATGAAACTTTTTTCATTACTGATAAAATTTTGTTCCGAAATTATTTTGTAATTCAGTACTTTTCTGTGTATTTGTTTTTTATTGCTATTTCAGCAAGTTAACTATTTACTTGATAAAATAAAACCAATAATCAGACCATTTGTCTGAATTAATGACAAGTTGGTTATGTTTGTAGGACAAACGGAAAATGGATTGGTTTTTGAGCCAATGACATTACTTTATTAATTTATATCGAGGATATGGAAATATCATTTTATAAGTATCAAGGTACGGGGAATGACTTCGTGATGATCGACGATAGGGCGGGGCATTTTGATGAGCAAAACCTGGAACTTGTCAGCCGACTTTGTGACCGTAAATTTGGGATTGGTGCCGACGGACTTATCCTTATCCGAAACAAGGAAGGCTATGATTTCGAGATGATTTATTTTAACGCAGACGGCTCCCAGAGCATGTGTGGTAATGGTGCCCGCTGTGCGGTGGCGTTTTCGAGCTTTTTAGGGATTGTTAAAGAGGAAACCCATTTTCTGGCCATCGATGGCCCACACCAAGCGCGTATCGCCAATGGAAATGTAGAACTGGGCATGGGAAATGTAACGTCCATAGAAAACAAGACTGAGGATTTCTTTGTCAATACCGGCTCCCCCCATCATGTTCGCTTTGTAGAAGATGTCGAAAATTACCCGGTGGTGGACACAGGAGCGTCTATCCGGTACCACGATGACTACTTGCCAAACGGCACCAACGTCAACTTCATTTCGGTCCTTGGTGATGACCACATCTATGTGCGCACCTATGAGCGAGGAGTAGAAGACGAAACACTCTCCTGTGGCACTGGCGTAACGGCATGCGCCCTTGTATTTGGCTCCCAGCAAAACATCAATCACGTAAACATCAAAGCCCTAGGAGGAAACCTTGCCGTAAAATTCACTGCAGAGAAAAATGGTGGTTTTAAAGATATCGTTTTGATAGGTCCCGCAGAGCAGGTTTTTAAAGGTGTGATGAGCATCTAATTTTCTGATCTTTCAAGCCGATTTAACAACAAGCGCCAATCGAACGGTTAAAAACTACCGATTGTTATAAAAAGAAAGTAATTTTAAGCCCAATTACAATATACAATAACTACTATGTTAGACTTTATCACAAAAGGACTGACCAAGGTTTTCGGGACCAAGTCAGACCGAGATATAAAAGAATTATACCCCTTCGTAGGAACGATCAATGCAGCTTTCGATAAACTGTCATCGATCACGGATGAAGAACTACGAAACAAAACCATAGAAATCAAAGGAGTTGTTAACTCGGAATTAAAATCCTTTGATGATAACATCGCCTCTCTCAAAGGGGAAATCGATGCATTGGCACCGGACAAGGTACATGAAAAGGACGCCCTTTTTAATCAGATCGACAAAGTAGAAAAAGACCGTAACGAAGCCTTGGAAGTCGTACTCGAAAAAGTATTGCCCGAGGCTTTTGCTGTAATGAAGGAAACCGCCAGGAGGTTTAAGGAAAACGGCAAACTGGTCGTTAAGGCCAATGACTATGACCGAGAGCTTTCTGCCAGAAAGGATAATGTGGAGATCAACGGCGACGAAGCCATCTGGCATAACCAATGGCTAGCTGCCGGTACCGAGATCACTTGGGACATGCTCCACTATGATGTGCAGCTGATCGGTGGTGTCGCCCTTCACAAGGGCAAAATCTCAGAGATGGCCACTGGTGAAGGTAAAACGCTCGTGTCTACCCTCCCTGCCTACCTGAATGCCCTGGCCGGTCGTGGCGTGCATATCGTAACGGTAAACGACTACCTTGCCAAAAGAGATAGTGAGTGGAATGCACCATTATTTCAGTTTCACGGCTTGACTGTAGATTGTATCGATAAGTTCAAACCTAACTCCCCCGAAAGAAGAAAGGCCTATCACTCGGACATCGTCTACGGTACCAACAATGAATTTGGCTTTGACTACCTCCGTGACAATATGGCCCGCAATGCGGACGACCTGGTACAGGGCAAGCATCACTTTGCCATGATCGATGAGGTCGATTCCGTGCTGATCGATGACGCCAGAACGCCGCTGATCATTTCTGGTCCCGTACCTAGAGGAGATGAGCATGAGTTTTATGAAATGAAACCAAGGGTTTCTACTTTGGTAGACGAGCAGCGAAAACTGATCCAAGGCTACCTCTCTACCGCCAAAAAGCTGATCGGCGAAGGCAATCAGAAAGAAGGTGGCTTGGCACTTTTCCGTGCATACCGTGGTATGCCCAAGTACAAGCCATTGATCAAATACCTCTCCGAGCCAGGCATCAGGGTAATCCTGCAAAAAACCGAAAACTATTACCTCCAGGACAACAAGCGCATGATGCCGGAAGCGGATGAGCCGCTGTTGTTTACCATTGAAGAAAAATCCAACACCGTAGACCTTACCGACAATGGTATCGAGGTAATCACCAAGAAAAACGAAGACACCAGTTTCTTTATCCTTCCGGACATCGGTACAGAAATCGCCGAAATGGAAAAGGACGAATCCATAGATGAAAAGGAAAAGCTCGTTCGCAAAGAAGAGATCATCAAGGATTACGGCGTCAAGGCCCAGCGTATCCATACCGTCAACCAACTACTGAAGGCCTACTGTATGTTCGAAAAAGACACCGAGTATATCTTGGTGGACGGCAAAGTGAAAATTGTCGATGAACAGACAGGTCGTGTGATGGAGGGCAGAAGGTACTCAGATGGCCTTCACCAAGCGATAGAAGCCAAGGAAAACGTAAAAGTGGAGGACGCTACCCAAACGTACGCAACCATCACGCTCCAGAATTACTTTAGAATGTACCACAAACTATCCGGTATGACAGGTACGGCCGAGACGGAAGCGGGCGAATTCTGGGAAATATACAAGTTGGATGTGGTGGTAATTCCTACCAATAAACCTATACAACGTGATGACCGTGATGATAAAGTCTACAAAACGGTCAGGGAGAAGTTTAACGCGGTAGTGGATGAAATCAATGAGCTGACAGATGCTGGAAGGCCTGTACTGGTGGGTACTACTTCCGTGGAAATATCCGAGGTACTCAGCAGAATGCTGACCCTCAAAAAAATCAAACACCAAGTACTGAACGCCAAGCAGCACGCCAAAGAGGCTGAAGTGGTGGCCGAAGCCGGTAAACCGGGCACAGTGACCATCGCTACCAACATGGCCGGTCGTGGTACGGATATCAAGCTGACACCAGAAGCCAAAAAGGCCGGTGGTCTGGCCATCATCGGTACAGAACGTCACGAATCCAGACGGGTGGACAGACAGCTTCGTGGACGTGCAGGACGTCAGGGTGACGTTGGATCCTCCCAGTTCTTCGTTTCGCTGGAAGATAGCTTGATGCGATTATTTGGCTCAGAGCGAATCGCCAAACTTATGGACCGCATGGGACTGGAAGAAGGTGAAGTGATCCAACACTCCATGATTTCCAAATCCATCGAAAGGGCCCAGCGCAAAGTCGAAGAAAACAACTTCGGCGTCCGTAAGCGTCTCTTGGAATATGACGATGTCATGAATTCCCAGCGTGAGGTAGTTTACAAGCGAAGAAAGAATGCCCTGATGGGCGAAAGACTCGAACTGGACATCCTCAACGTCATGTACGATGTCTGCGAGGGCATCGTAGAAGTAGCCAAGTCCACCGAGGACATGGAAAGTCTCCGTATGAACATCTACAGCTCGCTTGGCATCGACTACAAATTTGCAGAAGAGGACATCAAATCTAAGCCTGCTGCAGCATTGAGCCAGGAGCTTTTTGATGCTTGTTATAAAAACTATGTCAGCAAAAACCAACGTGTCACTGACCGTGCCTTGCCAGTCCTTAAGGATGTATATGAAAACAGGGGGGCCACTGTCAAGGAAATAATGGTGCCCATTACGGACGGTATCAAGCAAATTGGTGTGGTCTGTAACTTGGAATCCACTATTGAAAATGAAGGTCGTGACTTGATCCGTGCGGTTGAGAAAAATGTCACCTTGGCCATCATCGACCAAAACTGGAAAGAACATCTCCGCGATATGGACGACTTGAAACAGTCCGTACAAAATGCGGTCTACGAACAAAAAGATCCATTGCTGATCTATAAATTCGAAGCTTTCGAAATGTTCAAGCGCTTTGTGGGCAAATTGAACGAAGACGTGATATCCTTCCTGGCCAAGGCAGAACTGCCGAAGCAAAACCCGGATCAGGTACGCGCTGCCCAAGCCCAACAGCAGCCTGAGCCCAAGGTCCAAGCTTCCAAGGAAGAAGCCAACAGTACACTGAACCCCCATGCCAACAGGGCTGCGCAAGCGGCAGCTTCGGCTAACAAAGGCGCTCAAAAACAAGTGGTTGCTCCAAGGAAATCAGAAAAAGCATATGGCCGAAATGACCGCGTTTCGGTACAATATACCGATGGGAACGTTAAAAAGGACGTAAAATATAAAAGTGTAGAACAGGATATCACTTCCGGCAAGTGTGTTATTTTAGAAGATTAAAAAAACGCTATGAAAAAGAATATAGCCTATCTTTCCATTTTCGTAGTCACTCTATTGGTAGGGTGCGCAGGCGGAAGCAAAATGAGCAAATCTGCTGCAGCCTATAATGATTACGAAGAAAACTTGTCACCTTACCGGAGGACTTATCCTGATCTCCCAAAAGCCGAAAGCCTCGCTCCCAGTACCAGCGGCCCTGTCAGTGCGGAAGCAGGCGATCCCGTAGATAGCGACCTTCAAGTTTCTCTGACCAAGTTTGCCGACAGTAATGCCAATAGGGAAGTTTATAACGGCTTCACTATTTTGGTATATAGCGGTGTGGACAGGGATCAGGCATTCTCTACCAGAAATGAACTGTATAACACGCTCCCAAGCCAAGTAAAAGCCGAAATGGAATACGATCAGCCTAGGTACTTGGTAAAGGTCGGGAGATATATCAACAGGATCGAAGCCCAATCGCTCTTCCACACCATCAAGCAAGACTTTCCCAGCGCCAGGATCATCCAGCAGCGTTTCGGTAAAGAGGAAGAAGATGGAGAAGTAGAAGAAATCGAAGACACGAAATAACCCCATGCTGAAAGACACCATCCAACAGCTGGCTGCAGACCAACTCAGCCAGACAATAGAAGTTCGTCGACATATCCATGCCAATCCGGAGCTCTCTTTCGAAGAGCACAATACCTGCGCTTTTGTAGAAAAGCATTTGGAGGAAATCGGCATTACCACTATTCAGCGCAAGGCCAACACTGGGCTGGTAGCGCTGATAGAAGGAAAAAACCCTTCCAAAAAAGTCATTGCTTTGCGGGCGGACATGGATGCCCTGCCCATCATCGAGCAAAATGATGTCCCCTATAAATCCAAAAATGAAGGGGTCATGCATGCCTGTGGACATGATGTACACACCTCGTCACTTTTGGGAGCAGCCCGGATCCTTCATTCGGTAAAAGACCAATTTGAGGGAACCGTCAAACTCATCTTTCAGCCAGGAGAAGAAAAAATTCCCGGAGGAGCTTCCCTAATGATCAAGGACAAGGCCCTCGAAAGCCCTCGACCAAATGGTATCGTAGGCCAGCATGTGATGCCCCTGATCGATGCCGGCAAAGTAGGTTTTCGCAAAGGCATGTACATGGCCAGTGCAGACGAGCTGTACCTAAAAGTCATCGGCAAAGGTGGCCACGGCGCCATGCCGGAGACTCTGGTCGATCCGATTCTGATTGCCTCACATATTATCGTGGCCCTTCAGCAGGTCATCAGCCGTAATGCCAGCCCGAAGATTCCTTCCGTCCTTAGCTTTGGCCGTATCGAAGCACTGGGAGCAACCAATGTCATCCCCAATGAAGTCAATATACAAGGTACTTTCCGCACACTGAACGAAAAGTGGCGGGCAGAAGCCCATAAGAAAATGGTCAAAATAGCGGAAGGTATCGCCGAAGGCATGGGTGGATCGGTGGATTTTGAGGTGCGAAAAGGTTATCCTTTCTTGAAAAACGCTCCAGAACTGACCGATCGGGCCTACAAGGCTGCCCAGGAATACCTTGGTGAGGAAAATGTGGAAGACTTGGACATCTGGATGGCAGCGGAGGACTTTTCCTACTACACCCAAGAAATGGACGGTTGTTTCTACCGATTGGGAATACGAAACGAAGAAAAAGGCATCACAAGTGGCGTCCATACGCCTACCTTTGACATTGATGAAAGCGCACTGGAAGTAGGCGCTGGATTGATGGCATGGATAGCCATCAATGAATTGATGTCAGAAGCATAATATCGGAAACCATGAAAAAGCTTTTCTTTGCGCTTGTGCTTTGCACCATGATAAATGCCCAATCCTTTGGTTGGGGAAAAACAGGCCATCGGGTAGTCGGCCAGATTGCCGAATGGCACCTTAGCAAAAAGGCCCAGCGAACTATTGCCGCCATCCTTGGCCCCACCTCTTTGGCCATGACGGCCAACTGGATGGACGAAGTCCGCTCAGACAGGGCATATGACTATGCCTATACGTGGCATTTTTTGACCGTCCATGAAGGCAAGGGCTATGAGCCTGAGATCCAGGAAAAAGATGGTGATGCCTATGGCGTCATGCTACGGCTTATCGATGAGCTCAAAAACAAGCCCCTTTCATTGACCAAAAGGCAAGAAAACCTGAAAATGCTCATCCACATCGTGGGCGACCTTCACCAGCCGCTCCATGTAGGCACCGGAGAAGACAAAGGTGGCAACGAAGTGGAAGTCACCTATTTTGGCCAAACCACCAACCTACATACCGTGTGGGACACCAAGGTCATTGACCGTCAAAAACTGAGCTATACCGAGCTTGCCGATCACCTGAATAGAAAAGCCGACAAAACCACCGTAAAAGAGCTACAGGCTGCCCCATATGCCGATTGGCTAAAAGAGGCTGTCCACCTACGCGGCATCGTTTACGATCTCCCTGAAAGTAAGCGATTATCTTACGAATATGATTTTGTCACTTTCCCCGTGATCGAAGAGCAGTTGCTGGCCGGAGGAATTAGGTTGGCGGGCATTCTCAATGAAATTTACGGATAAAAAATATTGGAAAAATAGAAGAGTGTAGGATTTCTTGCAAAATACTAAATGGCGTTTTTCCTTAATCTCTTACTCCATTGGACGCTCGCTATTTGGACAACAGCGCTTTCTTTACCTCTTGGGGAGCGTACTTGTTGCGGTATTGGACGGGCGATAGCCCTGTGATTTTCCTAAAGACCGTTCTGAAGGCCTTGGTGTCGCTATAGCCGACATCGTACATCACCTCGCTGACATTTTTATGGGCCTTTTCAAACTCCTTTTTGGCTGCTTCGATCTTTACCCGCTGCATATATTCCACCACGGTATTGCTAGTTGCTTGCTTAAACCTCCGCTCAAAACTCCTCCTGCCCACTCCAAATTTACTGGCCAAGTCATCAACGGTGACTCTTTCTTGAAAATTATCCTCGATGAACTTTTGGGCATTGAGCACGGCATCGTCGTGATGCTCTTTTTGACCACTAAAGAGGATAAAAGGAGACTGGCTATTGCGATCAATATCAATCATAAACGACTTGGCTGCTAGCACCGCTGCTTCTCTGCCTTGAAACTTCTCGATAAGGTAAACCAACAAACTGGTAAAGGAAAATGCACCACCACTGGTGTAGACCCCATCCGAATCGGTCAGGATCTTATCATCCACCATGATCGCCCTGGAAAAGCGTTGGCGAAAGTCATTGGCAAATTGCCAGTGGGTCGCCACTTTTTTCCCATCCAACAGCCCCGTTTCTGCCAACAAAAATGCGCCAATACACAAACTGGCTACTTCAGCCCCTGCCTTGTACTGGTTGATAATCCAAGGAATAAATGGCCTGTTGTCCTCCAGTACCTGGTCGATATCGCCATGAACTGCTGGAATCACGATCAAGTCCGTCTTATGCACTTCGCTGATCAGCCGTCCAGGATTGATTTCATAAAGACCTGTGCTTTGCAGTGCAGGCTTAGAGAGACCGGCCAACTGAATGTCAAAGTATGGTGAACGCCCCGATTGGGCCAACCATTGATTTACCCAGCTAAAAATATGATGGGTTCCTTCTATATTGACCACACTGAAATGTCCCTTGGGAACAAGGATAGTTACATGTTTCATAACACTAAGATAGGAAGTAAACCTGTCGCAATCAACCCCTTAGTTAGTCGGATATACACACCAGAAATCTATAAATAGTCTTGTAAGTTTGTATTGAACCTAAAACAATAAACATCATGATCAAGATAAATCCATACATAAGCTTTGACGGGAACTGTCAAGAAGCCATGACCTTTTATCAGCAATGTTTGGGAGGTGATCTCCAGTTGATGACCATGGCAGATGGTCCCATGTCCGAACAGACACCTAAGGACCAGCTGAGCCAGATCATGCATGCCGAACTTCGCAATGGTGATTTGGTACTGATGGCTACTGACATGCAAGGACCAGACGGTCACCAGCCAGGGAACGATATGGGCATTCAGCTTACCTTTGATGATGAAGCCGAAATACACCGATGCTTTGACCAGCTGGCCGAAGGTGGCAAAGTATATGAACCGGTGAGGAAGCAATTTTGGGGCGATACTTTCGGTGTCCTCCGGGACAAATTCGGCAAAAAATGGCAAGTGCTTTTACCCGACCTGTCTAATTGACAAATCATGAAAAAGGACAAAATCATTTATTGGGCAGCCACTTGGATTATATTTCTCTGGGAAGGTGTGATGCCGGCCCTGACCTCCCATACAGAGTTAGCGGTAGAAGGAATCAGACACTTGGGTTACCCCGACTATTTCAGGGTGCTATTGGTCATCTTCAAGACGTTGGGAGGACTTGCAATTATTCTCCCCATGGTGCCCACAAGGATAAAGGAATGGGCATATACGGGATTTGGTATAACGCTGATTTCTGCCTGTGTGAGCCATTGGGCAGTAGATGGTTTTGGTGGGCAGACCCTATTTCCCGTTATAATCTTTGGTATACTGGCGCTATCTTACCTATACTACCACAGAATACAGCTCCCTAAAAGCCCCTCAGCCACTGGAACCACTGGAACCACTAAAATCTGAACCTTATAAATCATGAACACTAATAAAGACGTATTCGCAGCACTCAAGGAAATCAGCCAACAACTGATCACCATGCTCAGCTCGCTATCCGAAAAACAGTTGAATACCGTTCCTTTTGAAGGTAGCTGGACGGCCGGACAGGTGGGAAACCATCTCCTGAAGTCCTACGCTGCGGCCGACATCTTGGGTGGCGAGACATCCGAATGCCATCGAAAACCAGATGAAAAAGTCTGGGAGGTAAAGAATTTATTCTTGGATTTTACCATCAAGATGGATTCTCCAGCGGAGATCGTACCAGATGATGGGCCTATCGATAAGGCGGCCCTGATTCCTGCCATCGAAAAGCGGTTAGGACAATTTATGGCTTTTCAGGAGTCCGATGTCACGCGGATTTGCGGTGATTTTGCCATTCCGGAATATGGTGATTTTACCCGACTGGAATGGCTTTGGTTTACGGTCTTCCATACCCGTCGGCATGTCTACCAACTAGAAAAAATCAAGGCCAAACTCACCAAAAGCTCCTTTATAAATGTCCATTAACCCACCAGAGCGGCGTAAAATCCTCTTGTCCATGATGGTCTCGCTCGATGGGTACATAGAGGGTGAGCATAAGGACATCAGTTGGCATGTGTGGAATCGTGAAATGGACGCGTATATGATGGATTTATTCGCCACGGTAGACACCTTTATCTATGGTCGCAAATCCTATGAGCTGATGCTGGAATATTGGCCTGAGCAGCATGGGGAGTTTGCGCAAGTGATGAATACAAGGCCCAAGCTGGTCTTTTCCAAAACACTCCAAAAGGCCACATGGAATGCCACCATCCAAGACGAGGTAGATCCAATCACCGTCCAAAAGCTAAAAGAACGGCCTGGCAAAGACATGGTGCTCTTCGCGGGGGCTGACTTGGCACATCACTTTATGAAATTCCATCTCATCGATGAATACCGAATCATCGTAAATCCCGTTATATTGGGAAAAGGGAAAAGACTATTTCAGGACACCGGGCATCCCTTTTCTTTGACCCTTAAGGAATCCGTACAGTTTGCCTGTGGCAATATGCTGCTACACTATTCCGACCCAAAAGCAGTGTAAACCTAAAACCCGTAAGATCATGACCGAAAAAGGAAAATTCCTAAAGCAGTTCAATGAGGCTTTTGCTGCCAGCGATGTGGACTATATCGCCGCACATGTCACAGAGGATATCGAGTGGACCATTGTCGGCGACAAGACGCTAAAGGGCAAAGCTGCTTTTATAGAAGCACTTGAAAAAATGGCCGTAGATACCACCGGAAAAGCAGAGATCGAACAGGTCATCACCCATGGTAAAGAAGCCGCCGTAAGGGGCACGATAATCATGGAAACCGAAAAAGTCAGGAGGTTTGCCTTCTGCGACACGTACGTGTTCAGTGGATTTAAAAATCCCAAAATCAAACAAATGGTCTCTTTTGTCCAAGAAGTCAGTTAAACCCAAATCTGATTATACGCTTTATTGCCAGTAGGTTTTATTTCTCACGGAACGCACAGAACACCCAGAATGAAATAAGACTTTTCTGAGATTTCCATGTTTTCTGTGAGCACCTATTTAATTTCCCTATGATTACTGGTATCATTGCGGATAATCATAAACCCAAAACATACATTATCATGTTACAATCCAATCTTGCATTCAGTAGTTTTGCTGTAAAAGACCTCGCCAAGGCCCATAAATTCTATGGGGAGGTATTAGGACTTGAGGTAACCGAAAACAACATGGGCATTCTGGAAGTGAAGACTTCCGGCAACCAACCCATCATTATCTATCCCAAACCTGATCATCAGCCGGCAGTCTTTACGGTGTTGAATTTTGTGGTGGACAATATCGAAAGTGCCGTGGACGCCCTTATCGGCAAAGGCATTCATTTCGAGCAATATACCGGGGATATCCAAACCGATGCGAAGGGTATCTGCAGAAATGAGGAAGGTCCCCAAGTCGCCTGGTTCAAGGACCCCGAAGGAAACATCCTATCGGTGCTGGAGGAGTAAACTCCAGTATTTATTTCATTCTATAACCAAAAGACTTAGTGCCGATCCATTCACACCATTTTTTTGATTTAATTGTAAAAAAATCATTTAAACACTATTTTTAAGTAATTCATATACAATTATAATCTTTTCAAAAAAACTAATGGTAAAAGTAACTATTTTTACCAGAACTTTTATTTTACCTCATATCTCTTTTACCATGAATAAAACTACTTACTTACTACTTGTCTTTCTGCTAGGCCTATCAAGCTGTATGCAAGAAGCTACCGATGGCGCCCCAGAGCTGGGCAAAGTCACGCTTTCCAGTATCGTATTTGATAAATTGGAAACTTACTCCCCTACCAGCCGAACGGCCACCCTCTCCGAATGGGTGCATGTCCTACCGGAGGAGGCAGAGGTGATATTTACCAATAAGGCTACAGGTCAGGAATACCCCCTTACCTATCATCCTTATGATTTACTTAAAGGAGCCGCCATCGTTTTGCCCTATGGGCAATACACCTACTACACCAAGGCTTGGGGACCGGAAGAATCCCGCTACTTACCATATAAGCTTAATGGAGAGTTTGACCTGAACAGCTCCAATCTGGATATCACGGTAAATGCCACTACAAAATTCGGACTGATCACTGTAGATGCTACCCATGTCAAAGAAGCATATCTCGAAAATGGCAAACCGCTGCACCTTAGTGAAAATGGTAAATTTTACTACCTCTATATTGAAAAGGGCACTAGTCGCACGCTTTCTGTAGTGGAAGCCTTCAATAGCCAGACATTGCAACAGGAAATTACCCTGAAAGGCTTTCACCATTACCATTTTAAGCTGGAACTAGAGGAAAATGAAACGGGTATAAACCTTGTCAAACTTAGCTTGGGAGAGTTTCACTTTGACTTCAGCAATGTCAACATAGACGGTGAAGAACAAACCGTTACAGACGCAGAAGGTAACGAGTATCCTATTGTAAAAATAGGGGATCAATATTGGATGGCTGAAAACCTACGATCGACGACCTATTGTGACGGGGAACAAATCCCCTCCATCCCCTTCCTATGAAATGGGAAAATAATGAGGACTCGGAATATGTCCTCAGCAGATTGGATGCTGACCGCAACGTGACCAATTTCTTTTATCCCCCTTCCGTGGCATCCAGTGATGAAAATATCTGTCCCTGCAACTGGCACGTGAGTACGGATGAGGACTGGAAGACCCTAGAGCGGCATCTCGGCATCGCAGAAAGTGACCTGGAAAGCACTCACCACCTTCGAGGCATCGCTGCCGAACTGGCCGATAAGGTCATGGCCAATGACTGGTCAGACTATTACCCGACCAACTTCACCGATGTCACCACCTCCAATGCGTCCAAGTTCTCTGCCTATCCTACTGGAGGCATTGACTGGGACTACGAGAGCGATTATTACTTTAGCATCAATGCCGATGATGTCGGTATCTGGTACAGTATAAGTGATGAAGCTCGTGCCTCCAACCTGTTCAGCAGGGCCATTGCTCCCAATGGCAACGGCGTCTACGATGGCTCAGCCATCCACCGTGGAAGGTCAGGCTATGGCAGCCACCTACCCATCAGGTGCGTGAAAGATTGATGTGACGGGGTGCTGAAAAAGGCTTCCCATTTAGAAATATTCCTAAAGGAACCGGGTGAAGGCTCGGTTCCTTTTGTGTTTTATGCCCAGCTTTCTTATTACCAAACTAATCCAAGAAACATACATATCAACGAAGCTCCCCCAATCAATACTACCGCCAAAAGTACGTCACTAATAAACTTTACATTTTTATCAATCCTCTCCAAGTGGTAAGTTTGTTTTTCCTGAAGGCCTCTATCAGATATGTCTTCAATTTTTTGAGTTTTACCGAATCTAAGCATAGTTCAAAGGATTATCTTTTTGACTTAAGTTTTTCAAAACCATCTTTGATAGCAACCTTTACGTCCATACGACCGTTTTCGCTTTCGGTAAATTCTAGATAAAGCACTGTTAAGCCCAACTGGCTATCAACCGTTACCCCGGCAACAACATCATTATCGGCGAAATAATAAACGTCATTCTCATTGCCTATGGGGATATATCGCTGAGCCAAAAAATCAATGGTTTTTTCGGCTACCGATTCAGTGGATTTTAGAATTACCGCCCCGCCATACATTTTGGAATTTTCAAAAAGGTACATGACCAATTCCACATCGACATTTGAATCGTTAAACACCAATCCATCATCGGACTGATTGCCTAGCGTCCTTTGCTCATGTGTTTTAAAGTATTCCATACCTTCCCCAAAAGCAAATAAGGGCTCTACGTATAGAAAATTAGTTGGATTAACCTTTACTTGGCATTCTCCTGAGAACTGGCCATCGTTGGTTGTGACACGGATAGTTGTTTCTCCTTTAATTTTGCCAGTGATAGTACCGTCACTATCTACGCTGGCAACTATTGGGCTGTCAGATTCAAATTCATTATTAGAATAGCCTTCACGGTTAAACGAGGTTTCCAGCTTAATATCTTGGTCTACATCTATCTCAATAGATGATTCACTAAGGTTTATCTGATTGTCGTTCGGGGTCTCATCTCCGTTCGAACATGAAAAAAGCATGGCCACGCCAATGGCCGCTGGTAGAGTAGATTGTAGTTTCATTCTCAAACTTTTAAGTGAACTTCAAAAATACAATATGCTGGCCCGAAATGAAATACCCAATTTGGGGTATTTCATTTGCTCTAAATTATTGTGTAAGAGGAATATTTACCATTAAAGAAGCTTGTTATGAAAAATAAACTGTTTAAGGTTGTATACACCTATTTAGTTAAACTGCCTATTCGTGAAAATTCATTTGATAATACATTCGAATTTGAAAATTACCCAATACTTAAACAAATCGAAGAAAAGTATTAGAATGTTGTAAGAATGCAGATAAAAGACCTATTGGAATAATATATTGTGCCGAAGTCTCTTGACACAAACCAATTTGTCCCCCAATCCATCCCCCAAAAAGAAAAACCTCAAATACTGGGCGTATAAGAGGTTTTTTTGTAGCCCCAATTGAACAAATATCGAACTTATTTCTCCGCGATTTACGCTTGATGGAGAGGCTTTGCGATATTCCTGAAAATGAAAATTTCACTTAAGTATAGTCTGCTTTTGCAAAATTTCCTGGCCCTAAAGAAAAGTAACCGAATATTGTGGTCCTTCCAAAATAACCAGTTCTAATAATACCTGTTCTTAAGCCATCAATCTCTCTAATTTCATTTTCCATTTATCCCAATCTGGTAGCTCTTTGGTTTGAAGGTCGAAAAATTTCTGCGTATGATCATGATAAACAAGATGACACAACTCGTGAACAATAACATATTCTATACAGCCCTTTGGAGCTTTAATTAGCTCCGGATTGAGAATAATCTTTCCTTTAGTTGTGCAACTTCCCCATCTAGTAGGCATATCCCTAAAAACCAAAGAAGATGGCTCTACTTTATATTTCTTGAACTTTTCTATCAGTGGCTTGGCAATCTTGGGAAATAGGCTCCTAGCATGATCTAAATACCAACTGGTGACTAATTCCCTTACTGTTTCCTTATTTATTGCATTGACAATTAGCAATCCTCCTTTTAGTTTAACAGATTCTTCTGTTCCTGATATAACTTTGAGTTTGTATTGTCTACCCAAATAAAGGTGCGTTTCACCACTTACATATTTCTTTGGAAGTGACTTGGGCTCAAAGGAAAGAAAAAAGCTTTGTTGCTTAATGATCCATGCTGCTTTTTTAAGGAGCTTTTCTTTTACTTTTGCCAAAGAAGTACCTATAGGCGCCTTTACTTTTACCTCCGAATTGGGCAAAACAGTAATACCTAATGATTTTCTATCCGAAAATTCCAAATTGTAATGTATCCTCTTGGAGCCAAACTGTATGCAATCCTGAATCATTTGTACTGTTTCCTCGCTACATCAATATACTTACTGGCCAGTGCATCCATATCACCAAAAGACAGAGTTAGGTCATATTTATCCCGAACTTCATCTATTAGATAATCTCCAATATCTATTACCAACTTTCCTTTTATGGCATCTTTTCGCCACCAATCGATAATCGGCGTCCCATTCTCCAAAACTGCTTCTTTTATTATTTCTTCAATTTTCACAGCCGCAAGAGTGGATACTTCATTTTTTGTATTCTCTCCAGATAGTTTTTCTCCCAGGGATTCTAAAGTAATTCCATAAATAGCCCGGGCAACTGGTTTGTCGATAATCACTTCTGGGATATCGCTGTCCGTCCGGTTCAATACCTTATCCATTATTTCTTCAACCTTGGTTAAGTATTGAACCTCACTTATCCGTTTATTCTCATAGTCCGAAATGGCATCTTTTAGCATCTGGGAAAACTTCTTATAGAATGCAGGATCTTCATCCATTTTTTCGTTGATGTGTTTCGCTGTCCTGCTAGCAATCTTATCTGCTTTAGCTACTTTTCCAGTGGTATTTTCAACTTCTTTCTGGAATTTTTCCTTATCAAAGATATTTACAAGTTCAGTAATGACTTCTACTTTATCAGTAGTTACATGGGTATCTATTAATTTCTGTAATTGCCCCTCATATTTTTTGTAATCAACCATGTCACTATATCTCTCAATAACTGCTTTTCTAAGCCTTATAAACATTGAAAGATCAGATTTATATTTTTCAATAAGTTTTTCCTCTACTTCTTTGTGAAACTCTATTGTTGAAAGAGCCAGTTTTAGGGCTTTGGCAAAAGAAGCCAATCGATCATAAAAAATTGCCCTTTTCGCTTCATCCTTTAATATGACTTGATAGGCTTCGGCATCTCTTTTATTCGAAACTTCTTTAAAAAGATCCCAGAGTTCTGAGTGTTTTTGTGGAAGTTTCTTGATTTCCTCTTCAATATTGATCAATGTACCTTGAAGATCGTCTTCATCGAAATCTTTAAAAGAAGAATACAAATCCAGGGCATCATCCAAGTTTTCGATTACGCCATAATAATCAATGATATAACCAAAATCTTTGTCAGGGCAAACCCTGTTCACCCTCGCAATGGCTTGAAGAAGTTTGTGACTTTGAAGGTTTCTTGTGAGGTAAAGAATTGTGTTTTTTGGCTCGTCAAATCCTGTAAGTAACTTATCAACTACAATTATTATTTCAGGATCAAGGTCATTTTTAAAACGATTGATAATATTCTTTTCATATCTCTTTGAGTTACCATGTTCTTTCATCATTTTCTTCCAAAACCGCTTCACCTTCTCAGGTGTTGTGTCGAATACACTTTCCTCTCCTTCTCTATCATCAATAGAAGAAATAAGAACTTCACTGCTTACGATATTGATTTCGTCTAAAAATTCCTTAAAACGAATAGCATTTAATTTTTTATCACATACCAATTGAGCTTTAAATCCGGTTCCTTGCCAGTTTTTTTTGAAATGTAAGCTGATATCCCAAGCAGTGGCATAAATCTTTTGCTCCGCACTATTAAGCTGGTCAGCACGACTGAATTTCTTTTTAAAATCTGCCTTTTGGTATTCATTAAAAGGTTCAGACACCATAGAAAAAAATGTATCCAAAGGGCTTGCATTAACAGTTTGTCGTGGTAACCTTCCTTCGTAAAGAAGTGGAACAACTGCTTTGTCTTTAACTGCCTGATCTACTGTATAGGTATCTATGATTCCACCAAACTTTAATGCTGTGTTTTTATCCTTTTTAAACAGGGGTGTACCTGTCATAGCAATGAAACATGCATTAGGCAGGGTCTTTTCCATTTCGACATTAAATGTTCCATGTTGGGTCCTATGGCCTTCATCCACCAAAACAAAAATATTTGGGCTATTAAGTGGATTCTTGAGCTTTCTGACAGCAGCAGAAAATTTGTTAATAATTGTTGTTACTACTGCGTCATTATTGCTTTCCAATAGTTCCACTAATCGTTTTCCCGTTGTTGCATTCTGGACAAATACTCCACATTTCCGGAAGGTGCTCGTAATCTGATCATCCAAGTCTGTCCTATCAGTAACCAAGATTATCTTTGGATTATTAATGGTCGGCTCCATAGCAATGGCTTGAGCAAGCATTACCATGGTGAGGGATTTTCCACTTCCCTGTGTATGCCATATTACCCCGCCTTTGCGTTTTCCTCCTTCTAAATGGACCATCCTTTTAATGGATTTTTTTATAGCAAAGAATTGCTGGTATCGGGCTACTTTCTTGGTCCCATTATCAAAAAGTATGAAATTGAAGATTATTTCCATTAGCCTTTCTGGGCGACATAACGCATAAAGGTATTCATCTTGGACTGTTGGCAGTATTTCTTCTTTTTCTAAAGCCTCAAAATAATGCCTCACATAATGGAATCTTCCAGAAAACAGCTGTTGCTTTTGGGGAAAAGAAAGGGGACTGTTTTTAACTTCCTTTAATGTATTTTGATAATGATTTTCCTCTGCCTCTGTTTCGAATTTTTCCTCCCAATGTGCCCAAAACTTTTCTGGTGTCCCATTAGTTCCGTATGCACCTTCTTGACTGGCAATACCAATCAATAGCTGTGCATAGATATACAAAGAAATAATACCATCATCCTGTTGATTCCTTAAGTGCTGGCTAATAGCCTGTTTGATTGGCCTTTTCATATCGGGCCTTTTACACTCTATAATGCCCAATGGGATTCCATTTATAAAAAGTATTATATCAGGCCTGTAGTGTTCCTTTCCATTGCTTCGAATTACACTATACTCTTCTGCCACATAAAAATCATTGTTTTCTATATTGTCCCAATCGATATATTGTACGGTAATGCTCTTATTATTTCCTTCTACCAATTGGTCAAAGGATCTCCCCAAGGTGAGAATATTATAAAGTGCTTCGGAAGCAGAAATGTAACCGTCATTTAAAGGAAGCTCTTTTAGTGCTTTTATGGCATTTTCAGTATTTGCTTCATTTACCTCAACGAAACGTGTTGAACTTATTTTTTTTTGGCTATTGATACGCCTTATCGCTTTTTTTACTAGATCTTCCAGCAGTACATTGCTTGTTTTTTCCCCCCGAAGCAAATTTATTTCTGCTGGAGACAAATATTTGTATCCTAATTTCAGCAACATTTGTAGTGCTGGAATTTGGCTGATATGGTCTTCTTGAAAACTCGGTGTATCCATAGTAATTAATTCTAAAAATGAGAGCTGGCTAAGTCTAAAACCTATCAACTTATTGCTTTGTAGAAGCTCTACCTAGTAATTAAATTCTTTTTGCATATATAAAACATGTAAAGAAAATACTTACTTTCTTTACATGTTAATACTTACATGTAAAGATTTTGTGTAATAGTTTTTCATGTCCCATTATTAACATTGGCTAAAAGATGGAAAAGACCTTGGTTGATGTAATAGTTTTCCTTTCCCAATTTTATCTTTTCCACAATATCAATTGCCACCAACTCCTCAAGGTAGCGAGTGGCGGTAGGCCGACTTACAGCCAAGTCAGTCATCACAAAGTCAATCTTGGTATAAGGATGTCTAAACAAGTTATTCAATAGGTCTTGACTATAAATCTTGGGTAGATCACGACGCAGCTTATGCTTAGTCTTTTGCATCAATGCTTTAATTCCTTCGATGGTTTTAATGGTCTGTAGAGATGTCTGCTCTATACCTTCCAATATGAACAGCACCCATTCTTCCCATGCCTCAGAAGTTCTCACCTCTTGAAGAAGCCTGTAATAATCTCCTTTATTTTGATTGATATAACGACTAAGGTAAAGAATTGGCAAATTGATTAGTCCTTCTTTTACCAGATAAAGGATATTAATGATTCTGCCCGTTCTTCCATTTCCATCATAAAAAGGGTGGATACTTTCAAACTGATGATGGATCACAGCCATTTTTACCAGTGGATCCCAATCACTAAGGTTATCATCATTCATGAAGACTTCCAAGTTATTCATCAATCCTACAATCTCGTCATAGGTTTGCGGCGGGGTGTACACCGTTTCCCCGGTACTTTCATTCTTTAGTGCGGTACCAGGCAATTTTCGAAATCCTGCCCTGTTCTCCTCTATCATTTCCTGAATTTGCAGGATATGATTACTGGTCAAAATCTCTCGCTCTCTTACTGTATGGAAGCCTTCTCTTAAGGCATCCGCATAGCTATACACCTCCTTGGAGGCTAAAGTCTTAAAACTTTGCTTCAAATAATCAGCCTGAAAGAGCTCATCATGGGTGGTGATGATATTCTCTATGGCAGAGCTGTCCTTTGCTTCCTGCAATGAGAGGGTGCTGATAAGTATATTTTCATTGGGAATACTTAAAGCTATCCCCTTCATTTCGGCCAGGGCACTTCTGGCCAAAGCTGTTTTCTTAAGGACGGCTTTGGTTTCCAAATCTATATTTAGAGGTAAATGCGGTAAATTATATATCATATTAAATGAAGTTTAGAAAAAATGCCATCCATTTTTAAACATTAATGATAATATTCTGTCAGGAAGATCTTTTATTTTCATCTCTTTATTTCTTTCCAAATAGGAAATCAAATAATCCCTATCTGCTTCTAATTCCATGAAAGCATCCTCCAGACTTCTTGATTCTTGCTTAAAATGAAGCTTGATGATAAAATACGAAAGAATTTTGCCTACATACCATTCAAGGTGCATCCAGAGGTTGGTGTATTCATTAATCATATCCCCAGAATGAACAATTTTATTTCTATGATGATATATCCTTTGAAGCTGGAATCTTATGGAAGCTTCTGACTTATTAATTCTATCTAATATTAAATTCAAATTTTCCTCCGTATATTTTTTTCCCAATGAATGATATTGAAATGCTAGAAGCTCAGAATGTTCCTTAAATTTTTCAAAGTTCTTTTTACAATTTTTTTCATCTTTTATCCAATTAAACCAATCATTAAGCTTGTCAGGGTACGTATTTTGAGGAAGAGGAATTTCAAAACCATTTTCAAAACAATCTTCGTTCAATTTGTTGATGGAATTTACTCTAATTGCGAATCCATATATATCTCGGCCTATTGCACCAAAGCCTAAACCCTTTGAGATTATTTTTTGAA
The DNA here is from genome assembly GCF_003260975.1 of Echinicola strongylocentroti. NCBI lineage: Bacteria > Pseudomonadati > Bacteroidota > Cytophagia > Cytophagales > Cyclobacteriaceae > Echinicola > Echinicola strongylocentroti. The sequence continues at coordinate 3,399,499 of NZ_CP030041.1, read as the reverse complement.
CCGCATCAATATCTGCATTGTAAACTTTATAGGGCTGTACGGCTTCTAAAGATGTCCATAATAAAGAAAGAGAATTTTCAATTGACTTTGAACCTAATGCGAGATTATAGTAATAAATAGAATTTCGGAGTTGCTCACAATCAACTAATGGTATATGATCTGATTCCAAATACTCATAATCGTAAATTTTTGAGGCCTTGTAAAGAGTATTTCTTAAAGTTTTTTCCCTGCTCAACACGTTTATAGGATCCCCTTCTAACGAAATTGTTCTAAACTTAGTAATTGGTTGATCTTTTTTATTAGACCAGAAACTATGTGTGAAAAAATCATTAAATACAGATAAGCTTCTTCTGTCCTTCTGCACAACCAGCCTTTTTAGTAAGGCATCAAAGTTGGACCTGACATGCATATGTGGATCTATTGTATTATAGACATATTTGGCAAATTCAACATCATCAGAAATGCTGTGTGTAGCAACAAAACTCTTATCTAATTCTTTAGATGAAATATTATTTATTTCAACATCCAAACTTTTTCTCATCAAGTCCAAAAAATCATGTGACTCCTCTGATTTCTTTCCTAAAAACTGCAAAAAAGTAAATGGCCTTTCTTTGTAATGCAAAAATGAAAGGAATTTAACAATCGTTATTGGATAGCCACTTTTAAGCCAGCCTTGCAAAATCTGGCTAATTGTTGCACTTGAATATCCTTTGAAGATAAGGTAAGGAATCAATAAATCAATTAAGTTGGCTAACTTACCAATATATCTATGAACTTCTTTTTTTTCACCAAATGGTATCGCTATTAGCTCCTTAGATAAAAATTCAAAATAATGCTTTTCCAGTTGTTTTTCAAAAACTCTTAAGTCCTTTTGTAGATTTTCCAAGAAAAGTAAATTAGGTTGCATTTTTTCACCAACTAATTTTTTGGAGTCAACATTTTTTTCCAAGTATTCCTTAAGATCCTTGAAGTATTCACAGATTATTAAATCATTGACAATATTTTGATTAATAAGTGGTGATTTTGCTTCTTCAACTGTGACCATTAGCGTTTTTACGGTTTTACTCCTTCTCATAGTGACATTACAATAATGTATCATCTCCTTTAAAAGAGTAAAGCCATTCATAGTTCGAAAGCGATTGGTGATTAATTCAGAGTAATCACATCTTTGAAGTATTCTTTCCACCGCAAATTTTTGTAATGGTGTCGTTTCCGAATGCCATTTTGAACTTCTTGCAATCCACATATGCTAAAAATTTAATCGTTTCTTACCGGATAACAGTACCTGCATCAACCACCTTTTCTGTGCTTTTAATTGATTTAGTTTTGACTGCAATAATTGTAATTCCTCATCAGCCAGCCGTAGAATATTTACTATTGCCTTCTGCTCCTCTTTATCAGGAATTTTGGTCTTTACAATTGAAAAGTCTTTGAATTTACAATTCAATGTATCGCTAACAAGTCCTTGAGAATTCCTCCAAAATAGGTTAATTATCTTTGGTGTTTTGAATAAATAGGCAAAATATTCGGATACAGCATTTTTCTTTGGCTTAACTATTGTGTACGCTGGGCTTACAATTCCAGTAGAACTTGATAATGCACTTCTACCTTGCCACATTCTCATTGTATTATATCCAATATCACTTGGACAGATCTTTTTATATTTTGATTTATCAGAGTTTGAAGTATCTTTTTTATCTGATTCTGATTGAGGATATATGCCATTTTGACCTACAGAGAGCAATTCTAAATCCTTAAATCCGGTTTCCTTTCTCTCAGTAAAAAAATCACCGAGAGAATGCTCCCTCCACTCCCCACTAAACCTATTCAACCTCTTTTTGCCTGTCAATAGCTGCTGCATCAGCCACTTTTTCTGCAGCTTCTTTTGCTCGATCAATTGGCTGGTTTTGCGGATAGCCCTGTCCCAGTTAGTCAGCGCTTTTGCTATTTCTATTTGTTCATTTAAGGGAGGTAAAATTACTTTAACTTTTTGGAGGTCTTTTTGTCCAATATTACTCCTGACAGCTCCTTGTCCAGCTTTTATTATTTGATTCCGAACAAACCCTATTCGGAAACAATACTTTTTAAATAAATCGTTTATTCTGTTTCCAAGAGGTTTACCATGAATTACAAATCCTCCAAAAACCACCTCTTCAGCTCCGTAATAAATTGATGAAAGACCGATTTCATCATTAACTTCGGATGTCCGGTTAAATAGTACATCACCGTTTCTGACAATATATTGCTTCTTTTTATTGTCGGAAATATTAACAGTACCAGGAATCATATCAGGAGTAATAAACTCATTGTTTATCACCTCCATGACATTAATAAATTTAACTCCACTGCCATAACTGTTTTTATCGGCATTAATTCCATTTTTAAAACTGAAAAGCGAGTTTAAACTTTTTACTTCCCATCCCATGGGTAATTCGAACCCGTAGCTTGGACTATTTTCCATCACATTTATTACTAAAGACCTAAATACTATTCCTTTTAATTGAAAAATTTACTTTTATTGTTTTAGGAAGCCTGTCTATCCAACTATTTCCTTTAAATACTTATCCATCTGTTGCTGCACTTCTTCCAATTCACCCTCAAGTTCTTTTATCTTAGCCTGTACAGACTCTATATCCACTTCGGGCTCTTCTTCAAAAGTATCCACATACCTGGGGATATTCAGGTTAAAGTCATTTTCCTTGATCTCCTTAAATGTCCCCACATAACTGAACTTATCCTCAGCAACTCCAGGCTGGAGCTTTCCTTGGTTAAAACCCCTGTAAGTATTGACAATATGTTCGATATCTTCTTTTCTAAGCTTATTTTGATTTTTGGCACTTTCGTAGTGAGCACTGGCATTCACAAATAGTACATTCTTGGTCTCCTTCCCCTTGTTAAAAATCAGGATAGCCGCTGGAATTCCAGTACCAAAGAATAAGTTAGCAGGTAAACCAATCACAGCTTCCAAAAGATTCTCCTCTATTGTTTTCTGCCTGATCTTACCTTCACTGCTTCCTCTAAAAAGAACCCCATGCGGAACGACCACGCCTACCTTTCCCTTGCCTTCATAGGTAGTTTCGATCATATGGCTGATAAATGCCCAATCCCCCTTGCTCTTAGGCGGAACCCCTCGCCAAAAACGATTATAGGGGTCCGTTTCCGGATCATAAGTAACCGTAGTCTTTTCTCCATCTTTATCTTCTACCTTGCCCCATTTATCCAGCGAGAATGGAGGATTAGCTACCACGGTGTCAAACTTCATCAAACTATCCCCTTCCTTCAACTTGGGATTACGTATGGTGTCTCCCCATCTAATAGTAGCATTATCAAATCCATGAAGAAACATATTCATCACAGCTAAACCCCAAGTACTACCATTGGCTTCCTGCCCATACAGCGAAAAGTTATCCGACCCAACTTCCTGACCTGCTTTGATCAGAAGAGAACCGGAACCACAAGTAGGATCACATATTCTGGATCCAGGTGCGGACTTGGTTAATTTTGCCAATAAGGTAGATACTTCACTTGGTGTAAAGAATTCCCCAGCCTTTTTACCAGCATCGCTGGCAAAGTTCGATATCAAATATTCATAAGCCCCACCTATAATATCAGTTCCATCCAGGTGGGAAGGCCTTAGGTCAAGCTCTGGTTTGTTAAAGTCCAATAGCAGGTTTTTTAACCTTGTATTTTTATCCTTTGTTTCTCCAAGTACACTGCTATTAAAGTTGATATTTTGAAAAATACCCACCCCGTCTTCGGTGAATAGCTTTTGCCTGTTGGCTTCTTCAAGGTCCTCAAGGGCAATATCGATCAGTTCTCCAATATTCGAAGCATTTCTATTCTCATATAGGAATTTAAAATGACTATTTTCAGGTACCTTGAACCGCTCATGTAGCATTGCTCTTTTTGCCCTTTCTACATCCCCACTATATTTATCAAGATAAGCTTCATATTTATCATCGTGTACATCGCTTAAGTATTTAATAAAAAGCATGGTTAGGATATAATCCTTATACACACTTGGATCTATACTCCCTCTAAAAGTATCACAAGCCTTCCAAACGGCATCATTAATTGCTTTCTGTGTTATTATAGCCATATTACTTTATTACTTTCAATAATCTTGATTGAATAAATTGATCTTTAAGTACTTCTAATTGGTGGATAATTTTCTTTTCCTGTTTACGTAGAGCGTTGATAGCACCTATTTTCTCCTGGATTGATTCAACAGGAATTTCGACTTCCAAATCGGCCAAGGTTTGTTTAGAGATTGAAAGCATTGAGGTACCCTTAGCCATGGATTTTAGATAATCCATGGTTTTTGGCTGATTAAGATACCACAACATGTATTCAGGAACTACTTTTTTAATACTCTGATTTACCTTTGGTCTTAACACAAAAAATGAAGTGGAAGCTACCGCTGGAACCAATCCCTCTGTATAGAGAAATGCAAAATTTTTATTCCCCTTGGCAGCATATAGCAAGTCGCCCTGATTTAAAATATGTTTGGGATTGATTTCTGAAGTGGATAAATCTTTTTCTAATTCACACACTAAATTCCCTTCTTCATCAAAATGCCTTGCCTGAAGATATGTTACATCTCCTAATTTCTCAGGCCTTGCAAACAATCCGGTATGAATTTCATAGATATCTTTTAGAGTCACTTTCACTTATTGCTTAGTACAATCTCTACAAATATTTAAAAAATTTAATAGTGAACAAAGAAAAGTAGTTTTTTTGTAGAAATTCTACTTATCCTTAATTTTGCTCAATAGCCATACCTATGATGAGATGCCTGAAATAGAACTACGGAAGAGTGTTTGAAATAATTAAAGGAAGAATTTAAACCGTAAATTATCCCACAAAATCTAATTGTTTAATGACTTCATCAGCAATGGAAGTAACTCCTTGGCTAATTCCCCAATCCATTAGCTTTCCTTTTAGTAATTGTCCCAAGTTCTTTTTATTTAACGTGCTAATCAACTCTTTCAATTCTTCGAATTCCGCCATTAAATCATCATAAATAATTTCCTGGCCTTTACCCTGTTTTTGAAGCTCTTCAAATATTTTGTCGATATCTTCTCTGACCTTTTCAAATTCATTTTGAGAATAGTAGTCCTCAGGGTTTTCTGTTTGGGCATCATTTAGATACCAGTCTATTAGATCTTCGAATGGTTCAAGAACTAAATCTGAAAAATGGGATTTTTCATCACTCCATCTGAGAGCTATGTCATAATATTTATGAAGAATGCCATGTAAAAATTGGTAATTGCCGTTATTATTTGGTCTATCCAATACATGCACGATCGTGAAATATCCAAAAGCCCCTTGGTTAAATGAATCTTCTTCAATTAAAGAAAGTATTTCTTTACGTAATTCTGATTCACCGTTTTCATAAAGGTCAATCTTTTTCTTTAGGTCATCATAATCCTTTTCAATCCTGGTCAATATTCTTTTGGAAATCAACTGCTTCCCAAGAAAATTCATCAGATGCTTGGTCTTGGTCAATTCAACGTCGTAATCCCCTGCGTATTTGATATTACTGAAAAAGTCAGAAATTTTACTTTCTAAAGCATAGTTGTCTAATTGTTTCATTATCAGTTCTATTTAATAGTTAATGATTAAACTTTTTGCCTTGTTTTTAAAGACTTATTAAAGCATCTTTTTGCTGCTTAAAATCTTCGTCTCCTAGTAGTTCTTCTTTTAGGGTTTAATAATTTATTTACAGACATATTATCAATTTTCCTTCTAAACCCAGATATCATGTTTTGTATATTTGGAATGATTTCATTTATCAATTCGTTAAATCCTTCATTATTATGAACTTTGATAAATTCTTCTCGAGAAAAATGTATCAAATATGCTTCATCTTTAATATCAAAAGGAAGTAAAAACCATAATCCAGTTTGACCAAAATCAAAAAAAACTGGAACTCCACAATCAAACCATTCTTTCAAAAGTCGAGATTCCTCTGGGAAGGATATCTTTCGGATATTTAAGTTGCCTATTGGAGCCCTGGAACTTTCTTCTAATATTTTTTGAAATTGCATTCTGTCAGTTTTTCTTCTTAACCCATCTATGATCCAAACCAATTTAGAATAAAAAGTATTCCTAGAATTTCGTTCTTCAGGTGTGATATATGAATGTTGAAATTCCAATACCCAATCTTTTTTGGTTTTTACATCGGCGATATGTTTTTCTCCTGTTTCATCAGAATGTACTATTTCTTGCCAATACTCCGGAAAATGGTTTTTCCATTGTCTATGCCATTTTGTTTCATTTTCCCACCAGGACTCACATTTTCTTTTTCCAATATGTGCCCAGTGATTAATTTTAACATCCCCACATTTGGCATTTACAGCGGATTTACAACATGGGCAAATTCCCTTTCCCCCTTTGAAAGCTTCTGTTTTTTGCCAGCTACAATTGCATATTTCATATCGTATTTGATTTGGGGTAAATTAATCCATTATATTTTTTTTAAACATACTATTGACACAAATTGACTTGAAATTTTATGAGTGTCATAATAATCCAAAAAAACAATCTAAATTAGGATGAACTGCTTAGATACATTCCTTTGCAGACAGCTCTTGAACAAGGAATTACAAATTCCCATGATAGTAGGGTGGAGCGGCATACTCCACCCAGTCGGGGGGACTCGATTGTAGCTAGTTTTTCGGTAAAGATTTCACGAGTTCATCATAATGAAGAGGATCCGTTTTTAGTTCCGTTATTAAATCTTCAACTGCGTTCTCGATATCGCAAATTAGGTCACTATTCCCTTGTATTCTGGTTATACTATTTGCATGACTGAAGTAATGAAGAACCTTAAGAATTCTTTTAGATCGTTCTGCCCCCCAAAGCTTATCGGCTCTTTGATCAACAGTAGCACTTTTATTAGTTGGAAGCCTAGAATAAGTGTATAGTTCTGTAAAACGTCTTATCGCATTTGGGAGTCCCATTAAAGTTGGATAGTCATCCTTGTCTTCTGATTCGTGGAATTTGTGTAGTAATTCAAATAAGTAATGATATTCTGACGAATAATTTTGTAGTGATTTTGGTAAGTTTTTAAACGTTGACTCAGACTCACCTTTTCTCACTGTTTGAAAGTACTTTTTCTTTTTTGCTGGTAGCGGTAGTTCTGTTAATAAATTGAAAAAGTCGAAGTTGTGAGTTGAAATGAATAATTGCTTGACTAACAACTTCCATGGTGAGTTATCATCTTCTTTTTTGAAGAATAGCTCTTTAATGAATGCATTAACTTGAAAAATATGATTTGAGTCGAGGCTTGAAATTGGGTCATCTATGTATACAATCGCTTGATCAAGATTATTGACTTCTTGTAAAGTCGTAATAAAAAATGATAGAGCAATTGCCGTTTTTTCTCCTTCGCTTAGATAACGTGCTTTTTGACTTCCTCTCTGTAGCACAAATCTTTCGGTACCAGCAATATTTTTGACTTCAACCTGCACTTCGTCTCTCCCTAAAAACTTGGATATTAACTTGTTAAGTTCTTCTTTGCCTTTTTGTGCTTCGCTAATAGTTCCTTCTAATATTTCAATTTCGCTTTTCCACTCTGAAGATCTCTTTTTGAACGCTTCAATTCTGTTAAGGTAAATAGACTCTTTTTCTTGAATCTCTTCCAAGTTGAGAGATTCAATTAATTCGGCAACCAGATGTTTTTTTATAGCTTCAATTGATAAAGCTTTTTGTTCTAAAAGATCTTTAGAAGTTTGATTGTTAGTTTCAATTATATCGTTTAATTCTTTTACCGAACCAGTAATTAGTTCTTCATTGTAATTAAATGTTATAGGTTCAGTATCTGGTTTAAAAGGGGAATCTGATTTTTTCTGAAGTTTTAAAATAACCCTTTCTATATCTGAATTAAATAAAGTGATTCCTTCGTTTATTTCGTCTTTGAACTTTATAAAAGAAGGTTGATTTTCTGAATAGAATTGAGTCTGGCTAAGATTGATTTCTGATGCCTTTTTGCTGTTAAGCCTGGAAATTAAGTCTGCAATCTTTCGTTTATGATTTTTTAAGTCTTCAGAGAAGTGTGATAGAAGTTCCGATTTTCTTTCTTCAGTGATTTTATTTCCGCAAAAATGACAATTCTCATTCTTTTCTAGAAATGGTAATCCATTTTCAACCCATGTTGATACCTGTGGGTTTTTAATGAAATACTCAATAGTATTAGTAAGTTCTGGTATATGTGATAGAAGTGTTGAAGCTTCATTTTTCAAAGCAGATAAGCTTAAATGTAAATTGATACTAGAAAGGTTGTCAGGTAGACGATCACTTTCATTAACCAAAGCTTTTGATAGTTCTGCAGTATACTCTTTATTTCCTAGAATATAAGATTCATAGTCGTCTCTTATCGAATCGAAGGTAGGTTTTAAATGTGTCTTTGTATAAGTTTGGACTAATTGTAATACTCGTTTTATTTCTGAGGCTCTATCTGTTTGTTTAGTTGAAATGTTATTGTTCCCTTCTGAAATAGTCAATTGAAGCTTTTTAATGATCGCTTCGATTTTTTGAATTTTTGAGCTATAGTCATTAATTTGATCTTGAGCTTCTATTGCATCTTCTCCAACTAATAATACTTTAATCGCTTCAAAGGATTCTCCATCCCATTTGAGGTTTTTTTCAATAAAATCTGCATTGAAAACATGTACAGACCTACCTGGAATGGAAAGGTTTTCTTTCGATATTCGACTACCATCTGTTCTATGTAATTCAATTGTTGAGTCTGAAAAATCTGAAGGTAATTCTTTGTTCAAGAAGGAAAATAGACGAGAAATGGTTGTCTTTCCTGAATAGTTCCAACCATAAATGATGTTAAGCTCTTCAAAGTCTTGTAAATCACCTGTTCGATTAAAGTCTTTATAAACTCCGAAATCTTTTAATTTATTTATTCTAGTGATCATAAAAATTCATGAAATTATTAGCTAAAACTTGTATATCTGTTAACCAAAGGTTTAAAAAGCCCCCGTTATTTGTTGGATTGGTAAACCCGAGACGAGTTTTATTTTAAAATATCCTTTGGACACATCCTCCAAAACTAAAAAGTCCATTTTATAAATAAAATACCCTATTTGGGGTATTTTTCACCAAACCCCTATAAAAAAGCCCTCCAATCCGAGGGCTTCCATAATTTATTGAATAGGGTTTAAACAACTTATCACAATTTCTCAGCTTCTCTAATTTAAGAAATTTGAAAGCTTAAATCCACTGTTTATACAAATTTGATCGGTTTAAAAGGGGATTAAGTAATATTTCAAGTGGTATTGATTCAATTACAAATTTTTAAGTGTGGTTTTCTATATCTCCAAAATCAATCCCAAAATCAATATCAAAGATTTTTTTTGGGTTTACTCCATATGCTTTAGATAATTCAATAATTGTAGAGAATTGAATGTCTTTTTTTCCTTCTTCATATTTTTTTATGTCCGCAAAATCTAGGTCACATCTTAGGGCGAGTTCTCTGTAGCTCCTATTGGATTGTTTCTTTAGGACATTTAATCTTTCTCCTAATAATTTTAATAACCGTTCCTTTTCTTCAGGTTTCATTTTTTCTTAACTGATGAATAAGGAAGATGTGAGAAAAAAGAATAAATTTTGTTGGTCTAAAAACCAACACTTAGATATTTTTTTCTATATTTGTGGTGAGTGAAATTTCAAATTTTGAAATGGACCTATAATTTTGCGAATGAAATAAAATCATCTTTGATGCATTCGCTCTTTGCGTCTCTTAACTGAAAACCGCCAAATTCTTTTAGGAACGAGACAAAAAGTGGGGAAATGCTCACGCCTTTGGCGTGGGCTACTCGCTTGCTCGTTCCAAGGTGCTTGGCGGTACCACAGTTAGAGTAAGAAAGAGGGCCTGCGCCTTATTTTTTACCCTGAGACGTTCCATATAAACTTTAAAGCGATGGAACAGAAAACAAAACATTTTTCAGCGTTTGACCTTTGGATGGAAAGACCGACCGGTAAGGAACAGAAATCATCAGTTTTTGTCCCTCACCAGTCCGGTATCACCATCTTCGACCTTGTCTTTCGCCGCAAACCAAAAAATCCGATCTAAGTCGCAAGATGATAGTAGATAGTATCAAGACTCGATTTTTGTCCTGATACTAATACTTATCCCATATATCGATACCGTGAATAATAAACCGCCATCAAACCTATTGTAAAATGAGTAGTAAGCCTGTACCGATTTCTAATTGAAGGAATAGGAACGATGGAAGTACTTGATACTGAAATCCAGCCACTTAATACTTACAAAAGATCGGTATCCACTTTTAAGCCATCAAGATCAATCCGGTATCTAGTCTAGCTACTTGATACTAAAATCTTGATACTTCATTTCGTTGGCTGCATTCGCTTTATGATCCTCAAAGATCATCGGCGCCTGGTAGGGCAGCCTGGCCCGGGGCTATTTTAGCGCTGGGAATAACTAAATGATTTCTTAAACAATGTAGAAATGTTGGAAAAGACATTAGAATTGAGATGTGAGAACTGAGACTTGATTTCGTCTCCGTCATAGCGGGCTAGACTGGAAGATGGTAATTTCCCCCCAACTAACCTCCCCCTTTAGGGTGAGGAATAGATTTCGATTACGAGATCAAGAAGTCTCCTTTAAGGGGGATTTAGGGGGTAAATACGGGATTGCCTGCCCTCCGGGAGGCGGGCTTCTTCCCTCTGGTCATCTCAATGACGGATTTGAGGATGCTCTCGCCTCCGTAAACCAGTCTTGATTCTTGGCTCTTGCTACTAGCATCTGACAAGACTCTTGGCCCTGTCCCAACACTTTCTACACAACAGCATTTAAAGCATGAAAAAAACAACATTCACATGCTTCCTGGCATTACTATGCCTTTTTGGAAGTGAAATATATGGTCAAGTTGCTTCACCTCCTGCCACCGCGGGGCCGGAAAATGCCCCGGCTCCCGTGGTGGTATATTTCGAAGTCAACTCCCCTGTCCCCATCGATACCTTTACGGTAAGTTTCAATACCCATTACCTGGACGGCTTTGCCCGGCTTCCCGAACCGGAAAATACGGAAATAGCCTCCCGGAGAGGTTCTGTTTATGGAGGAAATGCTTCCATGGAATATTTCACCTACTATAGCCCTGTATTTTCGGATATAGGCTACCTGACCATCAAAGGGGGCAGGGGCACCTTTATGGAGCGTGTGCAAATCTCCCCGGGAGACAGTGTGGCCATCAGCGTGGACCTTAAAAACGGCTCTACCATTTTCTCCGGACCCGATGCGATGAAGTTCCGGTGCCAGCACGAGCTCAGGCTGGCACACCGGGCATTTATGGAACAGGTTCCCCCGGTCATGTACACCGGAGATACTGCCGTCCACTTTAACGAAGGTAACAACAGGGAGGAGTACAAAGAGGCATTGGCAAACGCCCCGTCGATGCAGCCACCCATGCAGGTGGTGTCCTATGGCGACGGCTCCATCCCCTATATCCGCTCTGTCCTTGACCTGGAGATAAAAGATCATCCCGGGTACCAAGTGCTACGCGCCTATTCCGGTATTCTGGACAGGGGTTTTATGGCCAGCATGGAAAAGGAGCTTGAGGGCATGGCCTATGGTGAAATGGTACAGACCTTTATGCGCTCGTTCAGGCACACGGATGCCTTCAGGGAGCTCTATAATGAAATCATCTCTTCGCTTCCCCTGGACAGGGAAGGGGATGTACTCCGGCATTCCCCCCATTACCTCGATTACCTCTTTGACCGCTGTACCCTCAGGGCCATACTGGAAGGGGTGCCGATCTATGAGGTCTATGGAGAATATAGCCCCATGGTGCGCGACCAACTGATCGGCAAATACCTGGTCAAGTTCTACCGGCAGCTGCCATCTCCCGAGGAAAAATTCACCCAAGGCCTGGCCACCGTAAAGACCCCATGGGTATTGGAAACCATTTCGGGGCTCTATCAGGCACAGAAGGTGGGCGCACCGTTTCTCGAAACCGAGTTTACCGGTACCGATGGAAAAACGGTACCTTCCAGCACCTTCAAGGGCAAGGTGGTCCTGCTGGACTTCTGGTTTACAGGATGCAGTGCCAGCTCCAAGATGCACCACAACTATCTCCAGCCTACCATCGAGGCCATTGGCGATGCCGGGGAATTTGAACTGGTCTCCATCTCCAGGGACAGGGACAAGGCCAAGTGGCTGGACAGTATCCGTGAAGGGAAATATACCTCCGAAGCATACACCAACCTATGGACGGGAGGGCCCGAGCACAAGGTGCTGGATTATTACAATATCCACGCCTTCCCTACCCTGATGCTGCTGGACCGGGAAGGCAAAATCCGAAAAGTCGGCAACTTCCCCGATGATCCAGAAGAGCTTGCCGGCCTGATCCAGGAACTCATTGAAGAACCCCATCAAAGCACGACACCATGAAACATCTTCTACTTGCTATTATATTATCCTGGGGACTTTTCGGTTCCCTGCATGCCCAGACAGCCTTTCCGGTAAAGGGACAGGTACTGGAAGCCAAAAATGAATTGCCCCTGTCCGGTGCACTTATCAGGGTGGCCGGTACCGAAACCGCTACCGTGACCGATGAAAACGGAAACTATGGGTTTCAATTGGCCCAAGGTACCTACATGCTGGAGATCAGTTACCTGGGCTTTAGTTCACAGACTTTGGATATTTCCGTTCCATTGGAAAAAGAGCCTGTCACCTTTTTGGCCGAAGAAGGCCTCTCTATGGATGCAGTGGACGTGGTCTCCACAGGATACCAGCAGCTGCCTCGGGAACGCTCCACGGGTTCCTTTGTGCAGCTGGACGAAAAGCTCCTCCAACGAAGGGTGAGCACTGACCTGATGGACAGGATAGAGGACATTGCCCCGGGGATGCTCTTTAGCCGTGATGCCCGCTCCGGCAATGATCCCATCAGCATCCGTGGTAGGAGCACCCTGTTCGCCAATACCCAACCTTTGGTGGTGGTCGACGGCTTTCCCTATGATGGACCTTTGCAGAATATAAACCCAAATGATGTCGAAAGCATCACCATCCTAAAGGATGCCGCGGCCGCCTCCATCTGGGGTGCACGTGCCGGCAACGGGGTCATCGTGGTCACCACAAAAAAGGGAACGTATGCCAGGCCCCTTTCCGTTAGCCTGACCAGCAATGTGACCGTACTCGAAAAGCCCGACCTTTTCTACGAACCCCAAATGGACATCGGGGAATTCATCGAGGTGGAAAGGAGCCTCTATGACAATGGCTTTTACAGTTCCCGCATCAACAGCCCTTCCAAAACGCCCCTTTCACCAGTGGTGGAAGCCCTGTATGCCGCAGAAACGGGCATGATGAGCCAGCAGGAAGCCGATGATAAAATTGCAGCCTATAAAAACAGGGACATACGGAGGGACATGGAAAAATACTTCCTCCGTCCGGCCGTCCGGCAGCAGTACAACCTGGGCCTCTCCGGTGGGGACCGCTTTCACCGCTATGCCCTTTCGGTAGGTTGGGACAAAAACAGCGCTTCGGTCAGGGAAAATGACAACGGGCGCTTTACGCTCAAAGGGGATATGGGCTGGAAACTCCTGAAGGAAAAACTGGAAGTCGGCACGGGGATATACCTGACAGGATCCTCCGTCCAGAACGGGACGCAGCTCCCTTCCGGCTCACCTTATGAAAGCCTGGTCGATGCCCAGGGAAGGCCTGCGGCCCTTATCCGTGATTATAACCTCCGGTTTGTGGAAGAGGCAGAAGCTGCAGGGCTGCTCAACTGGCAATACGTTCCCTTGGATGAAATCGGCCTGGTCTCGGACCTTGCCCGGGCCACCGATATAAGGCTGAATACGAATATCAAGGTAAACCTTTCCCGAAACTGGAAAGCGGCCGTCTCCTACCAGTACTGGCAGAACCGCAGCGAAACAAGGACCGATTACCCCTTGGCATCCTACTTTGCCCGTAATATGGTCAACCGCTACTCACAGCTCAATGGGGAGGGCAATTGGGAACATCCTGTACCGGTGGGCGGCATCCTGGACCTTGGCAATGGCCGTGATGACAGCCATACTTTCCGTGCACGCACGGACTATAACCGATCCTGGGGCCTTCACCGCTTGGATGCGCTGGCAGGATTTGAGCTCAGGGACTGGGAGGGAATTGCTGACCAAAGACGCTACTATGGCTATGATGATGGAATGGGGCTTAGCGTCCCGGTAAACCTGGTGGACCGCTTCCCCTTGTACCATAACAATTCGCTGAATACCATCCCCGGCAATGACGGCCACAGCGGACTGACCGACCGCTTTGTTTCCTATTTTGCCAATGCCGCCTATTCCTTTGACAACAGGCTGCACCTGACGGGGAGTGTGCGCAAGGACGCCTCCAACCTGTTTGGGGTGGACACCAACCTCAAGGGAGTTCCCCTGTGGTCGGCAGGGACAGGATGGACCATCAGTGAAGAGGGCTTCTATGGGGCAGCTTGGATGCCCTACCTAAAACTCAGGACGACCTTCGGGTACAATGGCAATGTGGACAAATCGCTGAGTTCGCTGACCACGGCTTCCTATTTTATTTCGAGAAGCTCGGCACCCGTCCCGGGAATCCGAAGTGCCACCATCATCAACCCGCCCAACCCCTCCCTGAGATGGGAAAGGATCGGTATCTGGAACATGGGGGTTGATTTCGGTTCCAAAAATGATCGGGTAGAAGGAAGTGTGGAGTATTACATCAAAAACGGCAGGGACCTGATCGGGGAGACCCGCTTTCCGCCTTCCTCAGGGGTGACCTCCTTCACCGGTAACTTTGCCGAAACCCGTACTTCGGGCATCGACCTGAACCTCTCCACCCTGAACCTGGACGGGCCCTTGATCTGGCGGACCAACCTTATCTTCAGCCACCTGAATGAAGAGGTCACCGCCTATGGCATTCCCTCCACCACGGGACAGTACCTAGGGCTGGGAACGGCCCCAATGGAAGGAAGGCCCCTGTTTTCCATCTACAGCCTGCGCTGGGGCGGCCTTGATCCGGATACCGGTGATCCCCTGGGCTACGTGGACGGGGAACCCAGCGACAATTACAATTCGCTGCGTTCGGGAACCACCCCCGAAGAGCTGGTCTACCATGGCCCGGCACGGCCCACCACCTTTGGTGCCCTGAGGAATGATTTGGAATGGAACGGTTTTTCCCTGTCCCTGAACATTAGCTTCAGGTTGGGCTATTATTACCGCAGGCAGTCGGTCAACTATTATGACCTGCTGAACGGCAGGATCACGCACGGCGACCATGCCCTTCGCTGGCAGCAGCCCGGTGACGAAGCCCATACCTATATCCCCTCCATGCCTTCCTCTTCCAACTCTTCGAGGAATTACTTCTACCAGTTCTCGGAACCCCTGGTGGAAAAGGGAGACCATATCAGGCTACAGGATATCCGTTTGGGCTATCGGTTTGAAAAGGGCAGGATGCCCTCGCTTCCCTTCCAGAGTGCAGAACTTTATACCTATATCAACAATGTGGGCATGATATGGAAGGCCAGTGATGACCCGCTCGATCCTGATTACAGAACGGGTAGACCTTTGAGGAGCATTGCAGTGGGATTGAGGATGGATTTCTAGGGCATAAAAGCCAATTGAGTCGTCCGTTGATCCAATTAACGTTAAAACTTAAATCAAATACAACCAGGGCTGCACATAAGCCGGTGGGCGGAGGTTGTTTCTAAAAAGGGGAAAGAGGAATGTCATAGAACGTCCGTCATTGCGAATCCGACGAAGGAGGGGGTGGCAGTCTCCTGTCCAGAAAACAGGATTGCTTCATTTCGACCATTTGGTGCTCCGACCGGCCCAGCTGCCAAATTGGTCTTCATTCGCAACGACCTCGGCGTTTCAATCCCGCTCAAGAAAACCAGTCCTATGTCTTTCATCTTGTGTCTAACATCTAAGCAGAGTCCCTTACCGCCTGCTTTCTTCATATGTAAACCATACATCATCAAGGGCGGGAAATGTTTCCAGACGGGAAACCGGGACTCTTTTCAACTAGCAGGTAACAAGTTGAAAATATCAAGACAGAATAACCGGCCAAAAGCCTCCTTTATAGCCTGTTCCGATTCCTATCGGGATGAAAAGTAATGCAATATTCAAATACCATAAACATGAAACATAAACTCAACCCCATACTTGCCATCATGATCATCTGTATCTCGCACCTGCTCAGTTCCTGTCAGGAGTTTCTGGATGCCAAGCCCAGAAAAGAAATTGTCGTTCCCGAAACGTTGGAGGACATGCAGGCCATGCTGGACAATACCAACGTATTCAACCGTACCCCTACCATTGGACTTTGGGCTTCCGATGACCTGGTGGCCAATGACGAGGGATACCTCGGCTTCAGGGAAGATTGGGTCAGGATGGCCTATACCTGGGACAGGGCCATTTTCGAAACCACCGATGAAGTGGGCGACTGGACCGTGCCCTACCAGCAGATCCTGTACTGTAATATAATCCTCGAAAAACTGCGGGAAATGGGTCCTGCTGAACAGGAGGGTACACAGGCGATGGGGATCAAAGGTACCGCCCTTTATTTCCGGGCCAATGCCTACTATATCCTGTTGCAGCTGTTTTCCCGGCCCTATGGAACCGAAGGGGCACTTGGAGTGCCCCTAAAGCTGGACAGTGATGTAAACCAATGGGAACAAAGACCGCCATTGGAAGAAAACTACCGGCAGGTATTTGACGACCTTGCCAATGCCCTGGCCCTGTTGCCGGAAAGCTCTATTTACTGGACCCGCCCCAACCTGCAGACGGCCCATGGACTTTTGGCCAGGATATACCTCAGCATAGGGGATTATGGGAAAGCAGAGGAACATGCCACTTCTGCATTGGAAATGGGCGGAGAACTGTTGGTCCTGTCAGAGGTGGAACAGGGACTGGAATTTCCACTGCCCCCTTATTTTTACCCGGTCCCCCGGGAGAACAAAGAGGTACTCCTTTACGACGAAATGTTTTCGGTATCCGATCTGTTCTCCCCCAACCTATTTGTGGCCGGGGACATTGTGGACAGCTATGAAGACGGGGACCTTAGAAAGGCCATCTACCTTTACCCCAATGAGGCCACAGGTGGGCATAATTTTATCGGCAATTATACGGGTGATTACCTTTTCTTCAGTGGACTGACCGTTTCGGAAATGGAATTGATCAAACTGGAATGCATGGCCAGAAGAAATGCCCTGGATGAGGCTGTTCCCATTTTCAACCAATGGCTGGCCACACGCTACCGGCCAGGTGACTATACGGACCAAGATTTTGCAAGTGCCGGCCAACTTCTGGATGCCGTCCTTTTGGAAAGAAGAAAGGAATTGCCCTGCAGGGGAATCCTCAGGTGGACGGATCTGAGAAGGTTGAACAGGGAACCCGAATATGCCAAGACACTTAGCCGGACGATAGATGGGAAAGAATTTGTATTGGAACCCCAAGGCCCCCGGTATGTCTTTCCAATCCCTCCTGTTGAAATCCAGTTGAACGGATTGGAGCAGAACCCCTGAAACGGGACATAATTGAAAAAAGAAAAGGCCTCCATGTTTTGGGAGGCCTTCATAACTGATCAATCAGGGATCAGTGCCGATCCGGGAACAAACTCCCCTTCCTCTTCGGTAATGGGACTTTCCAGGTCCTTTTCCGAATACAGGCAGGACTCTGTAGAGGCATTGCACTGGTATTCGTCCGGGGCGGGCCCCATGTCCACGTTCGTAACGTCATACCAGGTCTGCCCATCGTCAGGGGTACCGTATTCCGGAGCACGTTCGTTTTCCGGCATATTGAATGCCAGGGCGCTTGCCGCTGCCAGCACAAAGGCCAGCAACGGCATATTCTTGATCCATTTTTTCATTATTGAGATCGGGATTTTTGACCATCAAAATCCCTTAACGTTTATGGTTGTTTTCGCCTACTCTTTTCAGGATTTTCGGCTTCCTCCTTTTGCTGCCGGGGAAAAAGGCCAATCTCACCTAACACCTCCTTCCCATGGGATTGGGCAGCCTATGTAGCATGTTCTGTTTTTCTGTCTTTGGGTTTCCATAACAGGCCGAAAAGCCCCGCAAGGATAAAGATGCTGTTGAACACAAAGTGGGCAGGCCAGCCCATGGATTCCAGGAAGCCCGCACAGGAGCAGGGGACCCTGGGGAATGCACCCATCCAGACCAGGCCGATATAGGTGGCAAAGACGCCCATCAGCAGGATGGACAGGGCAAGGCCCAACTGTCTGGTGGGCCCGGCAAGCAGCAACAGGGCAAGGCCCAGTTCCGCAACCAATACAGCAGGGGCAATCCATTCCGCCCAGGCCATGGGGAACACCTGGTTCTTGATCTCCCCCAGGTAGGAATTATATCCCAACAGCTTCTCCATCCCCGTGAACGTCCACAGCAGGATAAATGCCGTTACGGTTCCCCGGTAGGCCCATCCGCCTGCCGTGCTTTTTTCCCATAATGTATCAATTGGTGCTTCCATGTTGTCAACTTCAGTAGAGCCTTCCTTATTTTTTCCGGTCCCACGGCCTGAAATACCCTGCCGTTAGGGTACCGTCCTATCGAAAATAAAAACACCTTCTGTAAACAGGAAATAACAGCGCATTGATTTTCAGCCATTTAACGAATTGGTGTCATATGACAGGTATTCGTAAAAAACAATGACATGGCCTTATGATTTTGGTCCGGATAATGTCGAAGGCCTTTTCCACTGTGATGGTCATGTCTCAAAAAATCCCGGCTCCCCATTTCATTGTCAGGGTGGAAAAAAACGTCTAAATGTCCAGCCCGTCGGAAAGGTTCCCTTCCCTCTTGGATGCCGTTTTATCACGGCGAAAGGTACCGGGCAAGGGTGCTGACAGACAGGAAGCATTTACCTGCCCTTTCCCGGTACCGCTAGCCGGATACCTTCGCAGACAGCGGGAGGGACCCAGTGCCTTTCCTTATACCGTTCTAAAAAACTGCCTGTACAAAGGTACATTAAGGCTTACGGCCATGGAATGCCTTTAACATGGAAAGATTCCATCTGCGACTCCGGAGCGGTTTTCTCCCCCTTGCCACTCCGGCAGCAAGGGGCAAGATCGGATTGGCGTCAGACAATCCTACATCTTGCTGGCCGCCGGATCGCGGCCCATTCTTGGCCCAAACCGCCCCTCCGTTTAACGGGTTAAAACATGATATTTTTGATTGCCAAGGGTATACTTTTAAACACTGCAAAACGAATAATCACTCCATTAAGATCACCTCATATTTACCTGTTGGGGCTATCTGGATGAGCTTACCTTTAATAATTTTTTCTTCACCAGTCCTATTGTTGGTCAGCAGAAGTGAGTAACTCAACTTCCTACGTCTTACCTCATATTCACTTCTAAATGCTGACTCCCCGGACGGGACAGTTATACGTTCTTTGATATTCGAAAAATCTGAAAGTTCCGACTGTAGGTATTCTGAATAGATCCCCTTATCCTCACCCAAAAAAACTTCATCCTCCTGAAAATGGGCAGGAAGCCTTACCTTTACACTATCTGATTTTAACCACACAAATGCATCAGCGGCATCACTGCTAAACAAATAGCTAGTTGAAACATCAATCCCGCCAATGGGAGTAAACTCTATCTCCTGGCTGTAGGGCACGTTTATTTTTACCGTGCTTCCCCTTTTCCAATAAAGGGAGTCACCGTCTGCTTCACTGACATGGAAATCAAGTCCCTTAAACTCATACCCCTGGGATGCTTTTTGGGATACGGTGATGGTTGTTGATTGATCTGCCGAGGTGAGGAATATCCTAAATCCAAACCGCTCACCGGAACTGTTTTCTTTCAACCTTACGTCAAGCTTGCTCTGTACGTCCCGGACAAGTACAAAACCTTTATTGGGCCATATGGCATCCAATCGCCCCTCTCCTTCCAGTTCCAGGAGCACATTTTCATTTACCCTTTCATTTTCCAGCGTAAGGATATCACCAAAGATCCTTGTGTTACTTTTTACATTTTCAATCCTGTCAATCTTCCAATCAGTTGAAGGAAAATCAATCTGTTGCATTCCACCTTCTGCTTCCATTTCTATATGATCGATAGAAGGAGAAATATGAGGGCCTTCCTCATGGTCTGTACAGGAGAATAAAATAGAAATAGCTATTACTGAAATTAAGAGGAAATTTTTCATCATTATTGACGAGTTAATTTGTAGAAACACTAAGTGGGTAGAAAGAAAAAATGAGCGAATATCTGTGAGCAATGAATTCTGGCTCACCTTAACATCAACTTATTGGATTATTTGAAATGAGACAACCTTTAATGCACCAACGTCTTAGTTTTGATAAAATTTGATTTTGGCGAGTGAACTTACCAAAACAGAAAACCGGCAATTGCAGTAATAAGGGATGTTTTGACATCAATAATCCTAAATTACCTAGAATTTATAGCCAAAAGAAACACCGAAGGTTAAGTTTTTGAGTTCCTGACCGGTATCATAGTCTCCGTATTTATATTGGAGATCAGCCATGCCAAAATCCCCATTGACCTGAACACTGTAACGCTCCATGAATTCATAACCGAGTAAGAAACCTATCCCATAATCCCAAGGCTCACCGTAGTTATAGGCCCCCATTTCTCCAACTGAACCATCTTTTGTGAAATTCACATCTCCCTGCCGCTGTGCAAGCATTATGTCATCATAAAGTAAATCGGATTCACTTTCCCATTTTCCGCCGAGCCCATAACCTATATAAGGTCCTGCTCCCACCAAAAGGTGCCCAGAGCTCCCCAATTTTGGCTTGAAAACGACATGTATGGGCATCACCAAATAAGATAGATTCACCTTGAACTCGCTGTCCTCTTCGGCAAGGGCAGGCCATATCCCCATTCCTTTGAATCCTTTCCCTTGGTAAATTAAAGAAGGTTGTAAATAAATATTATTCCAAACCGGAACATCCAGGGTAAGGCCAATTTGCATGCGAACGACTGGGTCGGTTTCCTCTACACTGCCGTCAGCTTGTGTAAACTTGGAATTGGCCATATTCATTCCCGCACGTACTCCCCATTGCACTTGTGCATTACTTAAAGAGGAAAAAAACATGGTGGACACAAACAAAAGCAGACAGGCATAAAGGTATTTTTTCATCATAAGTAAAATTCTGTTTTGTCATACAATAACAATTAAATTCCAGTGATACCAGCTTGTGAAAAAGCTGTCACCATGTAAAAGTAGGAAACATAATCTTTCCAAGTGGTGACATAAATAAATTTGTTACCACTTGGTGAAATAAACAGTATCTTCATCATAGAGAATAAAACCAGAGGTTAAAATGGCGAGAAAAATACCAGACGGAGAATTCCGAAACAAAGAACGTACGAAGTTAAAGCTAATAGATGCCGTAGGTGAGATTATCCGGAGGCAGGGATATACCAAACTGGGCGTAAACAATATTGCCAACACGGCCGGGGTCAGTAAAAAACTGATCTATCGGTATTTCGAAACTGCCGATAAACTCATCGAAACCTATGTAAAAAGAAGAGACTATTGGATGGGCTTTGAAAACCGTGCATCGGAAATGCTGGACCAACATAAGGCTGACCATGGCAGGCATTTGATTGAAAATGTGTTAAAAAAACTGTACGAACATATGTCTGCGGAACCCGAAGCTCAAAAGATAATCCTTTGGGAAATTAGCGAACACAGTACGTTGATGCGGGAAATAAGTGAACGTCGGGAAGCCTTCGGAAGCGAAGTATTCGGTATAGCAGATGAGTATTTTAAAGATACCTCAGTAGATATTCGGGCAATTACCGGATTGATGTTGGGAGGTATTTACTATCAGATTCTACATTCAAATGCTACAGGAGGCAGCTTTTGCGAAATAGAGAATGAAATAGGGGAACGCAGGGACCGATTGTTCAAAAGTATCGAGAATATTTTGGAATGGGCTTATAATGAGGCAAGGGAACAGAAAA
The DNA here is from genome assembly GCF_003260975.1 of Echinicola strongylocentroti. Classification (NCBI taxonomy): domain Bacteria; kingdom Pseudomonadati; phylum Bacteroidota; class Cytophagia; order Cytophagales; family Cyclobacteriaceae; genus Echinicola; species Echinicola strongylocentroti. The sequence goes on along the minus strand of NZ_CP030041.1, from coordinate 3,377,553 downwards.
AAAGCTAAATAAAAATGTGGTTAAAAAAGGGCCTTACAGCCCTCCCCTATCCGCAAAGGAATAATACCCGTCCGCTGTAAGGATGATATGGTCCATTACCGGGATATCCAATAGCTTTCCTGCCTTGACCAACCTTTCGGTGATCTTGGAATCCCTTTCACTGGGGTAAAGTGTCCCTCCCGGATGGTTGTGCGAAAGGATGATGCCCGATGCGGACGCCTTCATGGCCGCTCCAAAGATGACCTTGATATCCACCACCGTTCCGGATATCCCACCGGACGATGCACTGACAATACCCAGGACGCGGTTTGCCCTGTTGAGCAATATCACTTTGAACTCCTCGATGAATTCCAGCTTGGAGTCCTCCCAGTGTGCCCTCAATATCCTCTCTGCAATCTGGGATGAGGTAATCTTAGGTTTTTCTGACAATTTGGAATTGGGACGATAGCTCAGCGTAATTTCAGCTACCTGGTCGAATGTGGAGTTTTTGTTGTTGCTGTCCATAACATTTCGTTTTTGATGGTTGGAAATTAATTATGGACGCCATACCGCTTGAGGGCAACCAAGGCCAAGTGGCAACGGAATAAATGGGGGCAATGCGGGAAAGGCACGTGTTTATGCCGGACACTCTTGGCCGCCCCGGCAGCCCAAAAGCGAACTTTGTGCAATGATTAATGAACAAACCCTCTCCCACTTTTCGAAAAGGGAGGAAAGCAAATAGAATGAAACAAAAAAAGTATTGTTATTATGGGTGTTAATTGTGGGTAACTTATGGGAAGTTATCCACTGTTCACGCCCCACTATGTCTGGGTTTCTAAAAGGATATCCGTTTTTTCACTACTTGGCAAAACTTGACCAGAAGACAGCAATAGAGCAAAACAAGTCTCAAATAATCCCTTGGCACATAGCCAAAAAACCACAACGGATATTTATGGAGCAAAACACCATCCCGCAGCAGGGATAGCAGCGGCATCCCCGGCCCTGCCGGGACAAAACGGATAGCCCGACCCGAGGGGGCTGTACAACAAAACGGGTTTATAGAGGAACCTAATTGTATTATTTATCTCGTTTAACCTTCCCAATAAAGGAAATGCTTACAAAGGTGGAAAAATTAAGCCATTATATCTTGATTGTATCCCCCGAGCATTGTCTAATATTTGAAAGAAAAAACAGTCCATCATTCTAAAGCCCAAAGAAAGGAGAGCTTATAAGACGGGGATAGTGTCTGCAATTTTCATTGTCTCTGACGTTTCCAGTTCAATGGGATCCAATAGGGTTACTTCTCCTTCAACTGCTGTCACATTATGGAGTATAGCGGTCTGATAACCTTCAACAGGATCAATTATAATGGTATAATCTCCGGAAACAAGTCCTCTCAGGGCGAAAGCTCCAGTTTCATTTGTGAAGGTACTTACCGTATCCTCATTGATAACCCCATAGATTACAGGATCAGCTTCCACAGGAAGTACCTGGCCCTCTATGGAGGCAGACTCTTCTGCTACTGCCCTGATCACAGGCTTCAAAATATACCTCCCGGAATTTCCGGCCTCAACAATGGATTTGGCAGCATCAAAGTCGATAACAAGGTCGTATTGGATACCGGCCATCAATTCTTGGTTCAACTGTAGCTTAAGTCCACTTTGTTGGGCACTGGGAGTAGTGAGTTCAATTCGCTCACCATCCATAACCAAATAGTTGTCCTCACCCAGAAGTAACCTGATTTGAGAAATCTTGCCTGCAGGGACTTCCTTGGAGCCAATGAACTCAGCATTACCTCCAGTCAATGTCAATAGGTCAACCTGTCCGTCTTCATTCTCATATGGAATATTTATCCAAGCGCTTTCATCATTTCCATCCACATCACCAGGAAGTATTTCCACTCCTAAAACATCTACCCATACTCCATCATAATCTGCTGGGGCATCGATCAATGATACATTTACCTTGGCATTCCCCTCCCTAATTTCATCATCCTCGCTATTGCAGGATGCAAAAATGACCACAACCAAAATTGCGATCGCCCAGTTTTTAGTATTAGATAGGTCCATATAGAATAATTAGTTGGTTTATGCCAATGCCAACTACAAGAAACATACCATTTACAGTAAACTAATTCTACTTGGGGCAGAATGCACCTCTGTTCCAACAAATTTCAGGAAATCATAAACGAGCTTTTGGTATGGCCATTTCACTTCATTGCTTACCTTGCACAGAAGTCTACACTACGCCTACGCTTTTTCCAAATGGCAGCAACAATAGGTTCCAAGGAAAACTTGCTTCAGGGCGGCCCCATCTGACAGTTATGGCATTTGGACAACCGGTTTTACCGCTGTCCCCCATAAGCGAGACGATTCCCCATACTTTTAAGAAACCTTTTGATCAAAGGAAACCCTGACTGCCGTCCAATTTCCCAGTTCACTGTCTATGGTAATTTTAGCACCAATGGCCAACGCTGCCTTTCTTGCTATCGAAAGGCCAAGCCCTAGGCCCTTTATCTGTTTGTGCTTTAGGTAATCGGACCTGAAAAAGGGATAGTAGATATGGTCCAGGTCTTCAGCCTTGATACCTACTCCTTGGTCGGTCACCAAACAATAACACCCTGCGGGGTCCCCATTCAGCTCTATGACCACCCTGCCGTCCATATGGCTATATTTAATGGCATTGCCAAGGATGTTCTCCAAGATTACCGAGCCATAATAATAAGGCACTTCAAAATTCCCCCAACTGTTGGATTCCATGGATATTCGCAGTTGTTTGGCCTTGATGGCCTTGTGCTGCCTGGAAAGCACCTCATCTACCAAAACCGCCAGTGCCACTGTCTGTTGGAGGCTAGGGTCAGAAGCCTGCCCATTTCTGGCAAGAAACAGCAATTGTTCTACGATCTCTGACATCCTGTCCACCTCTACAAGGCTTTTTCGGATATTCTCTTCATATTCGCTAATGTTACGTTCCTTTCGTACGAGAATTTCCAAGGTGCCCCTTAGGGTAGAAAGCGGGGTGCGCAATTCATGGGAGGCATCAGAGGTAAACTGCTTTTCACGTTCCAGCGCCTCTTCAATCCTGTTGAGCAGCCCATTGATCGATGTGGACAGGTCGTATAGTTCATCCTTTTGCGTGGGCAGTGGAACCCTCTCTCCCAGATTGTTCTTGGTAATCCTTCCAGTGGTATGGATGATCGCCGAGATGGGTCGGATACTCTTTCCTGCCAAATACCTGGATATCAAGAACAACATCACCATGGTAAGTGGAAACAAGCCCAAAAGCGTACGGCTCAAGTTGGACAGCACCATCAAGGAGGATTCTATGGGGATAGCGGCCACAATATACCCCTTGACCGTTCCCTCTTGTTTGATATCAATCTGTGTTTGCCGGATAGGCCGGTCCTTTAGTTGCGTATTGTAATGGGTATCACCTGAAAAAGCGTGATTCATGACCAAGTGATCTTCTTTTAGGTTAGGAGACTTGTCCATTATCTGCCCTTCCGTATCCATTAACTGCAAAAAGACCGGGTTGATCTGTACTTCACGGTGTTCGGTTTCTTCCCATTCCTTTTTATGGGTAAAATAGATTGTATCGGCTACGACCGCGATTTCTGATAGGTGCTTGCGCGCCTCATATGAAAGGCTATGATCAAGGCTGTCGTACATGGTATCCTTTACCATGAAATAGATAAAGACAAAGGCCAATATACTGATGACCGAAGTGGCCATGAGGTAATAAAGGGCAATCCTGTTTTTAAAGTCAAGTTTCATTATTCCTTGACAATGTAGCCTACTCCCCGAATGGTCTGTATATAGTTATCCGTCTCGTCCAGCCGCAGCTTTTTCCGCAGGGCATTGATGTACACATCTATTACACCAGAACTATAATCAAAATTGATGTCCCAGACATGTTCAATGATTTGGGTCCTTCTACAGGCCTTTCCCTTATGGCGAAGCAAGTACTCCAACAGGGAGAATTCTTTTTGGGTGAGATGGATTTCCTCGTTCTGCTTGAACACTTGGTGCGTTCCGGTATCCAATCGTATACTCCCAATACAGAACACCTCGTGTTCACCTGAAACCGGCCTGAGCTGTACTTTTACCCTTTCCAGCAATTCTTCAAAATGAAATGGCTTTTTAATATAATCATTGGCTCCGGCCTGTAGGCCAAAGACCACATCTGCCACTTCATCCTTGGCAGTGAGGAAAATTACAGGGACATTTTTATTGACCTTACGGAAAGCCCTGCAGATTTCAATACCACTTAACCCTGGCACCATCCAGTCCAGCAAAAGCACATCATAATTATTTGAAACGGCCATATCCAACCCTTTTTCTCCATCATGGGCAGAATTGACCTGATACCCCTCTTCCTCAAAGCCCTGCTTCAAAAAGTTGACGATGCCTGGTTCATCTTCTACAATCAACAGTTTCATATGCTTTTCAATTTATACAATCTTTAGTTGCCTTACCGGATGTTGGCTCCAATCTAACAAAATCCTTTGCCAAGTACGCTATTCTGCAATCAAATTAAAGGCGCCACTGGTCAGGAATACGGCATTTTCAGCAAAGTCCCTACTGTTCTTTATTTCCAAATACCCTTCCTCTGTATTTCCGGTCACTACCCGTTTTCGGATAAACCTTCTTTCACCCGGTGTCCTTTCTGTTTGCATCAGGACGTAATGTAGGTTTCCCGACCGTACAATCGCTTCTTCGGGAAGCCCCGCTTCCTGGACAGAAGCTGTTTGGATAGCAGCTTCGACGTACATGCCCGGCATCCATCCGGCCACCTCCTCGGACGGTTTAAAATGGACATGCAGACCAATGCTCCTTTCGTCCAGATCCACAGATTTTCCCACCAGTTGTACCTTTCCGAAATACTCCTTTGACGGGTTGTCCTGCAGGTTAAAGACCACTTGCTGGCCCTCCTTGATCTTCCAGGCATCCTTTTCAAACACCCTCAGTTCAAGGTGAAGCCCTCCTGTATTGACCAGTTCCAGTGCCACGTCAGAGGGCTCCAGAAACATGCCCCGCTGTGCATGAATGGCGGTAACAGTTCCCGAAATGGGGGCTTTTACGTGAATAATCGGGGTGATGTCCCCAGGCTCCATTTGGTCAGCCTGGATTCCCAGTAAATGGAGTTTTTTCCGCAAGGCTTCATACCTTGCCCTCATCACCTGATAATCAGCCTCCGCTTTTAAGAACTTTTTCTCCGATGCCACTTTTGATTGAGCCAATCCTTTCTGTCTCCTGTAATCGGATTCCAAGTAGGCCAGTTGTCCCTTAGCTTCCAAAAGATCCTCTTGTAATTGGATAAACGCTGGGTTTTCGAGGACCATAAGTGTTTGGCCCTTTTTAACGTATTGACCGGAAAGCAAGGGAAGCTCCTTTACATAGCCTCCAAAATAAGCGCTTATGGCCACTTTGCCCTCTGGGGGAACGTCCAGCATTCCGGTTGCCCTTACCGATTGGTGAAAAGTCTTTGTTTCAAAACGTCCCGTGGCAAAGTCATTGGCACTGATCTGCTCATCGGTCAGGATGATTTCTCCCGGAGCCATATCCCTCCCTGCATTAGCCGAACCTTGGCCGGTCAGGGTTTTATCCTTGTTGCAGGCCAGCAACAATAGGCTTCCCAATAGTGGTATGAAAATATTTATTCGGTTATTGATAGTGCTCATGGTTCATTTTGTTATAAAGTTGGCTTCCAATATGGTCATGTTAAATTCCCACAGGTTTTTAAGGTAGGTGATTTCAATGTTACGGGCATTTTCCAACAGTTGGATATACTGGAGAAAGTCAATTTCTCCTTCACGATAGGCCATTTGGGCGTTACTCAAAATCCCCGTTGCCAGCTTCTTGCCGGTATGTTCATAATAGTCTATGGCCTTGCGGTATTTTTTCAGTTCTTCGAGTAGTGCCAAACGATTCGTTTTCAACCGTATGCGATAATTTTCCCGTTGTAACAGGGCGCTTTTCTGACTTGATCTTGCTGCTTGGATCTTTGACCGCTGGGCACCGAACCACAATGGAACGGCCAATCCCGCCTGTATGCCCTGGTAATGCTTGGCATTTGCCAAGTGATTTGTCCCCTGAAAAAGGGAAACCTGCAGATCGGGCAACAATTGCTGCTTTTCAAGCTTGGTCTCCTGGCCATAGGTTACTTCTAATTGATTGTAATAAGCAAGGCCGGGATGCAGTGAGGTGTCATTTTCCAGGGTAAGCTTATGCATTTTATGGTCGATTACCTGATAGGTGTTCTCTCCCTGGATCCATCCATTTAGGGCGATAGTAGCTTTTTTTCTGTCCTTTTGCACTTGTTCCAGCAATACTGCCATCTCTTGGGATTTACTCTCCGCTGTCAATTTCTCCAACAAATTGGATTCCCCAGCTTCAAACCTCATCTCCGCTGCTGTCGAAAACTGCTTGTAAAGGCTATCCAAATACGCATAATGGTCCGTCAATTGTCGTTGGTATACTACTGTATAATAGGCTTTGGCAACCTCTTTTTTTACCCTGAACACTTCCATTTGATGTTGTTTTTGCTGGAGATTGGCCTTTTCTTTTTGCCATCGGTGCCTTGCTCCGTATACAGTCGGGAATTCAATGACCTGGTTGATGCCCCAGACCCTGATCGGAGCTCCATTTTCCGCTATATTGTTCTCATCATAAAGATAATAAAGCCCGGTTTTGCCAATGTTCCATGCGCTGCCCTGTAGCTGTTCCTGCCTGATGGACTCCACTTGCGAGGCGCGTATCTTTCGGTTATTCTCCAAGGCCAGTTCCGTCGCTCTTTTCAACCCCACCTGTTGGTCCTGTCCATAGGCATAATTACCTGCCATGGACAGTAGAACCAAGATTATTGCTCCCACTACCTTAGAGGGGGATTTGGGAGCCAATTTCCTATCGGCCATGAGTGCATAGAGCACTGGAACGACCAACAAGGTAAGCAGGGTGGCTGTCACCAGCCCGCCCACCACCACTGTGGCAAGAGGGCGTTGTACCTCTGCCCCGGCAGAATGGGATATGGCCATAGGCAGAAAGCCCAAAGCCGCTGCCGAGGCGGTCAGCAACACGGGCCTTAAACGCTTTTGGGTTCCAATGAGGACGGCTTTTTGGACATTTCTGATGCCTTGTTCACGGAGTTCCTTGAATTCCTCGATCAATACGATCCCATTAAGTACGGCAATGCCGAAAAGGGCAATAAATCCTACGCCTGCGGATATACTAAAGGGCAGTCCCCTGACATACAGTAAAAACACCCCGCCCACGGCCGCCATTGGAATGGCACTGTAAATGATAGCGGCCTCCTTTACGGATCCAAAGGCAAAATAGAGCATGATAAATATCAATAAAAGAGCAATGGGTACCGCTATGGTCAAGCGTTCCCTAGCAGTCCTTAAATTTTCGAACTGCCCCCCATAGGTAACCGAATACCCACTTGGTAAACTGATCTTTTCCTGAATAATTTTCCGGACATCGTCCACTACCGACTCCAGGTCCCTGTTCCTGACATTCACGCCTACTACGATACGTCTTTTGGTGTCATCCCTTGAAATCTTAGCTGGACCGGTCGTATACCCAATAGATGCAAATTCACTGAGGGGAAGGCTGTTCCCGTTTGGAAGTTGGACAGAGGTGGACTGAATATCCTGGATGTTCATACGGTGATGGGGATCAAACCGCAATACCAAATCAAATTGCTTCTCCCCTTCAAAAACAGTTCCGGCGGGAAGGCCGGCAAAACCCATGCTGATCAAATCGTTCAGATCGCTCACATTAAGGCCATATTTAGCGATTTTCCTACGGTCATAGTCTACTGTCATTTGGGGCAAACCTGCCGTTTTTTCCACTATGATATCAGATGCTCCCTCCACTTGTTGGATGGCCGCTTCCACTTCAAGGGCCTTTTCATAAAGGAGGTCGAGGTCCTCTCCAAAAATCTTGATGGCAAGATCGGCCCTGACGCCGGTAATCAGTTCGTTGAACCGCATTTCTATTGGCTGGGTAAATTCAAGGTCAATTCCGGGCAAAATAGCAAGTTTCTCCTTGAACGCATCTGCCAGGCCGTCCTTGGTTTCGGCGGTCTCCCATTCATCCTTTGGGTGGAGTTTGATAATCACGTCGCTCTCTTCCATGCTCATGGGATCGGTGGGCACTTCTGCAGCCCCGATCCTTGTCACCACTTGGTCCACTTCTGGAAATCCCAATAGGATCTTTTCCATTTGGGTGGTTGTTTCAATGGTCTTTTGCAATGAAGTGCCCGTCTTGAGCACCGGCTGGATCACAAAATCCCCCTCATCAAGGGTCGGCACAAACTCCCCGCCCATACGGAAAAACAGCCCTCCCGCCAACAGCAACAGGCCTGCGGCCAAGGACAACACTATCTTCTTGTAGCGAAGCGACCAGCGTATCGCTGGACGGTAAAAGCGGTAAACTGCTGCGATCAGTTTGGCCGACAGGTTTGGCCCGGATTTGTTGGATGGCCTAATAAAGAGGGCGGCCATCACTGGTACATAGGTGAAACAGAGCACCATGGCCCCTATCAGGGCATAACAGAACACCAGTGCCATCGGCCGGAACATCTTGCCCTCCACATTGACAAGAGACAGGATAGGAATGAATACGATGATGATGATCAGTTGACCAAAAACTGCTGAATGCATCATTTTGGAGGCCCCGTTCAAGGTAATCTTGTCAATTGCCGATTGTCTCTCCTTACCCTTGAGGCCAGTAAGGGACAAATGTTGCGAGGTGATCTGATAAGCAATAAATTCCACAATGATCACCGCCCCATCAATGATAATTCCAAAATCAATGGCTCCTAAGCTCATTAGATTGGCATCCACACCGGTCAGGTACATCAACGACAATGCAAACAATAGGCAAAGCGGAATCACCGATGCCACTACCAGACCGGAACGCAGGTTACCGAGCAACAGCACCACTACAAAGATAACAATCAAACAGCCGAGCACCAGGTTTTCAGCGATCGTAAAAGTGGTCTTGCCAATCAGTTCGCTCCTTTCCAAAAATGGATTGATAATGATCCCTGGAGGAAGGGAGGACTTTATCTCTTCCACCCGGTGGGCCACTGCACCGATGACTGCTTGGGAATCGGCGCCTTTGAGCATCATAACCTGCCCCAGTACCTTTTCACCCTCCCCATTACCGGTAATGGCCCCAAACCTGGTAGCATGCCCAAAGCGCACTTCTGCAACATCGGACACATAGACCGGTACGCCGTTCCTGTTCTCGATGACAATGTTCCCAATATCTTCCAGGCTTTCCACGAGTCCTTCTCCACGGACAAAATAGGTTTCGGTCGTTTTTTCAATATACCCTCCCCCCGCAATACTATTGTTGTCCCGTAATACGGTGTAGAGCTTTTCCAATGGAATGTTCATCGCTCTTAGCTTTACCGGATCCACCGCCACTTCATATTGCTTCAGGTAGCCTCCCCAAGTATTGATCTCCACTACACCGGGAATACCGGAAAGCTGCCTTTTGATGATCCAGTCCTGTATCGTCCTTAGATCGGTAATGGAATATTCTCCCTTATATTCAGGAGCTACATCTATGACATACTGGTAAATTTCCCCAAGCCCTGTAGAAATCGGCCCCATAAACGGCCTTCCAAATCCTTCGGGAATTTTCTCCTCGGCCAACTTCAGCTTTTCGGCGATCAGTTGTCGTGGCAGGTAGGTTCCCGCCCTGTCTTCAAATACAACGGTGACGATAGAAAGGCCAAACTTGGAAACCGACCGGATTTCCTTCACATTTGGAAGGTTGGCCATTTCAAGTTCAACCGGATAGGTAAGGAATTTTTCCACATCTTCGGTCGCAAGGTTTTTGGAAGTGGTGATGACCTGGACTTGGTTATTGGTAATATCAGGAACTGCACCCAAGGGAATGTGGGTCAGAGAATACAGGCCAAACCCCAATATACCCAAGGTAAAGAGCAATATGACCAGCTTATGGTGCAGACTGTAGTGGATGAGTTTTTGAAGCATCGGATAAAGGTTATGGTCCACTACAAAACTATTTGTCTTCCCTAAATACTTCCTTAGGGAATTCTTAAGATATCCTTAAAATTCTGCCCGTTACTGCTCTAAAGGTCCACCAATGATTAAATTAACGGAACCAGTTGCTGATCATCTTAAAATTCCTTCTCCCCAAACTCACTTTTAATAAATCTGGATTTGTTTTTTAGCTGGTTAATTGCCTCCTGCAAATAATTTCCACCAAGAGATGGGGCTAAGCTCTATCCCTGATTCTAGTCTTATAGACTTGCCAGAGCCGACATTGGAATAAATACGGTTGAGAATGGTGTCATTCTAGATGGTGTTTACCCGGTTGACCAAGTTTTTGATGTCATTATAATAGGCCGTTGCATAAAAGGAATTGTCTCCAAAATCCTTGATTACTCCTAACTCTACCAAATCTATAAACTCTGGAAGTAGTGTTGGATCACCTTGTTCGAGCGTTTCAGAGTGTTCTCTCTCAGGAAAAGGGGTCATTTTGAAAGTAGTGGTCCGTTGTACCCTCTTGGTATAGGCGGCTTTTAGGGTCAGTTCATCATTGACTTGATATTGGAGGCTGGCAGAGGGAAAAGGTTTGACGAAATCATTAGGTGTAGGTTGTATCCACGGTTCCGGTTTTGTCCCTGAGATCGAGTTCCCTGTCCATATATTCCAGTCTCAAACCTTCCGAATAGGACCACATCCCTTTTTCACCGGAAAGAAGGCCATATCCCGAATGGATCTGTCGGGTAAGGTCCACATTACTGGAAAAATCCGGCACGAGTTCCCATACTCCGGTTTCATTATTTTTTCTTTCATAAACAAAATCTCCCGTGTGGTTCAGGTTCCGAAATTGACACCCTGCTTCAAACGTTCCGAATTTCCATGGAGCCGCTGTATAGTCCGTTTGGAAGCGGATACCATGCAAGGGGTTGTCATTGGTATTGTATTCATCTTGGTAGACAAAATCAGTGTTCGGGTACGCTAAGTTTTGGTTAGTAGTGGGGCCACCGAGCATGGTATATTCATAAAGAATTGATGAACTGACCTTGGATGCATTGGAGAAGGTGTGTCTGTAATCGAAACTGCCAATCACAAAGTCACTCCGTCTGATGCGCAAGTTTTCGTTGTAATATTGCATTTCGTAGATTTCCTCACCGTTCAGCTCAGCATGATTGTCATAGTAGATAATATCAGCAGTCCTGTCCTTGCTTCTTTTACCTCCATAGAGCCCTAAGCTGAACTGGCTACTTTTGTTAGGAGTATATCCAAGCGTAATGGAAACCCTAAAATAGCCCATTTTTCTTTTCCCCATTCTGAACTCAGTGTGACCATATATCACCATTTAAAGGCACTTTTAACCCCAACCAACCATTTCGCCATGAAAAGATCGGTCAGCCCGGAGAAACTGCAAAAGGCCTTGGAGGAAAACGGCCACAAAGTGGACCTAAAAACCTCTAAGGAAGTCTTAAATTTTATGTATAAAATGGCTAAATTAGCTGTTTACCAAATGTTTAACATAGATGAAGACCGCAGACCTTTACATTAGGGTAAGTACCGACGAACAGGCAGACAAGGGATATTCGCAGAGATACCAGGAGGAGGTCCTGAGAAAGTACTGTGTCTTCCAAAATATACAGGTTGGACGGGTCATCTACGAGGATTATTCCGCCAGGACCTTTGACAGACCCGAATGGCAGAAATTGTTGGCCTTGATAAAAAAGAACCGTTCCGATACCAACATGGTACTGTTTACCAAATGGGATAGGTTCAGTCGGAATACCGGCGATGCCTACCTGATGATTTCAACTCTCACCAAACTGGGCGTGGATATACAGGCCATTGAACAACCCCTTGACCTGAGCATACCCGAACAAAAAATGATGCTGGCCTTTTACCTGGCTGCCCCAGAAGTGGAAAATGACCGCAGGGCACTCAACACCTTACAGGGAATGCGACGGGCAAAGAAGGAAGGCAGGTATATGGGCACCGCACCCATCGGTTATATCAATACTCGGGATGAATACAGCAATAAAATCATAGCCCGAAAAGAACCCCAGGCATCCTTGGTAAAATGGGCCTTTGAACAAATAGCGGAAAACCAGCTGGCCGCAGACCAGATCAGAAAGCTAGTCAACAAAAAGGGGCTGTCCATCAGCAGGGGGCAATTCTGGTATCTTGTCAGAAACCCGATCTATTATGGAAAGATCAAGATAAAGGCATTCAAAGAGGAAGAAGAGTACCTTGTGGAGGGAAAGCACGAAGGCATCATTTCAGAATCCCTGTTCCTTGATGTGCAGGACGTACTGTCCGGGCGTAAACGGATGAAACGCAAACGTGCCGTGAAGGTCATTTCCCATGAAAAGTTCCCATTAAGGGGATTTCTTATATGCCATAAATGTGGCAGGCCACTTACAGGGAGCGCTTCCAAAAGCTCCAAGGGTGGCTACTACCATTATTACCACTGCCTTTCTTCCTGTGGCGTAAGGTTCCGGACAGAAGTGGTCAACAAGGCGGTAAGAAAAGAACTCTTTAAATACAAGGTACAGGAAAACATCCTGGATATCTATAAAGACTGCATTAGGGATATCTATCATGATTTGACCTCAAGCGGACATAAGACCAAAAAGCAGTACCTGGACGAGATCGAGAGACTGGACAAAAAAATATCCAAGGCAAGGAACCTACTGATTGACGGAAGCATGGAAGCCGATGACTTTGCCGTAGTCAAAAGAGAGTCCCAGGAAAAGATCAAAAAACTGGAAAATAAGCTGACAACCCTCAATGAACAAAAGTCGAACTATTTACCGAAGCTAAAAGACACCTTAAACTCTGTAGGTCAGCTAGTTAAAATATACGACACTTTGGAGGTAAAAGAGAAGAGACAGGTTGTGGGTTCGATATTTCCCCAAAAACTGGTGTTTGACGGTCAAAAATGTCGAACCCCTTATGTTAACCAAATCGCCCTCTATATCTATACTGTAAATCAGCAGGTTACAAAAAACAAAAACCGAAAAAAAATTAATTTTTCTCGGTTTTTCAATGAAGTAGTCCCGACAGGAATCGAACCTGTATCTAAAGTTTAGGAAACTTCTATTCTATCCATTGAACTACGGGACCAGTTGGTATGTTAATAGCGGATGGAAGGGCTTGGATTTTCCTTGCCGTCCTAAATTGTGCCGCAATTTAAAACATATTTTCTTTATTCCGCAAATATTCTCTACCTAACTTGTTCTTTTAAAGATTAATCCGCTATCTTTGCAGTCCAAATTTACGATGGACGAGATCCATCAATTAACTAAATATCAATATAATATGGCAGTAAAAATCAGATTAGCTCGTAGAGGTAGAAAGAGAATGGCCATCTACGATGTCGTTGTAGCTGATGCAAGAGCTCCACGTGATGGACGCTTTATCGAAAAAATCGGTTCTTATAACCCGAACACTGACCCTGCTTCTATCAACATCAACAATGATAGAGCATTGCAATGGTTGCTAAACGGTGCCCAACCTACGGACACTGTAAAAGCGATGCTTTCTTACCGTGGTGTATTGCTGAAAAAACACCTTCAGATCGGTGTACTTAAAGGCGCTATCACACAGGAAGAAGCAGACAAGAAATTCCAAGCTTGGATCGAGGAGAAAGAAACTTCCATCACTGGCAAGAAAGACAAAATCGCCCAAGCTAGAGAAGACGCTCGTAAGAAAGCTCACGACGCAGAAGTTGCTAAAAACGAAGCTCGTCTTGACGCGATCAAGAAAAGAGAAGAAGAAGCGAAAGCCGCTGCTGAGGCAGAAGCTGCTGAAGCTGAAGCTCCTGCTGATGCTCCTGCTGAAGGAGAGGAAAGTGAAGCTCCTGCTGCTGAAAGCAACGAAGAAAAAGAAGAAAACAAAGGTTAATTACGCACCTTTCCATGAACAAGGACAACTGTTTCCAACTAGGCTACATTGCTAAAGTTCATGGACTCCAAGGAGAAGTAGTGGCCATCTTGGATGTCGATTATCCTGAATATTACGAAGATATCGCGCATGTCTTTGTGGAGAAAGACAACCGACTGGTGCCCTACTTTATAGAGCACTTTGTCGCTCAGCCAAACGGAAGGTTTCTTGCCAAATTTGAAGGCTTTGAAGACAAAAATGCTGCAGATACCCTAGTGGGTACAGCACTCTATCTCCCGCTAAAAGACCTGCCTGCACTTGATGATGACCAGTATTATTATCATGAGCTCGTCGGTTTTGAAGTAGAAGATGCCTCCAAAGGAGTACTCGGTAGTGTAAAAGTGATATACGACCTCCAAACCCAGTATCTCATTGGGATGGATTATCAAGGAAAAGAAATCCTGGTGCCAATCCAAGATGACATTATCCTTAAAGTGGACAAGGCAGCAAAAAAAGTTTTCTGCCAATTGCCAGATGGCTTACTTGAAATATATCTAGAGGACTAGTCCATGCAGATCGATATTATCACCGTCGTCCCCGGTCTCTTGGAAGGGCCTTTTTCGCATTCTATCCTTAAAAGGGCAGAAGAAAAAGGACTCGCCAAAGTCAGGGTACACAACCTCAGGGAACATGCCACCAATAAACAGAAGCAGGTCGACGACTATGCTTTTGGAGGAGGGGCTGGCATGGTCATGATGATCGAACCTGTGGCCAAGTGCATAGAAGCACTGAAAAGCCAGCGGGATTACGATGAAATCATCTACATGACCCCAGACGGGGAGACTTTCGATCAGCAAATGGCCAACTCCCTCTCGCTTAAGGGAAACCTGATGATCCTATGTGGTCATTATAAAGGCGTGGATGAAAGGATCAGACAAAAGTACATCACCCGTGAGATCAGTATCGGGGATTTTGTACTCTCTGGTGGCGAACTGGCAGCTGCTGTGGTAGCTGATGCAGTGATCCGCCTCATTCCCAGAGTGCTCAATGACGAGACCTCAGCCTTGACGGATTCCTTTCAAGATGGACTATTGGCTCCGCCGATCTATACGCGACCAGCAGAATACCAAGGCATGAAAGTGCCAGACATCCTGCTCTCCGGTCACAATGAAAAGATCGCCAATTGGAGGTTTGATGAATCGGTTCGCCGTACCAAAGAAAGAAGGCCTGACTTACTGGAAGGCAAAGATTTCGAAGCAGGCGAAAAACGTAAATAGTTGATAATTAATTGAATAAAATAGATAATTGCATACCTTTGCAATTCGAATTTGCGATAAGCACATAAATCATACAGATATGAGCGAACTACTTAAAATTGTAGAAGAGGAATACAACGAGGTGAGAGCCAAGTTCCCTTCTTTCAAGTCAGGAGATACAATTAACGTTCACGTACGCATCAAAGAGGGTAACAAAGAACGTGTGCAGCTGTTCCAAGGTACCGTGATCCAACGTAAAAACGTTAACACCAACGGAGAGACTTTCACTGTAAGGAAAATCTCCAGTGGTGTAGGTGTAGAAAGAATCTTCCCTCTTCTTAGTCCTAGCATCGAGAAAATCGAAGTGCTAAGACAAGGTAGAGTAAGAAGAGCTAGACTTTACTACCTACGTGGTCGTCAAGGTAAAGCTGCAAGAGTAAAAGAAAAAATCACTGTGAAACACTAATTCACAGTTCAATGCATAAAAAAAGGGAGCCAGTTTGGCTCCCTTTTTTTATTATATGCCACCCCTGCCAATAACGGATCAAGCAATATTTCTGGCGGAATAATTTTCAACACACTTTCTTAAACCCGGAATATGCATTAGCCTATCTGTTGCGACCTGAAACTGCTTCAAAATCAGTCGTTTCACTTTAGTTTTCGGCATAACCGTAGCGGTGCTACGCTAATGCCTCCAAACTAACTGATTTTCTTGCACTTTCAGCTCTCACTACGATTCCCAACGCATAATCCGGGTTAAACCCAGAATCAATGCCGTTTAGTTAAGAAGATTTTCCAATACGGATCGTCCATTGAGAGAGTTATGATTTTAATCCATGGCCTTTTAAAATACGTACAAAATGGATCCGCCTTGCAGGTATTGGGCGTTAAGAAATTAAAAAGCGGGTGGGCAAGAAGGCAGGCTTGTTTGACGAAATACTAGCCAAAAAGAATGTTGGCTGCTAGAAAAGGAGGAGTTTGCCTGCATGAGGGAAGGTTTTAATTTTAGGCCAATAGATGCACAGCGGCGGGGTTTTTTGGTTACTTTTTTGACCTGAAGCAAAAAAGTGACAAAGGTAAAGAGATGAAAACCATCTTGGAATTTAGCAGAAAAACAATAGAACCAATATTTCCAGGTACATACTAACTAAACGGCATTAAACCCGGAATAGCCATTAGTCTATCTATTGCGACCTGAAATTGCTTTTCCCTATTGATTATTGGAATAAAACGCTATTGGTGTGTATTGGGTATTAGCGTGAACCTATAAGCGCTAGGAAGGTGACTGCTGCTAAATCAATGAAATCATTTTTGATGTAGACCATGGCCGTCGCCCTTGGCAAAGGATGTTACGCCCTTTCAGGGCTTTTATATTATTTGGCTATTCCAATTTAAGGAAAAGGCCAGCGCAAATCATAATCATCTGCGCCACCTATCTCGCCGAGGTAAATCAGCGTACTATCCGAACAACCCCAATTTTCCCATTTGTCCCTACTAGGAATAGGCCCTCCAGCCCCTTTTGCCTTTTATCCAAGGTCTATCTTCTCATCCAAATCAATCATCTCCAGTACTTGCCATCGATAGTTCACTTTCTTGAGCAAGGCCACTTGCCGTACCTCCATCTTTCCGTAAAAACCCCTTTCCTTTAACATCGCCCAACACTCGTCAAAGAAATGCTTTTTCAGGTCACTGTATACTAACGTAACATGAGGAGTAAAGGCTTTGTCACTTAGTTCTTCGTTCAGCTTTAACTCCCTTCTACAATAGTGACGAAATGCCTCTTGGGTCTCTATCAGTTCATTCCCACCATGGACACGGGCATACATGATGCGCCTTCCAAATCGCCCAATCCCCTTGAACTCAACAGGAAAAGGAGATCTTTCTTTAAAAAAATCTTCCAACAGCCCAACAAGCTTACCTTCCTTATGCTCATTCCACACAAATGGCATCTTTAGCGTCACATGGGCCGGGGACTTAAGCGCATGCTTGGCATTATACTTATCCCGCACACCTTCCTTTATTTCCTGCGCCTGTGCTTGAACTTCCTCTGGTGGAACTATCGCCACAAAATATTTCTGCATTGACCTTGGCATGCCCCAAAGATGAGTAAATTCCCCGGGAAAAAACAAGCTCTAATCTAAAAGTCAAGTCCTAGTTCCAATCAACAGAGGATGAACAGTACTGGCCACCTTCATCAATTCAGCTCTCATCGGACACAATTCTCCTGCTTTCTCTTTCTTAGCTCCTCCGTATCTATTAAATTGTTACAAATTCTTTAACCAAGCTATGGCACAGAACAATACAGCATTAGTCGGACTAGACCTTACCAAAATGGACCAAGTGATCTTGGACAATATGAAAAAGGTCGTCGAACTTTTAAATCTCAACAAACTCTATTTCATCCATGTGGCAGCTAACCTTGCCCTACCGGACGATATAGCCAGCACTTACCCCAATTTGATGGCGCCAGTAGATGAAAGTATCGAAAAGGAGATTGAAAAGAAAATAGCCTCCCTTGGACTACCCTCCGGGATCGAAATAGAAGTCAATGCCGAAGAAGGTGACCCTATGGACAGTCTCCTGAGGTGGTCTAAGATCAAGCATGTGGATTTTATCATCATGGGCAGAAAGACAGAGCTCCAAGGCAGTGGCAGGCTGCCCAAGCGTATTGCCCAAAAAGCTCCCGCATCGGTATTCTTCGTCACCGAAGACATGGTAACCAAGCCTCTTAAGAAACTCTTGGTGCCTATTGATTTTTCTGAACATACCGAAGTGGTATTGGATAAAGTGGAAGAGTTCATCAAAGAGAAAAAAGATGCTGAAATCAGGTACATCCACCTGTATGATGTCCCTATTGGCTATCATAAAACAGGCAAATCCTACGAGGATTTTGCAAAGATCATGAAGGATAACGCCGTCAAGGAATTTAACAACATGGTCCAAAAGCACAAAATCGAAGAGCACCCGTGTGATTTTGTACTCAACAAAGACTCCATCAAAGCGGATGACATTCTCAAAGATGCCATTGATAAAAATATTGACCTCGTGGTGATCGGGAGTCGGGGAAGAAGCAGCTCGGCAGCCCTTCTATTGGGCAGTGTCGCAGAAAGACTCGTAGAAATCAACTACAAAGTCCCCATGCTGGTGATCAAACGGAAAGGCGAAAACATGAGCTTTCTACAAGCTTTGCTGAACATCTGATCTGCTAGCCTGTACATTTACACATCACCATTCATGCCATGGCCCAAAACCATGGCATGAATGTATCAGGACAAAACTATTTCATCAACTCCAAAATAGTATCAATATATTCCCGATTATTGGCCAATCGGGGCACTTTGTTTTGTCCTCCCAATTTACCTCTGGATTTCATCCACTTTTCGAATATCCCCTCTTCCGTGACAAAATGAATTTTCGGCCTATCCAGTGCCATGTCCTTGTACCTTTTGGCGTCATAATCAGAATTGATCTCACGAAGCGCCGCATCCAGTTTTTCACTGAATACGGCCTCGTCATTTGGAGCTTTGCTGAATTCTATGATCCATTCATGCGCCCCCTTACCGTCCGATCCTTCAAAATAAATTGGTGCTGCAGTAAAATTCACCACTATCGCCCCAGTAGCGTCAGCAGC
The DNA here is from genome assembly GCF_003260975.1 of Echinicola strongylocentroti. Classification (NCBI taxonomy): domain Bacteria; kingdom Pseudomonadati; phylum Bacteroidota; class Cytophagia; order Cytophagales; family Cyclobacteriaceae; genus Echinicola; species Echinicola strongylocentroti. Next base: position 3,358,787 of record NZ_CP030041.1, on the reverse strand, counting down.
TATTTCTATGGCTTTCTCTGCATTTTCCACGATCACCTCCTCGCCAAAAGCATTGATAAAGTGTTTCGTTCGTCCAGATATACGGATACGGTAGGGCCGTATGGAAGTAAACTTCACCGTATCGCCGATCTTGTAGCGCCACAGCCCTCCATTTGTGCTTATGATAAGTGCATAGTTTTTACCTATTTCCACCTCCTCTAGCGGAAGTACTTTAGGATCGTCGCGGTCCCACTCATCCATTGGGATAAATTCATAGTAAATCCCATAATCAAGCATCAGTAACAGTTCGTCTGAATTCTTCTGGTCCTGAATACCAAAAAAACCTTCAGAAGCATTGTATGTTTCCATATAGCGCATGGACTCAGAAGGAATCAATTCACTGAAGAGCTTTCGATAAGGGCCAAAAGCTACCGCTCCGTGAAAAAACACTTCTAAGTTTGGCCACACCTCCAGGATATTGCTCGAATTGGTCAATTCCATAATCCGTTGCAAAAGCACAATGGTCCACGTGGGGACTCCCGAAATACTGAGTACGTTTTCCTCCATGGTCTCCTTGGCCATCTTCTCTATCTTTTCCTCCCACTCGCTCATCAGTGCCGTCTCCAGACTCGGGGTCCTGGCCAGCTGTGCCCACACGGGCAAATTGCGCATGATCACGGCAGAAATATCCCCGTATTGGCTGTTTTTATTGATGTCGAGCGCATTGACTTCACTGCTACCGCCGATCGCCAAACTTTTACCTGTAAAGAGCTTGCTGTCAGGATAATTATTGACATAGAGGGAAAGCATATCTTTGCCGCCCTTAAAATGACAATCTTCCAATGATTCTTGGGAAACAGGGATAAATTTGCTCCGGCTACCAGTGGTTCCGGAGGATTTTGAAAACCAGCTGATCTCTGATGGCCATATGACGTTTTGCTCTCCCTTCATCGTCTGTTCGATATAAGGCTGCATCTCCTCATAATTATGGATGGGCACGTTACGATCAAAATCCTTAGGTGATCGGATATCCGAAAAGCCATACTTTTTTCCAAATTGGGTACTCTTGGCCGATTTGATCAAGTCAAAAAAAATGCCCTGCTGTACTTCTATTGGATTCTTCTTAAAGTTATCTATCTGGCCTATGCGGATCTTAAAGATCCAAGTCATAAAAGTATTTAGTACGTCCATAAAATTAAATCTTACGTTTCAACTCAAAGTGCTTGCCGAGGTACACTTTCCGGACCTGCTCATCTGCGGCGAGCTCTTCTGCCGTACCTGCCTTGAGCAATTTCCCCTCAAACATCAAGTATGCACGATCGGTAATCGAAAGGGTTTCGTTGACATTGTGATCTGTAATCAAAATGCCAATATTTTTATTCTTTAGTTTAGCAACAATTGTCTGGATCTCTTCCACGGCAATGGGATCCACACCTGCAAAAGGCTCATCCAGTAAGACGAACTTAGGATCCACGGCCAACGCACGGGCTATTTCGGTCCTCCGCCTTTCACCACCTGAAAGCACCATGCCCAAGTTCTTACGGACATGTGTCAGACTAAACTCCTCCAAAAGCTCCTCCATTTTTTCTTTTTGGGCGTCTTTGGGAAGATCAGTCATCTCCAATACTGCCATGATATTTTCTTCCACAGAGAGCTTTCTGAACACAGAAGCCTCCTGCGCCAAGTAGCCAATTCCGCGCTTGGCCCTGCGGTACATGGGAAGTGGAGTGATCTCTTCCTTATCCAAGAAGACCTTGCCACTGTTGGGCTTGATAAGTCCCACTATCATATAAAAAGAGGTGGTTTTCCCCGCTCCGTTAGGCCCAAGAAGGCCTACAATTTCCCCCTGCTCCACCTCTACAGAAATGTTGTTCACCACTTTTCGACCCTTGTATATCTTGATCAGGTTCTCTCCTCTTAGTATCATGGTCAATCAAATTTGATATCTTTTACATACAACTGTAAACTGCTGGTATTTCTGAAGGTATTTTCCCTTACTTCAAAGGCGATATTAAAACGCATTTTGCTGCGCAACATTTCATAATATGTCGCAAATCCAAAAGCAATACAAACGGGTCTGGTCACCTGGCCATCTTGCACAATCTCAAACTTCAGGTGTTTATCCTTCAGCACTTTGATATTTTGTGCATATACCTGATTGGCACAGAATATCGGCTCTGTATTTCCAGGCCCAAAAGGTGCCATCTGCTGCAATATATTATAAAATTTGTAATTGATCTGGTCCAGCTCCAGGCCATCGTCCACTTCCAGCACTGGCTTGGTATGAATATCGGCAATACGGCGGCTTACCACCTCCTCAAAACGCTCTTGAAAAGCAGGGACATTGTCCAGCTCCATGGTCAGTCCAGCAGCATATTTATGGCCTCCAAATTGTTCCAACAAATCACTGCACTCACTAATGGCCTCATAAATATCAAAATCATAAACAGAACGGGCGCTTCCTGTTGCCTTGTTATTGGACTCGGTCAATATGATCGTGGGCCGGTAAAACTGCTCGATACACCGTGAAGCGACTATTCCGATCACTCCCTTGTGCCAATCTTCCTTGTACAGGACAGTGCTCTTAAGCGGCTTGGTCTGCTCACGGTCTTCGATCATCTGTATCGCCTCCTTGGTAATATTTTCATCAAAGTTCTTTCGGGCGGAATTGACATCTTCTACCACCTCTGCACGGCGAAGGGCATCATGGATATCTGAAGATATCAATAGCTCCACAGAGGCTTTGGCGTGCTCCAGTCTTCCGGAGGCATTGATCCGTGGGCCGATACGGAATACAATATCGGAGATTTCAATATCCTTGTCGGATTTTAGTTGTAGCATCTCCCGCTGGAGCAGCTGACGGTTTTCCTGCAGCTCCTTCAAACTCCGCTGCCCTTTTCCTGCCAATATCAGCGCCATTAAACCTGGCCTTGGGTTGCTGTTCAGTCGCGCTAGTCCATAATGTGCCAAAATCCTATTCTCTCCCGTAATCGGTACGATATCCGCTGCTATGCTCACCGCTACTAGGTCCAAAAGACCAAAAAGATGACTCGCATTTTTACCTGTCCGCTCGGTAAATGCCTGAATAAGTTTAAAACCTACCCCACAACCACTCAGTTCCTTGTACGGATAATCACAATCTTGGCGTTTGGGATCGAGCACCGCAAGGGCATTCGGTAGCTCCTGTCCCGGAGTATGGTGATCACAGACAATAAAATCTACCCCAAGACTATTGGCCAACGCCACTTTTTCTATCGCCTTTATGCCACAATCCAGAGAAACGATCAACTTAAAATCATTCTCTGCAGCAAATCGAACCCCTCTTTCCGAAACCCCATAGCCTTCTTGGTAACGATCGGGAATATAAAAATCCACCTGAGGATAAATGGCCTTCAGAAACCCATAGAACAAGGCCACCGAAGTGGTACCGTCCACATCATAGTCTCCATACACAAGGATCTTCTCCTCTTGCTCTATCGCTTCCACCAATCGTCCTACAGCCTTGTCCATGTCCTTCATCAAGAAGGGTGAATGGATCTTATCCAGGTCAGGCCGGAAGAAGTCCTTCGCCTCCTGAAAATTGCCCACCCCCCTATTGGCCAATAAATTGGCCAACGTCGGGTTTACATTTATTTCACTACTGAGCGATTGTACGATTGATTGATCTGCCTTGCTTTTTATTTCCCACCTAAACTCCATACCTCCTAAATTACTAAACTAAAGTGCTTCTTTATTAAAAAAATTGGCAATTATTTCCGCTGCTTTCACCACACCTTGGTTAAGTCCCTGCTGCATAAGGGCATCCAACTACCCACCATCAAAAGATCACTTCATAACGAGTGGGTTATAGATGGTATTAAAGCCGAAATCAATGCCGTTTAGTTAAGAATCTTCTCCTATTTATGCGCAAAGAGTCCTTTTTTAGTTTGACTTTTTGCCGGGGAAAGTTGGTCATCTTGGTGGGGTGCAGGAGCGGGGGCTTATCCCGATAGCGGGATAAGTGCAATAGATGCACAGCGACGGGGTTTCCGTCACAGGCGGACAGGTTTGGGTTACTGTTTTTACCTATAGCAAAAAAATAACAAGGGTAAAGGAGTAAAAACCACTTAGGAATCTAGTGGGAACAATAGAAATCAATCGACCACTTGGCCCAAGACATCCTTTAGGGGTACCCGCTGCCCATCCTTGTAAGGCACTATCCAAGCAGTACGAATGCCTAATTTTCTCATGAGTTTCTTGAAGGTGTCTGCCTCTTCATAATCGCGGTAGTAACCGACCACCATTCGTTTTAGATCACCCTTATGCTCCACTTCCAAGCTAAATCCAGAAGGAATCTCTTTTTCGTATTCCTTCTCTGTAAGTGCACCTATTTGCACTCTGAAAACCACACCCTTACTCCATTCCCCTTCTTCGGAAACTGAGCTGGTAGTGCCTAGTTGTCTAGTGGCTGCATTATCATCCTTGATATGGTCACTCTCTAGCTGTTCATTTTCACCCTGCTTCATCTCAAGGTCCTGGGCTTGCTCTGCCAGCTGCTCGTGAAGGGACTCATTTTCTTTCTCAAGTGTGATGATTGTTGCCTTTTGTTCTTGCTGGTCGTTTTTTAGCTGCCATAATTCTTCCGGGCTCATCTTTCTCAGCTCTTTTTTAAGGGCTTTTTTCTTTTCTTTGGATAGCTGCTGGGCATTTGCACTTACAGCTATACTCAGCAAAAGCACCAAAACTGTAACACATTTCAAAAGGCTCTTCGAAACCATAATTCTTTAATGATTTTCTTTGGTTATAAAAAAAAGGGAAGCATATTTCATGTAAAATACGAAATATACTCCCCTTTTAAAATTTGGATAAAATAAAGTTTATACAATAGTCTTTGGAGAGAGAAATTTCCCCTCCATTTCCATCCTATTTTAGCCCGCCGATCATATTTTCAGGTTTTACCCATTCATCAAATTGCTCACTGGTAAGCAAGTCCAGATCGATCGCTGCTTCTCGTAGGCTAGTGCCTTCTTTATGTGCTTTTTTGGCGATAGCAGCGGCATTTTCATAGCCGATATGTGTATTCAGTGCAGTCACTAACATCAAGGAATTTTCCAGGTGTTTTTTGATAAACGGCCTGTTTGGCTCAATACCAATGACACAATTATCATGAAAAGACACACAGGCATCACCAATAAGCCGTGCAGAAGTAAGCAGGTTATGGATCATCATCGGCTTAAAGACATTCAGCTCAAAATGACCATTGGAGCCCCCTACTGACACTGCGGTATCATTACCAATTACCTGGGCACATACCATCGTCATGGCCTCTGCTTGAGTGGGGTTGACCTTGCCGGGCATGATAGAGGATCCGGGCTCATTTTCAGGTATCAGAATTTCACCAATCCCAGAACGAGGTCCTGAGGACAGCATCCGGATATCATTGGCTATTTTCATCAGGCTTACTGCCAGTTGCTTGAGCGCACCGTGGGTCTCTACGATGGCATCATGGGCCGCCAGTGACTCGAATTTGTTGGGAGCGGTCACAAAAGGCTGACCGGAGAATTCAGCGATTTTCTTGGCCACCAATTCAGCGTAGCCTTTTGGCGTGTTCAGTCCAGTTCCTACTGCCGTACCTCCCAAGGCTAGCTCTGAGAGATGCTCCAGGGTGTTTTTCAAGGCCCTCAACCCATGGTTCAGCTGCGCCACATAGCCCGAAAACTCCTGTCCTAGCGTCAATGGTGTCGCATCCATAAAGTGTGTCCTGCCGATTTTAACGACATCCATAAACTCATCGGACTTGCTTTTTAGCGTATCACGCAATTTTTCTACGCCAGGAATAGTCGTCTCCACCACCATTTTATATGCGGCTATGTGCATGGCCGTCGGGAAGGTATCATTGGAAGACTGGGACTTGTTCACGTCATCATTGGGGTGAATGGATTTCTTCTCGTCCTCTAAGCTTCCTCCTTCGAGCACATGGCCTCTATAAGCAATTACCTCATTGGCGTTCATATTGGACTGGGTGCCTGAGCCGGTCTGCCAAATCACCAAAGGAAACTGATCATCCAGCTTTCCTTCCAGGATATCCTCACACACCTTTGCAATGGTATCGGCTTTTTCTTGTGACAATGCCCCAAGCTCAGCATTGGTCAATGCAGCTGACTTTTTGAGAATGGCAAATGCATGGGTAATCTCCAGTGGCATGCGGTTGCGTTCTCCACCGATCTTGAAGTTATTAATGGATCGTTGGGTCTGCGCTCCCCAGTACTTGTCCGCAGGAACTTCCACGGGGCCCATGGTGTCTTTTTCTATTCTATATTTCATCTGTTTATAATTGATTTTAGTCAAAAATTGGCTTTTGATACTTTCGGCAAAGGACTTGCCAACAGTGCCTCTAAATTACGACCTGAGCCGTAAAAACCATGAGCCTAAGGGGATTTTGTGCCTTAATAAATTTTTATCTCAACTTGGGTCTTCAACGCTCTCCATTCCTTGGAGGCATGGATATAACCGATTATTAAGTTGATTGATATTGGGCCTGCTATCTTTGGTAACCAGAGCGTATTGACCAACTTGGAAGACCCATAGCGCACGCTTATTACTAAATAATTAGCCAACTCACCTAATATCACCTATTCTTTTGCAAGCTGAGCATTTTATGGAAGATTTGCTGGGACTTTTTGACTTTCCTCTTGAAGTGTGACCAAGCAAAAAACACATTCCCCAGTCCCACGGCAAAACTCACGGCAGCAAACATAGGCTCCTCTTGCCCAAACAAAAAAAACATTCCCATGACCAAAGTGACTATTGACCAAAAGACCATAAAAAAGCTGGCTCCAGGAAAAAGTTGATAATCCAAAAAAATAATACAACCAGCCCGGGTAGGCTCTATTTTTCCTTTGATCAAGGGCAAAAAGCTGTCCGCTCTTTTCACCACTTTGGATAGGCGAAAGGAGTCTTCGTTGATTTTTCCATTGAAGAGCTGCTCTTCTTGCTGGCCTACCAAGGTACCAGAAAGATAGTCTACGTCCTTGGTGACACTCTCCAGACGTGCAATGACATCCTCACAGGTCATCGAGGATACCAACACTTCACTATGATGGGGCAAGTACTTGATCATTGATTCCTGCCTCCACAGGTCGCTTAAGCCTTTACGGCGATACAAGAAATTTCTACCTGTACATTCTTAGGCAATCTACTCACTTCCACGGTCTCCCTTGCTGGTGGGTTTGATGGAAAATACTGACCATAAGCTTCGTTTATGGTACCAAAATCATCCATGTCCTTTATAAAAATAGAACATTTTACCACATCTCCAAAACCATACCCCGCTGCTGACAAAATAGCGTCCAAGTTTTTCATCACCGCATGGGTTTCTTCGGTAATGTTTTCATTGATCAATTCCCCTGTATCTGCATCCAAGGCGATTTGTCCTGAGATAAAAAGCGTGTTTCCTGCCTGTACTGCCTGACTATAGGGCCCTATTGGTGCGGGCGCCTCTTTGGAGTAAATAATGTTATTTGCCATTCTTAATTGTTTTAATCCAAAGGTAGGGATTTCCCAGTAATTGTTCCAATACTTAAATTCCTTATAACCCAATGTATTAACGCGGCCTCAATCTACCCTGAAAATCGGATACCGCATGTGCTCCTTTTCTTTCCAAGGAGAATGCTCATACACCCATCTCAATTGGGCAGAACCGTCCTTTGCGAAGTCAGGATCGGCAGCCTTTTTCTTTTCCAGTTCTTCCTTCAACCCTGGATTTTGGGATAGGTATTCCGCTGCCAAATCTTCAAATACATAGGCTGAATACCCTTCTTTGGACTGAAGGATGGTATCGAAATAATTCCAAGCAAAGTAGCTGTCCTCTCCTTGCGGCTCCAGCACTTCCATGATGAAGTCATTGGCGGGCTGGTCCATGGGTACGAGCCAGTCACCGGCGCGGAGGCTTACCTCTTGGGAAGTTTTTCTTACCTGAACATTGGAGTGGAGGTAATGGCCTTCATAGGGTTTTTGTAGGGTTTTGAAGTCTGTGATATAGTACGCCGTGACGCTAATGGTAAAGTCAGCCTTTACCGACTTCATGTGCACTTGATTTCGCCGTAGATTCTCTACTACTTTTAGCCAACCTTGGGGAATGACGTAATAGTTTGGCTTTTTGATAGAGAGCGAAGGGGAATAGGTATCGTAAAAATCCACTGCTGCCTCAAAAGGCTTATTGCGGTCATAAAAAAGCCTTGGCTCACCCGAGACCTCGCTCGCCTTATGGCCTGATTCGTAGCCTAGAAAATCGATTTTCACTGGATTTTCCTTTACAATTTGGTAGTTAAAATTGAAGCTTTCTTGGTTTTTCGCTGCTTCCCGATCTGCTTCCACCGCCGTGACAATCTCCTCCATGTCCCGTTCAAAAACCGTCGTGTAAGACTGGAAGAGTTTGTACATACTTTCTACCCGTTGCCGATAGGTTTTGAGCATATGCGCTTCCGGAACGTAGCTGATGGTGTGGAAAAGTGAAGCGTAACCGCTGGAATACCGCGGTGAATCCTTAAACTGTGACCATCCGTTTTCTGGTACATCGCCCCAGACATTCACATAAGGCGCCAAGGGAGAACCACGCTCTTTCATTTGGCTGAAGAGGCCAGGGGTAAGTTTTTCATACATGTACTTTCCGGCGGCTCCACCCAGCATATTGTGCTGTGTCTCGATGAGCGTCATGACGTGCTGGTAATCTGCGCCATTGCTGGTGTGGGTATCAATGAAGACGTGCGGCTGCAGCCACTGGAAGATTTCCTGAAAGCTCTTGGAGTTTTCGGTGTCTGTCTTGATAAAATCCCTGTTCAGGTCATAGTTACGGGCATTTCCCCGAAAACCATGGGCTTTGGGTCCTTCTTGGTTTACCCGTGTGGTCGAATTTCTATTGAGGTGTCCACCGATATTATAGACGGGAATCAATGCCAGCACCATGTCTTCCTCCCAGTTTTCTTTTCCCTGCAAAATATCCCGTAGGTACATCATGGAAGCATCGATGCCCACAGGCTCACCCGGATGGATGCCATTGTTCACAAAAACCACTAGACGCCCATCAGACCGCCAGCTTTCAGGGTCAAAGCTCCCCTTTTTGTCCAAGATGACCAAGTGCAAGGGCTTGCCGCTGTCCGTTTTGCCCATCTTCTTCAGCTGAACCTCCGAAAAATCTTCGGCCAATTTTTCATAATAAGCCATCACATCGGTATACGCTGGAGTGGCTGTTCCTCCCGAAGACTCAAACAAGGTGGTGTACTGCTGCTGAGCAAAGGCGGTAAAAACAAACCCCGCCAAGGTCAGCACAAGTATAAGTTTTTTCATAACGGTTGATTTATATCATGTCAATATCCCAACAAGGTAGTCAAAGAATGCTTTAGGAGAAAAGACACTTTTATAAGCACCAGACTTTTTTTACACAACTGGGCAAGAGGTTCGTCAAACCCTCCCAATCGCCACTAACCCGCAGAGGCTACCTCCTGCACGGCACTGCTGACCAAATCGTATTCAAAGCCCCTGCTGATTAAAAAACGGTGGATTTTGGCCTTTTTCTTAAAGAGATCACTCTCTTGGGTGGTCGCCCATTTTTTTACGGCAAGCCCCAACAGTTCCTCCCAATACTCATCTGGGTCAATTTCCCGCATCCCCAGTTTAATGCAATTTGCCGACAGTCGGTGCTGCTTTAAACCCTGCTCGATCTTCAGCCGCCCCCACTTTTTAAGGTAAAATTTCCCCCTGACATAGGCTTCTGCAAATCGCTCTTCATTGAGAAAATTCTCCGTAATCATCACCGAAATCAACTCCTCCACCTCATCTTGATACAGCCCATAAGTGTAAAGCTTGTCCCTCACTTCCTGCTGGCTCCGCTCTTGGTAGGCGCAAAATGCCGCAATCTTCACCTTGGCCTGACCAGGGGTAAGGTTTTTTTTCTGAGGCTCTTGAGAATAATCTTTTCTTGGGAAGGACATTTTATGTAATTTTAGCAACGAAACATCTCCAAGGGGGATAAAACCACTCTTGGAGTCTTTTCTCATTCAAATATATCAAACCTAACCTAAATTATCATGCGCAAGAAAATCGTCGCCGGTAACTGGAAAATGAACGGAACGCAGGAAGAAGGCCAAAAACTGACTTCTGAGATTGTCAATATGGTCAAAGACGAAAGGGTCAGTGATGTCACTGTGGTCTTGAATCCTCCTTTTGTCCACGCTTCCAATGTGAAAAAACTGATCGGTGGAGTAGACAACATCTTCCTAGGCGGACAAAACTGCTCTGATAAAGCATCCGGTGCTTACACTGGAGAAACTTCTGCCAGCATCTTGGCGTCTTTTGGAGCTGCATACGTGATCATTGGTCACAGTGAGCGTAGAGAGTATTTTGCGGAGTCCAACGAGCAACTTACAGAGAAGGTAAAACTGGCCTTGGAAAACGGCCTTATTCCAATCTTCTGCTGTGGTGAGCCGCTCGAAATCAGAGAAGCAGGCACCCATGAAGAGTATGTAAAAGATCAATTGACAGAGAGCCTTTTTGGTCTGAGCGAGGCGGATTTTGCCAAAATCGTGGTCGCTTATGAACCGATTTGGGCGATTGGCACAGGTAAAACGGCGTCTTCTGACCAAGCACAGGACATGCATGCCGCGATCAGAGCGCACTTGGCCAGCAAATACGGTCAGGAAATCGCTAACGGTACCAGCATCCTTTACGGAGGCAGCTGTAAGCCGGACAATGCCCAAGAGATTTTCTCCAAACCAGATGTGGATGGCGGATTGATCGGTGGCGCTTCACTAAAATCCAGGGACTTTGTAGACATCATCAAGTCCTTCTAAGATAAATAGAGGCTGTTTTATTAAACAGCCTCTTTCTTCTAGCATTACACCACTAACTTTTCTATAAACGATGGAATACCTCGAGTTTAAAATTTCCTGTTCACAAGAATTTTCGGAAATCCTTATGGCCGAATTAAGTGAGATCGGCTTTGACTCTTTTTTGGAAACTGACAATGGTGTAGATGCTTATATCCAGGAAGACCTTTTTGATCGGGTTACTTTCCAAGAAGTAATTGACCGCTATCAGGAATTGGCCAGCATTTCACTTATCGAAGGCAAAATGCCCAAAGTCAATTGGAACGAAGAGTGGGAAAAACACTATGACCCCATCTCCATTGGCAGCGAGGTCTATGTCAGGGCCTCCTTTCACGCCCCCAGAGAAGACGTCAACTACGATATCCTGATCAATCCCAAGATGTCCTTTGGCACGGGTCACCATGCCACCACCTACCTGATGCTGTCCCATCAGCTGGAAGTACCGCATGAAGGCAAAAGCATGATTGACATTGGCTCCGGAACGGGGATATTGGCCATCATGGCCTACAAACTGGGCGCCACTCACATTGAAGCTTTTGACATTGACAATTGGTGTGTGGAAAATGGTAACGAAAATTTCGCACTCAACGGCATGGAAAATGTCAAAATGGGGCATGGCACCATCCGCGAAGTCAAGCCCAAAGGGCCTTTTGACATCGTCATGGCCAATATCAACAAAAATGTCCTCTTGGATGAAATGGAAGTGTACATGTCCCTGATGAAACCTGACGCCAAACTTTTTCTCAGCGGTTTTTATGCCCATGACATCCCCGACCTCCAATCCCAAGCGGAGTCCCTTGGACTCCAGCTTCTCAGCCAAAAAATAAAGGACAACTGGGCTGCTATTGTTTTTGAGAAAGTCTAGGAGGTGTAACCGGCAGCAAAGTGTCCGGTATTCGGTTCTTCAATAGGCAATGAACAGTATCTCAGACAGCCTGTCCATGTGCCCGCTAGAACCAAAGCCATCTAACTTTCCATCATTAAAACCTTCAAACCTTCCTACTTTTAATAAAAACCTACATCATTTATATCTTGCGGAACGTTTAGTAATTTTGACAGGAATTCTATCGCGTTATCGAAAATACCATGGCAAATAAAACAGTTTCTCTTGTGCTTTCCAGTGGCGGCGCCCGTGGATTGGCACATATTGGGGTCATAGAGGCATTGGAGGAGCATGGTTATAAAATTAATGCGATCGCCGGATGCTCCATGGGAGCGCTGATTGGGGGGATATATGCCCGTGGAAAATTAAATGCCTACAAAGAATGGATCTGTAACCTGGACCGTATCGATGTGTTTTCACTGATGGACTTCACCATTTCTACCCGGGGTTTTATCAAGGGAAATAAAGTTTTTCAGGCGGTGGAAGCATTGGTAGGGGATGAACTGATCGAAAACCTGCCGATTCCCTTTTCCTGCAATGCGGTGAACATTTCTTCCGGTGAGGAAACGACTTTTGCGAGCGGTAGCCTATTTCAGGCCATCAGGGCTTCTGCTGCAATTCCCACGGTCTTCAAGCCCTTTATCATCGGAGAGGAAGAATTTGTGGACGGAGCCTTGCTGAACCCCATTCCGGTTGATTTGGCCAAGGATTTTGAAAGTGATCTACTGATCGCTTCCGATGTCAACGCGCCCGTTGCCTGTCTGGTCCGAGAGCATCAGGCACAAAAGGACGGTAAGCCACTGATCACCGTACCACAATGGGTCACGGAATACCGCACAAAAATGAGCAAATTTTTTCCCCAAGAACGGAAAGAAAAACCGAAGAGCCCCAGTTTTCTGGATTTGATGAACCTCTCCTTTGAGATGATGCAGGATAGGCTATCGGATTATATCCTCCAGGCACACACCATAGATGCCGTGGTGCAGATGTCCAGAAGGCAGTGTGGCACGTTTGAGTTTTACCGGGCCAAGGAAATCATCGAAGTGGGCAAAGACCTTACCCGCGCCACACTAAAACAACTCCATCCATGAACATTGCAGCACTGAATAAATTGCTCGGCAATATTGACATCTACCTGCTGGACCAAATACTGAAGGGGCGATTTACCAAAGACATGCGCATCCTCGATGCCGGCTGCGGAGAAGGACGAAACCTGATCTACTTTCTACACGAGGGCTTCCAGGTATTTGGTGTGGACCAAAATCCGACGGCTATCCAAATGGCAAGGATCTATGCCAAGACCATTGACCGTGAATACGATCCGTTGAGGTTGCAAGTGGCTCCTGTGGAGGATATGTCTTTTCATCAGGGGGCATTTCAAGCGGTGATCAGCTCGGCTGTTTTGCATTTTGCCAGGGATACCGCTCATTTTTATGCGATGCTTGATGAGATGATGCGGGTTTTGGCACCCGGCGGCATGTTGTTCTTGCGGATGACGACAGGCTTTGGGGGCATGGATGCCGCCAGTGAAAAAGTCGGAGATGGTACTTTCCGGTTACTGGACGGGTCTACCCGCTTTTTGCTTACGGAAGAATTGCTGAAAGAAGCCATGAAAAAATACCGGCTAAGGTACCTGGAACCTCCCAAATCCGTGTTAGTCCACGACCTTCGTGCGATGGGCGTCTTGATGATGGAGAAAGGCACATGATGCTTTGTTTTTAAGGGTTGATGGACAAAAATCAAGGCACAGGAATACTTCTCTCTTCAAGGCTATCGACTGTTTTCGTTTTATCGCTAAATAGTTGTTATTTGTACAAATAGTTAAAACACTATGGATCTACAATTTATTTTCGAATTGGTCGGCACCTATTTCTTTGCGGTGTCAGGAGCATTAGCCGTACATGATCGGGAGCATGATGTGTTTGGAGCAGGGTTTACGGGCTTTATTACGGCTATTGGCGGCGGCACCTTACGGGATGTGCTATTGGACAGTTACCCATTGGTGTGGATAGATGATGTAAGCTATCTCTACGCCATTTTTGCGGGTATTCTTACGGCCATCTTATTTTTTAAAATCATGTCCAAGCTCCGAAAAACGCTGTTTTTGTTTGATACTTTGGGGATTGCTTTGTTTTCGGTATTGGGTGCCGAAAAAGCCCTTAGTCTGGGAGTAAGACCAGAAATCGCCGCAATGATGGGCATGTTTTCGGCCGTAATGGGCGGTGTAATCAGGGACATGCTTTGCAATGCCACGCCCATTTTGCTCAAGAAGGAAGTGTATGCCACGGCATGTCTCAGTGGAGCGATACTGGTCATCGTCCTCCAAAACCTAGGCGTAGAGCGTAACGTCAACTTGATCCTCTCTTTTCTATTGGTAGTGACCATCCGATTGATTGCCGTTCGCTTCAAACTGAGCCTGCCGCAGCTGGATTGGAAGAAATGATTAGATGGTTTGGCCCTACTGCAATGCTATTGGTCATTTAAGAAAAGTGGTCTTTGGTCTTTTATGGGGCTTTTTCAGGTGTATTTGAACAACATAGGCACATAAAAAACATAGAGTCTGCTAGTTGAGCTATGTGTTCTAAGCTTCTCCTATGTGGTTAACCATAAACCACCTTTCAAAGCACACCTTCAAGGAGGTAGTATTGAGTTAAAAACTCAATTTTCGGGGTTCCGCAGCACAGCTGTCGGAACAACAGCTGATGTTTTATTGAAGGCCACGAAGGCACCAAGTCGCTAAGCTATTTTTAAATAATGTTGCCGGAGGAGACATCATCCCCACCAAAACCTCCTTTGTGGCAGAAGAATGAACCATAAAGGCACTAAGGCGGAAGGAGTATTGAAACTTGCCCCTACTGTTTCCAATGCTATTTGGTTAAGAAAAGTGGTCTTTTCGAGGTGTATTTGAACAACATAGGCACATAAAAAACATAGAGCTGCTAGCTGAGTTATGTGTTCTAAACTCCTCCTATGTGGTTACCCATAAACCAGCTTTCAAAGCACACCTTCAAGGAGGTAGTATTGAGTTAAAAACTCAATTTTCGGGATTCCGCAGCACAGCTGTCGGAACAACAGCCGATGTTTTATTGAAGGCAGGTTTACCTTGGCGGGACAGGTCATACTGATCTGGCTGATTTGTTTTGAAGGCCACGAAGGCACCAAGTCGCTAAGCGATTTTTAAATAATGGATCAAGCGGAAAAGCTGAGGACTGATGGAACGCTGATGACGCAGATGATTATGATTTGCGCTGATTTTTTGCTTAAATTCGAAGAGACAAGTAGCATAAAAAAGCCCTGAAAGGGCGTAACATCCTTAGCCATGGGCAACGCCCATGGTAAACATTAAAATTAATCTTATTGTTTTAGCAGCAATTACCTTCCTAGCGCTTATAAATTCACGCTAAAACCCAACACACACCAACAGCGCTTTATTCCAAAAATTAATAGGGAATAAATTTCAAGAAAGTGTGTCAAAATTTATTCCCCCGGAAATATTGCTTGATCCTAAATAATGGTGTCGGAGGAGACATCACCCCCCTTTGTGACTTCGAATCTTCGTGGCAGAAGAATGAACCATAAAGGCACTAAGGCGGAAGGAGTATTGAAACTTGCCCCTACTGTTTCCAATGCTATTTGGTTAAGAAAAGTGGTCTTTTCGAGGTGTATTTGAACAACATAGGCACATAAAAAACATAGATTCTGCTAGCTGAGTTATGTGTTCTAAGCTGCTCCTATGTAGTTACCCATAAACCAGCTTTCAAAGCACACCTTCAAGGAGGTAGTATTGAGTTAAAAACTCAATTTTCGGGGTTCCGCAGCACAGCTGTCGGAACAACAGTTTTTTTACATACACCTTTGTGCCTTCGAGACTTTGTGGCAGAAGAATAAGTCACAAAGAGAATTATTCACCTGAAATATTATTTGATCAGGTTAGCACTTCAACAACTACTACATTTAAACTTTGAAACATGTTAACCTTCCCACATCACTTACTACCAGCTACCGCCAGCGCCGCCTCCACCGAAGCTACCACCGCCGAAGCCGCCAAATCCGCCGCCGCCACCGAAGCTCCCTCCTCCACCGGAGAAGTTTCCGAAACCTCCGCCGCCGCGATTGCCTCCGCCCAGCAGGTTCATCAGCATCAATGACGTGAAGAAATCTACTCCACCACCACGGCCTCCCATGTGGTTATCATTGTCATTGCGATTTTTGATGAAGGGTATGATGATAAAGATGACGATGAAAATCAAAATGAAAAATATCGCTCCGCCGCTATTGCCTTTCTTTTCGACGTCTTCGGCATCATATTCTCCACTGGCCAGTTTGATGATCATCGTGGTGGCTTGATCCAAGCCTTCGTAATACGCTTCCCGCTTGAAAGACGGTACGATCACATTGTCCACGATTCTTCTGGCCAGTGCGTCAGGAACAGCTCCCTCGAGCCCATATCCAGTGGCTATAAACACCTTTCGGTCCTTCATGGCTGCTAGGATCAGCAGGCCATTGTCTTTGCCTTCTTGACCTATTCCCCACTTCTCACCAAGCTGAAATGCATAGTCACTGATGTCATATTGACCTACAGAGCCCATCAAGACCACGGTGATCTGGGACGAGGTGCTGTCATTAAATGCCACCAACTTTTGCTCTAGGGCAGCTTGCTCAGAAGAAGAAAGGGTTTGGCTAAAGTCATTGACCAACTTGGGTGGATTGGGACGCTCAGGGAAATCGTCCTGGGCAATGATCACCTGAGCGGTCAGCAAAAATAAAAACAGGAATAGCGCGTATCTTTTAATCAACATATTATCCAAAGGAAATTTCATCAGAGAGTTCGTTTTCGTCGGTATCAGCATCATAGGGGAAGTGTTCTTTCAGGGCTTTTCCTGACATTTCGATGCCAGTGACCAGCCCTTGGGTAAACTTACCCTCCTTAAAGTGCTTCACCATCTCCTCCTTTATACCGTCCCAAAATCCCTTGGGCACGACTGCATTGATACCACCATCACCCAAGACGGCAAATTTGTGGTCTTCAATAGCCAAGTAAAAGAGTACCCCGTTGCGGAGTTTGGTCTTGTGCATTTTGAGCATTGCGAAGACATCGGCAGCCCTGTCCAGCACATCACCTTTACAGTGACTCTCTAGATGGACTTGGATCTCTCCGGATGTCTGTAGCTCAGCAGCTTTGATAGCAGCAACGATCTGTTGCTTTTCTTCCTTGGAAAATAGTTTTTCGGCCATGGCCTAATATTTTTAATAAGAATGCCCGGCATAGGCCGGGCAAAATGAGTCAATTTAAAATTCTATGGTAGGGGCATTTTCAGCTCCTTCGGCAGCTTCGAAGTAGCCTTTCTTCTCAAAGCCATACCAACCTGCAAAGATATTGTTCGGGAATGTCCTTAAATTGGAATTGTAAGCTTGGACGGACTGATTGAAGTTCCTCCTGGCCACAGCGATTCGGTTTTCGGTGCCTTCCAGCTGGGCCTGCAGGTCCAAGAAGTTTTGGTTGGCTTTTAGGTCTGGGTACCTTTCCACAGCTACTAACAACCTGCTGAGGCTCCCCCCAAGTTGATCTTGGGCCTGTTGGAATTGGGCTACTTTCTCAGGAGTAAGCTCATCGGCATTGATATTGATCGAAGTGGCCTTGGCACGTGCGTTGATCACGCCTTCTAAGGTTTCCTTCTCGAAATCGGCATAGCCTTTCACGGTGTTGACCAAGTTAGGGATAAGATCTGCCCTGCGCTGGTATTGGGTTTCCACTTCAGCCCATTTGCCGTTGATGTCCTCTTCGGTCTGTACAAATTGGTTGTAGGTTCCTACCGCCTTCGTATAGACAAAAATACCTACTACCACCAAAATCAAAATTGGAATAATCGCTTTTTTCATGTGTTTATTATTGAATGTTAATCTTCACTACTCGAATTTATATGAAACCAATGGTGAAAACCTTCTTTGGTTTATTCCATTATAATCCTTTGGTTTCAGTTTTTTTGATTGAGATATTCGAATTTAGGTATAATCACGCAAAAGAGGCGAAAGAGTTTAAAAAAATACATTTGGCCACGCTGAATCTACGCTACTTTTAGCTAGGCGCTCAGCTTGACTCTTGTGGCAAAGGAAGGTTGTGGAGAAAGACGATAAAGGTAGTCCCTTTTCCCTCTGTACTTTCCACAACAATTTCCCCATCCAATGAGCGGATTTGCTCTTTTATAAGATAAAGGCCAAGTCCTTTTCCTTCTACATGGTTGTGAAAACGTTGGTATAAACCAAATATCCGATCACCATATTTGTCCAAGTCAATGCCGATACCATTATCAGAGAAGGTGATCTTATTTCTATCACCATCTTTACTTGTACTTATCCATATTTCGGGAAGCCTCTCTGGGTGCTTGTACTTAATGGCATTGGTCATAAAATTGAGCAGAAAATTCTCAAGGTGGCTGTAGACGTAATTGATAGCAGGTGCCTGAAAGTCCCTGTGGATTTTCGCCTTGGCATCCTTTAGCTGACGATGAAGGCTCTTTTCGATGTTGTTCAGAATATTATCAAAATCAATGTGGTCTACCCGGATAATCTTTTTCTTTTTGATGGAAACTACCTCGATCAGGTCCATCAAGGTGGTGTTCAGAATAGCTGTAGAGACCTTAAGACTATCAAATAGCTCCTTGTTCTCTTCTGCTGAAAGATCCTCTTCATTGATCAAGTCCAAAAGAGAAGTGATATTGACAATAGGTGCCCGTAAATTATGTGAGACGATATATGCAAAATGCTGCAGTTCCTCATTGTGGCTGGAAAGATCACGGATAAGCTTCTCGCGTTCTACTTCTGCTTTTTTGTAGGCTGAAATATTCTGGGTAACTAAAAGTGCCCGTGTCACTTCATTATGCTCATTTCGCAGTGGCACACCGATTTTTTTATAACTTTCTTCGTTAAATGCGATCTCATACGTGACTGTCTTTCCCTCAAAGACCTCTTCTAATTTTTCTTTGGCCAATTTTGCCGTACTACTATCATATTTTTGCAAATGGGAAACCCCAATGAGCTCCTTGGGGTTTATTCCCAAGTGCCGGTATTCGCTTCCTTCTGTATAAATGTACTCTAGGTTTTGGTCCAGCACGTCTATGGTGCCTTTGGGGAAGTTCTCGGCGATGCTTTTATAGAGCTGTTGGGAAGCGATCAGTTCTTTTTCATAGCGCATACGCTGGAGTTCTGCTCCTGCCCTATCACTGAGAATGGATACGATATTGATAAGGACATTTTTGTTATGGATCGGCCGAGTATCAGCTAGCACCAAAATACCTACTTTCTTACCGGACTTGTCCTTGATTCCTATCGAGCAATAGCTCAGCAAGCTTTCTTCTTTCAGAAAATCATCCTTGGGAAATAACTCACTTACATGGTCGGGAACAATGATGACATTTTCATTATGGGCTTTTACGGCATGCTCACAAGGTGTGTTTTTCAGTTGATAAGTTAAATTCTCGGCCAATTCACCATTTTTGGAAACTGCGATGCTTTGGATACTGTCTTTTTGCTCTATAAACTCTCCAATCATACATATGGAGAAGCTTAATTTTTGCGATAATAGCTGGACAAGTTGCTGAAAAAACTCTATGTCATTATAGTGGGCAGAAATTGCTGCCACACTGTTCAATACCCGTTGTACAAAATCCTTTTCACTGATATCTTCAAAAGCGGCTTGGTACACATCACCTATTTCGTGTTTACGAACTGTCAGACCAACATAATATTTCCTATTACTCAAAAATGAGATAAATGGCCCTTCATATTGGGCAAAACCATTTTCAACCCCTTGGATCAAGGTAGTATAGACAGGAGATTTTTTATAAAGGTCATGAATGCTTTTCCCGATAAACTTACTTTTATCCGTTGTATTGGTCTTTTGGAAAAGTGTCTTGTTGGCATTTAGGATGGTGCCTTCTGCATTAAACTGAAAGATAACCAATGGGTTATAATCAAAATAGGTCTTTCTTTCTTCATCCTGGTCTTTTCCCTCTGATTTGATCTCCCTGAGCCAAGTCAAATTCACTATATAGCCTATATAAACTTCCTCCCCGCCTGACGTCAATGGGAAATCTGTTGTAAATATCCATTGTACACTTTGGTTAGGAAGCAATATTTGGAGGATGTCACTGCCTAGTTTTTGCTGGTTTTCGGTGTTGTTTTTGCTTTTTGACTGTAATTGTTGGACAATATTGTTGAAATTCCTTATAAAATACTCTTTATCTACACCCAATACGTCCTTTACTTTATCAGCTGCAAACAATGGTTTGAGTAGATAGCCCTTTTTTTGGTATACATAATAAAAGCCAGGCATAAAGTCTGCCAACTCACTCAGTGTGCAGTTTGACTTAATCTCTTCACCGACCTGATATTCCCATTTAGTACCCAGCTTTACCCAACCTAGAAAACCCACTTCACCAGACTGGTGATCTGTATAAGTCCAACAAACATCCCTTACGTGGACGTAATTTTCGTTTTGATGGCGGACACGGTACCATTGCTCTCTCGAATCTGAAACATTGGCATCCTCATCAAGTAAACAACTCAAGGCTTCCCGATCTTCCTCATGAACCATATCGAGCCAAGTCTTGTAATCCAATATTATCGGCGCACTATCGCTATAGCCAAGCATATCCTTAATATCACCAGTGACGACCAATTGGTTTTTGGTTGGCTGATAATGATAAAAGATGGACTTTGGGATATTTTTATCAAATCGCTCGGTTTGCAATATGGAAAATGAGGGCACATCGGAACTTATAGGATGCTTCTTTTCTATCAGCAGGTAATAATTTTCATTTGCAGTGGCTTTCTTTTCTACCAGTGATGTTATCTCATTCTCTATACTTAGAAATCCATTGTCGAGCCCTTGGATAAAGTCAGCGATGATTTCCTGATTTACCTCTGGAAACCAAACACCAAGGGACGTGGTGATGTCTTTGTCCTGTGGCAAATAGGTCGAAGAGTTCCGGAAATGACTAAAAAAACTACCATCATTGATATTATAGACCCACTGATTTTGGACACCACCCTGTTGCACAATAGGTGTGATCAGTACATTGATTAGGGAAGATGAAGTTTCTTTGATTACATTGCCAGTGATCTTCACAGGTACAAATCGTTTCTGATCAATCAGGATAAATGTTACAAGCGACTGCTCTACGGCTAAAAATCGATAAATCTTTTCTAGTTTCGGTGTGGGTAAGGCAAAAAACAGCTTGGATAAATTAGTCTCATTTGGCATTTCAACCAAATTTTTTAGATACCCATCCAAATATAGTCCATCATATTCACCGAAGCTGAACCTCCGAAAGGTAAGCATAGAAGCTCCTATTTCTCTACTATTAGTGTCCATGGTTTATTAAAAAACACACAAGGTTATTTAATTTTGGTTTATTTTACTACAAAAAGTAGTAAATCTGTATGATAATTAGTGGTTTACTGATGTAATATTCTCAAATTATCACCAGATTAAAGCTGTTTTTTCAGAATAATTTCTTTTTCGAGCTCCATCATGATCCCGTTGATATTCCTTCTGATGGTAAAGATAATCTCTCTTCCCGGCTCTGATCGTAGGAGGTCATTGATGCCAGATAGGTCCCAATACTCGATGGGCAATAAGTTAATACTGAGGATTTCATCACCTGGTTTGAAGTTGTTCCTAGAAGCAGGAGACTCCTCCTGGACGCTACTTACATAGTACCGTCTCTCTTCCAAACTAGTCAAGCGTACCTTCAACCCGCTCATATCATATTCAAATGGCTTATGGAATTCCCCACCTTTTTTATACAGCATGCGTTCTCTGGGGTAGTCAATAATTAGCGTCATCCTAGCCAGGATATCCGACCCCAGGCTTCCAAGCCTACCTGACTCTATAATGATCGATGAAAACTCCGTCTCATCTGGATAGGAAGTGATTACTTTCCTAAATTTTAGGTTTCCAAGGGCATACTTTTTTACTCTGCCCGCAAAACCGTAGAGATCCCCGCCCAGTGACCTTCCCAAATCCGTTTCGATATGCTTTGGTGGCAAGGTGATTTCACTGGAGGTTTCCCTGTTTAGCAGAAGTCCATGATTAGCTCCGGTATCGATCAGCAGTTTTCCCTGAATGACCTGTCCTTCTATTTGGTCTACAGTACTCTGAACGTATGGCTTATAGTTATCAAAGCTCAGCGCAATTTTTCTATAGCCAAAAGGCCGCCATTTCAGTCGATCTCTTCTGTAAAAAGTGAGGAAGTCTGTATCATAATTGACTTTGACAGGATTAAACTTAAAAAATTCATACCCAATGATACCATGTATCGGTACGCCGATGACACGCTCCAGTTCCAAAAAATCTTCCTCAAGGACCAAGATAGGTTGTACCCGGCCTTCTACAGGTCCCATATCGAAGTGATTATTTGGAGAAACCAAAGCCGTGAGGACGGTCTTACCATCCGCTCCCATCAAGTTGAGCGTCCGAGTATAGTAGAGCCCTATGGCATCTCCGATACTTTTGCTAAACAGGATGTTTGATTTCACGCCTGTATCCAACAGGAAATTGAGTTCAGGGCCATCATTGATGGATAGCGGTACAATGATCAGGTTGTTATAATTCAGAAAAGGGATATTGACCCGCTTTTGGTCATCTTTCATATAGAACCCTGGCACCTGTCCCCATAGCATAGTGCTTGACAAAATAATGGCTGTGCAAAAAAGAAGAATTGGTTTTGTCAGGGTCATACATAACTAATTTAGCACTATAGGCTTAAAATAAAAACAAGCAGTGATAAACGGTGCCAATTTTTGAAGAAGTTTTTTTGCTTTTCACCCTTATTGAATGCTGATTTTTGCATAAAAAAACCTAAAACTAATTTAGACTGAAAGCAAATTAGCATCTACATGGCTTCCAACATGGCCTTCGTTTGATAAAATCTAAAAAAACCCTCATCTTTATTTTTTACTAAACAACAATTATGGCAGAGAAGTCAATCGTAGATAAGGCAAAGAAGATTTTCGAGAATTTTTTGATGAGGCAAGGGAGCAGAAAAACCCCCGAACGGTTTTCTGTGATCGATGAACTCTATGCCCTTCCGCAGGATGAGCACATCGATGTGGAGGGTCTCTTTTTATTGATGAGAAATAAGGGCTACTCTATCAGCCGTGCCACTATCTACAATACACTTGATCTTCTCGTAGAGTGCGGACTGGCCGTAAAGCACCAGTTTAAGGACAAAGTAGCCTTATATGAGCAGGCACTTACTTATAAGCACCACGACCACCATGTCTGTAATCAATGCCGTAAAATCCGTGAATTTTCAGACGAAAGAATCAACCTCATTAAAGAGGCTATGGGCAAAGAATTTTCTTCGGCCATCACCAGCCATTCATTGGTGCTCTATGGAGATTGCCAAATTCCTGACTGCAAAAACCTCAAGTTAGTCTAAAGGGTTTCACAGGGAGATCATGGGTAGCTTTTTTCTAGCGGACCCTTTCAGTTACGGTACCAATGGTTTTATAATCTCCCAAACATCGCCTGATCACTGCGACCCATCTGAGAAGTTGACATCTCCATCTCCAACACTTCCGTAAATCCATTACCGTATAGGTCAGGCAAGCTAAAGTCCAAAGGTATACGGTGAACGCGGGTTGTATGCTGGACCTATATGGATCGTCTCCCTAACCTAGCCAGCAGAAAGTGAATCAAGCTATTTAATTTTTCCGGGAATTCAATTCATTTGGTATGTCGCCACACAGCCACTGGACACTAAGGTTATTGTAGACGGATTCCCAGTTTTTTTGGAAAATAAACTCACTGGTTAGATGTCCTATGCATAAGGGGAATAATCACCAAATTTAGGTTAAAATATTTTATTCTGATTCTTGATCAATTCCACCCTAAATTGAGAGGTGAAACAAACACTTATTGAAACAAAAAAAGCCGCTATACTTACAGAAAAAGGCTCCAAAAAAAGACCCCTAAATTTATCCACAAATATCAACACTTATCCACACTGTAGCGCAGTGGTTGTATATGTATCTGATAATCAGTAAATTATATGGATTGAGAACAATCCTGATTTGTGGATAAAACGCTGTAAATGAATTTTTTACTATTTAGGTCTATGTGGGTAAACGTGGATAAACTATAAAACAAAATAAAATTTTAAGCTACTCCCTCTGCTGCCTGATAAGTCTGGTTCGGTAGGCATTGAAAATACGGGATTTGCTTATAAAGCCCAAGTACCTACCATTATCTACCACTGGCAGATTCCAAGCTCCAGAAAGCTCAAACTTGTCCATCACTTCCCGCATGCTTTCTGATGGCTGGATGGTATCCGGTGGACTGTGCATCAGTTCCCGGATCTGGACTTCACTCTGCTTCTCACGGTCAAACATGATGTCACGTATATCATCTAGCGTGATAATTCCATTCAGTTCGCCTTTTTCATCGACTACTGGAAAAATATTTCTGTTGGAGAGCTTTACTAACCCACATAGGTCCTTCAGCAATGCATCTGGGTGAATGGGCAGCAAGTCCTTTTCCATGATCCTACGTATGTCTATCAAGCCAAGCACTTCCTCATCCTTGGTTTCAGGAATATGCTTTCCTTGCTCCAGCAATTGGTTTTTATAAAGGGAGTTCTTGTCGAAATAGTTGGTTGTAGCCAGTGAAATCGCCGATACCAACATCAATGGGACAAAAAGCTCATAGCCGCCAGTAACCTCAGCAATCAAGAATATGGCTGAAAGTGGTGCATGTTGCACGCCACTCATCACTCCACACATGGCTACCAAGGTAAAATGGGCCACTGGAATAGGAATATAGATTCCGAAAAAATTATTGGCAAAAGCAAAAAGGAAGCCTGTGATCCCCCCCACATAGAGGGATGGCGCAAATATCCCACCACTCCCACCACTCCCAATGGTCAATGCCGCCGCAATAGGCTTGGCAAAAATAATCAGGAGGAGGTAAAACAGAATAAAGTAGGTATTATTGATCTCAGAGAAAAAGGGGCTTCGGTTTAGCAATACAGCAGGGTCTCCCAAAATGAGAGAATTCAAGGTGCTATAGCCTTCACCATATATCGGAGGAAAAAAGAAAATGATCAAGCCCAAGGCGGCACCTCCTATGAGGATTTTCAGCCAAGGGTTGGATTGCCTCTCCAATAGGTTTTCGGTCTTCAGTACAGACTTGATAAAATAAACCGACACCAAACCGGTAATCACCCCAAGGACCAAATAGTAGGGTGTGTGGGCAGCGATAAATTCTCCAGAAAGATCAAAGGAAAATATGGGGTCATTGCCAATAAGCACCATCGTGGTCAACGATCCCAATACTGAAGCGATCAGCAGAGGAATAAACGATGCGGTATTTACTTCCATCAGGATGACTTCTATGGCAAAGATTACCCCACCTATTGGCGAGCCAAAAATCGCAGAAATACCACCAGCAGCACCACAGCCAATTAGGATGTTTCTTTTTTTGGCATTCAAGTGCATCAGCAAGCCGGAGTTGGATCCGATCGCTGAGCCTGTCACCACGATGGGAGCCTCCAGCCCCACAGATCCCCCCATTCCTACGGTAAGGCAGGAGGTTACTACTCGGCTGTACATCTTGACCCGTGGGATCAAGCTTTTCTTTTTGGATATATTATAGAGAATCTCGGGTATGCCATGGCCACCATAATCGTTGACGACGTATTTGCCCACGACATAAGTGAGGAAAATACCGATCAATGGGTAAAGTATAAAAAAGAAGTTGGCGTACTCTATCTGAAACCCTTCAATAAGCCAATGCTGAATGGAATGGACAGAAACTTTGAGCACTACGGAAGCCAGTCCCGTAAGGATGCCAATGACACCACTAAGAATCAGAACAAAGTTCTTAGTACTTATATGCTTAAGCCGCCAGATTAAAAATCGGGTTATGATATCTTTTGCCAAAACGGAACGAAGTTGATAATCAATTTATTCGGAGACATTTAAGGTTATTTGGCTTGTTGCGGTTAATCCAATCCAAAAGTAAATATTTATTGTCACCCAAGCTTAAAGAATGGATGATAAATTGGATAATTTATTGATTTTTAGCTTCATTCCAGTAAACATCCATCTCAGCAAGGCTCATATCTGCCAATTTCTTACCCGCTTTTTTGGCTGCTTCTTCCAAATACTGGAACCTGTACATGAATTTCCTGTTGGTCTTTTCCAACGCCTCTTCTGGATTGATCTCCATAAACCTGGCATAATTGATCAATGAAAACAACAGGTCTCCAAATTCCCCACTAGCATTTTCTGCGTCGATGGGACCTGATCCTGTCACATCAAATTCCGCTTTGAATTCCTGCATTTCTTCCTCCACTTTTTCCCAGACCTGATCTTTCTCTTCCCAGTCAAACCCTACACCACGGGCTTTCTCCTGGATTCGCATGGCTTTGATCAATGCCGGTAAAGACCTTGGCACTCCCCCAAGGACACTTTTGTTGCCTTTTTCTTGCAGCTTGATCTTTTCCCAGTTTTGTTTGACGGCTTCGTCGTCCTTTGCCTCGGTATCTCCATAAATGTGGGGATGGCGGCGGATCAGTTTTTCGCAGAGACTATCGATGACCGTGCTGATATCAAAAACTTCCTTTTCTGAACCTATTTTTGCATAAAACACGATGTGCAGCAAAATGTCCCCAAGTTCTTTTTTTACTTCTTCCAAATCACCGTCAAGAATGGCATCTGAAAGCTCAAAAGTCTCTTCTATGGTCAGATGGCGTAAGCTTTCGATGGTCTGCTTACGATCCCAAGGACATTGCTCCCTCAGCTCATCCATAATGGTCAACAGCCGATCAAAAGCTTCTAGTTGTTGTTTTCGGGAGGAGATTTTGGACATATGATTTGGGAAACTATTTGGATTGTGTGGACGTTTTCAAAGTATTACGTAAATTTGAGCAAATTAATTGGATATGGCAACTCTATATTTGACTTTGGGATTTCTCGCATTGTTTTTCATTTTAATGTCCGTGAGGCTTATTTTCCTCAAAAACGGGCAGTTTAAAGGAACATGCGCATCACAAAACCCTTACCTGAACAAAGACGGCGGCGGCACTTGTAGCTACTGTGGAAAAACCATGGACGAAAGTGAATCATGTGGCAACCCCGATTCGGAAGTCAACAAGGTAATGGCAAAATTCAAATAATCACCATGACATAAACTCCTGTTAGCCGAGGCAGACGGGTTTTTTTCTTATAGTTTAACTAAACGCTATCAAAGTGGCATTAATTAAGTCTATTTCCGGTATTCGTGGAACTATCGGAGGAAGGACAGGAGAAGGACTGACTCCTGTTGACATTGTAAAATTTACCTCAGCTTACGGAGCGTGGATCTTAGAAAAAACCAACAACCCCAGGATCATTATCGGCAGAGATGCGCGCATCTCTGGAGACATGGTATCCCGACTGGTTACGGCTACACTTCAAGGGCTGGGCATCCATGTGATCGATTTGGGGCTGAGCACTACTCCTACGGTGGAATTTGCCGTACCGCTCGAAAAAGCGGGAGGAGGCATCATCCTCACCGCCAGTCATAATCCCATCCAGTGGAATGCCTTGAAACTCCTCAATGACAAAGGTGAGTTTATCTCGGACCAAGATGGAAAAGAGGTGTTGGAAAAGGCCGAAAAAGAGGACTTCGACTTTGCGGGGGTAAAACAGCTGGGTGAATATACTTTGGTGCATGACTATATCGACAGGCATATTGACCATGTACTTGGCCTTTCCCTTGTAGACAAGGACGCTATCGCATCCCGTAACTTCAGTGTGGTCATTGATTGTGTCAACTCCACCGGAGGAATCGCACTGCCCAAACTCCTGAAAGCCCTTGGTGTCAATCAGGTGGAAGAAATGTATTGTGAGCCAAATGGTCATTTCCCCCATAATCCAGAACCGTTACCTGAAAACCTAAGGGATATTTCTAGCAAACTTAAAAATGGGAAGTTTGATCTGGGCATAGTCGTAGATCCAGATGTGGATCGATTGGCATTCCTTACAGAAGACGGATCTACCTTCGGGGAGGAGTATACATTGGTGGCAGTGGCGGACTATGTCCTGTCGCAGACTGCTGGCAATACCGTCTCCAACCTCAGCTCCACAAGAGCCCTCAGGGACGTTACGGAAAAGCACCAAGGCACCTACAATGCCGCAGCGGTAGGGGAGGTAAATGTGGTCAACAAAATGAAAGAAACCAACGCCGTCATCGGCGGCGAAGGCAATGGCGGTGTCATCTATCCCGAGTCACATTATGGCAGGGATGCGCTGGTGGGCATAGGACTCTTTCTGACCCACTTGGCCAAATTTGGCAAAACAGCCAGCCGCCTAAGGGCCAGCTACCCAAATTACTATATTTCCAAAAACAAAATTGAGCTCACTCCTGATATTGATGTTGATGCAATCTTGGATGAGATAAGCCGTAAGTATAGCAAACAGCCCATCAATGATATAGATGGGATCAAAATAGAATTTGACAAAGAGTGGGTTCACCTACGAAAGTCCAACACAGAGCCCATCATTAGGATCTATTCTGAGTCGGAGACCCAAGCCACTGCTGAGCACTTGGCCAACAAGCTGATCCTCGACATCAAGGAGGTTATATCCGCAAATAAGTAAAATAACTATTTCCAGTTATTCAACATAGGTTACCACCAAAGTACTTTGGTGGTATACGGTCTGGCCTACACCTGGACTTTGAACCCGGTTTATGCATTAGGAATCGTGATCGCCTGTCCCGATAGCTATCGGGAAGGTTTGAAACTACAAGAAAATCAGGCTGTTTGGAGATTGAGGCATCCGCCGCGGCGGATGGTGAAATCGAAAACAGCAGCGAAGCGACTGATTTTGAAGTAGGTTCATACCGCAATAGATAGGCTAATGCATATTCCGGGTTGAAGGTATAAACCGAAATAAAAAACAGTACCCAAGTATTACAGAGAAATGAAAGTTTATTTAGATAATGCAGCCACCACCGCTTTGGACGACAAAGTGCTGGAAGCGATGCTGCCTTACATGAAGGGCCACTATGGCAACCCTTCTTCTGTCCATTCCCATGGGAGAGAAGTGCGTACGGCCATTGAGCGATCCCGGAAAAAGGTCGCCGCATTGCTCAACGCTTCCCCAGGAGAAATCTTCTTTACTTCTGGAGGGACAGAAGCAGACAATACAGCCTTGGTAGGCGCCATAGAGACATACGGTATCAAAAATGCGCTCACCTCCCCGATGGAGCATCATGCTGTCCTCCACACACTCCAAGAATGTGAAAAACGAGGACATATCAAGCTGGATTATGCCCAAGTTAATGGCAAAGGCCAGATTGACATGGGGCACCTTGCTGAGTGGATCCAGACACACCCCAACTCACTCGTCTCCATTATGCATGCCAATAACGAAATCGGAAATATCAACGATATCAATACCATTGGCCAGCTATGTAAGGAACACGATGTCTTTTTCCATTCGGACACGATACAGACCATGGGCCATTACGTCCATGACCTGAAATCACTTCCCATTGATGCCATCGTAGCGGGAGGGCACAAATTCCATGGGCCTAAAGGATCAGGATTTCTCTATTTGAACAAGAAAAACAAGATCCGTCCGTTCATATATGGAGGAGCCCAAGAAAGGAGCATGAGGGGCGGTACTGAAAATGTCTATGGCATCGTAGGCATCGCCAAAGCATTGGAGCTGGCTTATGAAGAAATGGAAGAACACCAGCTACACGTCCAACGTCTAAAGAAAAGATTTATCGACCAACTTAAAGAAGGTATTCCTGGGGTGCAGTTTAATGGGCTTTCGGAAGACCTTGACAAAAGCCTCTATACCGTACTGAATGTCAGTCTTCCCCCATCTGAAGAAAACAGTGGGATGCTGTTGTTCAATCTCGACCTTCACGGTATTTCTGCCTCTGGAGGTTCGGCCTGTAGTAGTGGAGCCACTGTCGGCTCACATGTTTTGCAAGCACTTAATGCACCATCTGACAGGGACGCCGTCAGGTTCTCTTTCAGTCGTTTTAATACACACGAAGAAATTGATTATACAGTAGAAAAACTAAAAGAACTATATGGCGTAACCGCCTAAATAGGTTAAGAGTGAAACAGTAAATTAGCCGGCCAATTGGTCGGCTTTTTTGTTGAGGTAAAACGGAATCACCTAAAAGAAGAATGAATATCAAATATTCCATTCTTCCATGAATGGTTTCCCACCCATAACGATTACTTTTGAAACATGATTGATTTTGATTTTGCGCCCGAAAGTTACTTTGACGGTACAGGACCATCTGCACTTCTGGCCAAGCTGGCTTATCCCGAGAGCCAATGGGGGGAGGAAATCAGCATTTATGCGGCTCCGCTAGACGGTAAGATCTATTATGAAGTGGTAGATTTTTATGGGAATGACTTCAAGGTAAAGCCCGAAAAGTCCAGTGCCCCCTTAAGCCTTCAGGAATTTATATTTCTGATAGAGACCTTGGAAGTGGTGGGGCATGCCAGTAAGGGAGACATGAACCTCACACTTTCCGGAATTCCAGAAGTAAAAAGCAATGTTTACCCCCAACTGGAAGCTTATTTTAAAGAGAAAAGAAACAACTTTGGAATACGCTAATCTCAAAAATCCCAGATAGTGGAAGGGGAGCCATTTTGTACGTGATTGGTTTGGCACCAGTATTCGTACGTATCGAAATCGATGCAATCCTTTAGTTCCATTCCTTGATAGGTTATTTGCTTGATGCTGGATCCTGGCAAAAAACTCCTCAGATCATTGGCCTGATCGATGGTCAACTGTGAAAGTTGGACGATCCGCTTGTTATCGATCAAAATAGGTACAAGTTTTGTCATAGCATTAGATTTTCTTTCAATAAAGAAACTATATAAAATTAAAATATTGATTAACAACACATTACATTACTGTTAATTTAACCCGATTTATGCATTAAGAACCGTTATAGCCTTTCCCGACAGGTATCTGGATGAGCCGAAGCTGCCATAACATCAGCTGGTTTGGAGGTGTAGGTGTAGCACCGCTACAGTAATCCTGTCTAGCTGCCAGATAGAATCGAAAACTAAAGCAAAGCGGCTGATTTCATCCGCCCTATAGTCGGATCAGGTCGCAATACCAGTGCGTCGTGGCGTAGATAGGCTAATGCATATTCTGGGTTCAACCACCTAACTTTATGACCAACCTTGTCCTTGTCATTCTCTGTCTGATCATTGGAGTCTTATTGCAAAAGGTAAAGGAGATGCCTGATGACGCACCAAAAGCACTCAATACGTATCTTATTTACATCGTTTTGCCAGCATTGGCCTTACTCCATATTCCCGAGACGCAACTTTCCCTCGGTTTGCTACTTCCCGTGCTGACAGCTTGGATCAGTTTTGGGCTATCATGGGTGGTGTTTGGTACATTGGGCAAGAAATTAGGATGGAGCAAGGCCACCACAGGATGCCTCATCATCGTCCCCGGTCTGGCCAATACCTCGTTTATAGGCTTTCCCATCATTGAAGCACTTTATGGATCAGAAGGGCTGAAAATCGCCCTTTTGGTGGATCAAGCGGGTTCCTTTATTATCGTCAGCAGTATCGCCATCATCGTAGCGTCCATTTATGGACAGGGCAAAAAACGTAAACGGGATGTCACAAAAAAAATACTTACTTTTCCGCCATTCATCTTCTTCCTGATTGCGATAGGCATGAACATCTTTCATGTGCAGCTGTCAGGCATGCCCCAGGAAATACTGGAAGCTTTTGCTGCTACCCTCACACCCATTGCCCTTATAGGTGTGGGACTGCAGGTAAAGATCAATTCATCCACCCTTTCTTCCATCCATCTTTGGTACGGATTGGGCTATAAGCTGCTAGTTATTCCAGTATTGATTTTCTTTGCCTACCGATTGGTCTTGAGCCCCGATAATATCCTCTATAAAGTCAGCGTGATGGAAACGGCCATGGCTCCGATGATCACTGGCTCCATCATCGCAATCAACAACAACCTTAACCCTAAGCTGGCTTCCTTGCTGGTGGGAATTGGTATCCCGATTTCTTTTGGGACATTGATAGGATGGTATTATTTAGTAGGGTAATATTTAGGCGTGAAAAGTAATTCATATTAGTTTTTTTCCGCTCCAACCAATCTCCTGAAAGCATTTTATACCACTTGCCAATGATCCTTTTGCACCTTGGCTTTTTGAAACATCATCGCAAAATAACATTTCCAAAGAATCTTCCACTAATGGATAAAATTTACGATAAATTTTAAATTATTTTTTTACAATCGTTGATTGGCATTCAAATTTGTTTGTATCTTTGACGGGCAAATAGGGTTCCTTAACCAAGTTTGCCATGAATCTAAACACCGATAAATTCCTCTTTGAAGCACTTACTTATGATGACGTGCTTCTGGTGCCTGCATACTCAGAAGTATTGCCACGTGACACCAACACATCCACTCAACTTACTAAGAAAATCCGGCTGAACATCCCTTTGGTTTCTGCAGCTATGGATACCGTCACCGAAGCAGAGCTGGCCATTGCCATTGCCCTGGAAGGTGGTCTTGGTTTTATCCACAAGAACATGACGATCGACCAACAGGCTGCACAGGTCCGTAAGGTAAAGCGTTCACAAAGTGGGATGATCCTGGATCCTATCACCCTGCAGATCGATGCCAAAGTAAAAGATGCCGAAACCATCATGAGGGAATACCATATCGGCGGTATCCCAGTGGTGGATAAGGAACGAACCCTTAAAGGTATTATCACCAATAGGGATCTCCGGTTCATCAAGGACCAACAACGACCTGTTAGGGAAATCATGACCGTCAACAACCTGATCACTGCCAAAGCAGGAATCACGCTGGAACAGGCCGAAGAAATCCTCCAAGAACACAAAATCGAAAAACTCCCAATCGTAGATGAGGAATACAGGCTGACAGGACTGATTACCTACAAGGATATTCTGAAGAGAAAGGACAAGCCCAATGCATGTAAAGATGAATATGGCAGACTAAGAGTGGGGGCTGCTGTAGGTGTAACAGCCGACATCGTCCAGCGGGTACAGGCCCTCAAAGAAGCGGGGGTAGACGTCGTTTCTATAGATACTGCCCACGGCCACTCCAAAGGTGTCATCGAAACCTGTAAAAAAATCAAAGAAACCTTCCCTGACCTAGAAGTAATCGTAGGAAACATTGCCACTCCTGAAGCAGCGCTCGCATTATCCGAAGCCGGTGCTGATGCAGTCAAGGTAGGGGTAGGGCCAGGAAGTATCTGTACCACCAGGGTAATTGCCGGCGTAGGACTTCCGCAGCTCTCAGCGGTCTTTGAATGTGCTAAGGCCCTTAAAGGCTCAGGCGTCCCTGTCATTGCTGATGGTGGGATCCGTTATTCTGGTGACCTGGTAAAAGCCGTAGCTGCAGGAGCTAGCTCCATCATGATCGGTTCTTTGCTTGCTGGCACAGAAGAAGCACCAGGTGAAATGATCATCTACCAAGGACGAAAGTTCAAAACCTACCGCGGCATGGGCTCTCTCGAAGCGATGGAATCCGGCTCCAAGGACCGTTATTTCCAAGATGCAGAAGACAATATTAAAAAATTGGTGCCTGAAGGCATCGTCGGTCGTGTGGCGTTTAAAGGCTTGGTTTCTGAAGTACTTTACCAATTGGTCGGCGGACTTCAGGCAGGTATGGGGTACTGTGGCACCCAAACAATTGAGGATCTACAAGAAAATGGCAAATTCGTAAAAATCACCGCAGCTGGTGTCCATGAATCCCATCCACACGATATTAACGTCACCAGAGAAGCTCCCAACTACAGCTTGAAGGGATAACAAAATAAGATATTATGGCAAAGAGGCTACCCAAAACTGGGTGGCCTTTTTTTTAACCTATCAACAGCCTTTTTGAATTTAACCCGGTTTATTCATTAGGAATCATTATAGACCGCAATAGATAGCCTAATGCATATTCCATCTAACTCCGGAAGGCTTCTATATCGTGGAATTTGGTATGGCTAGATGGGAGTGTTTAACTAGGCTTTCTATCTGCTTAAGGAAAATCTTTTTTGGAGACATTCCCAAGGACGTGCCTCGGGTAAATTAATTACCGCATTTTCCCTATTGTGCCCTATGTGTCTAATGTGGCTGTCTAATAACCTGAGCTCGACTTAATTTTAGTATAAAAAGCGTCATTGCGAACCCTTTTTTGGAGGATGTGGGTTGGAAAAGGGTGTGGCAATCCCGAAATACTGAGACTGCCACGGCTTCCACCCGCTCAGACCTCCCTCTAAGCCTCGCAGTGACGGTTTTATAATCGAACTGAGGTTAATAAGTTAGCCACTTTACGTTATTTTCTCAACGTCTTAGAATCCGGGTTACAACATTCCTACTGCCATTCTTCCTTTTCAGCATTTTTTGCCGTTATTTCGGGGCATGGATTGTCAATGGATCATCAACGGCTTTATGGAAGGTCTCCAGCACATGACCTGGCTGGAAGCTCTTGCGGTAGTGTTTGGTATCGCCAGTGTGTTTTTCTCCATGAGGGAGAATATCCTGGTATATCCCACTGGGATCATCAGTACCTTGATCTATGTATGGATCTGCCTAGAGGTAAAGCTCTATGCGGATATGGGCATTAATGCCTACTTTTTTTCGATGTCCATCTATGGCTGGTATGTCTGGACACATCCAAGACCCGGCAAATCAATTCTTCCTGTCACTTGGCTAAAATGGAAAGGGTGGATTTATGCGATTGCCTTACTTGTAGCGACTTATGGCGTTTTATACTTCGTGCTGTCCACTTATACAGATAGTGACGTTCCCTATTGGGATTCGTTTACTACCTCTTCCGCCTTTGTGGGGATGTACCTAATGGCCAAAAAGAAAGTGGAAAACTGGATAGCTTGGATCATTACCGACTTGGTTTCTGTTCCGTTGTATTTTTACAAAGGACTAATTTTGACCTCTTTCCAGTTCCTGTTTTTTACTATTTTGGCTGTTCTTGGTTTGATAGCTTGGATAAAATCAGAAAAAAAACATGCCCGATCAGCTTAAAAAAATAGTCATAATCGGACCAGAATCAACAGGCAAAAGCACCCTCACTTCAGCACTTGCTGCTCACTTTAAGGAACCGTGGATAGAAGAATTTGCACGTGAATACATTGAGCAACTTGATAGGGAATATCGCTATGAAGACCTGTTGGAGATTGCCAAAGGACAACTCCACTTGGAGGAAAGCAAGGCAAAAGAGGCCGAGAAATTTCTTTTTTGTGATACTGACTTGCATGTCATCCAAGTGTGGTCCGAGTACAAATACCATAAAACGTCCTCTTGGATAACGGAGCAGATAGCACATAGGGAATATGACCTTTACCTGCTTACGGACATCGATATACCTTGGGAAGATGACCCCCAAAGGGAGCACCCAGACCCTGAAATGAGGCAGTTTTTTTACGATTGGTACGAGCAATTAACACGCTCCATTGGCGTGCCCGTGGTCAAAATCTCAGGAGACTTGAACACACGGATCACCACTGCCGTTCAAGCCATTAATCAGTATTTCAAATAATCATCCTGCCCACCGCTTAGATTTTACGGACAAACTCAGTCTACAGGCACTGTGCTATTTTTATTCCCTTGGCCCTTGGCTATGTCTAAGGTTCGATTTTCAGGTTTTTAAGGAAATTGATGAGGGCCGTTTGACCATTGGGATCTGCATCCCACTTGGGACCTATATAGAGTTCATTTCTCACCAAAAACTTAATGTAGTATTTGACCACGATCCTGTCAGTATTTTCAAGACTTGCTGGGTCGAGGCCCATGCTTTCCATCAGGTCGGCCTCTCTTCCCTCCACACGCGTCAATACAAACTGGATACGATCGCTTATCAATTGCTTGTCCGAACGGATTTCCGTAAGAAAAACCGTTTGATGCTCGTAATACTGATCAAAAATCCGTTCCAAATTGGCCTTTTCTGCTTTTTGGGCAGCAAGCACTTCGTCGTTGGATTTTCCATAGAGGTCGTAGCGATACCGTGTCAGCAAGGCATTTTCCCCACTAGCTCCAGACAGGGGGATGCCTAGCTTAAAGATATCCAAGTTCAATGGGTTCTCGGCCACAAATCGCCCAGATATGGCGTTATTATTGGCTGGAGCCGTGCTGGCACCTTCAGCTCCGCCCACCAGTGGAGGTAAAAATGTGGGGACGTCCAATGCCATCAGGTTTTTACTGCGCATTCCTTTTCCAGCGGCCACCACCCGCTCTTTGAGAATTTGGATGTCATTAGCTTCCATTGTCCATGAAGAACCTGCCGAAACGATACTTTCATTGCCTGAATATTCCAGGATATTTATGTAAAAGTCACCATTGCTCTTACGCGTAAGGATAAGGATGTTTCTTATCAAACGCTGGCTGAAAATAGTGGCGTAAGCACGCTGGATTTCCTCGGAAAGGATCAATTCTTCCAACTCATAATATGCCACGGGATCTCCTCCTGCTTCGACCAATGCGGGGTGAACTTCCCGTGCGATGGCCTTCCACTGCATGATAGGACGGGCATCGGGAGCATTGGAAATAAGTATGACGGCTTTTCCATCCAAAAAGTGCTCCGGTAGCTGAGTTTGGCAGAAAATTTGAATTGACATCATTACAGATAAAAATAGTAACGGAAGCACTTTCACGTAAAACCCCTTCAAAATGACGGGTTTCATGAAACGAATCCTTGATTTTTTGAGCATATTTGTCAACAGATGTAAGTTTATAAAAACCTTTGGTGGCCGCAATTGACCTTACCAAAAGACTAAATTAGTATTTTCGCCGATATACTTTACCCCTTCTAATGCAGAATCCCATGAGAATGCCAAAAATCATCGTTTTAATGTTCTTTATCCTCAGCCCGTTATGTGTTTCTGGCCAGCAAGTAGACCGCTCACAGTTGATGGAGGATTTTCAGTTTCTCGCCTCAGACGCACTTCAAGGCAGAGCGCCCCTGTCGGAAGGCAGCATGAAAGCCCGCGAACTGATCAGAAGCCGCTTTAAAGCACTCGGCATGACCAGCCAATATGATGAATTTACCCAGTATTTTAGTTTTGGCAAAGAAAAGAAAATAGAAAATGCTGCCAATATCGTTGGGTTCATTCCTGGTACAGAAACGGAAAAAATCATCGTTGTCACTGCCCATTATGACCATTTGGGCGTAAGGGAAGGCAAAATCTATAATGGTGCCGATGATAATGCATCAGGGACTGCTGCGTTATTGACCTTGGCTGCCTATTTTTCCGAAAATCCCCCACAACATTCCATGATCTTTGCTGCTTTGGATGCAGAAGAGATGGGGCTTCAGGGAGCCAAAGCCCTTGTCAGGGATTTTCCCTTTCCTACAGAGCAGATCATTCTCAATGTCAATATGGATATGATCAGCAGAAGTGATAAGAACGAAATCTATGTCTCGGGAACTTATCACTACCCCACGCTAAAACCTACTTTGGAAGAAGTGGCAAAAGGCACTGATGTCTCGCTTAAATTTGGCCATGATATCCCAGGTTCTGGTCATGATGACTGGACCAAAGCCTCGGACCATGCCCCCTTTCATGCCAAAGGTATTCCTTTTCTATATTTTGGTGTGGAAGACCATCCCGACTACCATCAGGACACAGACACTTTTGATAAAGTCAATCAGGACTTTTACTACGATGTGGTACAGCTCATCTTGGATTGTCTCATTGAACTGGAACTAGAGATTAATTAAAATTTTTAATAATTAATAAATCTTAAATTAATATATTGACGATTGGTTAACCACTAATCGTTTTTTTATGCCCAATCAACGTATCCTTTCTCTAGATGTATTCCGAGGCATTACCATATTTGCCATGATCTTGGTAAACAATCCCGGCTCATGGTCACACGTATATGCACCATTGCTACATGCCAAATGGCATGGCTGCACACCCACGGATTTGATTTTTCCCTTTTTCCTGTTTATCGTCGGAGTGGCTATCGAGCTTTCCTTGGGAGGACAGGTGCGGAAAGGAAGGCCAAAGAGAGAATTGATGAAAAAGTCCCTTATCAGGTCACTGAAGCTAATTGGCCTTGGATTGCTATTAACTGCCTTTCCCTATTTTGATCTTGCCAACCTTCGCTTTCCAGGTGTGTTGCAGCGAATCGGTATAGTATATTTCATCAGCACCGTGATGTACCTGTATCTGTCCCGAAGGGCATTGGTGATTTCTGCCGGTAGCATCTTAATGGGATATTGGTTGTGCATGACGCTGATTCCTGTCCCAGGGATTGGGCCTGCCAATTTGGATCCAGGCACTAATCTAGCGGCATGGATTGACCAACAATTACTCGCGGGACACATGTGGTCACAAACTAAAACCTGGGATCCTGAAGGGTTGTTTTCCACACTACCTGCCATCGTTACCTGCCTTCTTGGCGTGGCTTGTGGCAAAATCCTTACCGGATACACCTCCCATAAGGACCGATTGACCAAGTGGAGCCTTGTCGGAATAGGATTACTCCTCGGTGGTGGGGTATGGTCAATGGCCTTTCCAATGAACAAGGCACTTTGGACAAGCTCCTTTGTCCTTTATACTGCTGGATGGGCTTTCTTGGTCCTGGCTGCATGCTACTGGATCTTGGATGTCAAAGGCTGGAAAAAATGGTCCTTGCCGTTTGTTATTTATGGCATGAATGCGATCACCGTATTTTTCCTATCCGGGATCATTGCCAAACTCTTCGGCCTTATCAAGGTCAATCTTGCTGGAGAAGCTGTCACCTTGAAGTTCTTTCTCCAAGAAGTCCTCTTTAACGGTTGGTTAACACCAAAAAATGCTTCCCTAGGTGGCGCTATATTGATGATGATAATTCTCTTTGTCCCTGCCTATATTTTGTGGAAGAAGAACATTATCATTAAAGTGTGAAGGTTCCTATGCTGGAATATTGGAGAATTAGCCCTTAAGTGAAATGATATGTCCATCAGCTAGGCTCGCAGCATACGGATTCCATTTACGATGAAACACTCACTCCGTCCAGCTCATTGGGTAATACCTTATTTACCTTCTCCAAGGCCTTGCCTCGGCTAAATTGATTACGGAATTTTTCCTATTGTGTCCTATGTGTCTAATGTGGCTGTCTGACACGTTAGCTGTTTTTCGTAAATTTTTTCGATATCTGGGAATTTGGGTTTAACATCCCTATGACCGTTGGTGTAATTATCCATAAAAAGGTTCTAATCACTTAAACCCGGAATATGCATTAGCCTATCTACGCCACGGCGCACAGGTGTTGCGACCTGAAACTGCTTCAAAATCAGCCGTTTCACTTTAGTTTTCGGCATAACCGTAGCGGTGCTACGCTAATGCCTCCAAACTAACTGATTTTCTTGCAATTTCAGCTCTCACTACGATTCCTAACGCATAATCCGGGTTAAACATAAATAGATCAATTATCCTTATTTCATTTCCTGAGAATCTCGTTAATTTTAATCTATGAAACTTTCACTTTACAGCCTGACATTTATTTTGCTCCTCGGCCTGGCTCCAGTGGCAATGGCGCAAACCTCCCTTACTGTTATCGATGATGAAAGCGGAGAGGCGATCCCCTCAGTAGTCATCACAATGGATAATGGCGACAGGTACCTTACTGATGATAATGGACAGGTATCTTTGGAGCTATCTGCTCATACCAAGGCCTTGTTTACACACATTGCTTATGAGGCCACAAGAAAAACCATCGCTCCCAATACCCCTACTGACATTCGCCTTACCAAAAAAGCCAATCAGCTTTCTGAAGTGGTCATCTCTTCTTTTGAGTCCGAAAGGTACTTAATGGAACAGGCCGCCGCCGTCAGTAAGATAGACCAAGAAGCCCTCTACCGTTTCAACGAGACTTCTATTGTCAATGCCTTCAACACCAAGTCGGGCATCCGCTTTGAGGAGCGAGCCCCAGGAAGCTATAGAGTATCCATCAGGGGGAGTTCGCTTAGGGCTCCCTTCGGCGTTCGTAATGTCAAAATCTACTGGGATGGCATTCCCTTTACCGCTCCTGATGGCACGACTGCACTCAATATATTGGACCTTTCTAATATCGAGGGTGCCGAAATCATCAAAGGTCCCGCAGGAAGTATTTACGGCGCAGGTAATGGCGGTGTCATCTCCTTCACCCCGGGAAAAATCAACCAAAACAAAGCCGAGACATCGGTATCAGGAGGCAGCTACGGCTTGCTCAAGTACCGGGTGGCTGTGGATCAAATGATAGAAAATGGCAGCCTTTCTGCTAGCTATGTCAAACAACAATCGGACGGCTATCGTGATCACAGTGCTTTGGATAGAGGGGTATTCCAACTCCAAGGAAGATTTGAGCCTTCTGACAAACAACGCATCACTACCCAACTCCTTTATTCGGACTTGTTTTACGAAATCCCTGGAGGACTGACTGAAGAACAAATGAACGCAAATCCACGTCAAGCACGTCCTGGATCTGCTGAGCAAAATGCCTCTATAAACCAAGAAAGCCTCTATGGTACACTGGTTCATGACTACAGGTTTAACAAAAAATGGAGCAACCACACCGCTGTATACCTCCAAACAACTGATTTTGAAAACCCTTTCAATTTGGATTATAAAAGGGAAACCCAGTATGGATACGGTGCCAGGACCAAATTCCAGCTAAATGACCGATGGGGGAAGTTTCCCGTGAGATTACTCTTTGGTGGTGAATACCAGTTTGCCAATACCAGCGCTCAGAACTTTGGCAATAGAGAAGGAAGGGCCGACACCATTCGTTTTGCGGATGACCTGATCACCACACAAGGATTCCTGTTTCAGCAGATCGAAATCAACTGGACAAATGACTTATTGATGACCTTGGGCCTCAGCGAGAACTTTTCCCGTTATGATATCAACAGGACGGTAGATGCCAGTGCTGGAGATCCTTATGCTGCCGAGCGGAATTTTGATCCTGTAATCGTTCCGAGGATTGGGCTTTCGGCCCAGCTCACAGATTATTCGTCCGTTTATGGTAGTATCAGCTCTGGTTTTTCTCCTCCTACCATCGACGAGGTACGCACCAATGAAGGCAGCATCAACCTCGACTTGGAAGCCGAAAAAGGAACGAACTACGAAGTCGGTTATAGAGCAGAATTCCTGAACGGAAATGTACAATTGGACGCCAGTGCCTTCTTTTTCAAATTGGATGAGACCATCACTACCTACACCAATCCGCAAGGGGTCGTCCTCTTCCGTAATGCCGGCGCAACAGACCAAAAAGGACTTGAAGCACAGCTCGACTATATCCTCCTAAGCAACCCAGCAGGATGGATCCAGCAACTGAAAATGGGCCATGCTTATTCCTTCCATCATTTTAGATTTAAGGACTATATAAATGACGGGGAAGACTTCTCGGGAAATGCACTGACCGGAGTACCTCAAAATAATCTCGTCAACCGCTTAGACCTCACTTCCAGAACAGGATTATACTTAAACCTTACTTATCAATGGGTAGACGAAATCCCACTTACAGATGACAATGCCATCTACCAAGATCCCTATCACCTGATGAATGCACGTCTAGGCTGGCGAAAAAATTTCGGCAGCACTTGGCAAATGGAAATTTATGGAGGTACCGATAACCTACTGGACCAGCGATACAGTCTCGGGAATGATCTCAACGCCTTCGGTGGGCGCTACTACCAACCCGCTGCCGATCGCAATTTCTATGGTGGTGTGAAAGTGAAAATGCTGTATTAAACCCGGAATATGCATTAGCCTATCTACGCCACGGCGCACAGGTGTTGCTACCTTAAACTGCTTCAAAATCAGCCGTTTCACTTTAGTTTTCGGCATAACCGTAGCGGTGGTACGCTAATGCCTCCAAACTAACTGATTTTCTTGCAATTTCAGCTCTCACTACGATTCCTAACACATAATCCGGGTTAAAACAAGACCAGTGGCTTCCAATCCAATTTTTCTACAATATTAACCATTCCTAACACAGCATTGACCAAAAGAGATTCAAGCCAGCAATCAAAGGAGAACTTATGTGATAATGATTATTTTTAGCACTGAACTTGGGTTGAGTTTCAGGTTAATGAACGAAAATAC
This sequence comes from Echinicola strongylocentroti, assembly GCF_003260975.1. Taxonomy (NCBI): domain Bacteria; kingdom Pseudomonadati; phylum Bacteroidota; class Cytophagia; order Cytophagales; family Cyclobacteriaceae; genus Echinicola; species Echinicola strongylocentroti. Next base: position 3,316,945 of record NZ_CP030041.1, on the reverse strand, counting down.
TATTATGAAAAAGTTAACCTATATCACCTATTGTTGTGCAATCTTCCTGTTTGGTCAAGTGAGTTTTGCGCAAAATGCTACCCTTGACATCGACCGGATCTATTCCGGGGAATTTAGTCAAGAAGGAATGAGTAGCTACGAATGGGTAGAAAATGGCCATGCCTATGCAGTGGTAGAAAATACACAAGATGGAAAGCCTGTAATAGCCAAATATCAAACGGACTCGGGAGCAAAAAGCCTTTTGGTCACTGGAGAGCAGCTGGTACCTGCCGGCAAAACAGCCAGTATCGGTGTGGAGCGTTTTTTATTTTCTCCAGACAGGACCAAGCTCCTTATCTTCACCAATAGCTCTAGGGTCTGGCGAGCCAACACAAAAGGAGATTACTGGGTATTGGATTTAAAAACCAATGAGCTATCGCAGCTTGGCAGCAGCTTTCCTTCTTCCTCCTTGATGTTTGCCAAGTTCTCCGAAGACAATAGCAAAGTGGCCTATGTGCATGATTTTAATTTATTTGTGGAGGATATTGTCACTGGAGAGATACAGCAACTTACAGACCGCAACAATGAGAATAGCATAAATGGTACCTTCGACTGGGCTTATGAAGAGGAATTTGGTGCAAGGGACGGTTTCCGATGGAGCCCCTCCGGGGAGCATTTGGCCTTCTGGAATTTTGACATCTCTGGAGTGGGTACTTTTTATATGATTGATAATATCGACTCCATTTATTCCAAACCTCTTCCCCTGCAATATCCTAAAGTAGGGCAAGATCCTTCTTCTGTAAAGATCGGTGTGAGTGACCTAAATAATAACAAAATCCATTGGGTACCCCTGCCCGGATCCAGTGTACAGCATTACCTTCCGGGAATGCAATGGGTAAATAGCGAAACACTGCTCATCCAACAGCTAAACCGTCATCAAAACCAGCTCACCGTCTGGACCTACAACATCAGAACAGAGACGATAAAAGCCGTATATAAAGAAACGGAAGAAACATGGGTAGACATTTACTATCCAGATGTATCTGCAGGTGGTTGGGAAGAAAACGACCTAAAACTGGTAGACAACAATACCGCCTTTCTACGTCTTGCCGAAAGTGATGGTTGGCGACATGCATATAAAGTGTCCATCGCATCGGGTGATAAAACCCTACTGACCCCTACTGAATTTGACGTTGCCTCGATTGCTGGTGTCACGGATAGCAGCATCTACTTCCACGCCTCTCCCACAAACACCGCACAGCGCTACCTTTACAGCGCCAGCCTAAACGGAAATGGGGAAATACAGCGGATTACACCCGAAGGAGCCAATAATGGTATCAATATTTATAACTGCTCACCCAATGGTCAGTATGCCATTCAGCAACATGACGAAGCGCTAGCGCCCAGCACTTATAACCTCGTAAGTCTACCCAATCATAAAACCCTCCGGTCTTTGGTAGAAAACAACAGGTATAAACAGCAATTGGCCGATTTGAAGTTGCCCGAAATACTGTTCTTCCAAGTAGATACGGAAGAAGGTGTCCCTATCGACGGCCGAATGATCAAACCAGTGGATTTTGACCCAAGCAAGCGATACCCGGTACTTTTTCATGTCTATGGTGAACCCTGGGGCGCAGTGGCCACTGACAACTTTGTGGGGTTGTGGAATATCATGCTTGCCCAAAAAGGCTATATCATCATCGACATGGATAACCGCGGTACGCCATGTCTCAAGGGAAGCGAATGGCGAAAAAGCATCTACCGCCAGGTCGGTAGGATCAATGCCCGAGACCAAGCCTTGGCCGCCAAAGAGGTATTCAAGCAATTTCCTTTTGTGGATCAAGACAGGGTAGCTGTCTGGGGATGGAGCGGTGGTGGCTCCATGACCCAAAACCTGCTTTTCAAGTACCCTGATATCTATCACACGGGTATGGCTGTAGCGGGAGTTTCCTTACAGCTGATATATGACAATATCTACCAAGAGCGCTATATGGGGCTTCCTCAGGAAAATGTAGCCGATTTTATCGAAGGGTCTCCGATTTCACATGCCAAAAACCTAAAAGGCAACCTCCTGCTCGTCCATGGCACCAATGACGATAATGTCCATTATCAAAGCCAAGAACTGTTGGTGGATGAACTGATTCGTCACAATAAACAATTTGACATGATGGCATATCCCAACCGATCCCACGGCATCTATGAAGGCATGAATACCAGAAAGCACCTTTATACCTTATTGACCAATTACCTGATGGAACACGTGCCCACCAATAAATAATCCCGGTTTATGTGCCCATCATGTGATGGTCCAATAAGTCAGCTATTTTACACTATTTTTCCGATATCTTGGGATTAGCGTCAAAGTACTCTACGCTGGACAATGCGCTTTCTGATCCTGCTCAATGCCTGTGGAGTGACGCCTATATAGCTGGCCAAGTATTTTAGGGGAATTTGTTGGAACAGTTCAGGTCGGTCAACAAACAGATCAAGGTATCGCTCTTCGGCAGTCTGTTGCAGTAAGGCCAATTCCCGCTTTGCCTTTTTCAAAAATAATCCCTCTGCTGCACATCTGCCTATTCTTTCGCCAGCATCAGAAAGCCTATATACCTCCTGCAACCCTTCATAACTAATCCTCCAAAGTTTTGTTTCCCCTAAAGTTTCGATCGAATAACCACTCGGCATCTTGGTCAAGAACGAATCGTAAGCACTCATAAATTCTCCTTCAAAAGAAAAACCAAATGTCATCTCGTGCTCATCACCAGGCACAAAATACCTAACCATACCTCTTTCAATGAAGGACAGGTGGTTTTCCACTTGACCAAGGGAAAGTACACAGGACTTGGCTGTAAAAACCCTGGACGTAAGCCGCTCACGGAATATATTCCAATCTGCATCACTTAACGGTACTTGTGCTTCAAAAAAATGTCTTATTTGTTCCATTTGGATAAACCCGGTTTATGCATTGGAGAAATTGTGTATCCGCAATGATGCCAGTGACCACTGAAACAGATCCTCACAGAAACCACGGAGATCTCAGAAAAGGCGTTTTTCATGCTGGGTGTTCTGCGCATCCCGTGAGAAATAAAATCTACTGACAAGAAAGCGTATATTCAAAAATTTTTATTTAAGAAAGCCCTTTTCTACCCGATAATTGGTGAGTTCCAATCCATTGACCACTTTGGTGTTTTCTTGCACCATATGGAAGCCCATTTTTTCAAAAAAGGGCACGGCTGTTTTGCTGGCATCGGCTATAATTAGCTCAGCATCGTTTTCCTTTGCCTTGTTTTCTAATGCTTTTAGCAGCCGTTCAGCTAGGCCAATTCGCTGATATTCGTGCTGAACATACATGAAATCAATATAGTTATCATCCTTTAGCGCACCAAAACCCACAATTTTAGTTTCATCTTCGGCCACTAGGAAGTATTCACTGGCTAGTGCTTGTCTCCACCGTTCCTCATTGATTACTGAAGAAATCCAAGCAGCTATTTGCTCCTCTGAATAGTCATTTTTACAGGAGCTTTGGATGGTTTCTACATAAAGGTGCTGCACCTTCATCATATCATCCATCTTAGCTTGTCGAATATTGATCTCGTACGCTTTCATTTTCAGGTGATTATTTTGCCATTTACAGACCTATTTTGGTAGAATATAGCGAATTATTTCCAACAAAGTAGCTTAGTCCGAACACAAAATTTGTACATTTTTATGAAGCGAACAAATCAAAATCCCTGCTTTTCCAACTTTTTAACCACTACTTAATTTATGTTGCTATTTTTAAGTATATTTACGTATAATAGTTTATAAGTATGGAAACGAACACAGCAAATTGCTTCACCTGTACCAATACTTCTTGTATCATCAAGAAAAACTGTCATCTCCAAGAAATGGCTGAATTCCTATGTCAAAAAAACACCCTTGTTTGTAAGAAAGGACAAAATTTTATCATAGAAGGAGCGCCGATCCATGGGCTGTATTTTATCAACCAAGGGAAGGTGAAAGTGGCCAAAACAGGCCTTAATGGCAAAGAGCAAATTGTCCGGCTGACCAAGGATGGTGACATTATCGGTCACCGTGGATTCGGAGCAGGACAAGCCTATCACATCTCTGCCACCGCCTTGGAGGATTCCACGCTTTGCAATTTTTCTACTGACACCATGAAAGCCATGCTCCAGCAACTGCCTTCCTTGACCTATGATCTGATGACTTTTTATGCCGATGAGCTTAGCAGAAGTGAAACTAAAGTGAAAAAATTTGCTCAAATGACTGTTCGTGAGAAAGTTATCGATGCTTTTTTGTATATTAATAGAAAGTTTGGCCAAAAAGATGGCTTTTTTGATGTGAAATTATCCAGAAAGGAGATTGCTGATTTCGCAGGAACCACCGATGAACAGGTTATTCGCATTATTTCTTCACTAAAAAAAGAAGGACTAATTCAGGCATCAGGAAAAAATTTGGGCATAAAAAACGTAGAATTACTTAGAAAAGAGATTTCCGAGCACAATTATTTTATTGATAGCTAAATCGCTTTATTATTGTTCCTGATGCTTTTTTGAATGAATACCTGCCAAAACGCAGGTTTTTTTATGGTAAAAAAGGGGCGCTCTACTGCATTAACGCATAGAACCTCTGTCATACGTAGCTTATGTTTGCATAAGTAATACGTAATAATACTTATTTATAATATACCACCACAAAACAATCCAATGAAAAAGATTTATCTCCTAACCGCATTGATGTGTGGACTCTTGATCTCCAAGACATTTGCACAAGTCCGCATTTCTGCTGAGGTACGACCCAGATCTGAATTTCGCAATGGCTTCAAGACACTCACAGATGATAGCAAAGATCCCGCTTTCTTTACAGAGCAGCGGTCAAGGCTGTACTTGGACTATACCAACAGCGACTTTGTTTTCAAACTGGCTTTTCAAGATGTACGGATCTGGGGAGAGACCACCCAGGTCTTCAAGGAAGAACCCGGCAATACTTTCCTCAGTGAAGCTTGGGGCCAATACTTCTTCAATCCTGAATTTTCGGTAAAAGTAGGCCGCCAGATCCTCTCTTATGATAACCAGCGCTTCCTTGGTGGACTGGAATGGGCACAGCAAGGCAGAAGGCATGATGCGCTTTTGTTCGTCTACGAAAGTGAGGAAAAAAGCACCCAACTGCACGTAGGACTTGCCTATAACCAAGATGACGACGTGCCCGAGCCTGGTTTCCTCCAAGGTGATGGTGCCAATTTTTATAGCGTATCCGGCAATTACAAAACCATGCAATATGCGTGGTTTCACAAAGACTTTGACACAGGTGGGTTTTCGCTACTCGCACACAATGCCGGCTATCAAAATGCAGACAGCACCGTTTCCAATAAACAAACCTTTGGTTTTATCCCTAATATAAACCTTGGCAATGTGGCCGTCGCTGGTGACTTTTATTACCAATCCGGAAAACAAGGAACCAATGATGTCAGCGCCTTCCTTGCCGGTGTCAATGCCACCATCCCTACTGCCGTCACGCCCCTTACCATCGGTGTAGAATACATCTCCGGTGACGGTAACCTCACAGACGGGAAAAACACCGCTTTCAGCCCAGACTTCGGAACCAACCACGCCTTTAACGGCTTTATGGACTATTTCTTCGTTGGTTCGGCCAATGGCGCTGTAGGCGTTAATGATATCTACCTCAAGACGAAATGGAAGATCGGCAAAGGTAGCCTCCAAGGACATATACACCAATTCTTCACCGGATCCAGCCAATATGATGGCACAGGCGAAGAACTCTCCAAGGCCATGGGCACTGAAATTGACTTGGTCTATGGCATCAAGCTGGCCGAAGCTGTCACCTGGAATATCGGCTATTCCCAGATGTTTGCCACTGACACCATGGAGTCCATCCGTGGTGGTGACCGTACCCACATCCAAAACTGGGCCTGGACCATGATCACCTTCAAACCAACACTCTTCACCTCATCCAAATAAGTTAACCTAAAAAAATAGCAACATTATGAAATTTCTACAATCAAAATGGATTGTGGCCAGTATTCTTGTGCCCATTTTGTCAGGCACTCTGGCCAGCTGCGGAGGCGGTAATAGCGCCGAATCCACCGATAAAGCAGAAGAAAACTCTTCCAATAGCAACCAACTTGCCATCGAAAAACCACAGTTGACCTTCGGGTTTATTAAGCTGACGGATATGGCTCCACTGGCTATCGCCAAAGAAATGGGCTTCTTCGAAGACGAAGGACTATACGTAACCATAGAAGCACAGTCCAACTGGAAAAATGTTCTCGATCGGGTCATCGACGGTCAACTGGACGGCTCCCATATGCTTGCCGGGCAGCCTATCGCGGCAGGAGCAGGATTTGGCCGACAGGCTGAACTGGTGACGCCTTTTTCCATGGACCTCAATGGGAACGGCATCACCGTTTCCAATGAAGTATGGGCAGACATGAAGCCAAACATTCCCAAAGACGCCGAAGGACGCCCCCAACATCCTATCAAAGCTGATGCCTTGGCACCAGTGATCCAGCAATACAAAAACAGCGGAAGGGCTTTTAAAATGGGAATGGTCTTTCCCGTTTCCACGCACAACTATGAAATCCGCTATTGGCTGGCTGCGGCGGGAATCAACCCAGGCTATTATACAGCAGACAATATCCAAGGCCAAGTGGATGCCGACGTGCTGCTCTCCGTGACGCCTCCACCGCAAATGCCCGCTACGCTGGAAGCAGGCACCATCTATGGCTATTGTGTAGGTGAGCCTTGGAACCAGCAGGCCGTTTTCAAAGGCATCGGTGTACCCGTGACCACTAATTATGATGTGTGGAAAAACAATCCCGAAAAGGTCTTCGTGATGTCCAAAAAGTTTGTGGACGAAAACCCCAATACCGCCATCGCTGTCACCAAAGCACTGATCCGCGCAGGAAAATGGCTGGATACTCCCGGTAATCGCCCAGAGGCCGTTGGAATCCTCTCCAGGACTGAGTACGTGGGGGCAGACTCCGTAGTCATCGCCAATTCCATGACAGGCACATTCGAATTCGAAAAGGGTGATAAGCGCTCCATGCCTGATTTTAATGTCTTCTTTCGCTACCACGCCACTTATCCATTTTACTCAGATGGCATTTGGTTTCTCACTCAGATGCGCCGATGGGGACAGATTCCTGAAAGCAAACCGGAAGAGTGGTACCACGAAACCATCAAGGACATTTACCGGCCAGACATCTGGGAAAAAGCGGCCGATATGCTCGTTGCAGAAGGCAACTTGGATGCGGAGGATATTCCAGCAACAGACGGGTACAAGCCTGCCACGGATGAGTTTATCGATGGGACAAGCTACGACGGCAAAGACCCGATCACGTACATCAACAGCTTTAAAATCGGAAATAAGGATTAATATCACACAATCAAAAAAGCCATGAAAGATAAAACTATCCACACCATGCGCACCCTAGGCTTAGGCTTTTTGGAGCCTCTGGTAAGGTTATTTGCGGGAGAAGAGCCCAAGAAAAATGGCCTTGTACTGATCAAGGGCGCCTTACTTCCCTTGCTATCAATCTTGTTCTTTGTCCTCGTTTGGCATCTTGGAGCCACCGCCCTTTTTAACAAAGAGGCGGCGGCCCGGATCGAGAAAGCCCGGACTGAGCAGGGTGATGAGGCCGCAGAAGCCATGGCAGAATGTATTGCTTCAGGAGATGTCAGCTGTCAGCCAAACACCCTTCCATCACCAAAGCAGGTATATGCCGCCTATATTTCCCTATGGAAGGATCACTTGCAAATCACCGATAAGAAAAGGGAGTTTCGCGAAAAAGTCGCCGACACGAATGCCGACAGAGCAGAACAGGGACTGGATCCGATCACCTATACCGGAAGGCCGTCCTTTGTGGACCAAATCGGTACCAGTCTGAAGACCGTTGCTGCGGGATTTTTTCTGTCCTTGGTCATCGCCGTGCCCATCGGGATCATCATCGGGCTAAGCGATGTGCTGCGTAATTCCTTCAATTGGCTAATCCAAATTCTTAAACCAGTTTCTCCTGTCGTCTGGCTGTTGCTGGTATTTATGGTCGTCAAAACCCTGATCACCGATCCACAGATGGACAAATCCTTCATCATCTCGGCCATTAGTGTAGGACTCTGTGCCATGTGGGCCACCTTGGTCAATACCAGCCTGGGCGTCTCCTCGGTGGACAAAGATTATATCAACGTGGCCAAAGTCCTAAAACTAGGCGTGGGCAAAAAAATCTTCAAAATCATCCTTCCCGCTTCATTCCCCTTGATTTTCACGGGGCTAAGGATCACGGTTTCTGTAGCTTGGATGGTACTGATCGCCATCGAGCTATTGGCACAAAGCCCCGGTCTGGGGAGTTTTGTATGGGAAGAATTCCAAAACGGTGCCAGCGACTCCAATGCCAAGATCATCGTGGCCATGTTTATCATCGGTATTATCGGCTTCCTCTTGGACCGCATCATGCTTACCGTGCAGCAATTAATGACCTTCCAAAAAGCTTAGCATTATGGCAATCATAGAACTTAAAAATGTATCAAAATCCTATGGCACTGGTGCTTCACAAGTAGATGTGCTGTCTAATATCAACCTGCGTGTCGAAGAAGGGGAATTTGTGGCCATTGTAGGCTTTTCGGGGTCTGGAAAGACCACCTTGATCAATCTTCTGAACGGCCTGCAGTTTCCGGACACTGGTGAAGTGCTTCTTCATGGGCATCCCGTCACCGGACCGGGTCCCGACCGCGGCGTCATCTTCCAAAACTACTCCCTGCTCCCTTGGCTGTCTGTGTATCATAACATAAAACTTGCCGTGGATGAAGTCTTTCCCAAAATGTCCTCAAAGGAAAAGGAAAGCCATATCAAGAAATACATCGGCATGGTAAACCTCACGCCTGCTATCGACAAGTTCCCCAAAGAGCTGTCTGGTGGAATGCGCCAACGGGTATCCGTAGCGCGGGCATTGGCCATGAATCCTGAAATATTGCTTATGGATGAACCACTCAGCGCCTTGGACGCACTCACTCGTGGAAGTTTACAGGAAGAAATCATCCGCATCTGGAGCCAAGACAAAAAAACAGCCGTACTTATCACCAACGATGTGGATGAGGGCATCCTCATGGCCGATCGCATCATTCCGCTGACTCCCGGGCCAAAAGCCACTTTGGGTCCGGAATTTACCATCGACATCGAACGACCCCGGGAACCCTCCGCCATCAACCAAAACGAGTATTACAAAAAGCTGAGAAATGAGATCATCGAATACCTGATCGAAGTAGGAGCCAACAGAAAAAAATCAGGCGACCAACGGTACATACTCCCTGACCTGCAACCCGTAATGCCTGGAAGGATCTTCCCTGGAATCAAACGAAAGAGTGAAAAAATCAAGTACTTCTAAATCCCCTGACCATGCAAGCTATACTCGAAAGAAAACACCAGTCCATTCCCCATCTGAAGGACCAGCCAAAGATGCTCGTCTGTGACAAGCTCAAAAAGGTGTACCCTACTCCGAAGGGGGACTACGTCGTGCTGGATGACCTGCAATTAAGCATCCAAAAGGGAGAATTTGTCTCCATCATTGGTCATTCGGGCTGTGGTAAATCCACGCTGCTCACCATGATCGCAGGGCTCAATGACATCTCTGGCGGGAGGATCATTGTGGACGGCACACCAGTGATCGAAGCGGGGCCTGACCGAGCAGTAGTCTTCCAATCGCCAAGCCTCTTGCCTTGGCTATCCGCATTGGAAAATGTGCTGATCGGTGTCAAACAGGTATTTCCCCATGCCAAAAGGGCCGAGAGACTTGATATTTGTAAATATTACTTGGACAAAGTTGGGCTAGGTGGGGATTTTGACAAGAAAGCACACTCCCTCTCCCAAGGCATGCAGCAGCGGGTCGGGATAGCCAGAGCCTTCGCGCTGAAGCCAAAGCTGCTGTTGCTGGATGAGCCATTCGGGATGTTGGATTCCCTGACAAGGGGCGAGTTACAGGATGTCCTGCTGGAGATTTGGCAGCGGGAAAAAATTACTGCCGTGGCCATCACCCATGATGTGGACGAATCCATCTTCCTGGCCGATCGGGTAATCATGATGACCAGTGGCCCCTATGCCAAAATCGGAGACGAACTTATCATTCCCTTTGAGCGGCCCCGCGAACGTAAAGCCGTGCTGGAGCATCACGAGTATTATGATTACAGAGGCTATTTGATGAATTTTCTGAATCATTGATTAATAATCGTAAATTCGAGCCAGCAAAATCGTTAAACCAGACTCCAAAACATCCAAAAAAGCAGCCTAAAACAGCTAACTTAGTTGACAAGCGCATAGGTATATAAAGGCACCGTTAGTTTGGAGGTGTGAGTGTAGCACCCGTCCAGTGTCCCTTGTCTGACCGCAAGGTAGAGAAGTGTGACGAAGCAATCTCGTCTTCAAAAGGAAAGATTGCTTCACTCCGCTGCCGTTGTGTTCGCAATGAACGCATTGATGTCGATTTTATGACGTAGCTCAGGTTAACTGCTTTTGCTCTGGAAAACTGGCCATAATTTACCCACCCTTTGCCATCTTTTTGTATCTTTGCTCTTTGAATTTGAGACCGGAAATTGTCGGTTGAATCACCTTACAAAAAAAGGAAAATCAAAGCAATGACTAAAGAAGTACGTGTTCGTTTTGCTCCATCCCCTACAGGAGCCCTCCATATCGGTGGTGTCCGCACTGCCCTATACAACTATCTTTTTGCGAAGAAAAACCAGGGTAAATTCCTGTTGAGGATAGAAGACACCGACCAGACGAGATTTGTCCCAGGCGCTGAAGAATACATCAAGGAAGCATTGGAGTGGATAGGCATTACTCCGGACGAAAGTCCTTGGGTAGATGGCCCCCACGGTCCTTACCGTCAATCAGAGCGAAAACCGCATTATATGCAATATGCCGAGGATTTGGTAGAAAAAGGCCATGCGTACTATGCTTTTGATACTGCCGAAGAGCTGGACGCCATGCGTGAGCGGCTTACTGCAGCTAGGGTGGTGTCTCCACAATACAATTCGATCACCAGGACTCAGATGAAAAATTCCCTGACCCTTCCAGAGGATGAGGTAAAGGGTCGATTGGAATCCGGTGATCCTTATGTGATCCGCTTAAAGGTACCCAGAAAAGAAGAAATCCGCCTCAATGACATGATCCGTGGTTGGGTAATGGTGCATTCGAACACCTTGGACGACAAGGTGCTGATGAAATCCGACGGCATGCCCACTTACCACCTTGCCAATATCGTAGATGACCACCTGATGGGCATCACGCATGTAATTCGTGGCGAGGAGTGGTTACCTTCTGCGCCTATCCACGTATTATTGTACAGGTACTTGGGCTGGGAAGATACCATGCCTCAGTTTGCCCACCTACCGCTCCTGCTAAAACCCGATGGGAATGGCAAACTCTCCAAGAGAGATGCGGACAAGAATGGTTTCCCTATTTTCCCAATGGACTGGACCGACCCGAGAACAGGAGACTTCTCACAAGGATTTAGACAGGCGGGTTATTTTCCAGATGCTTTTGTCAACTTCTTGGCCTTCTTGGGCTGGAATCCTGGCGACAACCAAGAAATCTTCAGCATGGAAGAGCTGATCAATGCCTTCTCCGTAGAGCGAATTGGTAAATCGGGAACGAAATTTGATATCAATAAGGCAAAGTGGTTTAACGAACAATACCTCAAAGCCAAGTCTAACCATGACCTGGCACAGTACCTGATCGAGGACCTTAAGAAGGAAAACATCGAAATCCTCCAGGCCAAAGCAGAGCAAATTGTAGCCATCATGAAAGAACGGGCTACTTTCCCCGCAGATCTTTGGAAAGAAGGACGGTTCATGTTGATTGCCCCTACGGAGTTTGATGAAAAAGTAGCAGCAAAAAAATGGAATGAAGACGCTGTGGCAGTGCTGACAGCATATAAAGAAACACTTGGGAAATTTGAAGGAGAGTTTTCTCCTCAAACGGCCAAATCCATGCTGGAATCTGCTGCCGAAAGCCAAGAAATCAAATTCGGCAAAGTCATGCAGGCAGTACGTCTGGCAGTGACTGGTGTAGGTGCTGGCCCTGATTTAATGGAAATTTTTACCATAATTGGTAAAGAGGAACTAATCAAAAGAATCGATTTTGCGTTAGATACATTAGAGGTCAAGGCAAAATAATTTTACGCCATTGCCATTTGCGTAGCTATTGATCTTTTGACACCAAAAATGGCTTAAAAAAAAGAAAGGATGCGTTATGGCCAAAAAGACCAAAAAAGAGGAAACCCCGAAAGTCAATCCTGAATTGGACGGATTTAAAATGAACATTGATTCCTTCGGGGAAATTTCCAGCTCTTTTTCCATTGATAAGATCAATGAGTTTCTGAACCAAAATGTCGAAGATAAAAAACTCAAGGACAGAGACGATCTGGACGAGATCAAAAAAGATAAGAAAAAATAGTCTGCTTTGGTGGACTATTTTTTCTCTTTTTAACTTACTTCACCTTCCAGTAGTTTTAATAACATCAACTTGAAACCCAGCATCACACCTTTAGGTAAATTCACCCTCCTTTGTCTATTATTTACAGGCATTTTCACTGTAGCCCATGCCCAGCTAAGCGTTGGCATTCGGGGAGGAATTTCCTATTCCGGCACATCTTACCGTCCCACTGCCGCCATCCCTAAGCAAAAAGTCCAAGGGCTCAAAAGCAAACCCGTTTACGGCATTGCCATAGAACATTATTTTAAAGACCATGCAGGCGTAGAGTTGGATATCCAATACCTGACCACTGGATATATCGAATATGACCAGGACGAAACCCTGTCCAATCAAACCGAATTTGAATACCTGAAAATTCCTTTTCTTTCCAATTTCTATTTTGGTAGATCCGGGAGGTTTCATATAAAACTGGGACCGCATTTTGGGTACTTGCTAAACGCTACCGACGTAAGGAGGGAATTCGAGTCCGAAAATGAGGACTTGCCTATTTTGCCTACCTATGGACAGCCAGGAGATGACCCAAAAAAATTCATGTATGGCCTCACAGCAGGTGCCGGCATTTCCAAGGTCTTTGGTAAAAGCACCGTTGTCGCTGAAGTAAGGGCTTCCTATGAACTGGGCAGGCCAGAAAGCCTAGATCGTATTTTTGACATGGAAGTAACCAACCTGGAGTTTACAGTATCGTACCTCTTCCAAGTCATGGAGAGATAGTAAGGGAGAATACTAGGCTGTTTATTCATTGCTTTTCTCGGGTTGTGCCAGGTCTCCGCCCCAGCACAATGCAGAATTGAACCTCAGACTCAATTAGACTGTTTCCGTAAGCCTTGTTTTGCAGTCCACCATTTATTCTCGATTTTTGATTTCTGTGCTTTTTTCACTCCGATTAATTCTCCAGGTTGAGTTTGCGTCAGTTTTCTTTCCATACGAGCTTGTTTGATTGCTTCTCCGATTAAGTCCAGTCGTAGTTCGTTCTCATATGCATTACCCTTCGGCTACGCTCAGGGGTCGCAGGAGACATAGGGGTCGCAGGGAGTAAGGAACTTGGGGCAGGCAGGAGCGAAAGGGGCAAATAACGTCATAGCGAACGCAGTGGTAGCGGGGTGAAGCGATCCTGTATTCCAAAACAAGAGATCGCTTTTGGCTTCCCTCCTCACGATGACGGAAATGCTTAATCATTAGCGCAGCAACTCATTGATAGATATGTAATATTTACCAGTGAAAATTATTGAAAAATCATTCTCTTTGATCCCCAGTGATTTAAAGAATCGTTCTTATCTGGCTTGCTCAATTTTACTTAAAAATATGGCAATCCAATAGATAAATGGCTATCTTATTATTGACTTAAATCACTAACCTTTTTCGCCTATGCCAAGAGCTAAAAAAAATGACAGTGACCGTAAGATCTTCGTTTTGGACACTTCGGTCATCCTTTATGCCCACAATTCCATCATGAACTTTGCCGAGCACGATGTCGTGATTCCGATCACGGTACTGGAAGAGCTGGACCAGTTCAAGAAAGGCAATGATTCCAAAAACTTCGAGGCGAGAGAGTTTATTCGGTTGCTTGACAATCTTTCCAAGGACAAGATGATCCACAAATGGACCCCACTGAATGGAAAGACCAAGGGCAACTTTAAGGTCATGATGACCACCAATGACAGTAATGGCGAGCCTGAGCAAGTAAATGCCAATACGATCTTTGGTGAGGAGAAAAATGACCATAAAATCCTCAATGCAGCCCTGGATCTCAAGACCAGTGAAAATGGCCGGAAGGTCATTCTGGTAAGCAAGGACATCAACCTGCGACTGAAGGCAAAATCCCTTGATATCCAAGCGGAGGATTATGAGACGGGGAAAATCAAAAACATCACAGAGTTGGAAAACACCGGCAAGGATGTCCTCGAAGGGATCAATCCTGACGTGATCAATGAGCTATATGAAAACCGCGCCGTCGAGGCCAAAAAAGTCCTTGGCACCCGCAAGCGCAAAACGAATACGTTTTATATTCTTAAAAGTGATAAGAACTCTGTCTTGGCCTTCTATAATGGAGAAGACAACACCATCGAAAGGGTGGACAAAAAATTAGCTTATAATATCAAGCCTAAGAACGCAGAACAAACCTTTGCCCTACATGCCATCACCAATCCCAATATCAAGTTGGTATCAGTACAGGGAGTGGCCGGTACTGGTAAGACCTTGCTGGCTTTGGCTGGGGCTCTGGAGCAAAGGAGAGATTATAAGCAGATATTCTTGGCCAGACCCATCGTTCCCTTGAGCAATAAGGACATCGGTTACCTGCCCGGTGACATCAAGTCGAAGCTGAACCCGTATATGGAGCCGCTTTGGGACAACTTGAAGTTTATCCAAAACCAATTCAAGGAATCCGACAAGGAATACCAGAAGATCACGGAAATGGTCAATCAGGAAAAACTGGTTATCCAGCCATTGGCCTACATTCGGGGAAGGTCATTGTCCAATATATTCTTCATTGTGGACGAGGCCCAAAACCTCACCCCGCATGAAATCAAGACGATCATCAGCCGAGCAGGTGAAAATTCCAAAATAGTCTTTACGGGTGATGTTTACCAGATCGACACCCCGTATCTGGACAGCCAAAGTAACGGGCTTTCCTACCTGATCGACCGCGTCAAAGACCACCCTCTTTATGCGCATATCAAGTTGGAAAAAGGAGAACGGTCTGAATTGGCCAACTTGGCAAATGAGCTGTTATAAATTTTCTTGCTTTTTATAGAAGGGTAGATGAATCATTTTTCTACCCTTCTATGATTCATATCCACACAGTCCCTCATCCAGAGACCATATTTTAACTGAATAAGCTTTAAAGATATTTTTTTGTTCCTCCCAATCTTGAATGATGGAAAAATCTCCAAAACCTATTCCTCTTGAAGCATAATCTGGGAACTTATCTATATTGAGGAGTAAAGACTCCTTTTCAGGAAACCTTAATGGCTTCCAAGGAGCTTGGTTGTTCAATGCTAATTTGACCTGATTGGCAAATTCAAGAGACTTATCCCTCTTTAGGTTTCCACTTAATTGTGCTATAAAGTTTCCTGTTTCTACTAAAGTAACATAGGGCAAAAAAAAGCTATCTCTATTTCTGATCCGGTCTTCAAAATCGCCTTTCACATTCGACCTATCTTGATTACGTCCCGGAATATCAAGAATATTGGTTATTATGGAAGTATCAATAAGCCAAATAATGGGTTTAGACATAAAAAATTATTTTATAGATTCCAGCCAATTGAGTGCTTTTTTGACTTTTTCATCAGCATTTTCTTGGCTCTTTACATATCGGGATAATGTTTCTTTGGTAACCAAATCTCCTAAGCTTTCTTGAATGATAAGCTCAGGATAATCCGGAACATCCTTAAGCGAGATAAGCTTAGATGTTCCGTCTTTTTTGTCTCTATAGCAGAAGACCACATCCTGTATTGCACTTGAAGGAACAGCATCCATTAATGCAGGATTATGAGTGCTCAGCAAAATCGTTAGATTCCTCCGTTTAGCTGTTTCACTGATATTGCTTAAAAGCTCTTCAGCTCTGCTAGGATGTACTCCGTTATCAATTTCTTCGATAATAACCATTCCATTTTCTGGAGCAGATAATAACGCTGCTCCGATAGCCAATACTCGAAGTGTTCCGTCTGATAAGTTACCGGCATCAATTTCTCGTCGATCCCCCCCAAAAGTCTCTGTCAACGTTAGCATAACTTCTCCTCTAGGCCCTTTCAAAAAACCTATATCAGAAATATCCTGTTCCGGAAGACTCTTAATAAAACTCAGTAAGGCAATCTTATTGTCCGAATTGTTTTCAATGAGTTGAAAAAGTACAGCTGAAATATTACTTCCATTTCCTAAAAGTCCATTGCTATCAATAAAACTGTATTCGCGCATAGACTGAGGAGACGGGTCTAAAAACAGTATAGATTTAAGTAGCCCTTCTGTTAATTGAGTAACGTGCGGAATCTTTAAACGTGAAGTTTTATGGCTTGTAGGAAATATCCCTTTTCGTGTAAGTTGGGTAAATATACCCAGCTGGTCTGAACAGATCACCTGTGGTTTTTTACCTCCTCTTGCAAAATTATTATATGCTACTGAAATCTCGGTAGCAGGTCCATCGGTTGGTTTTGTACTTTTGTATAAAACTTCACCATTTTTTTGATTCTCTATTGATTCTTTGGAAATATGAATTTCTTTATTGTCACGAATAGCTAAATCAATAGCTAAATTCCATATTTTGTCTTCTTTATTATCCCGAACTGTACAGCCAATAGAAAAGAATGAAGAGCCTTTATGTATTAAATCCCCAATTTTGCCTCTTATTGCCGTATCACTTTTGTTAATCTCAAATTGTAAACTCGAAAGCTTTTGTCCTTGTGCTATCCAGCTTAAGAAACGTACAGCTTCAATGGCATTACTTTTTCCAGAGGCATTGGCACCGATCATGACAGTCAAAGGTGCAAGTGTCAGTTCTGCTTCACGATAGCTTTTAAAGTTCTTAATTTTAAAGGACTGTATCATTGGTGCTTAATTTCATTCATAAATATAAGAAAACGAAAAGACGGCTTCAATTTAAATCTTTATTTAATTAAGAGGGGATTTTACCAACGAAAAAGCCTCCACAAGTGGAGGCTTTTTTTGGGTCTATGATTTACTAACTAAAGCTGCTTAACTCTCTGTAATGGTGTTCAGTTTGGCCAAGAAACTGTTGTAATACTGGCGGCCCACCTGAACAACTGCACCGTCCTTGAGGTTGATCTCTTTGGTGCTGAAGCTTGCGATCTGCCCGAGTTGGACGATGTAGGATTTTTGAACACGCAAGAAAAGATTGGAAGGAAGTTTTTCCTCCATTTCTTTCATGGACTTGCGTATGGTATAGGTTTTGTTTTTGGTAAAAATGGACACCATGTTTCCGTTGGCCTCCACGTAATAGATGTCACCGTAATCCACGCGCTCATAAGCATTATCCGATTTGATATAGACAGCATCCGCCACCAAATAGGGGCTCTCGGCACTAGGCTTTGGCGATTCTGAGCTCGTCGTTTGTGTCCGTCTGTTGTACAGGACGATTTCAACGATCGCATGAATATCATTGGTATTAAACGGCTTTACGATAAACCCAGCAGGGTGAATACGCTTGGCGCGCTCGATGATGCTGGGGTCACTATAAGAAGTAACGTAAACAATCGGTGCATCCACCATTTGCTGGATGATTTCCCCTAGCTCAATACCGTCCTTGTCACCTTTCAGCTTGATGTCCATAAATACCAAGTCTGGCCGGTATTTTTTGATCACCTTAATAGCTTGATTAGCAGAATTGGCAATGTCGATATTGACATATCCTAAAAGTTCGAGGATTTCCTCTATGTTTTCAGCAATGTCCGGATCGTCCTCTACAACCAGTATTCTTTCTTCTTTCATATTATCGTGTGGTTGGTCTATATTTGGTGAAGTTTACGGTTTATATGAATACTTTTTATAAATGAATTCAATAGTTTAATAAACTTTTATACTTTTTTTAACTGAAAATGAGAATATTAATCCAGAAAAGCAACTAAAAAACAACGTTTTTTCTTTATAAACTCATCATGTCCTTAAATCTGGCGGCTTGGCGACGGCTTACTTCAATACGGTCACCACCTTTTAGGGTCACTACCAGTCCGCCATTAAACCAAGGCTCTATTCCCTCTACCCAGCTTAGATTGATTATGTGTTTTCTGCTGGCCCTGAAAAAAGACTTTTCATCCAAGCGTTCGTCCAATGCATTCAGCGATTTGTGGATCATGGGTTTATTATTGCCGAAATACACTTTGATATAGTTGCCATCGGATTCAAACAAGCGAACATGTTCCAACTTGACAAACCAGCAGCGATCACCGTCTTTTACAAAAACCTGATCATCCAAAGATAGCTTTTTATCTCCTTCTATCGTAATTTTTTCCTCATCTTTGGTAGAAACTGCATTATTTTTCAACTTATTTTTCAGCTTCTCTATTGCTTCAGACAATCTGGCAGGCTCTATGGGCTTCAGAAGATAGTCGAGGGCATTTACTTCGAATGCCTTTAGTGCAAACTCGTCATAAGCAGTGGTAAATATTACGTCTGGTACAGCTTCCATCTCAGACAAAAGATCAAAGCCTGTTTTTTCGGGCATCTGGATGTCCAAAAATATCACCTCGGGATGGAGGTTGCTTATCTTTTCCTTTGCATCATCTACATTGACTGCTTCTCCTATTACTTCCACATCCTCAATTGCGGATAATAGGCTGATCAGCTCTTTCCTTGCCAGTCTTTCGTCATCGATTACTAGTGCGCGCATGCTATAGAATTTTTAAGGTTAGTCCAATTTAGTACTTTGTTTTGGAATTTTAATTTCTGTGACCACAAACTCACTATCAAAATTCCTCATTTTGAAGTAGGCTTTGCTGCCATAGATTAATTTTAATCGTTGGATAGTATTGGAAATGCCATGGCCACTGCCATCATTTTCTCTGCGGTTTGTGGTATTTTTTAACTGTCCACTGTTTTTTACTGAAATATAGAGGTCGTCGGCCAGCCCAACAGAACATTTTATATGAATCAAGCCACCACGCATCAGGTTAGAAATCCCATGCTTGATGGCGTTTTCTACAATGGTCTGAAGCATCATAGGTGGGATTTTGTAGTGGTAAGCTTTTTTTTCAATATCATAGGATACCTCCAGTCGTTCTTCAAATCGGATGCTTTCCAGGTCAAGATAGTCCCGCACGATTTTGATTTCGTCACTAAAGTCTATTGTGCGTTTTTTGTCCATGATCAGGGAGTAACGAAGGATATTGCTGAGCTGGGTGATCGCCTCTTTGGATTTAGGTGGGTTTTCATCCACCAAGGCCCTTACGCTGTTCAGCGCATTGAATATAAAATGCGGGTTCAGCTGGTTTCTTAGTTGATTCAGCTTGACTTCATTGATCTTGGCTTGGTACTTTAGGGTGGTATTGTAGTTTTCGAGAAAATGATAAAGAAAGTACATCATTGCCCACAGGGCATAATAAAGGAAGCTTATGAACATATTTACCAACAGTACAATGGGCTTCAAATCTTCCTGCGCCCTTAATATGCCAAAAATCCAGTTGATCAATACCGTGGCGATGACATTGGCGAAGCTCAAAACCAACAGGGCCAAAAATGCATTGATCAACAGCTTGGAAAGGTTGAAGTTGAACCAGACTTGACTTTTGATAATATGTCGAAAGTAATGAGTGGACACAAAGTAAAAAGCACCCAAGGACAGGTATGCGCCTATCTGTACGGAGGTAATGCCCCGTATCAGTGAGACAAAAAACAGGTTGATCACTGCAAATGCCGACCATCCAAAAATCTGAAATATCCAATATAATCTGCTCCTATCCATTCTACCTCAAATATAAGGAAGTCTTAGAATGTAGGGAGTGATTTTTTACTAATGGAAGCAGCCTTTGCTGAAAGGGCTTATCCAATGTAGTATCCCCCCATCCACTCCGTTCCCTTCCGGTGCTTGTGATCATCGTTCCCTTCGGCTCCGCTCAGGGAACGGAAGGGAACGAGAGGGAACGGGAGTCGCAGCAATGGCGTCACGAGGGCAATGCGATCAACCTACGAATTACTTGATGATAACTCCAGCTGCAAGAACTTGGCCGTGTAACTGGACGGATGCTGGGCGACAGCTTCTGGTGTTCCTTGTGTTAGGATTTGACCGCCCTTGTTGCCTCCTTCTGGGCCTAAGTCGATGATATGATCGGCGACTTTGATCACATCCAGGTTATGCTCGATGATGAGCACGGTGTTGCCCTTGTCCACTAACCTATTAAGTACCTCCAGCAGGTGTTCTATATCCTTAAAGTGCAATCCTGTGGTGGGTTCATCAAGGATATAGAAGGTTTTTCCTGTGTCTTTTTTGGAGAGCTCTGTAGCGAGTTTTACACGCTGGGCTTCGCCTCCGGAGAGGGTAGTGGCATGCTGCCCCAGTGTTATATAACCTAGCCCTACATCGTTTAAGGTTTTGATTTTCCGGAGGATTTTAGGTTGGTTTTCAAAAAACTCCACTGCTTGCTCTACCGTCATGTCGAGCACATCAGAGATGGACTTTCCTTTAAATCTCACTTCCAGTGTTTCCCTGTTGTAGCGCTTCCCTTTGCAGGTTTCGCAAGGAATGTGAACATCCGGTAGGAAGTCCATTTCGATCAGCTTCATGCCCGCCCCTTCACAATCTTCACATCGTCCACCTTTGACATTAAAGCTGAACCTGCCGGGCTTGTAGCCACGGATTTTTGCTTCGGGCAGTTCTGTGAACAAGGCTCGGATATCGGTAAATACCCCGGTGTAGGTCGCGGGATTTGACCGTGGCGTCCTTCCGATGGGGGACTGGTCCACTTCGATCACCTTATCAAGGTGCTCCAGCCCTTCTATACTGCCATAGGGTAATGGGCTCTTTCTGGATCGGTAAAAATGCTGGTTGAGCAGCGGGAATAATGTTTCATGGATCAGGGAGCTTTTGCCACTTCCGGAGACACCGGTTACGCAGATCATGCTTCCCAGAGGCAGTTCCAAATCTACATTTTTCAAGTTGTGGCCGCTCGCTTGGTGGAGCTTCAGAAGCTTGCCACTTCCTGTTCTTCTGGTGTCGGGAACGGCAATTTCTTCCATCCCGTTCAGGTATTTGGCCGTAAGGCTATTTTGCGCTAGCATTTCTTTTGGAGTACCTTGGGCCACGATATGTCCTCCATGTCGTCCCGCTCCTGGGCCTATGTCCACTACAAAGTCCGCATCCAGCATCATGTCTTTATCATGCTCCACGACGAGAACGGAATTGCCCAAGTCTCTAAGATCTTGGAGGGCTTTGATGAGTTTGACATTGTCTCGTTGGTGAAGGCCGATACTGGGTTCGTCCAAAATGTAGAGCACTCCCACTAGCTGTGTGCCTATTTGCGTAGCTAGTCGGATACGCTGGGCTTCTCCCCCGAAAGGGTACGAAGAGGCCTGTTCAGGGATAAGTAATCCAGCCCAATGTCCAAGAGAAAGCCGATTCGTTTTCGAATCTCCTTAAGTACTTCCTCGCCAATGATTTTTTGCTTTTCGGTGAGCTTATCGTCGATTTGGTCAAACCAATGGCCCAGCTGCTGAATGTCCATCATGGAAAGCTCACCGATATGCTTACCGGCAATCATAAAGTGCAAGGCTTCTTTTTTCAGTCGGTAGCCATTACAGTCAGGGCATTCCCTGTTGGTGGTGAAGTCGCTGACCCATTTTTGGATTTTTTCTGATCCCCCTTCCTGCTGTTTTTGCAGGAAGTTGACGATACCCTCAAAGGTGGTGCTCCATTTGGTGCCAGGGTACTTGACCGAATCTACTTCTACGGCAGCTTTGTCACCATATAGGAGTACATCCAGGACCTCTTCTTTTAAGTCCTTGATAGGAGTGGAAAGGCTGGCTTGGTGACGCTTTAGAATAGCATCTATTTTCTTAAATATCCAGATGTCACGATACTCGCCAATGGGCACAATCCCTCCCCTGGAGATGCTCAGACTGGGGTCGGGAATGATGTTTTCTTTAGTGATCTCTTCGATGATGCCAATGCCTTTGCAGGTCGGGCAAGCTCCATAGGGACTGTTAAAGGAAAATGTATTGGGAGCTGGTTCATCATAGGAGAGCCCAGTGGTAGGGTCCATTAGGTATTTTGAGAAGTGATGGATCTCACCCTCTTCATCACGCAGCATGATGATCCCTTTTCCGTGTTGTAATGCTGTTTTCAGGGATTGGGTAATGCGGTATCGGTCTTCTTCTTCGGCAAAGATCCTGTCCACGACGATTTCGATATCGTGGATTTTATAGCGGTCCACTTGCATTTTGGGCACCATTTCCATCACCACGCCATCTACACGGACTTTTGAAAAACCCATTTTTCGGATTTGCTCGAAGAGCTCTCTGTAATGTCCTTTTCGGCCTTTTACCACTGGTGCCAGGATATAAAGTTTTTTTCCAGCAAAATGCGTCAATAGTTGGTCAATGATCTGGTCTTCTGTTTGGCGGATCATTTTTTTGCCCGAAAGGTAACTGTAAGCTTCCCCGGACCGGGCATACAGCAAACGCATAAAGTCATAAATCTCCGTAACGGTGCCTACTGTAGATCGGGGATTTTTGCTCGTGGTTTTTTGTTCTATCGAAATGACCGGGGAAAGTCCGTTGATCTTGTCTACATCAGGCCGCTCCATTCCACCAAGGAAAGACCTGGCATAGGCAGAAAAACTCTCCATATAACGGCGTTGTCCTTCGGCATAGATGGTGTCAAATGCCAACGAACTCTTGCCGCTTCCACTGAGGCCGGTGATGACCACCAGTTTATTTCTCGGGATCGATAAGTCTATATTTTTGAGATTGTGCTCTCGCGCACCGTATATCTCTATTTTTTCTTCTACTACTGCTACTGTTTTCGACATGAAGGGATCGGACCTTTGATTACGTTTACAATTTCACAAAAATATGGATTATTCACGGAATACCCTTACTGTCTTCTACAACCGTTTTTGAAATGGATTAGTTTGATTAAACCAAAAATATACATTAGCCTATCTATTGTGGGCTGAAAGACGCTTTTGGAAAAGGTCTTTGGGGCCACTTTATCGGTGGGCTAATCACCCTTTTCACCCCTTTTTCGCAGCGTATCCTCGTCTTCTCCGGTGAGTGTAGAGCGCATGCCACTGAGCACAAGCTTCCACCAGTAGTTAAAAATAAATTTGCTTTGGTTTCGCTTGAAGTAAACGGTCCCTTTGTGCAAATCACCTTTTTGGTCAGGGTTTTCAGAGCGTATGACGAGCTTATTGGTAAGGAATGAACCTATTTTTTGTAGGATGTTCTGTCCTTTTCCGTATGATTTTCCACGAATATCAATGGCCAGATCATGGTATTTCATGATCAGTTGGCCATGTCCATCGATATCATTGCCCTTGATGTCAAAGGTCATTTCATCGATCACGCCACTTCGTGCGGCCACTTGTGTGGCTGGGCGGAGCATGGGGTTGATTGCGGCGAGCTCCAAGTCCCGAACGGTACCATCCATGGTAAACCCTCCGGTACTGTCTTGTAGAAAATAGGTGACGTTTAAGTCGACATTCCCCTTGCCCATTATCCTAGCAGTAGCTTTCAAGTTGAGCTCGCTGTGCATTTCAAGCATTTTGGGCACATTGGTGATGTTCATGATTTTGGCATTGATCTGGTCAAAAAAGATCTTTCCTGCTTTTGGCCCGTCATTGTCAGGACGCTCTTCGTAGGACACATAGCCATTGTCCAATTGGATAAGGTCTACATGCAGGTCTTTGGGGATGCTCTTGATGATTTCGTTTATCATCATGGGTCTTTTTCGGGTATCGTCAGGCTTTCGTTTGTCCCGAAATACATTTATGACCATGTCCTTGATCAATAACTTTTCGGACTCGATCAGGCTTTTGCGGAAGTAGGCATCATAATTCATATTGACCAGCTCCACGCTTCCTTGCACCAGTTCTATCCAATCCGTTTCCTTTTCAAAATCCTGCGTATAAGCATACTTGTCCAATTTATTGTCCAGCTTTACCTGCTTTATGCTAAGGCTGTTTTTTGCTTTGCTGAGCTTCATCTGCTGAGCATGAATGACATTGCGGTAGGCGTTAAAGTGGACTTGGGCATGGGCTATGCTACCCTCGATATCGTCCACGGAAAAAAGTGCATCGGCCTGGGCGAGGTCCTTGTTGGTCAGCTGGAAATTGGTAGCCACCAGGTTTAACCCATCTAGCTCTAACCTTGCGGAGTCGGTCTCCACATCCTTGTTTTCTATGGCAAAGTCACTGATGTCAATGTGGGCAACCTGAATGGATTTGTAATCCTTGCCTTTCTTTCTTTGAGTTTCCTTTTGCTTCTTTTGTTTGAGGGAATCAAGGTCTTGGGATAGCGACTGGATATTTACACCTCTCAACTCAGCTGAGTCCAGAACGATGGTGTTGTTCAGTAATAGGCTTTTCCATATAAATCCTGATAACAGAATCCTGTCAGCTACTAAGTTGATCTGTACTTTTTTGTCGGCCACGTTTTCATCCGGGAATATGGCGACGGAGTCCAGTTCCAGATAGGTGCCCCGATAGTCATAATCCAACTTGATATGGCCGAATTTTACCCGGTGACCGCTAAAGTCATTGGTCCTTGTGATCAAGTCACCGACTATCCTTTCGGCATTGCCATTTAGATAAACGTTTACCAAATAGGGAACTCCCTCCAACGCAAAAATGATCAAGAGCACCAAAGTCCCTAAAAAAATTACCAACTTTTTGTTTTTCATAATTCATTTTGAATATTATGGTTAATATAACTAAAAAATGCCTGTATAGTTTGATCTCTTAGAGATAACCTAAATTTGGTAATAAAATCCCTATCATTGCGTCATTGGGAACGCAGCGACAGCGGAGTGAAGCCATCTTTTCTTTAGAGCCGAGATTACTTCGTCATTCTTCTCTACCTAGCGGCAAATCATAGCCGCCAGCATAAGCTGCTGGTGTAAAGACCTCATTAAATAGGAGATATTGCTTACGGGGTCTCCCCTATTGTGCCCTATGTACCTAATGTGGTTGCATAATAAGTTAGCTACTTTACCTTACTTTTTTCGATATCCTGGTACCCTGATTACAGCAGCATAGGCTTTGGGCAAAAACTATAGATTTTCTAGTGGGTATAGTGGCCCGCTGTCAGTCAGCAGGTAATTTGATTTTGTATTCCCGGTCACGTCTGACGGTCAGCTTCGGGGTGCGTAGCCAAGGATTGTAGATCTTAAGTTGCTTATAGTTGGTGCCGTTTTTTATGGCCCACTCGGCAAGGTCTTTCACAGAACTTTTTATCACGAGCGTCTTCAGTGTGGGCATGTGGTAATAGTCTTTTTCATCGAGTACAAAGCCGTACTTTTCAGGATGTTCGAAGATTTCTTTAAACGCCAGTATTCTGAACATGTACCGTCCTGTTTCTTCATTGAGCAGCAATTCATAGTAATCTGGCTGTTGCTGATCATTCATTCTTCGCCTAAGCCCCGTTTGCCCTATATTGTAGCTGGCGGCTACACTGGTCCATTTGCCGAATTTTGCGTAGGATTGCTGTAAGTATTTGCAGGCAGCATGAGTGGCTTTTTCAAAATCGTACCGTTCATCCACTTCTCGGGTGACTTCCAGTCCAAAGTCCTTTGCGGTGCCTTCCATAAACTGCCAAAATCCACGTGCTCCTGCTGGAGAGACGACATTTTGCAGTCCGGATTCGATCAGGGCGACGTATTTAAAATCCTCTGGAATGTTATACTCTGCCAGGATTTTTTCAATGGTGGGAAGGTACTTTGCCGATCGCTTCATCATCAGCAGCATATTGGACTCCCAGAAGGCGTTCACGTACATCTCTCGTTCAAACCGCTCCTTGATGTCCATTTTTCCTAATGGTACAGGCTCCCCCGCAAACTCCATCTTCTCTGGCAGGTCAAGCAGTTTTACCCTTGGTGAAGTCTCTCCGCCCTTGTCACGGGAAGTTAGGGGACTCGTATAGGGTTTTCCGGTTCGTTGTCCTGATGAAGTGGCTTCGGGAGAATTGCGATAGTATAGGACTAAAATAAAAAGTACGGCCACCAGACCGTACAGGATATATGCATGGGTATTTTTCACAGACTAGAAATTTGGAGACAGTAAATATTTGTTGTAGAATTCATCAATCGCCTCGACTGCTTCGGTAGCAGTGTCCACTACTGAGAACAGCTCCATGTCTTCTGGGCTGATGTTGATATGTCGTTCGAGCATTATTGTTTTTATCCAATCGATCAGTCCTTCCCAAAATTCCTTTCCTACGAGGATGATGGGAAATTTCCCTGTCTTCTTGGTCTGTACCAATGTCAACGCTTCAAATAACTCGTCCATGGTGCCAAATCCACCCGGCAACACGATAAATCCTTGGGCGTATTTTACAAACATCACCTTGCGGACAAAGAAGTAATCAAACGTGATCAATTTGTCCTGATCGATGTACATATTGTTGAATTGCTCGAAAGGCAGGTGGATATTTAGCCCTACAGATTTTCCTTTTTCGGCGTGGGCGCCTTTGTTACCCGCTTCCATAATGCCCGGGCCGCCGCCAGTGATGACACCATAGCCATGTCTAACCAGCTTGGCAGCGATCTCTTCAGCGATTTTATAGTATTTGTTGTCCTGCGGGGTGCGTGCCGAACCAAAAATGGAAACACAGGGCCCAATCTTTGCCAGCTTCTCAAAGCCCTCTACAAACTCCGACATTACCTTGAAGATCACCCAAGAGTTGGCACTTTTGATTTCACTCCAGTCTTTCTCTTTGAAAGCCTTTCTGATTCTTTCTTCTTCTAGGTTGTTTTTCTCTGCTTCTTCACTCATATTCTTCTGATGATTTTAAAAATCCAATACGTTTATTATTACTAAAAGTGGTTACTTTCATGTACTAAATTTAACTTTTTTGATGATAAATAGAAAATGGCCGACGCATTATCATTGCTTTCAATTTTCTTGATCACTTATAATTAACTCATTCACAGCGTGATGAGTTCAGCTAGTTCCTTCTGTCCTTATTGGAGGGTTTTGGATACTTTTTGTGGAAAAAAACACCCTGTTCCTGATGCGTTAGATGTGTCGATAGTTGCAAATTCTCTGCCATTCATGTACTTTCGTACGCTTTTATGTTCATCTATGGATCTGTTAGAAAAATGCCTTGCTGTCAATGAACTTTTCACTGACTTAGAGATAGCCACACGTCAATTTATCAGTCAAGGCCAGTTGAATTGCCTTCAAGGTTGTTCGAAATGCTGTGCCAACCCAAAAGTGCCCGCAACGGCACTTGAGTTTTTGCCTTTGGCATTTGAACTATATCATGCTGGAAATGCTGATGCCACCCTTGATAAACTTGAGCTGGCCACAGAGGACAGCTTTTGCATCCTCTTGAACCATCTGTCTGCTGAAGGTACCTCCGGACTATGCAGCCACTACTCCCAACGTGGCCTGATCTGCCGCCTTTTTGGCAGCTCGGCCAGACGTAACAGAGAGGGACTAAAGGAATTGGTTACGTGCAAGCTGATCAAAGAACACCGGAAGGAGCAATATGAGGCAGTGAGCACGGCCATTCGTGAGGACTTGGAGGTGCCGGGAAGTACTGATTATTACACCCGGTTGTACGGCATAGATTTTCATTTGGCAGGTCAGCAATACCCGATCAATTTAGCTATCAAAAAAGCCCTGGAAGCAGTGATTTCCTATTATTTTTACACTGAAGGAGAGGCGGTATAAATTTTTAAAGCATGGTTTTTGATGTATATTGTATTGAATTTAACGCACAGAAATTATTTTTCATTATAACCGAACTATGATGCTTAACTTCTCTGAAATAATCAATACAGTAAAAAGGCTCATCGAAGTAAAGATCCAGATGCTCAAAAATGATCTGCAAGACGAATTGTCAGCCGTCATTACAAGGGTAGCCATTCTTTCCATGATGGTGATTGTCTCCGTATTGATCCTGCTTTTTGGCAGTATCGCTTTAGCATTTTATTTTGCAGAGCTTACTTATTCCAATTCCCTGGGCTTTTTGTATGTAGGTTTGATATATGTCGGGCTCCTTGTTTTTCTGTATATCATTAAAGATTCCAAAGGAATCCAAAAGAACATTGGCCTTGTGCTGAACACTTTCCTCTTCTTTCGAAAAAAAAACAGTGATGACAATGAGTAAATCAGATTTAAAAAAACAAGCTGAAGACCTTGAAAAGCAGCTGGACCATCAATTAGTTGTCTTGAAAGAGGAGTCTGTGTCTTGGGCAAAAGTAGGTGGAGCGGTAGTCGCTGGTAGCATGCTGGTATATGGAACGAAGAAATTGTTCAAGGGAGGCAAGAAGAAAAAACATAAGGCCAAGAAGCAAAAAGGAGAGCAGAGCGCATCATCATCCGACCATGTGAAGCAGCCAAAGGCCAAGAAATCTTCCTTGGCGGGAAGTTTGGGCAAGCGGCTCTTTATGGTAGCGCTATCTCTGGGCCAGGCGAAATTAGTCGATGTGCTGTCCAAGCAAGCCAATGATGCAAAGAAGAAATAATACATTAATTGCCGATAAGTTAAGGCACCTTCACCGGACAGGTAAAAAAGGGGTGGCCTTGCTGATCGACCCTGAAAAATATGATGGCGAAGGGAAGCTTGAGAAACTGGTGACCATAGCTGATGAACACCGCATAGATTTTTTCTTTCTGGGAGGGAGCTTGATCAATGAGCAAAACATGGATACCATTATCCAGAAAATAAGGGAGGGCAGTAGCAAGATCCCCGTGGTGCTATTTCCAGGTAATGTCATCCAAGTAACCGACCGAGCAGATGGCATCCTCTTTTTGTCCTTGATTTCCGGAAGGAACCCAGAGCTACTTATTGGTCAGCAAGTGACGGCGGCTCCTTTATTGGGCAGGTCTTCTTTGGAAGTGCTTCCCACAGGATACATGTTGGTGAATGACGGGCAGATTACCAGTGCCAGTTATATTAGCCAGACGATACCGCTGCCCAATGATAAGCCGGCATTGGCGGTAGCTACGGCCATGGCCGGTCAATTTTTGGGATTACAATACTTTTTCCTTGATGCAGGAAGTGGCGCTTCATGCCCTGTGGGCAAGGGGTGATCAAGGCCGTTGGCCAGCAAGTGGACTGCCCCGTGATAGTAGGGGGAGGAATCGACTCAGTGGATAAGGCCAGAGATGCTTGGGAAGCGGGAGCGGATCTTATTGTCCTTGGAAATGGGCCAGAAAAAAACCCCGGTCTATTGACCGAGGTGATGGACTTAGCTAATGTTTATAACTTATCACTGAACGTTAATTAGTGATTCTCTTCTTCTCATCTTCCCTGCTGGCAAGCCATACATCATTTTAAATCTTCGGCAGAAGTAAGCGGTATCTTTGTAGCCGACCTCTTTGCCAATATCTCGAATGCTTTTCTTGGTAGTCCGGAGTAGTTCGACAGCGGCTTCCATGCGCTGGTATTCGATGTAATCTTGTGGATTGATGCCTGTCAGCATCTTGAAGTATTGGCCTACATAATCCTCGGAAACGTTGGCTACCTTGGCCAACACCTTATTGGAAAGATCTCCACCGATGTTTTTCTTGATATAATTAAACATATCGATCAAACGCGGATCTTTGAAGTAGGTGCTATTGGTGGACATTTCTTCCACAAACAGACGGTTTTTCAAGATATGCCTTACCAGCTCCACTACCAATAACTCGGTGTGGATCTTAATGACACGCTCCTTGCCGGGGATGTTTTGCTCGGATTCTTTGACCACATCCTCAATAATAGAAGCCAAACGATCATTAAAGCGAATGATAAATGGAGGAATGCCCAGTGAGTTAAAGAAATTGACCACATCAAAAACCTTTGCTTCGAAAGTCACTAAAGTAACACAGTCCTCTTCAATGGTTTTGATGTCTTTAAAACTAACGGATTGTAGGTGTTTCTTTTTGTTTTCCAAAAAGCTGTTGTTGGACATTTCGTTTCTCTTGGTGGCTTGACCAAAGGAAACTTTACATGCCCTCCCTGCTGGGACAAACAGAATCTCTCCCTCATTGACCAGTTCTTGTTCATCACCGTATTTCAATGTACCTTGATGCAATAAAATAACGGTGTTTTCCGGTTCTAGGTAGTCCGTCACGGTAATAGGTCGCTCTACTTTGTAGTTGTTTCCCCTCGTATACCGCACGCCCACGGATTCTATGACTTTATTGTAATATTCCATGACAGATAATATTATGTTGATACTTGTAAAAGTATGACTTTTTTAATTAAAATATAATAAATTTAACGAAAAATTCAAGAAGAACCGAATTAACGTATAAATTTCGTAGGTTACAACGTCGATTTTCGATTTTTATTTTTTATCTTAATAGATTACGGGATATAACTATTTTTTGAATTTCGCTTGTTCCTTCATAAATCTGGGTGATTTTAGCGTCCCTCATTAGCCTTTCTACATGGTATTCTTTGACAAATCCATAGCCCCCATGAATTTGTACAGCCTCGATGGTTACGTCCATAGCGACCTTAGAAGCGTATAATTTTGCCATGGCGCTGGCCTGGGCGTAGGACTTGCCTTGGTCTTTTAGCCAAGCAGCTTTCCAGACCAGTAGCCTTGCTGCCTCTATCTCAGTGGCCATATCGGCCAGCTTAAACTGGATGGCTTGGTGTTGACTGATGGGTTTTCCAAATGCTTTCCGTTCCTTGGAATAGTCAAGTGCCAGTTCATACGCTCCAGCGGCGATGCCCAATGCCTGTGCGGCGATGCCTATTCGTCCTCCGTCCAAGCTGTGCATGGCATAGGTGAAGCCAAAGCCATCCTCACCAATTCTATTTTCGACAGGTACTTTTACGTCGTTAAACATCAGTGAATGGGTGTCGGAGCCTCGGATTCCCAGCTTATCCTCTTTCTTGCCTACCTGAAATCCTTCCATGTCCTTTTCCACGATGAAGGTGGAGATGCCTTTGTGCCTTAGCGATGGATTGGTCTGCGCCATGACCAAGTACACGCTGGCGGTGCCGCCATTGGTGATCCAGTTTTTGGTGCCGTTCAGGATGTAATGGTCCCCCTTCTTTTCGGCAGAGGTCTTTTGGGAAGTGGCATCGGACCCGGCCTCAGGCTCTGATAGACAGAACGCCCCCAAGATCTCCCCTGCTGCCAGAGGTTTAAGGTATTTTTCCTTTTGGAGCTCAGTGCCATACTTTTCCAGTCCCCAGCAGACCAATGAATTATTGACAGACATGGCCACGGCGGCGGAAGCGTCGATTTTGGAGATTTCTTCCAAGGCTAGCACGTACGAAAGGGTGTCCATCCCTCCTCCATTGTATTCAGGAGCGACCATCATGCCCAAAAACCCCAGTTCTCCCATTTTCTTGACCTGTTCATGGGGAAAGGTGGCGTTGGTGTCACGGTCTATTACACCGGAAAGGAGTTCCGTTTTGGCAAAATCCTTGGCGGCAGCTTGCACCGCTAAGTGTTCTTCAGTCAGGGTAAAATTCATACGATTTGGGTTTACATTAAAATTCGTCTAGGAATATAACGTAAAAAATGATACGTAGCAATTTGACGCCCAGCATAAAGGAAAGTCCGACAGATTTTCGAACGAAATATTTCGGGTCATTTTTTGATCCATCGGAGGGTATGGTTTTCCCGATCGCCGAGGATACGAATGATGTAAATTCCCCTTTGAAGGGTGGCTAATTTTTCTTTGACTCGCTGGAGCGTCTGTTCCCTGCTGCCATCAAGTGAAAACACCACCATTCCTTGCGCATTCAGTATCTCCCAATGAAGGCGACGGTCAGTTTTGTCAGGGATCACGAAGTGGATGTTGCCCGCTGTGTGCGGGTTGGGATAAATGATGGCCTGTTCGGTGGCTGCTGGGTTTCTTCGCACTTGGAAGACCGGTGTAAAATCCTCTTTGCCTCCACGTGACAAACTGGCTATTTTGTAATAGCAATATCCATAATAAGGTGGATTTTCGTCCGTAAATTGATAGGTAAAATCCTGCTCAGTGGTGCCTTTAGCCATGATCGTGCCGATGGGAATAAAGTTATCCACATTATCGGCAGAGCGATAGATCGTAAAACCTTTCACCTGATTGTCTGTGGTTACCTCCCATTTGAGGACGTTGTTGTTACCACTGGCTTGCCCTTGGTAGCTTAACCAAGCGATGGGCAAGACCGTGGCCACACGATTGCTCCCGATGGTGAACTTATTGTTGTTTATTTCATTGCGCATTACGGTTCTTCTTGCCCAGAAGATGCCGTTTTCGTCTAGGCCACTTTGATGGCTGCCAGGAGCAGGCTCATGGTCAGCGACTATTCTCAGATCATCCACATCATCTACCACCAGATCATCGGCAGAGATACGAATATTGATATCACTGTTTCCCGCTGTAAATCCCGAAAAGCTGAAATAGCTATACAATTGGTACAGTATCCAAGCCCCATCATTGTCAAAGAAATCCGCATCATGGTCCACACCGGGAAGCTGGGTGTAATTTATGGAAAGGGTTTCGCCACCGGGTAAATTGCTTCCTTCAAGCTGAAGTAATCGTGTCCCTCCTTCATACTTGTCCACAAAAGGAAAACTGGCATTAGTGGCGTTTAGGGGATGAGGGGTGCTGCGGTAATGAAGGGCTTGGAGATCATGCCACTGACCTGCCAGATACTGATACTGCCCGGATCCGGATACATTGATGGTCATTTCATTTCCACCAAAATCCAATTCCCCTGCCGTCATCATGAAGTCATCCAAAATAGTAAGGTCATTGTCAAAGGAGGCCTTTCCCGTTGGCTTGTCCACTTCGAGGTCCTTAATGAGTAGTGCCATACCGGCGATTTCTTGGTCTGCTTGTCCTTCTATGGAAAGTGATGTCGTGTTCGCTTTGATGTTTCCTGTGCCGGTATTGGTCATGTCTCCGGTGAGAATGAGTGTAGACGGAAGTATTTTTTCTGCGTTGCCTTCAAAAGTGACCTCATGGTAGTTTACTGGTTGCTGTGCGCCAGTCATAGTGCTAGTGATAAATTCCTGTGCTCCTGAAGCACCAGCATAACGAACCTCCCCCATCAGATTGATAGTGGCCGCATTGATTTCTGGATTTGAGCCATGTAGTACCAATGTCCCACCGTCCTGTATCGTGACTTCTTGGGCTGGTACGGAAGCAGACCGCTGGACAATTCCCTCATTGCAGTAGCTCTCCAAGCTGGCATTGGCCTCGATGATAAGGCTACCATAAGCTCCCGGCACGGCGGGGTCATTATTAAATGAAAAGGTGGAGCAGGTTCCTCCTAGTGCTTCTTGGACGACTCTTCCCGAGGCGATCACAATCTTACTGGCCTTGATAGCTTCCTGAACCGTAAGGGCAGCTCCTGGGTCGGGGGCGAAAACTACGGTATATCGGCTCCTTACAGAAAAAGCACTCCACGCTCCGTCCGGCACAGCGATTCTCGAACCTCCCCTGAATACCAGTTTGCTCTCTTCACTGTTGCCGATCCAGTCGATATTGTTCCAAGTTCCCGAGGGTGAGCCTGGCGCAGCTCCAGAAAAAGCATTCAGACTACCATAGAGTGATAGCTCAAAACCGTTTATATTCAGTTTTTCGCCTGTCTCCGCTTCTGCATTCAAGTAGAGTGATTTGACATTTTCATTTTGGCTGAGGGTGACCTCGTGACCAAAATCCACGTAAACGTCATTGGTATTTTCGGGAGGCCGACCGGCAGTTCCCCAGCTGCTGCCATCATAGACTTCCCAAATGGCCACTTGGTCAAAATCCCCGCTTGCAGTCGTCCGATAAGCACCGACTTCTTGACCATGCACAGGGGTGGAGAATATACCAGATACAATGAAAATTACGAATAATATCTTGTAAATTCGTTTTGGATTTAAACCTGCCTGATTGGCCAATATTGTGTAGTCATCAGGTTGTAAAAAATTGAACAACATCATCCTTAAATATAAGTCTGACAATGAAGAAATCCGTCTTACTTTTTACCATTATCCTATTGGGCTTTAGCCAATTATATGCAAAAAATTATAGGGTGAGCCTGTTGACCTGTGAACCAGGCGGAGAACTTTACAGTGTCTTTGGTCATAGCGCCGTGCGGGTTACCGATATGGAAACGGGCAGGGACTTGGTGTATAATTATGGAACCTTTGACTTCAACCCTAGTTTCTATATGAAATTTGCCAGGGGTAAATTGGACTATTGGCTGTCAGTAAGTCCTTATGATCGGTTTATTGGTCACTATAACTATCTGGGGCAGGCGGTGCGTGAGCAAGTGCTCGACCTCAACGAGCAGCAGACTGCCAAAATGGTGGAATTTCTACAGGTCAATTACCAGCCGGACAACCGTTATTACCGCTATGATTTTTTTTATGACAATTGTGCCACGCGGATTCGCGATATGCTGGAGACTGTACTGGGCAAGCAATTGGAGTGGAACGACCCTGTAGGAGAAGAGGAAGTAACCTTTCGGGACTTGATAGATGAATATGTGTATCCACTTCCTTGGGGCGACCTAGGAATTGACCTGGCCTTGGGCAGTGTGATCGATGTGGAGGCCAGTGAACGTGAAAAGCAGTATTTGCCGGATTATATGGAAGCGGCATTTGGCAGAGCGGAGATCGTGGGGGATGGTCCTACCAGACCACTGGTAAAAAGCCAGAGGACGATTTTGGACCTGCCACCCGTAGCTGTTGCGCCTAGCTTCTTTAATCCTTACTTTTTGTTTTGGGGGATAGCGATTCTTTTCATGGTCCTCACTTTTATAGGGTTTAGAAAGAAAAAGCTCTTCATTGGCTTTGACCAGACTTTCTTTGGGATATTGTCGGTGGTGGGGATTGTGGTGGTATTGCTCTGGTTTTTTACGGAGCATACGGCCACTAAGTACAATTGGAATTTGCTGTGGGCTTTTCCCCTTCATGGACTATTGGTGTATGGGCTGGGGATGAAGCATCCAGCCCAGTGGGTCAAAAAGTATTTGTTGTTTGCGCTGATCATGGCCGATGCGGCGGTGGTGTTCTGGATTTTGGGCTGGCAATCGTTCCACCCAAGTGTCCTTCCGCTGATATTGGTGGTGATCTTGCGGAGCAATTTCCTGTATTATAATTTGGAAAAGTTCAAAGCCCAAAAGCGGATAGTCAAGGACTGAAAAACTTTTTGCCCGTCCCAAAACGTTAGTGTAAGGATACTGAAGAAATACTATGGATTTTAAGATCATCTCAGATTATAGCCCTACCGGCGACCAGCCAAACGCAATCAAAAACCTTTCCGAAGGAATCTCCAGTGGAGAGCCCTCGCAGGTACTGCTTGGAGTTACGGGTTCGGGGAAGACCTTCACCGTGGCCAATGTTATCCAAGAGGTGCAGCGGCCAACTTTGGTGCTTTGCCATAACAAAACCTTGGCAGCACAGCTGTACGGGGAATTTAAGCAGTTTTTTCCGGACAATGCCGTGGAGTATTTCATCTCCTACTACGATTACTATCAGCCAGAGGCATTTATTCCTACCAGTGGTGTGTACATCGAAAAAGACCTGTCCATCAATGAGGAAATCGAAAAGCTCCGATTGAGTGCCACTTCGGCTTTGCTGAGCGGTAGAAGGGATGTAATTGTGGTGGCTTCGGTTTCTTGTATTTATGGTATCGGTAATCCAGAGGAATTCGGGAAGAATGTGGTGAACCTAGAAGAGGGCCAGCGCATTCCCCGAAACCAGCTATTGTTTCAGTTGGTGGACATCCTATACAGCCGTGCCAATGCGGAGTTTAAGCATGGTACTTTCCGGGTAAAGGGAGACACTGTAGACATCTTTGTGGCCTATGCGGACTTCGCCTATCGGATTTATTTCTGGGGCGACGAAATCGAGGGCATCCAGCGTGTTGATCCCGAGACGGGAAAGCGGATCAGCAGTGAAAAGCAGATCACCATTTTCCCGGCCAATCTTTTTGTGACGGGCAAGGAAACCATAGATGTGGCCATTAAAGAGATTCAGGATGACCTGATGAGCCAGATTTCTTTTTTCGAAAAAGACAT
Organism: Echinicola strongylocentroti; assembly: GCF_003260975.1. NCBI lineage: Bacteria > Pseudomonadati > Bacteroidota > Cytophagia > Cytophagales > Cyclobacteriaceae > Echinicola > Echinicola strongylocentroti. The sequence continues at coordinate 3,280,849 of NZ_CP030041.1, read as the reverse complement.
GCGGCTGGAAGAAGCCAGCAGGCTCAGGGAGCGAACGGAATTTGACTTGGAGATGATCAGGGAATTGGGCTATTGCTCGGGAGTGGAGAACTATTCCCGGTATTTTGACCGTAGGTCTGCAGGGGCACGGCCTTTCTGCCTGTTGGATTACTTTCCGGATGATTATATGTTGGTGATCGATGAGAGTCACGTGACAGTGCCCCAGGTACGTGCCATGTGGGGAGGTGACCGTTCCAGAAAAGTAAACCTCGTGGAATACGGCTTTCGACTGCCTTCGGCCTTGGATAACCGCCCACTGAAGTTTGATGAATTCGAATCCCTGACCAATCAGGTCATCTATGTAAGTGCCACTCCTGCGGATTATGAACTGAACCAGACCGATGGTGTGGTGGTCGAACAGATCATCCGCCCTACAGGCCTACTGGATCCGCTGATTGAGGTGCGGCCTAGTGGAGATCAGATAGATGACTTATTGGAAGAAATCGACCAGACGATCAAAAAAGGTGATCGTATCTTGGTGACCACCCTTACCAAACGAATGGCCGAAGAGCTCAATAAATTCTTGGAAAGAGCAGGGATCAAGTCCCGCTATATCCACTCCGAAGTAAAGTCCCTGGACCGAGTAGAGATTTTGCGTGAGCTGCGTCTTGGGGTTTTCGATGTGCTGGTGGGGGTAAACCTGCTGCGGGAAGGCTTGGATTTGCCAGAAGTGTCTTTGGTGGCTATTTTGGATGCTGACAAGGAAGGCTTCCTTCGAAATGAACGTAGTTTGGTGCAGACCATTGGCCGTGCAGCGCGGAATGAAAATGGCCGGGTGATCATGTATGCTGATCGGGTGACGGCGTCTATGCAGCGTGCCATGGACGAGACCAAAAGGAGGAGAGGCATCCAAATGGCTTATAACGAAGAACATGGCATCACACCTACTACCGTCATCAAGTCCAAGGACAGAATCATGGGGCAAACCAAGGTGGCAGACAGTAAGAAAAATGCCAAATTCTATGATGATCACTTTACGGAAGAAAATGCCTATGCGGCAGATCCCGTGGTACAATATTTGAGCAAGGACAAGCTCGAAAAGCTGATCCCCCAAACACAAAAGCAAATGGATAAAGCCGCCAAGGAACTTAACTTTATGGAAGCGGCGCGCTTACGCGATGAGTGGCAGGGACTCAAAAAACGACTGGAAGAGCTCAAACGAATGGATGGATGAAAAAAATGATAATGCTACTTGCGTTCCCACTATTTCTGTGGGGAGGACAGGCAGTGATGGCACAGCAGGCCGAAGGCAGTTATTTGGTTTCTGGAGGATTGGATTTGGCACGCACAGATGCCCCAGGAGTAATCAAACGCTATCAGATAGGACTCGAAGCCAACTATTTTCACTGGTATAATATTTCCTTTTCCGGAGGATATGAATTTAACTATAACCGGCCCAATCAAGTGACACTTGGGGGAAGGTATTATCCGCTAGAACCTGCTTTTCTACGGGTAAGAGGCTTGATCGGTAAGGACAGTGATGTAGCAATTGGGGCCGGCTATACGGTTAACCTCTCTTACCGTGTGCGGCTAGAGGGAATGGTGGATTATTATGCCGTGACCAATGTGGCAGGTTTGAGGGCCGCCATTGGAATATTGATCAACTAAAACAAGCTAGACATGACACTTCAGGAGGTCACTAGGCTGGCCCGCCAAGGTGAAGGCCTACACATCGAGTTCAAGAAGAAGGTTGCTCACCCTGAAAAGATCGTTCGTGAAGTGATCGCCCTTGCCAATACCGAAGGCGGCCATCTGCTTGTGGGGGTGGATGACGACGGGACAGTGAGTGGCCAGCGCTATGTGGAAGAAGATGTCTATGTGCTAAACAAAGCCATAAAGGAAATGATCCGCCCACTGGTGGATTTTGAGCATGTGGTCCTTCCCATAACAGAAAAAAAAGGCGTGGCGGTTTACCATTTTTATAGAAGTCCCAAAAGACCTCACTACCTGTACGAAGAAGGTCGTAAAAGATCATTTGTAAGAGTGGAGGACAGGACAGTCCAAGCGAGCAAGGAAGTGTGGGAAATACTAAGGAGGGGCAAAAAAGAGAAGGACATTATCTTCAATTATGGTGAAAAGGAAACCAAATTGATGCAAGCCCTTGGAGAGCGAGAAGCGATCACTCTAAAGGAATACTCAAAAGTGGCGCGGTTACCACGTTTTATCGCTTCTAAGACCCTCGTGAGATTGGTGCTTGCGAATGTACTGCAGGTGATCCCCCAAGAGCAGGAGGACCTTTTTAAGCTGAAAGGAAATTAGAATCAACGTAAAAACCTCACGGATAGCACAGGTATTCACTGATTTTAGGTCCTGTACCAGTGATCATCTGCGAAATCCATGAGGATACAAACTAGCAATCTTAGCCCGATTTATAATTAATATCAACACCGTCGTTGCGAAGGCGGAATGAAGCCATCTTTCCTTTGTAAACGAAGATAGCTCCGTCATGCTTCCCTACCTAGCGGCAGACAGGCCTGCTTGGCTTTAGACAAACTCACAAGGACGGCTTGATATCACTTTGATAATCGAGTTCAGAATATATAAGCTAAATCAATATTTTACCACTGAAACAACTCGTCATTGAGTCGTTGGAGGGCTTCATTTTTGAATTTGGAACCTACAAGAATAGAGACGTTGTTTCGACTACCACCATAGGAAACCATCCTCACAGGAAAGTCCTGTAATGCTGCAACTACTTCGTTGATCATACCAATGTTTTCGGCGATCATATTACCGGCTACACAGACAATGGTCTGGTTATAGTCGATTTCCGTACTGCCAAATTTTTCCAGCTCCATGATGATTTCCTTAAGGTGAGTTTCATCATCGATGGTTACCGATACTGCCACCTCAGAGGTAGTGATCATATCGATCGGCGTTTTGTACTTTTCGAAAATCTCAAATATGTTTCTTAAGAACCCATAGGCCAATAACATCCTGCTGGATTTTATTTTTATGGCGATGATACCGTCTTTGGCGGCGATGGCCTTTACCCCTTTGCCTGTTTCCTCAGCGGTAATAGTGGTACCGGGAGCTTCTGGCTGCATGGTATTTAGGAGTTTTACAGGGATATTGTACGTTTGTGCAGGCCAGATAGAAGCAGGGTGGAGGATTTTTGCTCCGAAATAGGCAAGCTCAGCGGCTTCATCAAATGACATCTCGGCAATAGGACGGGTTTTGTCCACCACTCTTGGGTCGTTATTGTGCATGCCATCGATGTCTGTCCAGATTTCCACCACGCTGGCCTTGATCGCAGCACCGATGAGTGATGCAGTATAATCACTTCCGCCACGCTTCAGGTTATCCACTTCGTTGCGGTGATTTTTGCAGATATATCCTTGGGTGACAAAGAGTGTGTCCTTATCGTAGTTTTTGAGGATCGATTTAAGGCGATCGCTGATTTTGGCGACTTCCGGCTCGGAATTTTCATCAATGCTCATGTATTCCAAGGCAGGAAGGAAGATGGCTGGAATGTCCTTTTCCTCTAGCAACGTGTAGAAAAGCTTGGTGGACAGCAATTCCCCTTGCGCAAGGATGTCTCTGTTTATGGCTTCATTAAAAGAGATTTTGAGGATGATATTTAAAAACTCAAAGTGCTCTTTGATGATTTTTTCTGCCTTTTTGCGACCTGCTTCTGATTCGAGCAGCTCTTTGTAAAATTCCTGATAATGGGCATGCAATGTATCGATGCGCTCCTTTGCCAAGTCTTTTTTGCCCTCAGCAAGAGCATCGCCGATACCTACAAGGGCATTGGTCGTTCCAGAAAGCGCAGAAAGTACAATGATTTTTCTTTCGCTATCTCGTGTGATCAGGTCTTTTACCTGGTGCATTCTTTCGGGTTTGCCCACAGAGGTGCCCCCAAATTTCATGATTTTCATGGGATAAGTGGAATGTATGTTAATGGTTTGTTTTGTTACGGATTAGAATCCCAGCATTTTGATGGCCGTGATGGCCGCTTCATCACCTTTGTTGCCATGCTTGCCTCCAGCACGATCCAGCGCCTGCTGTTGGTTATTTGGGGTGAGTACTCCGAAGATAACAGGCTTATTGTACCTAAGGCCCACATTGGTGATACCATGCGCCACGGCATCACAGATAAAGTCAAAGTGCTTGGTTTCGCCTTGGATGACACATCCGAGACAAATGACCGCGTCGATTTCCTTCACCTCTGCCACCCACTGGGCACCAAGGGTAAGTTCAAACGATCCGGGAACATTTTTGCGGAAGATATTTTCTTTTTTTGCTCCGTGGATCAGCAAGGTTTCCACGGCTCCTTCATAGAGGGATTCGGTGATCTCTTCGTTCCACTCGGAAACCACAATCCCAAACTTTCTATTGCTGATATCGGCGATATTGGTGTCAGAGTGCTGGCTAAGATTTTTCAGTGATGTTGCCATGATTTATCTGTTATATGGTATTTTCTAAATGGGTATAAATACAAAAAGAGTAAGACCTCTTGGCCTTACTCTTTTTAATGCTGTTATATGACTAAAGCATTACTTAGAAGCAAGGCCCTCCAAGCATGCTTTGTGCTTTCGTGCTAAAGTAAACTCGTACGATTCTGGATAGTTCTTTTCGATTTTGCCATATGTACTGATGGCCTTGTCCAACTGTCCCGCGGATTCGTAGGCCACAGCTAGTTTATTAAGGTACATCGGAGTGAAGAACTTATTCACCTTATAATTGGCTGCTTTTTCATAAGCGCTGATGGCTTCGCTGGTTTGGCCAAGCTCCATATGCGCATCCCCCAAAAGGCTGTATGCCTTAGCCTGTACAAAGAAGTCATCTGCAGAAAAGTCCCCTAAGTGGTCTACCGCTTTCTGGAATTCTCCTTGTGTGAGATAGATAGAACCTGTATAAAAATGGGCAAGATTGGCAGAGTTGGTGCCGTTGTATTCGTCCAAAATTTGCAGGAAGCCATCATTGACTCCATCGCCATTAAGGGCATAGTCCAGACTGTCTTGCTCGTAGTAATATACTGCTTGGAACATATCAGCTTGAGCTTGCTTGTCTTTATTGGCAGTGTTGAACTGGAAGTAAAGGATACCTGCAATTACCAGAATGCCTGCGATCAGGATTCCTCCCACAATGCGTGAGTTTTTCTTCAAGAAAGCTTCACCTTTCCCCAACGAATCAGCAATAGCTTCTGGGTTTTCGAGCAAATCGTGATCATGCTCTTCCTTATGCTGTCCTTTTTTTATTTCTTTCTTAGCCATTCTTTTAAAATTTCAGTCGCAAATATAGATTATGTTTCATATAATCCCAAAACCTACTGTTTTTTATGGAGGCACATTTTCAAATGGCCATAGTTTTTTACTTTTTTGTATAGGGTGTAATGATTCTTCATAGCTTCTAAAATTCTCAGATGATTGTTTAATCGGGAATTTTTTTGTCTATTGGGAAGACCAAGGAAGCAATCATAAAAAAAGCCAGCAGATTAATGGTTGATACCGTGATCAGCTGGCTTTTATTATATGTTTTTCAGAATACCTTATTCCATGACAAAAGGATAATCCTCTTGCATATAGACATCTTCAAATGCTTTTTGTCCGTCAGGCCATGGAGATTCTTCCGCAAACTTCACCGCATCAGCTACTTGCTTTTTCACTTTGTCATCGATCTCCTTTATTTCGTCTTCGCTCAGGATGCTATTATCCATGATAGTCTTCTTCACCTGCTCGATAGGATCTTTTGCTTTATACTCCTCGACCTCCTCACGGGTTCTGTACTTCTGGGGATCAGACATGGAGTGGCCTTTGTAGCGGTAGGTTCTTACTTCCAATAAAGTAGGTCCATCGCCTTTTCTGGCTCTTTCAGCGGCTTCGGCTACTGCCTCATGCACTTCTTCTACATTCATGCCGTCCACTGCAAAAGAAGGCATATCGTAAGATTCTCCGAGTGTGGAAAGGTCATCCACATTGGAAGATCGCTTCACCGATGTACCCATGGCATAGCCGTTGTTTTCGATAACGAAGATGACAGGCACTTTGTAGAGCATGGCCAGGTTAAAGGACTCATGTACGGCACCCTGCCTCACAGCACCATCACCCATATGGCAGATACAAAGGTTTTTGGTGCCTTTGTACTTCTCGGCAAAACCAATTCCAAGTCCCATAGGTACTTGTGCTCCTACGATGCCATGACCTCCCATGAAGTTACGCTCCTTGTCAAAGATGTGCATGGATCCGCCTTTACCTTTGGTGGTTCCGGTAGCTTTGCCGAACAATTCGGCCATCACGGCACCTGGATCAGTTCCCAGTCCCAATGGATGGGCGTGGTCCCTGTAAGCAGTGATCCACTTGTCGTCTTTTTCAAGCGCTGTGATCGCTCCAGCAGCACAAGCTTCCTGACCTATGTATAGGTGACAAAAACCTCTGATTTTTTGTTGACCATAAAGTTGGCCGGCTTTTTCTTCAAACCTCCTCATGAGCAACATGCTCTCATACCAAAAGGTATAGGTCTCTTTGGAGTATTTTACTTTGGATTTAGTGGTTGTCGAACTTTTTTTCGCCATATCGATAGTTATAAAATACGCATTTTTCGGGGCTCAAATATAAATAAGTATTCACTGATTAGCAAAGTCTTTTGCCAATCTGGAAAGCGATTCCTCAAATATCTGCTTTTATATGGATGATTGAAAGGGGAAATATTGGCTCAATGTGTCCAAAACTGCTTACCAAAAACAATCGCCCAATATCCAAAAGACCTCTCTACTAAATTTAGTGATCACATTCATTTAACCCGATTTATGCATGGCCAATGTGCCTAATGTGGTTGGCAAATAAGCTAGCTACGCTACTTCCTCAAGTTCTTAGAATCCGGGTTTAATCCCCTACCTTCTGCATGAAATCCGGGAAACCACTTGGTGTCCACCTTACGACTCTTGCTCGGGTGGCACGGTTTGGATCGGACAGCTCATGGCCTTGGATTTCTCTGTAATCACGAGCGTGGTAAATCATTATCAGTGTCTCGCCGTCTTCAGCAGTGGTGAAAGAATTATGTCCAGGGCCGTATCTTTTGACGTCCTCATTGGTGTAGAATACCGGCCCCGGTGACTTGTTCCAATTTGATTCGTTCAGCAGCTCAGCGTCTTCATCGATCCATAATAGCCCTACGCAGTAATTATCATTTGTGGCACTGGCCGAGTAGGTGACGAAAATTTTCCCGTCATTTTTGATCACCGCAGGCCCCTCATTGACGTTGTATTTTACCCTTTCCCAGCTAAACTCTGGCTCTGTCAGGATCACTTCTGGGCCAGTAAGGGTAGTGGCATCTTTCATTTCGGACATGACCAAGGCCGTGCCATGCTCCCCACCGCGGACATTCTGTGCCCAGATCATGTACCTCTTGCCTTGGTGCTCAAAAGTGGTGGCATCCAATGAGAAGGATTCAATAGCTGTTTTGACCTGGCCTTCTTCTTTCCAGTCTCCTTCCATAGGGTCTTCTTCGTCAGTGGACAGCGCCCACATACGGATGTTCCAGATGTTCTCTGCTTCTCCGGCAGCAAAGTAAATGTACCACCTGCCATCTATTTTATGCAGCTCAGGAGCCCAGATATGGTGCCCCATCACACCTTTATCGTGTTTGGTCCATAGCGTTTTTTCTTCGGCAGTTTTTAGACCGTTGATGGTGCTGGCCTTCCTAAGGACGATGCGGTCGTAATCAGGAACTGTGGCGATAAGGTAATAGGTACCATCATCTGTTCTGTATATCCATGGATCAGCTCGTTGCTCAGCAATGGGGTTATCAAATTGCAGTTCTTGTCCGATGATGTTTTCAGTGGAGGAAATGGCCAAAACCACTGCTAAGGCTATTTTAATGAGGTTCATTTTGATGTATTTGGTTGATCAATTTGGGTAAAGATATCAATATTGATCCATTACAAAAATATAAAGTGTAATAAATACACGAAAAATAACACTTGTTTCTGTACGACTACCAGTTAATTGCCGGGCCACTAAGGTGGAGGGATAGAGCATAGTGGAGTATAAGCCTAATATGCCCTGTGTCCCCCTTATCGGGTTAACGTAAACCGTGCACAAAAAAACTTCGGTTGGTGGTTATATTGAGCCAATAGCTCAATGCCCTTGTCTTCACTACAGAGCTGCCGGAAGAACAGTGGCCTTTGTCCAATAACCTACGTGGCCTACTGGAGGCAAAGGAAAGGTTTCTCAGGAATTACTTAGAAAATCACTTTATGGATTGTTTTGGCCGGTCTATGCATTAGGCATCGTTCACCTCAACTATCCGAGTAATACTAGGCAATCCCTGAGAAACAATCTCAATTACCAAGCCCGGAAAGCAGGTGGCTCAACGCCATTTAATCTAAGGTAAACGATCAAATTTCCTCTATGGTGGATGCCATGGGTGTCAATAAGATTTTCTACTTGTCTGCGGGTGATTTTATTTCCGCCAAAAACCTCCACTTCTTCGGCAAGCTCATCATCAGTCAGGGATGCCACCGTCTCAGCGACAAAGTCAAAAGACTTTTCCACGGCTTCTTTAAGCTCCGCTTTGCTCATGTCTTTTTTCTCCATGTCCACGCCTGCATCACCTTTTTTGAGAAAGTTATTGGCCATCATGATATTGGCGCCGGCGATGTGCATGACCATTTCACGAAAGCTCATGACATCATCCACAGGCTTGAAGTCAAGTTTGTCATCGGGCATGGCTTCCAGAATCTCTACCGTATATCCTTTCATGGTATTCCACTTTGAGGAAAACTCTTCTTGATTGGTTTGGGCATTGGAATAAAAAGCGCTCAGCATCAAGCAAAGTGATAAAACGATGGGTTTGAAAATTTTGATCATAATATGTGGGTTTTGGTTAGTACTCAATAGCCAGTAGGCAACAGTCACCTCTCCTAGATCATCTTCCATGAGTAAGAGTGACCTTACAATGCTGCCAATTATGGGGTTTTATTCACCTAATTTAATCAATAAATAAAGAGAATAGACAATATCTCCCACGTAAAATGAGAGATTGAGATCATTTTCCTAACTTTGACAGCATGAGAAACAGCGTGATTTTCGGCATGGTGTTATTGGCATTGGTAGCCTGTGGAGACGGTGACTACTTGCCAAAGCCCAAGGGGTATAACCGGATTGACCTTCCCGAAAAGGGATTTGTAAAGCTACCGGACAATTATCCTTACCAGTTTGACCGTTCTGTTCACACTGAGGTAGAAGCAGATACTTTTAATTTGGATAAAAAATATTGGATCAATTTGGCCTATCATTCCTTAGGGGCAAAAGTCCACCTGACATACAAAGCAATCAATGGAAATGAGGCCAGGCTCAGGGACATTCTGGATGATGCATTTAGGCTGACCGCAAAACACCAAATCAAAGCCTATAGCATCGACGAGGCTGTAACCCGGACGCCGAAAGGCTATGTCGGCGTAGTGGCCGAACTCAGCGGTGAAGTACCTACCCAGTTTCAGTTTTTTGTGACTGATTCTACCGATAATTTTCTACGAGGGGCATTGTATTTTAACACTGCGGTCAAAAACGACAGTTTGGCTCCTGTAATCGAATACATCAAAGAAGACATGACCCACCTGATAAATACCTTGGAGTTTAAAAATTAAGGTCTGGTTTTTGAGACTTGATGGCCTATATCACTAAAGTTTGACGATTTAATTCATGAAAATTACGATGCGGTTTTACGGTATCATCGCCTTGGTGCTGATGATGGCTTCCTGTGCGGGCTCCAAGAAGGTCAGCCAAGCACCGTCTCCTGTGCCATCTGCGCCAGCCGAAACCACTCCTGAAGAGTCTCCTGTCCCTGTGGAGCAACCTAACGATGCGCCAGCACCAGAGACAATGCCGATGTTTACTCCTCCTGAGCGTGAAATGAGGGGCGTGTGGATTGCTACGGTGGCCAATATCGACTGGCCATCTTCCAGTACGGACAGCTTTGAACAGCAGCAGCGTGATTTTATCCAGATATTGGACTTCTATAAGCAGCGAAATTTCAATGCGGTTTTTGTCCAGGTTAGGGCGGCGGGAGATGCTTTTTATCCCAGTAAGCTGGCTCCTTGGTCGCGGTACCTGACCGGAAAGGAAGGAAAAGCCCCTGCCACCGTGATGGATCCCCTGAAATGGATGATCCAGGTAGCACACGAAAGAGGCATGGAATTTCACGCCTGGTTAAATCCCTACAGGGCATCATTTAACCTTAATGTGGACGAACTTAGTCCCTCACACGATTACTACCGACATCCTGACTGGATGGTAAAATATGGCACCAAACTTTATTACAACCCCGGTCTACCAGCAGTTAGAGAGCACTTAGTGGGAGTAGTAGGAGAAGTAACCGAAAATTATGATGTGGACGGTATTCACTTTGACGATTATTTTTATCCTTATAAAATCAGTGGGGTAGAATTTGATGATAAACAAGCCTATCGCCAATACGGCAATGGCCTACCCTTGGCCGATTGGCGACGCGCCAATGTGGATAAGTTGATAAAAGCTGTCCATCAGGAAATAAAGAATGAAAAACCATGGGTGCAGTTTGGGGTAAGTCCTTTTGGTGTGTGGCGCAATGCCTCGGTAGACCCTCGTGGTTCGGAGACCAGGGCCGGCCATACCAACTTTGATGATTTATATGCAGATCCATTGATATGGATGAAAAATGGCTGGGTCGATTATATCGCTCCACAGATCTATTGGAGCATGGATTTTCCTGCGGCTTCTTATAAAACCCTTATCAAATGGTGGTCTGAAAATGCTAACGGGACGAAAATTTATGTGGGCAATGCCTCTTATAAAATCCGAAGCGATGGTGATGACAGCTGGGACAGCAGTTTCGAAATCCCCAATCAAGTAGCCTTAGGGAGGAGTACGCCTGGTATAGAAGGAAATGTATTTTTCAGGGCCAAGTCCATGATGGGCAATAACCGGGATGTGGCTAACCTCCTACTCCAAAATAATTATACCAATCCGGTGTTAACCCCAGCCCTGCAAGTCAGTTATGGTGTAATGCAAAACCTGTTGCCAGAAGTGGAGAGTTCCCATCTGGCGGACAGAGGACTGCAATTAAAAATTACCAATGCCTACCTATCCGAAGCTGTTGTGCTCTTTGGTCTGTCGCCCAATGGCAAATGGGAGCTTATAGAAAGTCAGCGTACGAGCACTTCATTTGATAACAAGACCTTTGCCTTCGATAGCTTTATGATCCAAAATTACCAATACCTCGCAGTGGGCTTTAGGGGAAATTATGGTGAGCTGTCCCAGATGAAAGTATGGAAGCCGTAAGTAGTTCTCAAAAAAAGCTGCCTATCGAAATAGGCAGCTTTTTTTCATTTACTTATAATTTTACAAACGCTAAAACAGCTTGATTTTATTCCAGCCTCTAAACAGGATGTAAAAGCCAACGGCACTGATGACCGTGGCGATGCTAGCTGATAGGACATTATCATACAGCCAGAAGCCAATGGCAAATAGTGCAGCATAAATGGCCACAGAACCTGTTACCATAAGGCCGATCTCAAATGGTAGCTGGCCTTGTTCCGCTTCTACTTCTGGGTGCTTGTCCAGGACTTTTCTCCATCCGTAAGCCGCAGGTTTGACTTTTTTGTAGAAAGAAAGTAGTACTTCTTCCTTTTCTGGTCTGGTGACCAACGTTACCGTCACCCAAGTGGCAGTGGTAATACTGACGCCGTAAAGCAACTTCAGGTATTCCATTCCTTCCGGGATACTGATTATGTTGAATTTAGGATTAATAGTCTCAAAGAAAAGAGCTACGATAAATGAAATGATCATCGCAGAGATTTCTGTATAGGAATTGATTCTCCACCAGAACCATCTCAAGATAAAGATCAAGCCTGTTCCTGCGCCAATTTGCAGGAGGATATTGAAGGCTTCCAGGGCATTGGAAAGCGACAATGCCAATAAAGCGGCAAGGCCCATAAGTACCACAGTGGAAATCCTTCCTACATTTACGAGTTCCTTGTCGGAAGCTTCAGGCTTCACAAATCGCAGATAGAAGTCATTAACCACATAGGACGATCCCCAGTTCAGGTGGGTCGAAAGCGTGGACATCACCGCAGCGATCAAAGAGGCCAAGACGATTCCGATCAGTCCAGTAGGGAGGTAAGTCAGCATGGCGGAATAAGCCAAGTCATTCCCCAACTTATCTGCAGGCATATGTGGAAAAGCTTTTTGCAAATCACTGATTTCTGGGAAGATGATCAATGAGGAAAGTGCAATGATGATCCATGGCCAAGGTCGGAGTGCGTAATGGGCCACATTAAAGAAAAGGGTGGCGCCAATGGCATTTTTCTCATTTTTAGCAGAAAGCATCCTTTGGGCGATGTATCCCCCTCCTCCTGGCTCTGCGCCGGGGTACCAAGTGGCCCACCACTGGATGGCAATAGGCACCAAAAGCATCGGAATTACTTCATTCATATTGCTGAAATCAGGAAAGAATGAAAGCTTATCGGAAACGTTGGGATGGGTCAGTAGGTTTTCGAGAGAACCAATTTGCGGTAAATCAAGGATGTAAATTGCCGCACCAATAGCACCGGCCATGGCGATAAAGAACTGGAAGAAATCCGTCAGCAAAACACCTTTCAAGCCTCCAAGGGAGCTGTAAATTACCGTTACGATGGAAGCGATCAGCAAGGTCTGCACGGGTGTCAAACCAAGCATCACACCGCCGATCTTAATAGCAGCAAGTGAAACGGTGGCCATGATCACGATGTTAAAAAAGACACCAAGATAGATGGCCCTAAAGCCTCTTAGGAAGGCTGCTGGCTTGCCGCCATACCGAAGCTCATAAAACTCTAAGTCCGTGGTGATTTCAGATCTTCTCCATAGCTTGGCATAAACGAAAACGGTGAGCATACCCGTAAGAAGGAAACACCACCATCCCCAATTGCCGGACACACCGTTTACCCGGACAATGTCCGTAACCAAGTTTGGCGTATCAGCAGAGAAGGTAGTGGCCACCATGGACACACCAAGGAGCCACCAAGGCATGTTTCTTCCTGATAAGAAGAAGTCTTTAGAACTTTTACCGGCGGTTTTGGAGGTAAATATGCCTATCAGCAACGAAATGATGAAAAAGGCAGCTATTATGCCCCAGTCGATAGGAGAAATGTTCATAATCTAGTAATGTCTTTTGATGATGTTGACTGTAATCGCTAATCAGTTTTTGATGACTAATTTCTTTGTCAAAACTAGTTTTATAAAATTTTATATTTAATTAAACCCACTTAACAAAGAAATTTTACTAATGTATTCAATTATTCATGAAATACAAAAAAAGTATTTACATGGCTTGAAATTTTATTTACCCAAATAAAAGAAATATTAGTGAAAAGATATATTACAATATTAATTTTTTATTTTTACGTTCGTTTTTAATACATAAAAGTTTCAAAATCTTTTGAATTTAAGATTGGTGAACTATTTTAAATTAAAATGGTTAAGCATAGCTGACCAGCATTCGAGTAGATAAGCATGATTACAGACCGTATAACGAGTAAAAGCATACAATTGATAATTGGTCAGCTGTTGGGGAATTTTGGACATGATGCAACTGACACCACAATACGTCCCTACGGATCAGGCCATATTCATAAGACGTATTTGGTGGATGGGCCTAAGCAGCGATTCATTCTTCAAAGTTTCAATCAGTCGGTATTCCCCTTTCCTGATAGGATAGCAGGAAACCTTCAGCAGGTAAAAGATCATTTGAATGAAGCGGAGCTGGATTTCAAGCTTCCTTTACCGATGAAGACGTCTGCTGGAACGCTTTTTTCTGATCATGGTGAGAGCTTCTACCGGTTGTTTCCCTTCATCGATGGGGCGTGCATCGACAAGGCAGAAAATTCCCGGCAAGCGTACCTGGCAGCCAAGGCTTTTGGAGGTTTTATAAAGGCCTGCTCTGTTATTGAAGCAGGTGGACTAATGGAAGTGATAGAGGGCTTTCACGATCTTTCTTTAAGGTACCGCCAGTTCGAAAATGCCCTCAAGGACACTCAGGTGGCTATGGAAGGAGAAGTAAGTGAGTGGGTTGATTTTTACAAAAAACAGGTTTTGTTGGTGCGAAAATACCGAAAATACACAGATATCCTCCCGCTTCGCGTAACCCATAACGACACCAAGATCAACAATGTCATCTATGCACAAGACTTCAGTAAAATCAATGCGGTGATTGACTTGGATACGGTGATGGCGGGGTATGTTTTCTATGATTTTGGGGATTTGGTGCGTACGGTGGCCTGTACTGAAGAAGAAGCGTCCACGGATTGGGAAAATATAGATGTGGACTTGGATAAATATGCCGCCTTGCTGAAAGGTTTTGGAGAAGCATTAAGTGGAGAACTGACCACCGAAGAAAAGGCATCCCTCCCTTTTGGCGGGGAAATGATGGCCTGTATCATGGGGCTTCGGTTCTTGACGGATTACCTCAATGGCAATATCTACTATCCCATCAGCTATCCCGAACAAAACCTCCACCGTGCCAAAAACCAAGGCCTCTTGCTACGGGCTTTGCAAAGTAAGCGGGAGGAGATAACAGCATTGGCAGAGAAGGAGTTGGGCTGATATAAGTGATCAGTGTTCCCTTTTCAATATGCCTCCTCCTGAAAATGAGTTGGCTTATGAAGCGATCATTGTACCGCTATAAAGCACCCAGTCTGAGCGCCAATAGCTATCAGTTTAAGCTGATATCAGCACACCAACTACCACAAATACATAAACTTAGCTGTTCGAGATTTGTCATCTCGAACCGAGATAATGGGGATTTAAAATCCCCCTAGGCCATTTGTGAATAACGCAGATATCAATAAGAATATAGGTTTTCAACAACTTGCATACATTATCCTGACGGCTATGGTCTGAGCGCCCGGTAAATCTGTCTAGCTGCCAGAATGGACCAAAAACTAAAGCAAAACAACTGATCTTGGAGTAGTTTCAGCCCTCAATAGATAGGCTAATGCATTTTCCGGGTTAAATCAAAAAAGGCTACTCCGTATACGAAGTAGCCTTTTTTTGATATTAAGTTGTTTTTACGACTTTATTTAGCCCACCATAGCTTAGTTCCTTGCATATCAGGCCCTTGCAAGTCTATCGCTGTTCCATAATTATCTGGATTGGTAGCCTGAAGACTACTGCCATATCTTAACCGTTGAGGATAAGCACCTGCGGTGATGGTACCGGGGCCATATAGCTCATAATCACTCACTCCGGCAGCTAGAGAAGCAGGATATCCCGTATCCCTTACAATCGCCCAAGCTTCATAACCATCTGTATAATGGGCGATCCATCGCTGAATGGCTATTTTTTCCAGGTTTTCATCCACAGTACCGTCCAGCTGAGCGATAGGTTCAGCAGCCAAGAACGCATCAATGGCCGCATCATCAACTGCCCATACCCGCATGGCTTCTTTGATACCCAGTTGGTAAAGGTCCTGCGCATTGCCAGCACCTATTCCTGTAAGAGCAGCCTCAGCCTGAAGGAAGTAGGATTCTGCCGAAAGCAACACTGTTTCTGGTGTAGCAGAGCCACCTTGGTTTTTCTGCTGGATCACCAGGTCACTTGGTTTGCTAAAAAAGCCAAACTCAAGTATAGGTGATATTTCTCCACTGAGCCTTACTGGCTGGCCGATAAAATTGGTGTTTTCGGGCATGGTGACCACGATCGCGTCGCCCTGATCATCCCAAGTATATTCCGCGTCGGATTTGTCGAAGACTTCTCTAAGGAAGTTGGTCCTTTTGGGAAACAAGGTATAGCCTTCCTCGTCTTCAGCTTGGTCAGGACGGGTAAGGGTGAACTCGCCACCTTCTGCTGGCTTGGCATACTGCTCCAAGCGCGGGTCATTATTGTCTCTTAGATAATCAATCAGTTCTTGTCCTAATACCCAATCTGACCCCGCTCCGAAATTGTGCCATACATCCGAATAGGCAGAGTAGTCCCACTGGGAGATTTCCAGGTCTTTCTCGATCAGGGCACTCTCACCTTCGGCCAGCAGTGGTGCAGCCAGTGCTTCATTGATAGCCGCTTGACTGAAGTCGTCACCCTCAGCTCCTTGTGCTCTCATGGCCATTTTAAGCTTCAGGGTATTGGCAAAGCGCTTCCATTTCTGTAGGTCGCCACCATAGATGACATCATTGTCACCAAGGTCTTCCAAGGCATCTCCGGTACTGGTATTGTCACCGATGACTGCCATGGCCGCATCCAAATCAGCAATGATGCCTTTGTAGATGTCCTTTTGGGAATCAAATTTCGGTAAGGACACATTTTCCTCAGAAAAGACGTCACTATAAGGAATCATCCCAAATGTGTCGGTATAGAGTTGGAAGAAGTGACTCTTCAAGATGAGCACCACCGAATGGGTAAGCTCATTTTCGAAGGCTCCGCCAGGTTTTGTAAATTCCAGTAACTGTTTCACTGTCCCTAACAGGCCATTGTAATGGTCCCAAGCAGCGTCGGTATAGGCCACGTTATAAGAATAGCCCAGCTCATCACTCCACCAGTTGCCATTTTGGCCTAAGGTAAAGTGGCCGGCATACCGGTCGGTATGGAGCAGATTTGCTCTCCAGTAATTGTATCTGGCCGGGATGTATGGCCTTATCATCAATTCGGTAAGGAAGTATTTTGCGCTGGCATCATCCTCGCCGATCAGGTTGGGGTTGGTGTTCATTTCCTCGAAGTCGGATGTACAAGCTCCGAGGGTCAATGTCATCAGTCCCACTAATGTTGTTTTATGTAAAATATTCATAATTGGCTCGTTAAGGGAAATTAAAATTTCACGTTCAGGTTAAATCCAAGGGATCTTGCTGTAGGCATGGCGTAATAAAGGTAGCCTTGGCCCGCATTGCTCGTGCCCAGTGTAGCTTCAGGATCAAAGCCTCCGTCAAATCCTTTGTATAAGAAAAACAGGTTCCTCCCGATAAAGCTGATAGAAGCTGACCTCACCACACTATTGCCCAAGAAGGCAGTAGGCAGACGGTAGGTAAGTGACAGTTCTCGTAGCCGTACATTGGTCTGGTCCATGATGTAGTTAGACCCGATGCCGCTCATCGCTCCCCAATACTGCTGGGCAGTAATGGACTGGGTATTATCGGTGAAGGTGCCATCTTCATTCTCGATCTTTCCATCTACGATGATGCCTTCTTCCCTGTATTGAAGGGTCTTTGTGGAAATGCCCGCACCGTCCATGGCCGACTGCGTGGCGGCATACATTTCACCACCAAAACGCCCGTCAATAAGGAATTTCAAGGTAAAATCCTTGTAGCTAAATGAGTTGTTGAACCCTAGGATATAGTCCGGTTGGAAGTCTCCAACCTTTACACGTTGGGCTGTAGCTTGTGGCATGCCGCTCGCAGTGAGGATCCAATCACCGGTTTCTGGATCTGTCATGATGTCCGTGGCCCAGATCTCTCCATACCCTGCCCCTACGGTAGCACGTGTTTCGGCGGAGCCGGAATTATTCACGTTCCATTGACGGTTAATGGCATCTGGCAAAAACTCCTTTAATTCGTTTCTATTATGTGAGAAATTGATGTTGGTATTCCAAGTAAAGCGTTCATTCTCAACGGGGGTACCTCCAAGCATTACTTCAACGCCTTTATTGGTGATTTCACCCACATTGGTATGTACTTCTGCCCGGCCAAGAGGATTGACAGCAAGGTTATCAGTTTCCACAATATCGATCAGGTCCGTTGAGCTGATGTCATAGTAGGCAAAATCAAAGTACAGTCGGTTTTTGAAAAAGCTACCGTCCAATCCCACCTCATAGGTCTTGGTGAATTCTGGGCTAAGATTCTGGTCATACCATACGGAAGGAACGGTCAGGGTGGTAATGCCCAAGTAGCTGTTGTTTTTGTTTTTCAAGTTGTAGCTGTTTTGTAGGCTCCATGCTGAGGCATCTTTACCAACACTTGCCCAGCTACCCCTAATCTTTAAGTAATCCATCAGTGTCTGGTCTGGGTCGATAAATTCGCTGACCATTACTGCCAAGTTTACAGATGGATAGAAATAAGACCAGTTGTCAGATGGCAAAGTAGATGTCCAGTCATTTCTTCCTGTAATATCCAGAAAAACCAATCCAGCATAATCAAAAGATGCAGAAGCATAGAGCGAATTGGTCACGCGCTCCGTGGGTACGCTGGCACTGTAGTTCACTTGATCAGCACTACCTATGGTTGTTTTGGTAGGGATTCTGAGGTTCTGGCCATTGAGGCTCATTCCTTGTGAAAGCTGTTTCAAGTGGTTACCACCTATATTGGCTGTCACTCTTAGTTTTTCGGTGATGTTTTTATCGATCATGAACAAGAAATCAGCGTTGGTTTCTTGGTAGCGGTTATTGGAGAAGCCGACACGTCCGTCAGGATAAAACCAATGCCCAGGCTGCGTGGCACTTTCAAAGCGAATGTCCGTCCAGTCAGTACCTACCCTAGCGTGGGCAGAGAGCCAATCGGTAAACTGGTATTGTACTTTGGCAAATCCAATAAACCTGTTTCGAGTGTCCTCTGCTTTGTCATAGTTAAGTGTCCAGTAAGGATTGCTGGCATTTTCTCCATAGTTACGTACCAATCCAGTTTCTTCGTCGCGGTAATCACGGAAGTCGTCCATAATGGCATTCCTAGGCATACTGAACACACCGCCTAAAAGACCCTGGGATCCTTGTTGTATTCTGTTTCTGGTAAATTGACTAGTGTAGGTGGCTTTGGCATCCAGAGATAATTTACTAGAAAGTTTGGCAGTTGCTCTTAGGTTAAAGTTATCCCTTTTCAGAAAAGAATTTTCCACCATTGCCTCGTTATAGGTATTGGTATAGGAGAATCTAGCTGTTACCTTCTCCGTTCCCCCTGTCAGGGCAATAGTATTGACGAAGTTACCGCCAGTGTTAAAGAAGTTCTCCACGTTGTCCGGCTGTGCGGAGTAAGGTTTGGTGGTGCCATCCCAGTAGAGCTGGTCGCTTCCATCAAGCTTGCCACCCCAAGAACCTCCAGTGGTACGCAGTTCTGCATAATCGGTTGGTGTCCGACCTTGTGTTCCCTGTCCATATTCGTTTTGAAATTCCGGTAAGAGCATAGGATTGGAGAAAACAGCACTACTGGAGAAGTCCACACCTATTCCTTTTCTGGCCTTACCCTTTTTGGTAGTGATCATGATCACACCATTGGCAGCTCTGGAACCGTACAATGCAGCCGCATTAGGGCCTTTTAACACGGTCATGGATTCGATATCATCTGGGTTGAGGTCAGAAATACCCGAGCCGGTATTGACACTGGAGTACATGTCTCCACCTTGGTTAGTACTGGAGTTATCCATGGGGATACCGTCCACTACATAGAGAGGCTGATTGCTTTGGGTAAGGGAATTGTTACCCCGAATAATCACACGAACACCTGCTCCAGGTCCTGATCCGGACTCGGTGATATTGACCCCAGCCACACGTCCTTTCAGATTGGATATTGCACTGGGAGAAGCTTTTACGGTAGTAATGTCCTCTCCGTCTACTTTTTGGACGGCGTATCCGAGGGATTTTTTGTCCTTTTCAATACCGAAGGCTGTTACGACCACTTCATTAAGCTCCTCTGTGTCTTGCTCCAGCACCACATCGATAGAGGTCTGGCTTCCCACAGTAATGGTCTGAACGGTATATCCTAAATAGGAATACTTCAGTGTCTGTCCCTCTTGCGCCACAATGCTGTAGTTTCCGTCAAGGTCCGTAATGGTTCCTTTGGAGGTCCCCACGATAGTAATGCTTACTCCTGGGATTGGGTTTCCGTCTTCACTACTGGTGACAGTACCAGTGACTGTCCCTTCTGCCATGCTAATTGCGCTTAGGGGAGATTCCCCTGTCATCTCTCCAGCAAGGGCACCTTTAGTTGCAATCGGTTGTAGGAAACAACCGACCAAAGCTAAAGCCGCTACTGGTTTGAGTAATGGTAAAGTTTTAGCGTTCATAAAGTTTTGTTAAGGGTAAAATAGTATTTAATGAGTGTTGAAATCATCAAGAAATTGATGAACCGTTTTGCGATAAAGATTATAATTGGTGATTACTATTATAGCTGGTGATTTTCCCCAAATTAATGAGTACAGAATGCTCGATTTGGAAAAAATTAGCATAAGTTTTCAATGAACTGATACCAATGTATATATTTTTTAAATTAAATAGAAATACATTTTATATAAAATTTATTAATGCATTACGCTAATGTTAATTTCCAACTTGTTAAAAAATCAATTGTTCATTGATAAATTATAAAACACTTAATAAAGGGAAAGATTTTTCTTAAATGGAAATGGATTATTATTGTTTAGTAAAAAATAGTGCAGGATGTGATTTTTGAAAGCATTTTTTTGCTATTAATGCTCACTATTTACCTGTTGAGATAGAAGACGATTTGTCTCACGGACAGTGGAGGACCAGCGAATACTATTGGTTGGGGCGCTAGTTTTCGTTAATGTTGAATTGGGCAAATTTGTTGATGTCAAGGTGATATTCTCTTAATTATTTCTTAACTGAACGGTATTGATTTCGGGACAATCCAATTAACCCCAAAACAGGCCCAATGGCCAGGAAAATGAATACATATTGAATGTCCAAATCTATCATCAATACATTGATCAACTGAATGCTAAAAATCGTGATGGCATATCCTATACAATTGACCAGCGTAAGGGCAGTGCCTTTGATATGGGCAGGAGCATGCTGGGCTATCAAAGTGGAGAACAAAGGGCTATCGGCAATGACGGCGACGCCCCAAAAAAGCAAAAATGATAAAAACAACGCCGGAATATCCAACATAAACATCAATGGAGAGATCAAGCAGCAGCAACCAGATGCGGTAAGCGCCATGGACGCGATGCGCTTGCTGCCCCACGATACGGAGAGCAGCCCGCTAAATACACAGCCAATACCCCCAACGCCAATGATCAGAAATGCCCATAATGCAACGTCAAATGAAGGTAGTCCATGTAAGGTAGAATAGGCGCTGAGCATAGCAGGAACAAAAGCCCAAAAGGTATATAACTCCCACATGTGCCCAAAGTAACCGTAAGCAGCTGCCCGGAACCCCGTTTTTCGAAAAATATGTAAACTAGCGGATAAATCGAGTTTGGCCGCCGCCTTTCTGTATGGGCCATTGGGCACCAAAAGGAACAAGGCAAAACCTCCCAGTGTAGCTAGGATGGAAGTAAAGATGATGATCATTTTCCAAGGTAGGGCACCAGTAAATGCCTTCAGAAAATGAGGAAAAGCTGTGCCAAGAACCAGCGCTCCAACCAAATATCCTAGGGACTTCCCTAGTCCTTTTTCGAAGTGGTCTGCTGCTATTTTCATGCCCACTGGGTATATGCCCGCTAAGCAGAAACCGGTCAGGCTTCTGAACGCAATGAGCGTGGCCAGAGTGTTGCCGTTCCATAATACTCCGAGATTAAAAATACTTCCAGCCAAGGCACAAATAAAAAACACAGTAGATGGAGCGTATCTATCCGCTACGGATAACAGGGCAAATATCAGCGTACCAACAATAAACCCAAGCTGAACGGCAGAAGTGAGGTGCCCCAAGGCAGTTAGCTCCAAGCCAAAATCTGCCAACAAGCCTTCCATCACTGCATTACTGGCAAACCAAAGAGAAGTACAGCAAAACTGGGCGATGACGATGATCAGTAGAATAGGGCGGTGTCTGGTCATGGCCCAAAACTAGCCAAAAAATTTACTTTTTCTTTCTTTTGCTGGATTTAGCTATTGGATTAAATAGAAGGCACTTCTCTACCCAATATTCCAATTGCGGTTCCGTGTCTACAACATTTCCATCTACAAAAACATACCCCTTCATACTCTTTCCCGTAAAATTCATTTCCATGGATCCGGCTTGCTGGAGCGCCTCTTCATAATGGTCTGGCCCTACTCTGGCCATGATACGGTCTTCGTGCACACCAATGCACATTTTGTCATTGACCATAAAACATATGCCTCCCATCATCTTTTTAGTTTTGAAAGACTGGTCTGTCCGGGAGAGTAAATTTTCTATACGATTTGCCAAAAGCGTGTTAAAAGCCATTCTTTTGCTTATAGGTGATACGTAATTTAACCAATTAAATTGATGAAGTCAATGGGGCCAATAAGAATGGCAGAAGTCACCTGTCCAGCCATTTCTGCCGCTTATTTCAAAGATTGAAGGATATCGATAACATTTTCTCTCTGTAAGATGTACATCCCTAGGCGCTCGTGGGAGATTCCTTCGCATAGGCGATAGGTATAATGGAGATTTTGATCCTTCAGGCCGGCGTCAAAGTACCTGAACAGGATATTTTGATTTGTGTGAAGCTTTTCGGCGACTTCCAATATATGGGACGAAATGAAAAATGTACTGCCCTTGATGCATGAAAATGCCTCCAGGACTGCCAGAGAAGCTTCATAGGCATCTTTTACGTTGGTACCTCGGAAGAGCTCATCGAAAATCACAAAAACTTGCTTCTTTTGCTGAATATGAAGAGCGACATCTTTGATCCGGTTTACTTCTGAATAAAAGTGACTGTAGCCTAGTCCCATATCGTCCGGTAAATTGATCGTAGTGGTAAGCCCTTTGTAAATAGGCGTTTTCATGCTGGTCGCCGGAACCGGAAAGCCAAGGTGCGCAAGGTAAATAGCCAGGCCCACGGATTTTAAAAAGGTGGATTTTCCGGCCATATTGGGGCCGGTTAGGAAACAAATGTTTTGATGCGACTTCGTACTGATCGAATTCCTTACTGGTTTTTCTAAGAATGGGTGAAATAGTTGGGTGATGGTCAGCTGCGGCTCGGAAGACTCCGAATAGTCCGCTAAGCATAGCTGGTGATTTTTTGCCGTTTTGGCGACGGCATTAAACGCATCGAAGAGGTATACCGTTTTGACCAAGTCTTGTGTTTCGAGTTGGTATTTGTCCCTAAAAAGGTAATCGTAGCGGTAATGTTGGATTTTGCGGGGCTTTGGTCCAAGCTCCTTCAGCATTGTCTTGATGGCGGGTTTGTCCAGATAGCTTTGGATCAGGGAGAAGTACTGACGTAGGCTTACAGGAACTTTTACCTTAGGGATTTTTCCTAAAGCATCAGTCAAGGCAATCAATAAAAAGATCATTTTCTCTATGCCTGTTTCGATCAGGTATTGGTCATTTTTGTTGTTTTGTCTGATAAATTTCCTCTGGAAATAACCATCAAGTGCATTATGTTTCAGGACGGTTTTGTTGACGCGGAAGTAGTGATCGATAAAGTCCATTTGACTGGAATTGATAGAAAGGGGAAATTCTTTTTCCATAAAAAAACCAATGATGCTTTTACGCGCCTGAAGTTCCTCTATATTGTCCAAAGGAGATTGCATCAGGCCTTTGAGTTGGAGTTTCCCGCCAAAAGTCTGGGTACGGTTAAAAAAGGAAAAGATGCTTTTGCCATCAGGTTTTTCATTGAAAAGTTCCAGATCTCTGATGGTCTGCGGATCAATCTCAAAAGCCATAAGTAAGAAGGTTTTAGTTATTAATACGTGAAAGCAACCCTAAAAGGTTGCCACACTGTTCATAACCGCTCCATGGCTCAAGGGAACTGCAAATCTGGGTTTAAACCCGGAATATGCATTAGCCTATCTGTTGCGACCTGAAACTGCTTCAAAATCAGCCGTTTAACTTTAGTTTTCAGCATAACCGTAGCGGTGCTACGCTAATGCCTCCAAACTAACTGATTTTCTTGCAATTTCAGCTCTCACTACGATTCCTAATGCATAATCTGGGTTTAAACTAAAAAGGTGCGGCCATAGACCACACCTTGAACCTTATTTCATCGATTTATTACTGGATATTTAGAAGCCCCTTTAAGCTCTTGAGATCTTCGTATTGTTCTACCTCATAGAGTTCAGGAAGTTTGTGCATTTCCAGATCCATCTGTTTCGCCTCTTGTTTCAATTCACTTATCAGGCTATCTGACTTCCAATCGCTATGGTCAAACACTTTATCATAAACTTGGCTCATTCCCAACAGGTAAATGGTGCCATCATGGGCAGGGCCCACCACCAAATCCTGGTAACTCAAGGATTCAAAAGCTTCGTCCAAAATATCAATGGAAAGCTCCATTGTCCCTGCTACTCGGATAAACAAGGCTTTCTCATAGCCTTTGCTCAGGACATCGGTAAATGCCCTTTGCATCCGTTCCCCCAAGAGCCCTTCACCCTGCAATCCAAGGTGATATTGGTCATTTAGGAGGTAATCGTCATCTACTTTGTCAAGGAAGTAAACAAACACATCTGCCGGGTAATCCCGTACCAAATCATGTGTATGCTGGAGTAGGTACTCATAAACTTCCACCGCTTTTTCACTACCAATGACCTCGCCAAGTCTGGCTTTTACCTTTCCTGGCACTGGATTTTCCTGAAAAATTATTATCGCATGTTCTTTCATAGTACTAACTGTTATATTCGGGTAATCAATATTAAACAGATTTTTTGACAAATAGGTTATCAAAACTACTGCCAAAACCAAAAAAAGAAGACCAAATCTGGTCTTCTTAGCACTAATTAACTAAAAACAGTGAATTTTAACAGTTACCAATAGTCACTTACTTCTCACCTCCTGGTCGACCGGGACCTCTTCCTCGCCTACCCCGTCTATTATCCATGGACTCTTTTTGGTATTCTTTCCACTTCTCCAGTTGCTCGGGAGTAAGGATTTCTTGAAGCGCCTTTTCTTGTGCTTCTTGATCTGCTTTCATTTGCTCGCGATTGGCTTCTTGCTCTTCTTTAGCTTTCTCCCTAGCTTCCATGCGCTCTTCGCTACTTTTAAGGTTAAGTTCATAGACCTCCTTTTGCTGTGCTTCATCCAGGTCGAGTTCTTCGGTCATTTTGTCAGTGATTCGCTCAGCCATTTTATCGGGAGACATTTCTTTTCTTCCTTTTCGCTGTTGTGCATCGGCGGCAAAAACCGTAAATGTCATTAGGGCAATTACAAATAATAGCTTTTTCATGGTTTTTATGTTTTGTTTTATACTCCTTTGACCCCACTATTTTAGTTTGGTTTAATCCGTCCTAGAATTTTTTTAACCATGCGTACATCTGCGTAGTCGTATTTTTGCCTTGAAGTCGGAAATGGAATAACTTGTTTATGAAGACCTTACAATGGATCGCAGCTAGTAACCAAAGCTAAAGTGTAAAACCTAGTATTTTGATTATACACTTTCTTGCCAATGAATTGTATTTCTCACCGAACGAACAGAATACCCAGAATGAAATAAGGCTTTTCTGAGATTTCAGCGGTTTCTTTGAGAACTATCCTATTTACTTACTCGTCTACAAACCCGATAATCAAATTTAGTATTTCGAGTTTTTATCTCGCCAAAGATCCTCCATCTAGCTAGACGAACTAATGTGGTGACAATATGAAAAGCAAACTACTCACAGAATGGATACCATTACCAAATTCAAACAATTCCTAACCGAACCACGAAAAGCCAAAGAGTACACGGATATAGGTTTCAAGCAATTCATGCTCCTACTGATCATTGCCGTGTTGTGTATGCTCCCCTTCACCCTTTTGCTCAGCTTACTGGACGTAGAGGACTTGGGCCATATATTTGAAGGCTTAATAAAAAAAAACAAATGGCTCTTTGCCGTAGGTGGAATCATCCTAGCCCCATTAATGGAAGAACCTATTTTCCGTCTACACCTTAACCTAAAAAAATCCTCCATCTGGTGGGGGCTGGTACTGTCACTGATAATCGCCTTCTCGGATTGGTTTATTGGTTTGGCCTTTATGATTTATTTGGTATACCTCCTGATTATGATCAGTAAGAAATTTACACCCAACCTGAAAATGGTCGTCTATTCCTCCTCAGCCTTCTTTGCGTTAATTCATTTAAGCAACTTCACCAATTTTGAATTCGGAAACCACTTTTTCCTGATTCCTTTTCTGGTGGGAAGCCAGTTTATCGGAGGGCTTATCCTAAGCTATATCCGGCTAAATCACGGGATAAAATGGTGTATCCTGTTTCACGGGGCGTTTAATGCGGTAGTTATCATTCCGGAGGTTTTGTTTATGGAGGTGTAGCTATTTATCATTAAATAATACCCCTATCATGAAAGTTATAGGCTTTACTCTTCTTGCCATAGCTACACTATTCTTTTTTAATGTAATTCACGTCATATTATATGCAGAAGAATATCAGGCTTATAACCTCAGTTCGATTATAAAACCGTTTCCGTACAGTGGTCGGAACATGCACTGCGAGGCTTAGAGGTAGGCCTGAGCGGGTGGAAGCCGTGGCAGACTCAGTATTTCGGGATTGCCATACCCTTTTCCAACCCACATCCTCCTAAAAAGGGTTCGTATGACGCTTTTTATACTAAAAATAAGTCGAGCTCAGGCTTATAGTGTTTTTACCCTTTCGGTCAATAGGACTGTTTTTTTCATATATAATTTAAGTTTAGCGATTGGATCATACTTGACGGTATATCATTAATGGAAGATGCTCAATACTGCCCGGTCGCTTCACTAATGTCGTCAGGTGCGGGGTAAATCCCTCCTTTTAGGGGCCCAACGCTCTTAAGTTAGGGGAAGTACAACACGCTTGTCACCCTGACCTCACTTAATTCCATTAACTTAAGCCCGGAATATGCATTAGCCTATCTGTTGCGACCTGAAACTGCTTCAAAATCAGCCGTTTCACTTTAGTTTTCGGCATAACCGTAGCGGTGCTACGCTAATGCCTCCAAACTAACTGATTTTCTTGCAATTTCAGCTCTCACTACGATTCCTAATGCATAATCAGGGTTAAGAGTATTGTTTAGGGGTCTAGGGGGACTTTTCCACTGTCCGAAGTGAAGTAAATTGAGGGCTAAGGGGTACATATACAGTATCCATCCCTCACCATTCACCGAAAAATATACCTATATTAGGCCTACTAAATCGATAAACCTATGCAAAAACCTATTTTATTTTTATTCCTTTCCCTCCTGTGGGGATGCGGGGGGACGAAGACTGAACAAGCCTCCGAATCCCCTGTTGCCATCCAAAATCCCGTTATCCGTGGAGAGTTTCCGGACCCTTCGGTGATCGAAGTGGACGGCACCTACTATGCCTGTGGCACCTCCAATGACTGGGCACCGGTATATCCCATTTATTCCTCTACAGACCTTACCAACTGGACCTTTGAGAGTTATGTGTTCATGGAAGCTCCGGAGTGGACGATGGGCAGTTTTTGGGCACCAGAGCTCTTTTATAGAGACGGGAAATTTTTCTGTTACTATACTGCCCGGCGAAAGGACGGTATCTCCTGTATCGGTGTGGCCAGTACTGCTGATATCAGCAAGGGCTTTACCGACCATGGCGAGCTGATCGAATGGGGATCGGAAAGCATCGATGCTTACGTTTTTGATCAGAAAGGACAGCTTTATATTACCTGGAAGGCCTACGGGCTCAATCCCGACAAGCCTATCCAACTGCTGGGATCCAAGCTTTCCAGTGATGGCCTGGCACTCGAAGGGGAAGCTTTTCCCGTGGTGACCGCCGAAGCGAATACCTGGGAACGCGGGGGAATCGAAGGGCAGTCCATTGTGCAGCAAGGGGAGTACCTGTACCTGCTGTATTCTGGTGCCGCCTGTTGTGGTGGGGGATGCGATTATAAGGTCGGGGTGGCCAGGGCAAAGCGGATGGAAGGCCCTTGGGAAAAGTATGGGGGAAATCCCATTTTGACGGACTTTGGCAATTGGAAATGTCCGGGGCATGGCACGCCTGTATCCACAGGTGATGACAGCTGGTATTACCTTTACCATGCCTATGCCAGGGAGGGATTTCCGTATATGGGCAGATCGGCATTGCTCAGTCCTTTTTATTGGGATGAGAAGACTGGTTGGCCTTACTTTAAAACCGTGGATTTGATGGCAGACAGTGATGGTGGAGTGGATCCTATTTCCATTGAAGATGCGTTTGACGGGGACCAGCTGAAAGGTTGGTGGCGCTGGGATCTGGCCAGCAATGATCCTGTGGCGCAGGTAGGAAATGGGCAATTACAGCTTTCAGGAGCACGCCTGCAGGACGCTTGGGCAACGGCACTTTGTGTGGTGCCTGAAAAGCCCGCCTATCAGGTGGTGGCCGAAATACCAACCGATGCCGATCACCTAAAAGGGTTGATGCTCTATGGTACCCATGCCAATATGCTGGGAGCTGGTGTGAAAAACGGCAAACTAGCGGTGTTTCAGATTAGGGACGGGAAGTATACCGCACTGGGGGAAGGAGTAACAGTGAAACGCGAACAGGTCACCCTCAAAGCGCAGGTGGAAAACGGCCATGAAGTACGTTTTGCCTATCAAAAGGAAGATGGGGAATGGCAGCAGCTGTCAGTGGACGCGACGGAAAATGGCCTGCTCAAAGGTGAATTTCTGGAGTTCTGGCAATGGGGCGTAAAACCAGGGCTTTTCGTCGAAGGAGAAGGGAAAGGTAGCTTTAGCCGGTTTGAGCTGGTGTATGACTGGTAACTATTGGCTGGCGTAGGGGCTTTGCTTTTGGTTGTGTTGGCCAATCCAAACAACCTCAGGGCAAACGCCTTTAAAAAAATGTTCCTATGGAACTTACCCTTTTGCGTGTAACCATTTTTGGTGCAGGTGGTCACTTACACCTTCTATATGACCCTCCACCAAAGGCGGATTGGACAGAATGCGCAGTTGCTACTGCATATTCCGGGTTTAATGCCGTTTAGTTAAGAAGATTTTCCAATACGGATCGTCCATTGAGAGAGGATTTTAATCCATGGCCTTTTAAAATATGTACAAAATGGATCCGCCTTGCAGGTATTGGGCGTTAAGAAATTAAAAAGCGGGCAGGCAAGAAGGCAGGCTTGTTTGACGAAATACTAGCCAAAAAGAATGTTGGCTGCTAGAAAAGGAGGAGTTTGCCTGCATGAGG
This sequence comes from Echinicola strongylocentroti, assembly GCF_003260975.1. Taxonomy (NCBI): domain Bacteria; kingdom Pseudomonadati; phylum Bacteroidota; class Cytophagia; order Cytophagales; family Cyclobacteriaceae; genus Echinicola; species Echinicola strongylocentroti. Next base: position 3,251,922 of record NZ_CP030041.1, on the reverse strand, counting down.
GAAGGTTTTAATTTTAGGCCAATAGATGCACAGCGGCGGGGTTTTTTGGTCACTTTTTTGACCTGAAGCAAAAAAGTGACAAAGGTAAAGAGATGAAAACCATCTTGGAATTTAGCAGAAAAACAATAGAACCAATATTTCCAGGTACATACTAACTAAACGGCATTGATTCCGGGTTTAACCTCTCCCGTCATTTAAGCGTTGACTTGACCCTAGGCTACTGCGATTACCAATGCACAACTCGGGGCAAAGTGCCAGCGGCACGGATGATCGCTATGCCTACACAAAAATTATTTTCTTAAAAGGTACTAAATGCGTTTGCCCTGCAAACAACCTGCCTCACCATGGACATCTCCATTTTTTTTACTAGCTTCATTGAAAATAGCTCCCTGATATGTCCACACGTCTGTACTTTGGCTATGCCAGCAATCTGGATCAGTCCACCCTTGTCGGCAGACTGCAACATCCTCCTAAGCTTATCGGCATCGGTATGCTTCCTCATTACGGATTTCGCTTTAATCACCCCAACCCCGACGGGTCTGCACGTGCCAATATCGTCCCCAGTCCAAATGAAAATGTTTACGGTGTCATCTATGAAATTGCCGAAGCCGACGTTTCTCATTTCTTGACTTCTGAGAAAAGCTATGATTTTGAAACAGTAAAAGTCCAAACAAAAAATGGCGAAGTCACCGCCTTTACCTTTATTTCACCACAAAACGTATCCAATATTTTTCCCGATCAGACCTATTATGACACCATCATCCGCGGCGGAAAGGCACTAAAACTCCCCAATACTTACCTCACCAGCATAATGAACCGATTACCAAACGAACTGTTTTAAAGAAATATTGAACTGTGGTTTTTTAGGAGTGAAACGATGTTAACGAAACACACCTTATTGTGTATTTAGCTTGTTTTCGGCAGTTAGCTTCTTGCTGAATGGATGAAATCGGAGGTTTGATTTACTAAGTCAGCGGCGCAATACTCTTTTTGTGCTGAGGCAGAGCCCCGGCACAACTCTTAGCACTGCGGATGACAAATCCCCTTTATCTGACATCCAAATTACAAATCCAGATGAGCGAGGCTATTCTTGCTACTTGCGTCTTGCTACTCGATGCCCCATTTTCTCATTACTAATGTCTCAAGTCTCAGATCTCACTACTCAAGACTCATATCCCACTACTTCCCTCTAATCGTGCTTCTCCTCTACCAATTCATCCTGCTCCTTGGGCTTGACATACCGGGGCCGGATAAGCAGTCGTAAGGCCGGATCAAATGAAAGATAATTCCAAGCCCAATCCATAAAGATCAGTATTCTGTTCTTCACACCCACAATGGCCATCAAATGGACAAAGAGCCAAGTGATCCAAGCAGTGAACCCCTGAAACTTGATAAAAGGCAGGTCCACGACCGCCAATTTTCTCCCCACAGTGGCCATGGAGCCCAGGTCCTTGTATTTGAATTTTTTCATGGAGCGGTTATCAGCGATGGCCTTCAGGTTATTCCCTAAGTTATCTGCTTGCTGTATGGCTACTTGAGCTACTTGAGGATGGCCTTTTGGATAGTCGCCATCTGTAAGGACGCTGAGGTCTCCGATGACATAAATGCCCTCTGCATCTTTCAGTTTGCTATATTGATCCACGATAAGTCGTCCATTTCGGATCATCTGGTCTTCGCGAAGGCCTTTGATATGGTTGGGCTTCACTCCTGCTGCCCAGAGCAGCGTTTTAGTCTTTAGACTTTCATGATCTTTGATCTTGATGGTCAAGCCGTCATAATCCTCCACGGCGGCATTGACCATGACTTCTACGCCCAGCTTATCGAGGTAGACCACGGCTTTTTCGCTGGATTGTGTTGACATTCCCGCCAAAAGTTTGGGACCGGCTTCAGCCAGTACTACTCTCATATTACTAAAATTGAGTTCTGGGTAGTCTTTAGGAAACACGTTGTTCCGTAACTCAGCGATGGCACCTGCCAGCTCCACACCCGTAGGGCCACCACCTACGATCACCACGTTCATCAGTGCTTTCCGCTTATTGACATCTTCGATGTTAATGGCCTTTTCATAATTGGAAATGATCCTGTTTCTGACATACAATGCTTCGGATACAGTCTTCATCGGCGTACCATACTCCATGATATTATCCATCCCAAAGTAATTGGTGTCCGCACCCATGGCCAGCACGAGCTGATCATAATCCACATAACCGACATTGGTGAACAGCCGCTTGCCCTCTTGGTCTATTTCAAGGGCTTCTGCCATGCGGAACGAGACATTTGGAGTGTGGTGAAATACCCGCCGCAATGGAAAAGAAATCGCACTCGGCTCCAAAGAGGCCGTGGCTACTTGGTAAAACAATGGCTGAAACTGATGGTAATTGTTTTTGTCCAATAGGATAACCTGATAATCGGATTTTACCATCTTTCGTGCTAGTTTCAGACCTGCAAAGCCTCCACCAAGAATCACCAGCTTTGGTCGGTTAGAAATGGGTAGATTTGGAATCGGATGGTTTACAATTGCATTGTCCATAACTTTCATTGTTTAGATGTAAGGTCAGATAGAAAAGATTATTTCAGCGGGGTTGAACAAATATAAAAATACCATTGGTGAAAACACCTATTTTAGGTATAAAATCCTAATCAAAATGAAATCATACGAGGCTAATTTTTTCATTAATAACAATAAATACACTCATACATTGATTATTTATCAGCAAAACAAGCAATATATTAACAGTCAACACATCTGCTCTAAGCTAGACTAACCTGATTTATGCAGTTTTTGTCAGTAGTATAAATGATCCTCCCTACAGTACGATTTTCATAGTAATTGGTTGATCGACTTACACGTAAATTTAGTCAATCGAGAATCCCCTCGGGGCACAGCCCTCGGTACAGCTGTTCCCAAACTTATATAGTGTACTTCCCTGATTAGTGTTGTCCTGATTAATTATTAGATTTCATTGTCAATTATTGTAATCGCTAGTCGTTTACTAAAATCCTATTGTGTTTCTCTTTGCTCCAAAATAACCCCACCTAACCTCCCCGCCGCGGCGGGGAGGATTATCCCAGGACCCAAGTCTCATGTCTCATGTCTCATGTCTCATGTCTCTCAAGACTCACATCTCACTACTAGTTACGCAAATTGCGATTTGGTAGTACATAAATGATGAGGCAATTCAAAAGATTTGTTATTTTTACGCACCTGAAAAGTAAATATGTATGGGAAGAGCATTCGAATTTAGAAAAGAGAGAAAATTCAAGCGTTGGAGCAAGATGTCCAAGGTCTTTACCCGTCTGGGCAAAGAGATCGTTACAGCAGTAAAAGTGGGAGGTCCCGACCCAGATAGCAATCCGAAGCTTAGAACGGTCATGCAGAATGCCAAAGGCGCTGCCATGCCAAAGGACCGTATCGAAGCCGCCATAAAGAGGGCCAGTAACAAAGACCAAAGTAACTACGAGGAGGTCGTCTATGAAGGCTATGCTCCCCACGGTGTGGCGATCTTGGTAGAAGCCTCCACGGACAATATCAATAGGACGGTGGCCAACGTAAGGCATTACTTTACCAAGGGCGGAGGTTCTTTGGGCACTTCAGGTTCTGTGAGCTTTATGTTTGACCATAAGGCGGTTTTCCGTTTTCCCAAAGGTGAATATGATATGGAAGAACTGGAGCTTGAGCTAATCGACTTTGGACTGGAGGACATTGACGAAAACGAAGGAGAAATTTTCATATACACCGAATTTGAAGACTTTGGCAATATGCAAAAGGCCCTAGAAGATAAAAACATAGAGGTGACCAGTGCAGATTTCCAGCGTTTTCCCACCACGACTGTAGAGCTTACAGAGGAGCAAGAAGAAGAAGTCAACAAGATGATCGAGCGCATGGAAGACGACGATGATGTCAATAACGTCTATCATAACATTGCTTAAAATACCAATCCAAGCCTTTGGAAAAGCTCCAAAGGCTTTTTTTATTTTTATAGAAATAACATGGCATTTCCGAAAAGAAAAAATATCCAGCCCGAGAGACAGCGGGAAAGAGAATTACTCGTGGTCGTAGGCAGTAAAAATCCCGTCAAGGTTCAATGTACAGAGAATGGTTTTCAACGGGCATTCGGAGAACACCATTTTATTGTGGAGGGATTAAACATTAACTCAGAGGTAAGTGACCAGCCCTTTGGGGATGAAGAGACCTATCGAGGAGCCTTTAACAGGGCAAAGAACGCCAAAAACACCTTCCCCGAGGCCGATTATTGGGTAGGGATAGAAGGTGGGGTCGAAGAAGTCGACAACGAAATGATAGCTTATGCCTGGGTGACCGTCATGGATAGAAACGGAAAATTGGGGAAAGCAAAAACCTCCACCTTTTTTCTTCCTGAGGCCATCAGCAAACTTATCCGAGGTGGCATGGAACTTGGCGCTGCTGATGACAAGGTTTTTGACCGGGAAAACTCCAAACAAGGAAATGGAGCCGTGGGCATGTTGACCAATGGCACTATCGACCGAACAGAGTACTATGAGCAAGCAGTGGTATTGGCATTGATTCCTTTTATCAGTGACAAACTTTATAAATAAAACCAATCAGTGATAGGTATTATCAATTGGTTTCAAAAAACTATAGACACTATCTTTGTGTTAGCAAATCAGAAAAACAGCTAAATCAAAAACGATATGTTACAAGAACTAGAACAAGACAATTTGAAGGAAATCATTGCAGACAATGATAAAGTGATCGTTCAGTATGGCGCCACTTGGTGCGGTAACTGCCGGATCATGAAGCCAAAAATGAAGCGCTTGTCAGGCGATTATGAAGGCATTACCTTCTTGTACGTGGATGCAGAGAAACTACCTGAATCCCGAAAACTCGCAGAAGTAAATAACTTGCCGACATTCGCGTCGTTCAAAGGCGGTGAGCTGATCAACCAGACACAAACAAATAAAGAAGCGAACCTTAAAGAACTGATAGATGAGATTGCCAATAATTAAGCACGTCCTTACCTTTATCGAGGAAAACGACGAAGATTGGGTAAACGAAACCATCGAGCTTTTAGAAAACATGACAGAAATCTCCTCGCTCAAAGACGAGGAAATCGAAGTGATGGGAGAGCTCCTATCCAACCTCTACGGAACCCTCGAGGTCAATAAAATGATCAAAGATGGAATGGATAAGAAGGAGGCCATGAATACCTTTATGAAAAGGGTCATGGGATCCATTGACAAATAATAATAAGGAGGCTGCCCCATATAAATAGACCTTCATCACGAGCAGAAGCGTAATGAAAGAGATTTATGGGGCAGCCATTTTTTAGATTAGGCAGAGTACTTACTCCCTCACCCAAGTGACTTTGTCCTCGATAGGCTGTCTTTTTCCTTCAGGCCAGCCATTAATGGTAGGTTTACTCACAAAGAAAAACCCCATAAGCAAATCATCTTCTTCCAAGCCAAAATAAGGCTTCGCTTCTGGATAGAATGTCACCCCGCCTGTGCCCCAGTAAGCAGCTAGTCCATGAGCACTGGCTGTGAGATACATGTTTTGGACGGCCATGGATACTGCTGCGATTTCCTCCATGTCGGGAATACCGACTGTAAGGTGCCTTTTCATGCCTATGGCAATTACATGGCTGCATTTAAGCGGATTTTGCTGCAACTTCTCGAAGACTCCTTCTTTGAAAGTCCCATTCTTTTCTGCCCTTTCTTTGTAAAGCTCTGACTGGAACCTTGCCAGCTCCTTCAGCCCTTCTCCGCTAAACACCGTAAACCTCCATGGCTCAGTAAGCTTATGCGTAGGTGCCCAATTGGCATTTTCCAGCATGTCCTCTATGATACTGTCATCTACAGGATCATTTTCTTTAAACTGTGCCACAAACATGGAGCGACGGTTTCTAATAATGTTGTTCACTTCTTCGATGTTGAAAATCGGTTTTTCCATAAATGAAATTGATAAATTGGTGGGTGTTTTGTTGTTGAACTTGTTGGTACGATATAGAACAACAAAATTAGTTTGGACTTAGTTTTAATCACTTACCACACATGTAAATTCATGTGTTGAAAATCACCAAAAAAACTGACGAATGAGGGAATATAACCAATTTTACCTTAAAAATAACTAGTGATTAGCTGGCAGAAATAGTATCTTCATCATCATTGTTATCTATAATCAAAACCAAATAACCATGCCTGCAGTAAATCCTTATCTCACTTTTCTAGGCAACTGTGAAGAAGCCTTTACCTTTTACAAGTCTGTTTTCGGTGGAGAATTTGCCTTTATTGGAAAATTTTCAGATATGCCTCCCCAAGAAGGCGTTACCCTTACGGAAGAAGAAAAAAACAAGGTCATGCATGTGTCCTTGCCCATCGGTCCTGACACGATTTTGATGGGAAGTGACTCGGGTGGCGAATGGGCCCCGCCTACTGTCATCGGTAATAACATCACCATCTCCATAACGGCAGATACGAAGGAAGATGCTGATCGTTACTTTAACGAGCTCTCCAAAGACGGAAAAGTCACTATGCCTATGGCGGACACGTTCTGGGGAGATTATTTTGGGATGTTCACCGATAAGTTTGACATCAACTGGATGATCAGCTATAATGAAAATCCCGGTAGTTAGAATTGAAGATACATCACCTTCATTCACTTTACAATTATTGCTTTGCGGGCTGTCTTCTCACGGACAGCCTTTTCTTTGGTCGTTGATTGGCAGGTGTATTATTGGAAATTTAGTTAAAACAGGTTAATATTAGTCTAGTTTGCCTAAATAACATCTCTATGAATCGTCTATTACCATTGCTGGCTACGGCAGTTATTCTTCTTACCTGTCACCCTGGATATGCCCAACATCCCAATATTATCCTCATCATGACGGATGACCAAGGCTGGATGGATGCAGGATTTAACGGTAACGAAACCTTACAAACACCCCATATGGACAAGCTGGCCAATATGGGGATTGTCTTTGATCGCTTTTACTCTGCGTCACCAGTTTGCTCCCCGACTCGCGCCAGCTTGATCACAGGAAGAAATCCAGTAAGAATGGGTATCGCCAATGCCAACCAAGGTCATATGAAAGAGAAGGAAATAACCCTCCCCGAGATCCTAAAGGAACAGGGGTATACCACTGGCCATTTTGGGAAATGGCACTTGGGTACGTTGACCAAAGCCACACTTGATGCCAATAGGGGTGGTAAGCCTGATCAAGAAATCCATTATAGTACACCAAGCATGAATGGCTACGACCACTATTTCTGCTCAGAGTCGAAGGTCCCTACTTTTGACCCGTTGAAAAAGCCTGAAAACTTTGAAGATGGGGAGAGCCTGAGATATGGCTGGAAAGCCAGGGAAAATACAGGCCGAGTATTTTCAGATTATGGCACCCATTACTGGATAGGAGAAGAACTTCAGGTAGAAACCAATATATCTGGAGATGATGCCCAAGTGATCACGGACAGGCTTGTGCCTTTTATAGATCAAGCTATCGAGGAAGATAAGCCTTTCTTCTCTACGGTATGGTACCACACTCCTCATCTTCCGGTAGTCGCTGATAAGGCTCATCGCGATCGCTATGCTGATTTGAGTTTTGAGGAGCAGTTGTATTACGGCACCATCACAGCCATGGACGAACAGATCGGTCGTCTATGGGAGCATTTGACAGAGAAAGGTATCGCAGAAAACACCATCATAATGTTCTGCAGTGACAATGGCCCTGAAAGGAACACCCCGGGAAGTGCAGGGAAGTTCAGGGACAGAAAACGGAGTTTATATGAAGGAGGTGTACGAGTGCCGGCCTTTGCACTGTGGAAAGGTACATGGGAAGGCGGAAAAAGAGTGGATTTTCCAGCCGTCACCAGTGATTATCTTCCTACGATACTCGACATCCTGGATATCCCTTATCCTGATGACCACCGACCCATCGATGGAGAAAGTTTTCTTCCCACGCTGCTTGGAAACGCACAGCATCGAGAAAAGCCAATTGGTTTTATCTATTTGGACCAATTCCGGGTCTCTTGGGTGGGAGAACAATATAAATTGGTGAGAGATGGAGATGATCAGCCATTTGAACTTTATGATTTGGTGAATGACCCAAGCGAGCAGGAAAACATCATTCAGCAATTTCCTTTTATTGCTGCAAAAATGGCAGAAGAGTTTCAAGAATGGCTAAAAGGAGTAGAAAATAGTCAAACAGGCGCTGATTATTGATCAGGTAGATCGCCGGTTATGATAGTTGACTTGCGTTGACGATGTAGTACCGGATTTGTAATCCAGTGTTACAGGTCACAGGGATCTTCCATCCCCGCCCAATATCTGAATACCTGGCAATCCATGGGAGGGTAATGGGTCAAGTGGTAAAGTTGGGGGCATTCTTCTCAATGATGAAATATTCTTCTATAAAAACATGTCGAAATTCATCCCCTTAGAAATTTTGCTTGGTCCTGAGCTAGGCTTTCCTCCAGAAAAATGGCTTGCCCCATTTTCCAGTCTGGGACATGGACAAGTCCACCCAAAAAAGAAAAAAGCCCTCCGCCAAGGCGGAGAGCTTTTCATCGAATTAACAAACTTATGTTAAATAAACTAAACTACTGTTATTCACAGAATTCAGCGTCTTCTACGTTCTCGAAGAACGATTTATCTTTACGTGGGAGGTTGGATTTGCCCATTAGGAATTCATCCACCTTCACGGCTGCTTCACGACCTTCAGAGATGGCCCATACTACAAGGGATTGGCCCCTGCGCATATCTCCCGCCAAGAACACCTTGCTGTTGGTACTTTGGTAGTCTTTTGATTTTGGCAGGGTGTTTTCCATTGCTTCCACACCAAATGCCTCCAACATGCCATTTAGCTTAGGTCCTGTGTAGCCGATAGCCAGTAGGGCAAGGTCGCATGGAACGGTCCTTTCGGTACCTTCTACTTCCACAAACTGCATTCTACCATCCTTCTCTTTCCATTCGATATCTACCAAAACCAGGCCTTTCACATTGCCCTTGTCATCTTTGGTAAACTCCTTGGTCAACACAGACCAAACCCTTTCGGCACCTTCTTCGTGGGAAGTGGTGGTCTTTAGGGTCATTGGCCATTCCGGCCAAGGGTTGAGCTGCGCTCGCTGCTGTGGAGGCTTAGGCAAAAGCTCCAGCTGTGTCACGGAAGCTGCGCCATGACGGTTTGAGGTACCGATACAGTCACTTCCTGTATCACCACCACCGATGACGATCACGTGCTTGTCTTTGGCACTGATAGGATTTTCATCTTTTCTTTCGCCACTTACCACTCGGTTTTGCTCACCAAGGAATTCCATGGCAAAGTGTACACCAGTAAACTCACGGCCTTTGATTTTTAGGTCCCTAGGTTCTTGAGCACCCGTAGAAAGTACTACTGCGTCATATTTGCTTAGGATCTCATCAGCGGTAATGGTTTTGCCGATCTCTGTGCCTGTCGCAAAGTTTACACCTTCTTCTTCCATCAGCTTCACCCTGCGATCGATCACCCATTTTTCCATCTTGAAATCCGGGATACCGTACCTTAGCAGTCCACCTACCTTTTGGTCCTTTTCGTACAAGGTCACCTCATGGCCGGCTTGGTTCAGCTGGTCGGCTGCTGCCATTCCTGCAGGGCCAGCACCCACTACCGCTACGGTTTTGCCGGTTCTGTTTTCAGGAACAATTGGCTTGGCCAGGTCATTTTCATAAGCCTTTTCAGCAATGTTCTTTTCGATCAATTCGATCGCCACAGGATCTTTATTGATACCCAATACACAGCTGGCCTCACATGGAGCAGGGCAGATTCTACCGGTAAATTCCGGGAAATTGTTAGTACTTCTCAGAATGTCCCATGCCTCACCCCACTCTTTGCGGTGAACGGCATCGTTAAATTCCGGAATGATATTGCCCAGTGGGCACCCTTGATGACAAAAAGGAATGCCGCAGTCCATGCACCTGGCCGCCTGATTGTTCAGGGTTTCAGGCTTGATCGGAATATGTATATCGTTATAGTCTTTGACCCTTTGGTTACGGTCTCTATCTGATTCTAGTTCTCTTTTATATTTTAGGAATCCGTCTTTCGCGCCCATCTTACACTAACGTTTTTGATTGTTCTTCTTGTTTTTCAGCTTTCTTTTGTAGCACGGCTTTGTAGTCCCTAGGGAATACTTTGATGAATTTCTCCTTCTCCGTGTCCCAGTTCTCAAGGAATTTTGCTGCTGCGCTACTATTGGTGTACTTGTGGTGAAGTTCAAGTTCCTTCTTGATGATCACAAAGTCCTCTTCGGAAAGCGGATCAAGGTCTACCATTTCTTGGTTGATCTGTTTCGCGTTTTCCTTGAACAAGTAAGCTACACCTCCGCTCATACCAGCTGCGAAGTTTCTTCCGATTTCGCCAAGGATGATCACTTGGCCACCGGTCATGTATTCACAGCCGTGGTCACCGATTCCTTCTACTACCGTCTTTACGCCGGAATTTCTTACACAGAAACGCTCACCGCCTTTACCATTGATATAGGCATTACCAGAAGTGGCACCGTAGAAGGCCACGTTTCCGATGATGATGTTATCTTCTGCTTTGAAGTTGGCATTTCGGCTAGGATAAACGACCAACTGACCACCAGAAAGTCCCTTTCCGAAATAATCATTGGCTTCACCTTCCAGTTCGAATGTAACCCCTTGGGCAAGGAAAAGACCAAAACTCTGTCCGGCTGATCCACTGAACTTGTAATGGATGGTATCATCCGGCAAACCTGGGCTTCCATAAATCTTGGAGATTTCATTGGAAAGCATAGCGCCTACCGAACGATCGATATTCTTGATCTGGAATTTCTCTTTTACCGAATTGGCTTGTTCCAGTGCTGGAAGTGCTGCCTTGATCAGTTTTCTGTCCAAGACTTTCTTCAGTTTGAAATCCTGATCGATCTGCTTATAGATCCCTACATGCTCAGGAACCTCTACCATATGGAAAATAGGGCTAAGATCCAGCTTATCCCACTTCCAGTGGTTCAGGTGGCCAGTAGACTTAAGCACATTGGACTGGCCTACCATTTCATTTACCGTTCTGAAACCAAGCGAGGCCATGATCTCCCTCAAATCTTCCGCAAGGAACCTGAAGAAATTCACTACATGGTCCGGATTACCGGTAAAGAGCTTTCTCAGTTCTGGGTTTTGTGTGGCGATACCTACAGGACAAGTGTTCAGGTGGCATTTTCTCATCATGATACAGCCTTCCACTACGAGTGCCGCAGTGGAGATACCCCACTCTTCAGCTCCAAGCATGGCAGCGATTGCCAGATCACGGCCTGTTCTTACCTGTCCGTCAGTTTGCAAAGTCACACGGCTTCGGAGATTGTTGATCACCAAAGTCTGGTGGGCTTCTGCCAATCCAAGTTCCCAAGGAAGGCCAGCGTGTCTGATCGAGCTTAGTGGTGAAGCACCTGTACCGCCATCGGCACCTGAAATCAGGATAACATCCGACTGCGCCTTGGCCACACCAGCCGCTACGGTACCTACGCCCGCTTGGGAAACCAGCTTCACGTTGATACGTGCTTTTCTATTGGCATTCTTCAGATCATAGATGAGCTGTGCCAAATCCTCAATGGAATAAATATCGTGGTGCGGTGGAGGCGAGATAAGACCTACACCCGGAGTGGAGTGTCTCACACGGCCGATCCAATCGTCCACTTTATGGCCAGGAAGCTGTCCACCTTCACCAGGCTTGGCTCCTTGGGCCATTTTGATCTGTAGCTCTTCGGCATTGGTCAGGTAGTTACTGGTCACGCCGAATCTACCGGAGGCCACCTGCTTGATCGCTGATCTTTCCCAATCGCCGTTTTCCTTTACTTCGAAGCGGATTTCGTCTTCTCCACCTTCACCACTATTGGACTTGCCACCGATTCTGTTCATGGCAATGGCCAGCGTGGAGTGTGCTTCATGGGAAATGGACCCAAACGACATCGCTCCAGTAGCAAATCGCTTCATGATCATTTCTACGGGCTCCACTTCCTCGATGGGAATGGAGATCCTTTTCTTAAACTCAAACAGCCCCCTGATGGTCAGGGCATCTTTGGTTTGGTTGTTTATTTTTTCCGCAAACTTCTTATATAGTCCATAATCGTTGTTTGCAGTGGATTTTTGCAGCAAGTGGATGGTCTCTGGATTGAAAAGGTGCTTTTCACCCCTTCGTTTCCACTGGTAAATACCTCCAGTTTCCAGCCTTGGCCCTTCATAGCCGTAAGCGGCATTATGACGGGTAAGTACTTCTTCGGCCAATTCATCAAAAGAAATTCCACTGATACGGCTAATAGTGCCTTTAAAGCATCTCTCAACGACCTCTGGCCCTAAGCCCACTGCTTCGAAAATCTGCGCACTTTGGTAAGACTGCAAGGTACTGATTCCCATCTTGGAGAGTACTTTTAGCAAGCCCTTGCCAATGGCAGTTTGATAGTTTTCGAAAAGTTCTTGCTGTTCGTAAACTTTGGAAAGTTGCTCGGTCTCATTGAGATGTACCAATGTCTCCAGTGCCAAGTAAGGGTTGATGGCACTAGCACCATATCCGATCACCGTGGCAAAGTGGTGTGTCTCTTTGATGTCTCCCGCCTCTACTACCAATCCTGCTTTGGTCCTCATCTTGGTATTCACCAAGTGGTGGTGAACAGCACCAATGGCCAATAAGGATGGTATGGGGGCAATACCCTCATAGGTATTTCTGTCGGAGATGATCAGGATGTTATAGTCATCGTTGATGGCATCTACGGCATCTTGGCAGAGCTTGTCCAGTGCTTCGAGCATTCTGCCTGGCTTGTGGTCGGCCACGAAGTGGGCATAAAGCGTCTTGGCACGGTAGCCTTTGCTCTCCAAGTGTTTGATTTTTTCCAAATCCTCATTCAGCAATACAGGCTGCGAAATGTGGATCTGACGTGTATGAAGCGAGCTTTCTTCCAGGATATTATAACTCTCGCCCAGTCTGGTAAAGAGAGACATTACCAGCCGTTCCCTGATCGGGTCGATCGGCGGGTTACTTACCTGTGCAAATAGCTGCTTAAAGTAATTCGAGATATGTTGACTCTGTTTGGAAAGAACCGCCGGAGGAGTATCCGCACCCATGGAGCCCAGCGGCTCGTAGGCGGTATCGCCCATTGGTGCAAGGATGGTGTTCACATCCTCTGTGGTAAACCCAAATACAGATTGTCGCTGCTTGATATTTTGTGTATTGTAAGGCTGGGAAAGCTTTTTGGGCGTAGGCATCAGTCTCAGCTTCAGCCGCTCTTTTCTTACCCAAGCATCATAAGGTTTGTTTTCACAAACTTCCGCTTTCACCTCTTCGTCAAACATCACTTTACCTTTTTCAAGGTCGGCAAGGATCATCCTGCCAGGGCTGATACGTCCTTTTTCGGTTACGGTAGCTTCACGAATTGGGAGAGCACCTGCTTCGGAAGAAAGGATCAAACGGTCATCACTGGTAGTGAAGTAACGCAATGGTCTCAGTCCGTTTCGGTCAAGTGTCGCACCCAGTGACTTGCCGTCGGTAAAGAGCAAGGCAGCAGGGCCATCCCATGGCTCCATAAGAGCTGCATGGAACTTATAGAATGCTTTTTTGGCCTTGTTCATGGCCTTATTGTCCTGCCAAGCCTCCGGTACCAACATCATCATGACGTGTGGCAAAGAACGGCCACTTAGGGTGAGCAATTCGACCATGGCATCCAAGTTTGCAGAATCCGAATAGGTGGAATTGGTCACTGGCATCAACTTATCCAGTTCATCATCTGTAAACAAGGAGGACTTCATCAGGTACTCCTTCGAACGCATCTTGTTCAGGTTGCCACGGATGGTGTTGATCTCACCATTATGGGACAGGTACCTGAATGGCTGCGCCAATCTCCAGTTAGGGAACGTGTTGGTCGAGAACCTAGAATGCACCAATGCAAGGGCAGAGGTGATTTTGTTGTTTTGAAGGTCCTTGTAGAAAGGCAATACCTGATCCGTTCTCAGTTGACCCTTATAAATAATGGTCCTGGAACTGAAACTGGCAAAATAGAAAGACCTGTTTACTCCTGGGATACTGGAATTAATGGCCTCGGAAGCGTAGTTTCTCAGCACATAAAGCTTACGCTCCAGTGCGGCTCCTACGAGTCCTTCCTTATGTCTTACAAATAGCTGCTCGATATTGGGCATTACCTCAAGTGCGCCAGATCCCGGTATGGTTTCGTCCACAGGCACTGTCCTATAACCGATTAGTTCAAAATCCATTTCTTCAAGGATTTTGTTGAGCAGTATTTTTGATTTTTTGTGTAGCTGTTTGTTTTTTGGGAAAAATGTCATGCCAACGCCATAGCTACCTTCTTCAGGGAGCTCAAAGCCGGCACGATGGGTCACTATTTTAAGAAAATCGTGGGGTACTTGAATCAAAACGCCCGCTCCATCACCGGTTTTAGGATCACTGCCTCTCCCTCCTCTGTGCTCCATATTGCTCAGCATAAATAGCGCATCGCTGATCGTCTCATGGCTTTTCACGCCCTTCACGTTGATCACAGCGCCAATCCCACAGGCGTCATGCTCAAACTGTGAACGGTATAATCCTTCATTCATAGTTAGTGTTATTTAGATAGGTTTGTAAATTCGATTGAATAAATTACAAAGAATTTTTCTTTTTTTAAAATCTCGGCAACAAAAGAACGAAAAAAATGCATTAATAACCAAATTGCCCCTTGATTTTTACAATTATTAAAATGGAAATTTGGGAGTGATACACATTGAGTATTTGTAATTTTATGTAAAACTGCTTGAAATAGGTTTCGGTTTTAATTGTTTTTTTTGAAAAAAATGTAAATCAACTAAAATATGGTTCAAAAAATCGAATTTCCAGTATTTTTACTCACAATTGAATTTTTTCAAAAAATTTCAAGTTCCGAGCTCTTACAAAGAAATTATTGCTAAAAATGTAAAAAAAACCTAATTGTATTGATTTGTGTCAGATCGGCAGGGCAATGATGCAGGAGTTTAAGTATTTATGCACTATTTGGGGGAATTTAAAGTTGTGGTGGTGTTGGGGGATTTTAACTGTAAATTTGAATTGAATTGGTATAGTATAAGGGGGTATTAATTCAATTACCTTATTGACTACTTTGTCAACTGCATTTTGATCATGAAACACCAATTATAACAGGTGTCCCATTTTTAACCCGACAGTAAGAACCATGATAGCTTAACACAGTAGACAGGCAGGCGACCAGGGCAAACGCATTTAACATTAATTCGTGTAGGGCAGCTATCATCCGTGCCGCTGGCACTCCTTCTGGAGGTAGAGGAGGCCTTAACATCCAGCGGATGAATCCGCAGGTTACTAAATCCATCGTGCCGCTGGCACTTTCTTCCATGTTTGTACAATAGAATAGCAGCAACCTATTCGCAGAAAATGCTGAAAGAGCAAGGTCATCAGTTGGTTTAGAGGACGAATAAAGCATCGCACCTGTCTGCCCAAGTGGGGAGAATGATTTAGATAAGTTTAACCCGGAACATCAATGTCGTTTAGTTAAGAAGGTTTTAATTTTAGGCCAATAGATGCACAGCGGCGGGGTTTTTTGGTTACTTTTTTGACCTGCAGCAAAAAAGTAACAAAGCTAAAGAGATGAAAACTATCTTAGAATTTAGCAAGAAAAATAATTAAACCAGTATTTCCAGATACACACTAACTAAACGACATTGCCCGGAATATGCATTAGCCTATCTATTACGGCCTGATCCGCCGCGGCGGACAAAATCAGTCGCTTCGATGTGAGTCCCTTAGTCGACCGTTGGAGCATTCGGTTTTGGGACAGTTGATGGGGATGTTAAGAAAATGGGTTTCCTCGTACAGTGGACAAGCGAGATCCACCCCGGTTTTACCACTTTTATCATCTCATCTTAAAGTAAAATATGGACCGTCACCCGATCGTGCCTACTTCCTGCTCTGCCTGAGGAAAATGAGATATTGTGCAAAGACGAGGTCGGTTGTGCAAAGTCTCTGACTTGGCAACATGAGGTACTGAGTCTGAGACTCAACTTTTGTGGTCCCGCGACAGAGTCGGCGGGACAACGGGGTATGGCGGGATAGGAGTGCTTAACTAGGCTTTCAGTCTGCATAAGGGGAATGTTTTTTCGACACTTTCCCAAAGGACTTGCCTCGGGCTAATGCGATTAAGGCCTTCAGCATATTGATTACCGCATTTTCCCTATCGTGCGCTATGTGTAATAATGTGGTTGTCTCATAAGTTAGCTACTTTACGTTACTTCCTCAACGTCTTAGAACCCGGGTTTAATCCTCATTATGGGCAGCACCTTTGGCCTCTTGGCGCTCTAAGTGCACTTTTACCTTTTTGATACGGCGGGCATCTACGGCCATGATGGTGAAGGTGAAGTGCTCGAACTTGATCTTGGAACCCGCATTGGGAAACTTGGTGTTGAGCTCTAGCAATAATCCTCCAAGTGATTCACTGTCGCCTTTCACCTCATCAAATACCTGAGGCTCCAATTCGAGCTTTTTGCAAAAGTCATTAAGCGACACTTTTCCTTCAAAAATAAAGGTGCTTTCATCGATTCGTTTGTAAAACATATCGTCTGCATCATCAAACTCGTCGTTGATTTCCCCGATGATTTCTTCGATAAGGTCTTCCAACGTCACTAGGCCTGAAGTGCCCCCATATTCGTCTACGACGATGGCCATGTGTACGCGCTTATTTTGGAAATCTTTGAGCAAGGCATCCACTTTTTTGTTTTCCGGGACAAAGAACCCTTTGCGGGGCAGCGTTTGCCACTGAAAATCCTCTTCTTTTTCGATGTGGGTCAGGAGGTCCTTGATATAGAGTATGCCTTCTATATTATCGATGGTTTCGCGATAGACAGGGATACGGGAGTAGCCGCTTTTGTTGATCTTGTCCATCAGCTCATGAAAGTCCATTTCTACATCCACTGCGGTGATGTCCATGCGGGAGCACATCACCTGCTTCACCGACAAGGTGCCGAAGTTTACAATACCCTTAAAGATGTCTTTTTCGCCATCAGTAGAGTTCTCCGCAGTGATTTCTAGGGCTTGGTGGAGTTCATTTACTGAAAGGGTATAGCCTTTTTTTTCGATACGTCGTTCGATGATGTTACTGATGGTCATCAAAAATGATGAAAGCGGGGCCAATATGATAGAGAAGAAATTCAGGGTCTTGGCCATTAGTTTACTAAAGGCCACCCGAGCATTATTGGCATACACCTTTGGCACGATTTCGCCAAAGAACACAATGGCAAATGTGATACCGACAGTCTGTATCAACACCACTACGATCCCGGTGGCATTGGCACCGAAAAGGGTCAGGGTGAAGAAGGTCGTCAAGGTCACGATGCCAATATTGATCATGTTGTTCAGGATCAGGATGGTACTGAGCAGCTTCTGCGGTGCCTCGATCAATCGGATGACCAGTTCGGATTTTTCATCTGACTCGGCATTGAGGAGACTCAGGTCATCGTGTGAGAGCGAAAAGTAGGCTACTTCTGATCCTGAGATCAAGGCAGACCCCAATAGCAGAAAGAGAAAAATGAGACTGTTGGTAATGATATAGCCGGCTGAAACCTGGTTGATTTCAGCCAGCAATAAAATACTCGGGTATGGATCGTCCATTAAATGATTCAAATGTTGATTGGCAAAAATAATGATTTATCCATTACAAAACTCATAACTGACTGTATTAGAATGGCAGATCATCTTCTACTTCATCAGTGTTACCTCCTGAGGATGGCATGGATGCAGCGGGTTGTGCATTATTAGGAGCGGACTGGGGAGATTGTCCAGCGCCACCGTAATTTCCTCCGGAAGATCCTCCGTCCGCGTTTCTGGAGCCCAACATGGTGAAGCTAAGTACGCGGATTCTTACTTTTTTGCGGTTGTTGCCCTGTTCGTCTTGCCAGGTGTCCGATTTGATTTTTCCTTCCACGAAGATTTGGCTGCCTTTTTTGAGGTACTGCTCGGCCACTTTTGCTTGGCCGTCCCACATTTCCAGGTCGTGCCATTCGGTATTTTCTACACGGTTTCCGTTCCGGTCTTTGTAGGCTTCTGTTGTCGCTAGTGCTACGTTGGCCACTACACTGCCGCTCTCCAAATGTCTCACTTCTGGGTCTTTGCCCAAATTGCCAACTAATATTACTTTGTTTACACCGGCCATAATTTACTTTTAGTATTCAGTATTTAAATTTATTTTCTCTCTAAACGCTTCTGGGGGTCTATATTATTCTACATTGGTTATACAAAACCCTCGAAGAGTTTAATCTAAATTAAGGATTATTTTTTATCGTTCAAATAGCGCACGATCAGTTGTGGTTTGCCCAATGCTTCCAGTTCTTCTGCATTACATAACCGATAGCCCTTGGAGTCAGCCCATTTTTTTACTTCAGTCTGCTTTTCGGCTGCTATATTGAACGTGACAAAGTTTGAAAAAATTTTTTGATGGGACAGTATATGCTTATAAGTCTTTTCACTTTGGAAATCGACCAAGGGCTTAAATTCCTGAAGTTCTTTGAATAAATCTGATGCTTCGGGATCGATTTTTTCCGGAGAGGAAAATTCTACCAGGGGAAAATCGGTCAGTCCTTGCCAAATATCTTTTGGTCCACGGGTTTTTACCAGTTTTTTGTCTCCACAGTCGATTTCATGATAGAGAAACGCCCGGGTGGTCACTTTTATTTTTTTGCTTTTGACAGGTAACATTTCCACTTGGTCGTTTGCATGGGCAAAGCAGCTGTCTTGCAGTGGACATACTTGGCAATCCACTTTTTTGGGCGTGCACTGAAGGGCGCCAAATTCCATGATAGCCTGGTTGTACTCGTCCGGCTGGCTATCCGGAATGGCCTTGTTCGCCAATTGCTGGAATTGTTTTTTGCCATTGGTGCTACTGATATCCGCATCTACTCCAAAATAGCGACTCAGGACCCTGAACACATTGCCGTCCACCACGGCGACTTTTTCTTTGTAGGCAAAGGAAGCAATGGCTGCGGCGGTATATTGTCCGATGCCCTTGAGACGAAGAAGGGATTTATAGTCAGTGGGGAAATGTCCGTTATATTCTTCAGCTACCTGTCGGGCGCAATGGTGTAAATTTCTGGCACGGCTGTAGTAGCCTAGGCCTTGCCATAGTCGGAGCACATCCTCTATTGGTGCTTGGGCAAGGTCCTGCACAGTGGGGTAAAACTTAACAAATTTTTCAAAATAAGGGAGTCCTTGTGCCACGCGAGTCTGCTGCAAGATAATTTCTGAGAGCCAAATGATGTATGGGTTTTGGGTATTTCTCCATGGCAGATCCCTTTTATTTTGGGGGTACCATTGTAGTAGCTTTTGGTGAAAATGGCTGAAAGTCAAAACTTTTGGAATTTTATGTTTGAGATTTTCGTTGAACAAAAGATGCTAAATTTCATCAATTTGTTTTTATATTGAAAACCATCATTTAAATTTGCAGTCCCAAAATTAGTTGGTTAATAGATTGTTAAGCAATTTAATCAAATTAAAATTTAAATACAGTGACTAAAGCAGAGGTAATTACCAAGATTTCGGACAAGACAGGAATTCAGAAGGATGATGTAACTCAAACCATTGAGGCATTCTTCAAAGTAGTAAAAGATTCTATGTCTGAGGGAGAGAATATTTATGTGAGGGGATTTGGCAGCTTCATCAACAAGAAGAGAGCTAAAAAGATCGCCAGAAACATCAGCAAAAACACTGCTATCGTAATCGATGAGCATTATGTGCCGGCGTTCAAGCCTTCAAAAGTGTTTATCGACAAAATCAAAAACAGTAAAAAAGTTAAAGAGGTAGCTTTTCAGGATTAATCCTGAGATGAACGAGACTGTATGAAAAAGACGCAAATCATCCTGGTCGTTGTAGTCATTGTAGCCATAGGAATCTTGTATTCCCTGCCCCGTGTGGTGGTTGACAATGAGGAAAACAGTGAAAACATCGGGCAGGAGGATGTTGCGGCATCCGATTCGGTGGTGCAGGCACACGATGTCCAGCTCCCGGAAACTGAGCGCGGAACGGTTAGTGGCCTGATTGCCAATCTGGAAAAAGCAGAAAGTAAAGAAAAATTTACTATATTTGCAGATTCATTAGCTGCTTTTTATCAAAAAGCCGGAATGTACGACAGCGCTGCCTACTATTTGGGAAGCGGAGCCGAGCAATTTTCGGACTTGGCATTGAAAGAAAAAGCAGGAAATGCCTATTACGAAGCATACGGTTTCGCAATGGATCAGGGAAAAATGAATGACCTGGCCGAAAAGACCAGACATTACCTGAACCAAGTCTTGGAAGCCAATCCTGAACGACTTGACCTAAAGACAAAGGTGGCCATGACCTATGTGTCTTCTTCCAATCCCATGCAGGGAATCATGATGATCCGTGAGGTACTGGAAGAAGATCCCCAAAATGAAGAAGCGATCTATAATATGGGAGTGCTTTCTATGCAGTCCGGCCAATACAAAAGGGCTGTGGAACGTTTTGAGGACTTAGTAGGTTATTATCCCGACAATGTCCAAGGTCAGTTTTACTTGGGAGTGAGCTACTTCGAGGCGAAACAAAAGAAAAAAGCAAAAAATCAGTTTCAGAAAGTAAAAGATATGACGGAAGATCCGATGATCCTCTCAAGTATCGACAACTATCTGGGACAACTATAAAAGTATTGTTAAACTTAAATCCATAAGATTATGCCTTGCGGTAAAAAAAGAAAAAGACATAAGATCGCTACGCACAAGCGTAAAAAGAGACTGAGAAAAAACAGACATAAGAAGAAGTAATACACTTCTTCTTTTTGAGTTTTTACACAAACACGTTCATTAACATAAGAAAGGAGACACGATTTGAGTACGGAATTAGTAATTGATTCTGCTCAAAACGGTAGTCGCATAGCCCTTTTGAAGAACAAAGGACTGGTAGAGCTTCATTCCGATGAAGAAAGCAACCAGTTCAAAGTAGGGGACATGTACCTGGGAACGGTTCGTAAGATCGTCAATGGCCTAAATGCGGGATTCATTGATGTGGGATACGAAAAGGATGCATTTTTGCATTACCAGGACTTGGGGCCGAAAGTGAAAAGCTTGATCAAATACACCAAACAGATCAGGAACAATCACAATCAGCAACCTACCCTCAAAGGGTTTCAACTAGAACCTGAGATAGAAAAGCTGGGAAAGATTTCCCAAGTCCTTTCTAAAAATAACCAGATATTAGTTCAGGTTGTAAAGGAGCCGATCTCAACGAAAGGCCCACGACTATCCTGTGAGCTCTCCCTCGCCGGTCGCTACTTGGTATTGGTGCCTTTTTCGAATGCAGTCAACGTATCCAAAAAGATCCGTAAGGCTGAAGAAAGAAGAAGGCTTGCCAGACTGATTACTTCCATCAAGCCCGATAATTTTGGGGTCATTATTAGAACAGTCGCTGAAGGCCAATCGGTCACAGAGCTGGACAAAGACCTCAGAAATCTAGTAGACTCTTGGGAAGATGGAATGAAAAAGCTCATGAAAGCCAAGAGCAAAGACAAGGTGATAGGAGAAATGAGTATGGCAAGCTCCATTGTGAGAGACCTGCTCAACGAATCATTCGATGCAATCACGGTAGAGGATGAATTAATCTATGATCAGATTCGGTCTTATATCAGATCGATCGCCCCTGAAAAGGAAAAAATTGTTAAGCTTTACAACGGAAAAGCTAAGCTCTTTGAAAGTTTTGGAATTGAAAAGCAGATAAAAAGTCTCTTTGGACAGTCGGTGAGCCTTCCGCATGGAGGCTACCTGATTATCGAACACACCGAAGCGCTGCACGTCATCGATGTGAACAGTGGAAACAAGTCCAATCAAGAAAGTGACCAGGAAATGACAGCATTAAAAACCAACCTGGTCGCCGTAAAAGAAATTGCCAGACAGCTTCGCCTTAGGGATATGGGAGGCATCATTGTCATTGACTTTATAGACATGAAAAAGGCCGATAACAAACGGACTGTCTATGAAGCCATGAAAACAGCAATGAAAGATGACCGGTCCAAAAACACCATACTGCCACTGACCAAGTTTGGTCTAATGCAGATTACCCGGCAGCGTGTAAGACCAGAGGTCAATATTGTAACAAAAGAAACCTGTCCGTCTTGTAATGGTACAGGCAAAATCCAGGCCTCCATCCTGGTAGCTGATAAATTGGAAAGAGATCTTGAGTACACTGCTGTACACCAAAACTTGCCAAAAATAAAAATAGGTTTACACCCTTATCTTCATGCCTACTTTACCCAAGGCATGATGTCAAAAAGGATGAAATGGTTTTTTAAATATTTCAAATGGGTAAAACTGATCAAAGATTCTTCATTACCAGTGACGGAGTATAAATTCCTGGACGAAACAGGAGAAGAAATAGAACTTAATATAAAAGACGGAGCCGAATAAGCTCCGTTTTTTTTTTGGCCTATAATGTGCAACCCGAATTCCAAGACATCCAAAAAGTGCAGGTTGTCACTTGCACCTTCTGTATGACCCTCCGCCAAAGTCGGATTAGGCAGGATGCTCAGTTGCTAACGCATATTCAGGGTTTAACCTCAACCAAACCAACTAATCATTCTTTCAGCCCATCCCGCCATTCGGTAAGATAGGTTACTGCGGTTTCCAATGTACAAATCGGGGCAAAGTGCCAGCGGCATGGATGATAGCTATGCCTACACGAAAATTGTCTCCCTTCAAAACACTAAACGCGTTTGCCCTGGGTAAATCAGTTAACTTATTTGACAACTACATTAGACACAGAGGAGACAGATAGTGGTCAAAGTGGCGGGACTATATTAGCTGTTGTGTTCGGTGATCAGCTTTATTCCTTTTAGGGTGAGGTTTTTATCCACTTGGTCAAATTCTCCTTTCAGATTGGTGAGGATTTTGGATAATCCTCCAGTGGCGACTATTTTAAAATTCTCGGGGACTTCATTCCTGATGGCTTGGAGCATTCCTTTTACCAAACCTGCATAGCCATATAAGATCCCCGCTTGGATGGAGTGAACCGTGTTTTTGCCTATGGCCGAATCTGGCACCTCTAAGCTGACTTCTGGTAGTTTGGAGGTGTTCATGAACAGTGACTTTAGGGCGGTCTTCAATCCCGGCACAATATTTACTCCCAAAACCTCCCCTTGGCCGTCGATTACCGTAAAGGTAAGTGCGGTTCCAAAATCCACGACAATGCAGTGTGATTGGTAATGATGGTAGGCTGCTGCAGCATTGGCCATAAGGTCGGAGCCCATTTCTGCGGGTCTCTTGGTAGTTACGGGGAGGTGCCTATAACTCCGTTCCGTAATCAGGTGTGCATCTTGATGAAGGGATGACTTTACTACTTTCTTCAGGTTTTCGTTGATTTCTGGTACCACAGAGCTGATGCCTACCCCAGTGATAGCTGTAGGTTTAATGGAAGATTCCAAAAAAAACAGGTCCACGTTTTTTTGTAAATAACGAAGTTCCATGGCCCTTTGGGTCTCTAGGCGAATGACGGGTTCCCATTGGTCGTCTCTGGGGTCGTAAAAACCAAAAACAACATTCGAATTACCTGCATCAATGGATAAAAACATATTTAAGAATTTATGAAGGTCATCAAAAGAGACTGTCCCATAAGTAATTCTCCCTGTTGATGAAGTTTTGACATGTAGCGAGATTATTTCACTTCGCTTAATGTTTGGACAAACTTATTTATGAGACAGCCTTATCCTGTTAGATAAATCTAGCATCTAGACTCCCCAAAAAGAAGCAGGAGGCTAGTTCTTTTTCTAAAATTTTCTAATTTCGAATTATGTACACAATCAGAGAAGGAAAAAAAGAAGATTTGCCCAGGATCTTTGAGTTGATCGAAGAACTGGCAATTTACGAAAAGGCTCCAGAACAAGTGACCAACACCATAGCGATGATGGAAAAGGACGGTTTTGGTCCCAATCCCGTTTACGGATTTTTTGTATTGATAAAGGACAGCAGTCAAGAGATCATTGGCACGGCCATATACTATTATCGTTACAGCACTTGGAAAGGCAAGCGCCTGTATTTGGAGGATTATATCGTAACGGAAAAAGAGCGTGGAAAAGGCGCAGGCAAGTTGCTTTTTGAGCGAGTGATGAAAAAGTCCTTGGAAGAAAACTGTACAGGGATGATGTGGCAGGTGCTTGACTGGAATGATCCCGCCATTAACTTTTATAAAAAATATGATGCAGAAATAGAGGGTGGTTGGTACAATTGCCACTTGCAGTCTGAAGAAATCAAAGAGCGGTTAGGGTAGTATAATCGATATGTAAAGAAGGAAAGAAGATCACGTACGAGAAGTGAGACATGAGCCCGCACCGGGAGACAGTAGGCGCCAGACGGACCGATTCCCGAGCGTCAAGACAGGCCTCTCTTGGGTCTCCCCTGTCCATAACGAGGGAGATCAAGAGAAGCTTGGCAGAGATCAAAGAGACCCTGCTTACACCTGTTCAAGTAGTGACCTGAATACAGCGTATCGATCCTGAAAACGTTGCCTGAATTTATCTTGCAATATTTTTGAATGTTTTTCCTGATACTCTTGGACTTTTTGTAGGGTATCAGTGAAGTACTGTACTGAATAGTTCACCCCACCGTCTTCGGTTTCGTGCAGCAGCCTGAAAAATTTATGGTCATGGAAAAACCCAGTGGCCATTACATCAGGGATATGCTCCTCCTTCATCCATTTGATCCATTCCTTTTCTACAGTTTGGTCGATATTGACTGTGACGTTGTATAAAATCATTGCGTACTTTTGTTTATTTTTTATTGCGTTTTTATTAAACAAAACCGGTAAATTTGTTTAACTCGGTTAATGCATTATGAATCGTCATGCCCCATCCCAACGGATCTCGGTAAGAGCTGAAAGTGCAATAAAATCAGTTAGTTTGGAGGAGTTGAGGAAGCCCTGATACGGTTACACCTCCAAACTAAAGCGTAGCGGCTGATCTTGAAGCAGCTTCAGGTCGCAATAGAGGGTAATACAATTCCGAGTTTAATTAAGCTATTGGCAAAAATAGCTATTTCAGGTGGTTTAGTCAGAACAAAATCTATAAAAGGATCATGTACTGATGGTTTTCAAACCATCTGCCAAAACAATTGGTCTTTTGCGAGAGTTATTGAGTCATGGTAAATGCAATTATATTCATAGTGTTGGGTTTTGTCATTATGGAGGTTACTGGCTGGGGGATTCACAAGTACCTGATGCATGGGGTCTTTTGGGAGATACATAAGACGCATCATGAGCCAACGAAAGGTTATTTTGAAAAAAATGATTTATTCTCAGTGTTGTTTGGCAGTGTTTCGGTCATTTTGATGATGGTAGGTTTTGACGAGTTGGATTATCGGTTTTGGTTAGGAATTGGGATCAGTGTGTACGGGATGTGTTATTTCTTCTTTCACGATGTGATCATTCACAGGAGGATAAAATGGCTAAAGCGACCAGAAAAGGGGCTATGGAGAGGGATGGTCAGGGCTCACCAAGACCACCATGCCAATAACAAAAAAGAAGGGTCGGAAGCTTTTGGGCTTTTTATGGTGCCTTTTAAGTATTTTAAAGTACGGGAGAAATGAGCAGTTATTCGATAAAAGACCTTGAACACCTTAGTGGTATCAAGGCCCATACGCTGAGAATTTGGGAACAGCGGTATAATCTGGTACAGCCAAAGCGAACGGAAACCAATATCCGGTATTATGACGATGCGGACCTTAAGCTGATCCTCAATGTGGCATTGCTGAACAATAATGGCTTTAAGATTTCCAAAATTGCCCAGATGAATGCCCAAGAAATGCGTGATAAAGTAATAGGCCTCACTGAAAGGACTTTGGCCTACGAAGATCAGATTCACGCATTAACAGTGTCGATGATCGAGATTGACGAGGAAAGTTTTGACAGGATCTTATCTATTAACCAACGAAGAATAGGGTTTGATGAGACGATGCTGCAGGTGATTTATCCTTTCTTGTCGAAGATCGGTCTCCTGTGGCAGGTTGGCACCATTACTCCAGCCCAAGAGCATTTTATCAGTAACCTCATCCGTCAAAAGCTCATTGTTGAGATTGACAAATATGTCTATCAGGGAGGGGGAAAGAAATTCCTCCTATTTTTACCTGAAGGTGAATTGCATGAAATTTCCTTGTTGTTTGCTGCCTACTTGATCAAGAGAGAAGGGCACAAGGTAATCTATCTAGGGCAAAGTACACCTAAGTATGACCTTATCGAGGTATACCAATATCATCAACCTGAATTTTTGATCACTGTAATAACGACTTCACCTGACGAAGAGAGCTTGCAGGGCTATCTTGATGAACTGGCAGGTATTTTTGCAGATAGTGAATTGATTGTTTCTGGTTATCAGGTATTAAGAACACCCGTTCAGTTACCTGAAAATATAAGGTTATTGGAGAAACTTGAAGAAATCAAAGGGGTTATGGAGTCATTGGCGGCCAATGGTGCCATAATTAGCTGACGCACTACCCCACTATGACATAAAGATGACCATGATCAAAGCTAGTGGCCGTGTAAGTACGTTTCTTATGAAAATCCCTAGGGTGTTACGGTGGAATATTTTCACCTTTGGTATGCGGCAGTTTTCTATAAACTTTGGTATAACGGGTGCTCTGTTTATAAAAAAAATCACACTAAAGAATTTATGTTAATATAAATTTTTCTATTTTAGATGTTCCAAACTGGAATATTCATAAAATCACCTGCCCAATGGCATCATCCCAATCACATATATCAGATTTGCCGGTAGCCGTAGCTTCCACTTCGTGGGAGTCCTTGCGGGTAGGAAATCAGGATGGATTGAAGTCACTATATTCCTTATATGTGGATGAAATGTACCGTTATGGCATGGCGGTTCATTCCAATAGCAGCTTAGTGAAAGATTGTATTCAGGAAGTTTTTATTAATCTTTGGAAGTACCGGACTAATCTCCGGTCAGATGTCAATGTAAAACAATACTTGTTCAAAGCCCTCCGAAACAAAGTCGTCAAGGAAATAGAAAAGGAGAAAAAACACTATCAGGATTTTGCCATGGATGAGTACGAATACTTGTTGTTGGCCGAATCAAGTGAGAAGAAAATGATTGATGAACACGACCTCAGTCTCCTACAGCGAAAACTTTCTACTGGTATCGAAGCATTACCGTCCCGTCAACGGGAAGTATTGCGGTTACTGTTTTTTGAAGAAGTTTCCTATGAAGAGGTTTCCGAGATCATGGGGATTAACCTTCGATCTGTCTACACGTTGGCATGGAAAGCCATTTCAAAATTGAAGAAATCCATTATTATCCTATTGTTCACATTAGGCCTGCTTTTCTAAAGAATAAGTCAGGGGTACGAGGGCTTTTAGAAGAGCTGGTTTTTTAACAAACACTTCCTATTATTCATTTTTAGGGTAAATTTTTTACATGTTTTTCATAAAAATGCATATTTAATTGTTTTATGTGTAAAAAATAAAAATTCATTCATTTTACAAGGATAACTTTTGCAGGTCATAGACTTATATATATGAATGTTAATATTATGAATATATCTGATTTTTCAGTTGAAGATTTTGTTCTTCATGCCGGTTTTAGAAAATGGGTCAACAGACCAGATCATGAACTTAATGCCGAATGGGAAGGATATATGAAGCGCTATCCCCACAAGGTCCGTGACATAACTATGGCCAGGAGGTTGGTACTTAATTATGCGGATAAATCCTACACTATTTCGGATGAAGATAAGTCCTCTATGTGGGAGGAAATTGATAGAGCTGCCAATGAAAACGAACACTCGGATGAGGATAGGGAGAAAACCAAAATCATACCCCTCGATTCTTCCTCCTTGATTGCAAAATATGATGAGGAGTACCAAAAGAAGACGGCTCATCAATGGAAGCGTGTGGCTGCCATCTTACTGGTATGTTTGCTTTTGAGTATTCTGGCAAATGTCTTCCAATCCCGTCAGACACCACCCGTAGAGCAAATGGTGGTGTATATGGAGAACAGTACCCCGAGAGGTCAAAAATCCACCGTCAATCTAAGCGATGGCTCCACAGTCAGCCTAAATTCCAACAGTAAAATCACCTATGAAAAGGGATTTGGTAAGGATATCCGGGAGATTTACCTAGAAGGTGAGGCCTATTTCGATGTAGCCCATGACGAGGACAGGCCCTTTGTCGTACACACTGGCAATACGGCCACTATGGCACTTGGCACTTCCTTTAATGTGCAAAATTACAAAGGAGAACTGCTCGAAATCGCATTGGTACAAGGCAAAGTAGTCGTGAGTGATAGTACCGCCGGAGAGAAAGTGTACTTGAAAAGTGGAGATGGAGTAAAGGTGGACAAGGAAAGCCAAGAGATGTCCTTGTTCCGATTTGATCCGGAAGTAACGGTCGCTTGGCTAAGCAAGAAGATCATATTTGATAAGACACCTGTCAGGGAGATGGTGAGGACGTTAGAGAATTGGTATGGTGTAGATGTACGCATAGAAAAGCAACCCTCCACTAACCTGTTGGTGTCGGGAGTGTTTCATGATGAAACACTTGAAAATATTCTCCAAGGGCTAAGTTACACCGCTAGGTTTGACTATAAGATAAAAGAAAAAGACGTAGTTATTAATTTTAATTGATCTGCCATGAGATAAAAATGAACATTACCCTCCAATCAAAAGAAACCCGAAGCTGCGCCAACAGCTCCGGATTGCATAAGGTATCTGGAAGACGAACGTCCAAATTCAGTTCCAGATTAAATTCACCAAATCGATTGTCAATCAATTCAATAAACAATGTAAATATATGAACAAAAGGATACTTATACACCTAATCCACATGACAAAGCTCTTTCTATATGCTTTTGCGATTCAGGCGCTATCGATGAGTTTCCTGTGGGCGAGTGAAGTGAAATCACAAGTAAAAAGCCTCGAGGAAGTAAATGTACGTGTAGGTTTTGAAGCTGCTGGACTTAAAGAGGTCTTTTCAGGTATTGAAACAGCCTCTAACTTTAATTTTGTATACACTAACAAGGAAATCAAAGATGCTGGCTTGATCACAATCAGTGAGGAAAACCGGAGCCTATATGATCTCTTGGTCGATATAGCGGCACAAACCCAACTGCAGTTTAAGCAGGTAAATCAAAACATCCATGTAAAGAGGGCGGCAAAGGAAGCCCCTACTTCGCATAAAGTAAGCATGGCTGATGTGACCATAACCGGTACCGTACTTGATCCGGATGGTGTTCCGTTGCCCGGAGTCACCATTACGGTGGAGGGTACCACCAGAGGGACGGTTACGGATATCGACGGGAAGTATAGCATCACAGTCCCTGACGATTCATCGCTGAGGTTTTCATTTATTGGGTTCACCAGCCAAGTGGTTGCGGTGGGCAATACTACCAAAATAGATGTCACTATGGAGGAAGATGCCCAGGCACTTCAGGAAGTAGTGGTCGTAGGCTACGGAACACAAAAGGTAACTAACCTAACCGGTGCTGTGGATGTAGTGGATGGGCAGATGCTGAAAGATCGACCTTCTCCTTCAGTATCACAGTTGCTCCAAGGTACCTCACCAGGACTTACTTTTGGGGTCGACGGGGATGGCTTCCAGCCAGGTGCCAACATGAACATCCAAATCCGTGGCATGGGCTCCGTCAATGGTGGTGAGCCTTATGTGATCATCGATGGGATACCAGGTGATATGAACCGTCTGAATCCTAATGATATTGAGTCCATCTCAGTATTGAAGGATGCCGCAGCATCTGCTATTTATGGAGCCAGAGCTCCTTATGGGGTGATTGTGATTACTACAAAAAGGGGTAAAGGAAAACTACAGGCAAGTTATTCGGGAAGTGTGGCAGTGACCAGTCCCCAGAATTTGCCTCAAATGCTGAATTCCTATACACATGCCAAAGCTATCAATGAGGCAGGTGTGGCTGGTGCAGGAGGGCGTTTTTTTCCCGACAGGACCATTGACAATATCATCGCTTACCAAGCTGGAGATTACGACTTCTTACGTGCAAATGCCAATTTCCCAGCTGATGCGGAATATTTCGAAACTACTCCCAACCCAAACAACTTAAACCAATGGGGATTTAATCAGTTTGGAAATGCCAATAGGGATTGGTTTGATGAATATTTCGGAAATGGCTTCATCCAAAAGCACGACCTGAGCCTTTCTGGTGGCACAGAAAAAACGTCCTATTACTTCTCAGCAGGGCTATATGGGCAGTCAGGAAGTTTAAATTACGGTACGGATACTTTTGATAGGTATAACATCATGGGTAAGATAACGACTTATATTACCGACAATTGGGAATTTACCTATCAGCCGCGTTTTTCCAAGACGGTGCGTGAAATCCCAAATATGGACAAGCAGGGTTCCTATGATTTGATTTTTCACCAAATCGCCCGTACCATGCCTACCAATGCCATGTACGATGGTTTCGGAAATGTCATGATCCAATCCAAGATCCCATGGGTAAATGACGCAGGGACAGATGTTACGGAGACTATTGAGAACTGGCATAATTTTGCCACTGACCTAAGACCCGTAGAAGGCTGGACTATCCATGCGGATTTTGCCATGCGGAATATCGATCAGCTTTACCGGAGCAAAGAGCTGACCGTATATGACCACCAAGTAGACGGTACGGTCGTGGCCAGCGGAAACACGGTACCGAGCAGTGTAGCGACCACTCATTATAGCAACCTTTACTGGACCACCAATATATTTTCTTCGTATGAAGGCACATTAGGAGACGGCCATAATTTCAAAATACTGGCGGGCACCCAGTTTGAGCGCTTCCAAGATCGAAGTTTAAATGGAACAAGAACAAATATATTGGTGCCAGAAGTACCTTCTCTAAATACCGCAGACGGTGATATTCAAATGACCGAAGGACTTCAAACCATTAGTACGCAAGGTTATTTTGGCAGGTTTAACTATAACTTTCGAGAAAAATACCTCGTGGAGATCAACGGAAGGTATGATGGTAGTTCCCGCTTTAGAGAAGGAAACCGTTGGGGATTTTTCCCTTCTTTCTCTTTAGGTTGGAATATAGACAAGGAAGCTTTCTGGCAGCCTATCAGCCATACGGTGAATACACTAAAGCTGAGAGGTTCTTGGGGTGAACTGGGTAATCAACAGGTAACCCCATATCAGGACATTGCACTCATTCCACTTTCTGGAAATGCCTTAGATTGGATTTTTACAGCAAATGGATCCAGACCGATAGGCTATGCGGACGTCCCTCCCCTAGTCAGCCCAGACCTGACATGGGAAACTGCCAGAACGATAGATATCGGTGCTGATATGAGCTTCTTGGATAAGCGTCTTAAGGTGGTATTTGATTGGTTTGAGCGTACGACTTTTGATATGATAGGCCCATCGCAGCCTCTCCCCGGAGTGCTTGGATATTATGATAATATCGACAATACCACAGTGACTGTGCCACGTAGCAATAATGCCACTCTTCGTTCAAGAGGATGGGAAAGTACGATTACTTGGAATCAGTCACTGCCTAGTGGACTTACCTATAGCGTAGGTTTCAATATTTTCGACAGCAAAGCGGTGGTGACCGAATACCTTAATCCGGACGGAGTACTATCTACATGGTATGAAGGAAAAGAGCAGGGAGAGATTTGGGGATATACTACTGACGGACTTTATCAAACCCAAGAGCAGATAGATGCTTATACTTCCCAAGTGGATCTTTCTGATGTAACTGGGCTAGAATGGAATACTGGTGACGTAAAATATGTCGATACCAATGGTGACGGCAAAGTGGACAATGGTACAAATACCCTAGATGATCATGGTGATTTGAGTATAATAGGGAATAGTACCCCTCACTTCCAGTTTGGGCTTAACCTTAATGCAGCCTATAAAGGATTCGACCTTTCGATGATTCTTAGAGGTGTGGGCAAACGTGACCTGTGGTTTGGTAGTGGTGAGAATATTTTCTGGGGCTTCCGTACCGGTAACCAGTCATCCCTGTTTCCTGAGCACCTTGATTACTTTAGGGACCAAGTGGGAGATGCCTATACGGGACTTTATGAAGGAGAAGCTAACTTTAACCAAGAAGCCTACTTCCCTCGTCCATACCTTAACAATGCTCAGAACAATAAAAACAGGCTAACGAGTACAAGGTATCTGCAAAATGGCGCCTACCTCAGGATTCAGAACATTCAGTTGGGTTACACACTTCCTGCTTCCGTAATGGATAAGTTACATGTCAGCAATTTTAGGGTATATGTATCGGGCGAGAATCTGTTTACATTTTCAAGCCTTCCCTCAGGGATAGACCCTGTGGCGGTAGGTGGATCCTGGGGAGTAGGGAAAACATATGGTGCAGACCGTATTATGTCTCTCGGATTGCAGGTGAGTTATTAATTTATAAAGACAGATAGACATGAAAAAGATACAATATATAGCAAGTGCATTCCTACTGATGTTTGGGGCAGTTTCATGCGAGAAGTTTATCGATAATCCCCCAGAGGATAAAATTTCCGTAGATGAGTATTTTAAGACCAGTAATGATGTAGAGAATTATGTGAAGAAATTCTACGAAGTTCTTCCCGGTCATGGCAGTGCTAACCTTCCAGTTTCTGAAGCTAATTCTGATAATTTAATCCTTGCAGTTCCCGATAATGTCATACAAGGAAGCCGACCACCAAGAAATGGACAGTGGACACAAGAGTGGGAGAATATCCGCAGCATCAATATCCTTTTTGATAACATAGACAATGTGGATGATGACTTAAGTACTTACGCCCAGTTCTTGGGTGAGGCGTACTTCTTTAGGGCTTGGTTTTACTATGATAAACTCCAAACTTATGGAGACGTGCCTATTTATGATCACCAGCTTTTGCCTGGTGATGAGGATTTGTATAAACCGAGAGATCCAAGAACTGATGTGGCTGATTTTATCATTGGGGACTTGGACATGGCTATCGAGCATCTCGGCCTAAGAAGTGAGACGGGAAATGCACGCTTGAGCAAAGAAGCAGCTTTGGCCTTTAAAAGCCAAGTCGCATTATTTGAAGGGACTTGGCAAAAATACCATGCGGGTACTGATTTTGCCACCGAAGGGGCGGATCCTGCAAAATATTTTCAGATAGCAGTGGATGCAGGGGACGAGCTGATGAATGGTAGTTACACCGTCGGTATTTATAATACAGGAAGCCCTGAGTCAGATTATTATACCTTGTTTGGACTGGATAATATGTCTGCTGTGGACGAAGTGCTATTTTATAAAATAGCCAGTACTGCTGAGGAATTGGGCCATAATTTGCAATTCTATGTTACCAGAAGAACGAGGGATATGGCGATCACTTGGTCGTTAGTTTCCAGTTATCTTGGAAAGGATGGACAGCCATATGATTATAAAGGGCTGGCCCAAACCACCAAAGGAAATGATTTTCTGACGACTATTGCCGGGGAATGTGACCCAAGGTTGCACGCCACCGTATGGATTCCAGGTGATCTTCGGGTAGCTAGCGCCGGGCAGGTTTTTGATAAGCCTTTCTTGAATGGTGGATCCGAAGAGCTATGTGCTACGGGCTTCCAAGTTAAAAAGTTTTCCAACCCCTATTCTTCTGCTGCCGGTGCAGATTACGGAGGTTACAGTCAGACTGGACGCATATACTTTCGCTTTGGCGAAGTTTTATTGAATTATGCCGAAGCTAAGTACGAACTGGACGGAACCGTGGCTTATGATGTCCTGAACCAGCTAAGAGAACGCGCAGGTATGGCCGAATTTGAAGTCATTCCCCAACCAGCATATGGTGACAATCTGGTGGATTATGGCTACGCTATTGATGATGCCTTGTATGCTATCCGTAATGAAAGAAGGGTGGAATTGGCACTCGAAGGCCAACGGATAGATGACTATCGCCGTTGGGCTGCCGCCGCTTTGTTTGAAGGGACGAGACCCCTTGGTTATCCATTTGACCAATCAGAATGGTTAAACAATCAAAACCAACCATCCTTTACGGCATTGACCAATGAGGACGGTTTGGTGGATTATTTCCAAAACCAGATGCCAAATGGTTATGGCTTTAGATTGGACCAAGATTACTTGACATCTATTCCAAGTGATGAGCTGGTATTGAACCCGAATTTGGAGCAAAACCCAAATTGGTAATCTACAATTATGATAAGGAGCTGCTTCTCCAATTTATGAAGAAGCAGCTCCTTTTTCTTCAAACAGTTCGCTTAAACCATGTCATATAAAACCAAAATCCTGATAGGTTTGATGCTGTTTGTGGCATTTAACTCCTACGCTTTTCAACATGGGGAGCCCACTGCCACACCCAATATTATTCTGATCATGGCAGATGACCTGGGCTATGAAACATTAGGGGTGAATGGAGGCCAGAGCTATCAAACCCCAAACCTTGATAAAATGGCCCAGGATGGGATGAATTTTACCCAATGCTATGCTACGCCGCTATGTACCACTAGCCGAGTACAGCTGATGACCGGGAAGTATAATTTCCGAAATTATATAGGTTTTGGGTTGCTGGATCCTAAAGAGAAGACCTTTGCCCATTACCTTAAAGAAAGCGGCTATTCGACCTTAATTGCTGGCAAATGGCAGCTTTATGGAAACGCTCACCAGCAAGAGCTCGCTGGTGGGAAAGTAGGCACCACTCCTGAAATGGCCGGATTTGACGATTATTGCCTTTGGCAAATCAAGCAGCTTGGAAGTAGGTATAAGGCCCCACTCATTACCAGTCCTAGAAAAACCTTTGCCTACAAAGGAGCTTTTGGCCCCGATATATTTACCAATTATATTACCGATTTTATAGAAGAAAATACCGACGAGCCTTTTTTCGTCTATTATCCGATGGTGCTTACCCACGATCCATTTGTGCCTACACCGGATGATCCGGACTTTGGTGATTTTGACGCTGCCAGCAAGGTAAATGACCCTGCGTATTTTGGTCAAATGGTAAACTACATGGATAAGTTGATTGGCAGGATATGGAGTAAGGTGGATAGCCTAGGAATAGCTGAAGATACCTTGATCATATTTATTGGAGACAATGGAACGGATAACGACATAATTTCTCTTGTTGATAATAAAAGCTTTCAAGGAGATAAGGGCCAACCAACTATTGCTGGAACCCACGTGCCGATGATAGCCTATTGGAAAGGTCATATCGATGAAGGAAAGGTGAATGAAAATTTAGTGGATTTCACTGATTTTTTGCCTACTCTGATGGAAGCAGCACAAGTGAAGCAGGAAGATGCACCTACCGATGGCATCAGTTTTTATCCGCAATTAATAAACCAAGTGTCCAAAACGAGGAAATGGGTCTTTTGCCATTATGATCCTCACTGGGGCAAGTTTAAAAAAAGCAGGTATGTCCATGATGAACGCTTAATGCTATATGATGATGGTAGAATCTTTAACTTGATAAATGACCCTTTGGAGATGTCCACCACACAGGAAGACGCTCTAAATCAATTAGATAAGAAAAAGTTAAAGGAGTTTAAAGAAGTTTTAGACAATTACCAATAAGGAAACATCCTGCGGATGAATCCGCTAGTTAAATCCGGATTATAAGACATCGAAAAAAGCCAGCTTACTAGAGAACCACATTAGGCACATAGGGCACAATAGGGAAAATTCCGTGATCAATATATCCTGTACTTTTAGATGGGCTCGTTACACCAACTACCACAAATCCATAAACTTAGCTGTTCGAGATTTGTAATCTCGAACCGAGATAATGGGGATTTGAAATCCCCCTAGGCCATTTGTGAATAATACAGACACCATGTAAATCTCAGAAAGACCTTATTCCATTCTGGGTGTTCTGTGCATTCCGTGAGAAATAAAACCCATTAGCAAGGAAGCGTCTAATCAAAATCCGTTATATGCACAAGCCTATCTATGCCACGACGCACAGGTATTCCGGTCTTGAACTTCTTCAAAATCAATTTGCCTTTAGCTCCTTTGTGCCGAGGCCTGTCTTGCTCTAAACGGATCCAAATCCCATCTCCCCATAAATACTATCCAATTTGCTGAAATTTATGATCAATTGGTACAATTAGGTCTTCGGGTCTAATTTTTTTAATATTGTATGGGTTTTATATTCTTAAAATTGGCTTTATTTTAGCGGATGTTAAATAAATAAGCACCCAAAATCAATTAATCAACTCCATGCCATCTTTCTGGATGAATGCTTGAAAATATTCTAAACAAATGTTTGTTTAGTAGCTGTTGAGGATTTGAAGTTTCCTCTGTTAACAGCCTTATTTTCGTATATCTTTTCTCACGAAGATGGCAAAAAAGAGCATACACAGCAGCAACAAGCCTTATGTGATCAAGTCTTAGCATAGGGCTTTTAACTATAGATAAAGCTGTTTCTTTTTTAGAAGCAGAGGTGTAACTGTGTATAGGCTTCAGATAATAGGGCATCATAGGAATAATAACAAGCCAATTCAGCCAATGGCGCTAATGCGTAATAAATGTTGATTTAAAATTAATTTAGGTAATAATAGCCAATAAAAGGTTTTGATTTTATCAACATTTCAGCAATTTGTTAGTTTTAAAGATATGGAAAAGAAAAAGAAAATCTCCACGAAACAGAGGATCATCAATGAGGCTATCCGTTTGTACAATTTACATGGAGCCCATAATATCACCAGTCGGCATATTGCGGCTGAATTGGGAATAAGTCACGGCAATCTCGATTACCATTATAATAATCGCGAGGCGATTTTGTTGGCAATCTACAAGCAGATGCGAGAGGAGATGAGTGCGTCATATGAGTCACAAAAGGGCGCAACAGCCTCGTTCGAGGATTTTCATTTGCTTTTGGTCCATTTGGAGAGTTTCCATATGAAATACCGTTTTTTCAATATGGATGTATTGGAAATCTCTCGGTCTTATCCAGATGTAAGCAAGCTCCTAGGTGATACCATAGTGCTGAGAAGTAAGCAAATGGCCGATTTTTTCGAAAGATTTTTACAGGATGGATACATTGATAATTCGATAAATCCCTTCCTTGACCGCCTGCAACACACCATTCGTATCGTCATCACGTTTTGGTTATCACAACGTGAAGTCTTGACTAGTTTTAAATTCCAGGGAGATGGTGAAATGGCAAGACATATTTGGGAGCTTATTATTCCTTTTATGACCGATGAAGGGTTGAAGGAGTTTGACAGAATGATTGCGAAACATGGTTATAGTCTGGTAGGTTAAACCCGGAATATGCATTAGCCTATCTGTTGCGACCTTAAACTGCTTCAAAATCAGCCGTTTCACTTTAGTTTTCGGCATAACCGTAGCGGTGATACGCTAATGCCTCCAAACTAACTGATTTTCTTGCAATTTCAGCTCTCACTACGATTCCTAACGCATAATCCGGGTTAAACCCAAATCCTAAGACGTGGGGAAAGTAACGTAAAGTAGCTAACTTATCAAACAACCACATTAGGCACATAGGGCACAATAGGGAAATTACATAATCAATTTACCCTTCACTCATAGCTGTCTAACGGCTCTTTAAAATAGCTACCCAAGCTACGTTGGAGTAAGAACAATTTAGGTTGGATGTGACGCTCACAGAACGGTGCTTCAGGTTTATTTAGGTAATAATTGGTAAAGAAATCCGTGTTGGATTTGAAGGCTCCAAAGTCCATCGTCTGTGTGACAAGTGGCTGGTCAAATTCAGGTTGTAACTGTTGGAGACAATCATGGGCCTTTCTTTTCTGACAATCATCAAAAACATATACAGCAGAACGATACTTCTCCCGCATGGCATGCTGTGAGGTGCTGCTGTGAGTGATCAGATGGGCTTTTACCAGCACGGCCAAAGGGATGATATCTTCGTCATAATGTACCAAGACCGCCTCTGAAAAAAAGTCCGGGTTATCTTTTGCAGCAATCCAGCCTTGGTGCACCTTGGCCACCCCTTTTAGGTGCTGAAAAACCGCTTCAGTACACCAATGGCATCCTCCCCCAAATCCTATTTGCTGCAACATGCTGACTGCGGATTTTTGCATGCTGTGATTAAGAGACTTTTTGCAGTGAAACGGCGTTGACGCAGTAGCGAAGTCCACTGGGCTCTGGGCCATCAGGAAATACATGGCCGAGATGTGCATCGCAGGTATTACAGGTGACTTCTACCCGGACCATTCCGAAGGCGACATCCTTATGATAAGCGATTGTGCTTTCTTCCACGGGCTGAGTGAAGGAAGGCCAGCCTGTGCCGCTTTCGAATTTTTCACCCGCATCAAAAAGTAAAGTATCACAGCATACACAGGCATATTTTCCAGGTTCAAAACGACTACACATCTCTGAGCTATGTGCCCTTTCAGTGCCTTTTAGACGGGTGATTTTGTATTGCTCCGGTGTCAGGAGGTTTTTCCATTCCTCCTCACTTTTATTTACCTTTTTTTGGGGAGTAGGATTACCGTTGTTCGCAAAATGAATGACGTTTGACCAGTTTAGCATGATCGGTTGAGTTTATTTCTTGGATCGAATTTATAATAGTTTTTTGAAATGACGCGTATATAATTTCTACCACACAACAATACTTCTCTAAGATTAGCTCCCTGCCTTGCCAAATTCTTTTTGGCCCTGATGGGTCTCTTGCTTCCACAAAAAGTCAGGTATACTAGTACTTTGGTATTTAGATTAGGGACTTTACACTTAAGACTTCTTTTTTCATTAAGGTTATTCACACTTGCAAATAGGAAAGTAATTAACATTGGTTGGCGTTTTCCTTAACTCATCAGTCCGCCATCCAGTGTCCTTTCATCTGTCAGGAGCAATTTATAATAGATGTCAATGATGATCGAAAGCTCTTCAAACCACAATGGCGCATTGTCTTGCTGATTGTCCAAAAAACGCTCTGCCGAAAAATAGGGGTGGATATTTGATGTCTTGTAGCGCAACTTCATATAATCCATATAAGCTCCGTCTTCTTGCTTGGCCGTGGCCAAAGCATACATAAAAAGTCCATCTTTGTTAAACGTAAGTGCTGTCTTTTTGCTGATTGCCACCGGAGAAGGCGATGAAAATAATGGCGGATTATGACTTGGCACTTTTGACCTTACTTGCTGGCTACTTAAGGAATAATCGGGAAAGTTGGAAGGCATAAGCTGCTTGACGGGGTATTTGGTATAATTATCCTCTTCATGCTCATAGATATAAATGTCCTTTCGAAGTCCTGAACTTTCCATGGCTTGGAGAGTTTCAGGGATTCCCGGCATTTGCTTGATGACCGCAATGGGGCGTTGACGGAAAACATCCTCGATGAAGTGCCTTGTCTTTTCCCTTTGGCTGGAGAAATCAGCATAGTGCACCTCCAAAAATCGCCCATATGAATTTATAAGCATGGACAATGCCTGCATTTTCTCCGCACCCAGTTCTGTAGAAAACGTTTCCTTTTCCTGGTGCCGGGGAGTGCAGCTAGCCAAAAGCAGTAGCAAGAAAAACCAAATGAGTAGGGTGTTTTTCATGGTAAAGGAGGCATGTGGATTTGTAAATGCTTAAAAATCAGCATTTTTACGGTTTAATATACGTAATTTGCTCCAAAAAAACGATGCTGCTAATTGATAATTTCTAAAGAAATTTCCCCAAAATAGTTAAACCCGGATTATGCGTTAGGAATCGTAGTGAGAGCTGAAATTGCAAGAAAATCAGTTAGTTTGGAGGCATTAGCGTAGCACCGCTACGGTTATGCCGAAAACTAAAGTGAAACGGCTGATTTTGAAGCAGTTTCAGGTCGCAACAGATAGGCTAATGCATATTCCGGGTTAATCACCTCCAATTACCTTCAACAATTTTTCGACTGCAATGGGTACGGAATATCGGCTTGTGGCCAATTGTCTTGAGCGTAGCTTCATGCTGGCTAGCAGTTCAGGGTTTTGCTCCCATTTTTCCAGTTCTTGCAGCGTATTCAGTGGTTTTTTGTGATCGAAGAATATCCCGAGGCCATGACCTTTGACAAGGTGCCAAACCCAGCCTTCATGGTTGATCAGGATGGCATTGCCCATCGCGATGGCGTCAAAGAATTTGTTGGGGCTATTGGTTTCCAGGACGGGCAAATCGTCAAAGGAAATGAATGACAGATCAGTGTGGCTAAGCAATTTTCTGACCTGCTCTTTGCTCCCAAATGGCAGAAACTGCAGGTTTTTTAGCTCCAACCGATTGGATTCGGCTTTGATGGTATCCAACTGCTTGCCTTTTCCCATGATCGCAAATTGCCAGTTCTTCCCCTCTCGCTGGGCCAGATCAGCCAATTTGACCAGTTCATCCACAGCGTTGACATCTCCGACGGCACCGGTATATGCTATGGTGAGGTGATCGGGACTCCAGCCCATTTTACGCAGAAAAGCAGGGTCTTTTTCTGCGGACGGCGTGAAAAATCCCACATCCGAAAAATTGGGTATGAGATGTACCTTTTTCTCTGGGGCTACGGCATGGATATAATCACAGATTCCTTGGGACAGTCCGACGAT
The DNA here is from genome assembly GCF_003260975.1 of Echinicola strongylocentroti. Classification (NCBI taxonomy): domain Bacteria; kingdom Pseudomonadati; phylum Bacteroidota; class Cytophagia; order Cytophagales; family Cyclobacteriaceae; genus Echinicola; species Echinicola strongylocentroti. Next base: position 3,211,444 of record NZ_CP030041.1, on the reverse strand, counting down.
CTGGGAGGCTTGATGATAGATGTTCCGTTCTAGCTGGTACAGGATTTTCTTTAACCAAGTATGCTGGATCATGCCTACCTGGATGGGCGCTTCTGGCCACAAGTCCCGCACTTCAAAAACATACGGTAAGCCAAGTTTTCTTTTTGCCCATAAACCTATCAGTCCCGTGGTCAATGGTGTAGAGGTGATGTAAAGCAGATCTGGATGCTGAAGCCGCTTTATCAATCTTTTTGCATGCCGCACAAATTGATAGAAAGCCCATACCCTGCGGTAAAAGCCAAAGCTGTGGTCATACTGTACAGGAAGATAATGAACCTTGATACCATCGATTTCTTTCAGCTGGTAGTGGTTTTCATTGTGGGTGGTGATCATTTCTACATCGATACCGGCTTCTACCAAGCCTTTGGCCAAGTGATAAGACCGGACCGCCCCGCCTTCTTCGGGAGTGACGAAGTATTGGTGGATGTAGATGATTCTCATAGTTGATGATACGTGCACCAAGCAGCAAGGATATACAGGTTCCAGATTTCTAGAAAATGGTGTTTCAGGTGTTTGCCTGGCTGAAGTGCCAAGGTAAGCATTTCTTCAGAAATAGTGTGCTGATGCTCTTGGGCAAAGGTTTTGATTGTTTCAAATACCAGAGATTGGAGTTCCTTATCTTCTTCCAGCCATTCCCGTAAGGGTAAGCCAAAGCCGGTTTTTTTGCGAGAAGCGACTTTACCTTGTCCGCCATCTGCCAAGAGGGCTTTGATCCATTCTTTGGGTTTTAGGGCGAGGTGCTGTTCTTCGGAAAGTGATTTGCTCAGGCTGACCAATGCTTCATCCAAGTAGGGGGCACGGCCTTCCACCCCATGCGCCATCAGGGCATTGTCATGGATTTTTAGGACATCATTGACGAGGTAATAGCTACGGTCCCACTCCAAGGCAGCCTTGTAAGGAGTAAGGCCACTGGGATAATAGGCAGCAAATGCGCTAAGGTGCTCTTCTGGAATGGTACCAAGTGAACTGAAATTCAAGAAAGTAGTGGATTCATCTTCCCTTATCCCCTTGGCCAATTTCTTGAACCGTCGGCCCAGGAACGGAAAGTTTCCGATGGATTTGGCCGCATTTAATACAAGTGCTTTGTGCTGTAGATAGTGTTTGAATGCTTCGTGTCGGTTATACCCGCTGAAGAGCTCGTCTGCACCGGCACCGCTGATGAGGATACGAACATGCTTTTTGGCCTCCTTGGCAATCATCCAGCTGAGGAAACTTGCACTGTCCCCTATTGGCTGATCCAGCGAGGCAATATATTCCGGCAGATGCTGCAGCAGAAGCTTTGGAGTGACCAAGACTTCATGGTGTGCACAGCGGTATTTCTCCGCTACTTTACGTGCATAGACCGGATCGGGGTATTTTTTCAGGTACTTCTGCTCAAAGCTCACCGTAAAAGTAGGAAGAGGAATGTCCGTTTCCTGTGCCCAGCATTGCAAAAGCAAACTACTGTCCGCTCCTCCGCTCAGCAGCACACCCACCGGCACATCCGCCTGAAAGTGTTTCAATACCGCATCGGTAAGCAAGGACCGGAAATCTTCTTTATCGGGCAATTTTTGGTGATGTGAGGGGATTTCCGTTTGGAACTCCCCGGTAATATTTCCCTCAAAATCCAGTTGGAGTACTTTGCCTGGCAAAATCTGCTGGACTTGCTGGAAGAAACTTTTGTCCGGAAAGCTGTGCCTGGAGTAAAAGTAGGGCACCAACTGGCCACTGCCCAGCCGCTTTGGGGTAAGTCCAGAAGCAAGGATACCACGTGCTTCGGATGAAAGGAGCCAACGGTTGTTATGGTGAAAGTAGTACAGTGGTTTTTTGCCATGCGGATCTCTGGCGATGATGACTTCTTTGCTTTCCCTATGAACAAAAACCAACGCATACATCCCCTGAAGCGCTTTCACCCCAGAAGCTCCATGGGTCTTTAGCCATTGCAGCAGCACCTCACTGTCGGAGCGGCTTTCGAATGCCACGCCTCCCTGTAAAAGTTGATTTCGGAGATCGTCGGAATTGTAAATGGCACCGTTCCAGACTAGCGTAAATGCACCATCATCTATTTGCACTGGTTGGTTGGACCAATCACCCAGGTCCACGGTCTTCAGACGGTTTCCGGCCACGAATAACTGGTCGTTGATTTTGCACCAAGCAGAAAGGTCGGGGCCACGGTGCGCGGTAGCCTTCATCATTTGCTGAATGGCGGTTTTCCCACTTTCGGAAAAATTCATTGCCAGGTTGATCCCGCACATGGCTATTTTCTTTTGGGAAGCAAGTCTTTTTCAGCTTCTATTTTGGCTTGGTTCTTTTCATAATACCGACAAAAGTGCGTGATCTCACACTCGGCACACTTCGGGCTTCTGGCCAAACAGACATAGCGGCCATGTAGGATCAGCCAGTGATGAGCCACATGGATATGTTCTTTGGGAATGTGTTTGATCAGCTGTTTTTCTACCTCCAGCGGGGTTTTGGCATTCTGTGGCACCAGTCCAAGGCGCTTGGAAACTCGAAAAACATGGGTATCCACCGCCATATTGGGCTGGTTCCAGACCACTGATGTGATGACATTGGCGGTCTTCCGCCCCACCCCTGGCAGTTTGATCAGCTCTTTGACGGTATCCGGAATTTCACTGTCAAAATCCTCCACCAGCATTTTGGCCATGCCCAGCAGGTGTTTGGTTTTGTTGTTGGGGTAGGACACTGATTTGATATAGGGAAAAAGCTCGTCAAAGTCAGCGGCTGCCAAATGCTCGGGCGTAGGGAAATCCCGGAAAATAGCGGGCGTGACCATATTGATACGCTTATCGGTACATTGAGCACTTAAGATGACTGCTACTAATAACTGAAACGGCGTTTCATACTGAAGTTCCGTCTCGGCTGCAGGCATGTGCGTGGAAAAATGGTCAATAAATGCTTGGTAGCGCTCTTTCTTTAACATGTCTCTTTTCCTAGTCCAGCCCAAAGATAAGGGAAAACACGGCGAATTGGAAAGCCCCAACTGGTTTCGGTTCGTTTTAACCCGGTTTATCAATGTCGTTTAGTTAAGAAGATGTTCCAACACGGATCGTCCACTGAGAGAATTATGGTTTTAATCCATGGCCTTTTTTTTTTATGTATGAAATGGATCCGCCTTGCAGATATTGGGCGTTAAGAAATTAAAAAGCGGGTAGGCAAGAAGGCAGGCTTGTTTGACGAAATACTAGCCAAAAAGAATGTTGGCAGCTAGAAAAGGAGGAGTTTGCCTGCATGAGGAAAGGTTTGAAACTGCAATAAAACCAGCTTTCAAAGTAGGCTTGACATAAATCATCGTTTGGAGGAGCCTCATTACAGGCAGCAAGTGGTGGCTCACAGTCTTTAGAGCATCTTACTGTTGCCACCATTAAAATGGAAAGAACCTTTAATTTCAACTGGATAATTTTCATCATAACATTTGGATGCTGTACTGACCAATACGTATTCAAGTGACCAAACGCTACAATTTACCGATGAGACCGCTTTGTTGATTGTACTGTAGTGTGATGGTGCGGCAAAAAAATATTTTGAATACCACTGGATTATCGGGCATTTTATCGTTAATTAATAAACTGAAAAGAATCGGTTTAATCCATCTGTGATTGGCATGGTTGGATATTGCTCCGTTTACTTTTCTGAATTATCCATGCATATTCATCAGTACAACCCATAATAATCAATGCCTGACATGAGTCAACAAGAAAAAATGAAGGCCTACTGGAGGCGAAATGTAAAGATTTTACTTTCCCTTTTGGCTGTTTGGTTTACCGTTTCCTTCGGATGTGGCATTTTGCTCGTCGATGTTTTAAACAAGGTGCAACTAGGGGGCTTTAAGCTCGGCTTTTGGTTTGCACAGCAAGGAGCCATTTATGTTTTTGTGATCTTGATTTTTGTGTACGTCTGGCTGCTCAATAAGCTAGACCGCGAATTTGATGTACACGAATAATTTTTACCACTTTCCCCAACCACAACCTTCTCAACAATGGATATTTTAACTTGGACTTATATACTTGTAGGGCTTTCTTTTGCCCTATACATTGGCATTGCGATCTGGAGCCGGGCAGGTTCTACCAAAGAATTCTACGTGGCCGGTGGAGGCGTTTCTCCCTTGGCCAACGGCATGGCAACCGGCGCTGACTGGATGTCTGCGGCTTCTTTTATCTCCATGGCAGGATTGATTTCCTTTATGGGCTACGACGGTTCTGTTTATCTCATGGGCTGGACAGGAGGCTACGTATTGTTGGCGCTATTGCTGGCACCCTACCTGCGCAAATTTGGAAAATTCACCGTACCTGATTTTGTGGGCGACCGATATTACTCCAATAAAGCCCGGGTGGTGGCTGTTTTTTGTGCCATATTCATTTCATTTACCTATGTAGCCGGCCAAATGCGCGGCGTGGGCATTGTCTTTTCCAGGTACCTGGAAGTGGACATCAATACGGGAGTGATCATCGGGATGTGCATCGTGTTCTTTTACGCCGTTTTGGGAGGCATGAAAGGCATTACTTACACCCAAGTGGCTCAATACTGCGTGCTGATCTTTGCTTTTATGGTCCCGGCGATATTTATCTCCATGCAGTTGACCAGCAATCCGATTCCACAATTGGGTCTGGGCGGAACCGTAGAAGACGGGACGTACTTGCTGGACAAGCTGGACGGGGTGCTGACAGACCTGGGTTTTCATGCCTATACCACTGGCAAGAAATCCATGGCAGACATGTTTGCGATCACGCTGGCCCTTATGGTGGGAACGGCCGGGCTTCCACATGTGATTGTCCGATTCTTTACTGTGCCAAGGGTAAGAGATGCACGGCTTTCCGCAGGATATGCCTTGGTATTCATAGCCATTCTCTATACCACGGCTCCGGCAATTTCCGCTTTTGGTATTTACAATGCCATAGAGTCCGTTTCAGAAAAGCCCATCGATGACCTTCCAGAGTGGGTCAACAACTGGCAGCAAACACAGCTGATCAAGATCAATGACAAGAACCAAGATGGCGTGGTACAATACGTCGCGGATCCAGACAAGAATGAATTTACCATTGACAAAGACATCATGGTACTTGCCAATCCAGAGATCGCCCAGCTACCCAATTGGGTGGTAGGCTTGGTCGCAGCCGGAGGGATGGCCGCAGCACTTTCCACAGCTGCAGGCTTGCTACTGGTGATTTCTACATCTGTCTCCAGGGACCTGGCCAAAAACTTCAACCCCGGTATTTCTGATAAAAAGGAATTGTTCATCGCCCGAGTGGCCGCCGCCGTGGCGGTGATCGTGGCGGGTTATTTTGGGGTGAATCCTCCCGGATTTGTGGCTGAAGTGGTGGCCTTTGCTTTTGGCTTAGCGGCGGCATCTTTTTTTCCGGTGATTATTATGGGGATCTTCTCCAAGCGGATGAACAAGGAAGGTGCTATCTGGGGCATGCTGGTGGGCTTGATATTTACCCTTTCTTACATCATCTACTTCAAGTTCGGGACGGATCTGTTTGGCATTCCTGCCGAAAGTCTCGCGCCTGAGCATTGGTGGTTTGGGATTTCTCCTGAAGGCATCGGGTCTATTGGGATGGTGCTAAACTTCCTAGTGAGTTTTGGAGTGTCCAGGGTAACACCTGCACCACCAGAAGCGGTGCAGGAGATGGTAGAAGACATCCGAATCCCAAGAGGCGCAGGACAGGCACAAGGGCATTAGCTTGGAAATAGTAAGTGGATTTGAGTTAAAAACTCAAGACTAGTGGTTCCGCAGCATAGCTGTCGGAACAACGGTCCCTACAGCTGTCGCTGCCTTCGAATGACGGATTGATAATCAATTTTATTATCGGACTCAGGTTAAAGAAATTAGATGGGGACGGTAAGGGCTTCTTAATGGGACATTATTGGTTAAATCCTCCTTTTTTTACCTAGAAAACATCAATTAATTGCTTAGATTTAGCAAAGCATATTTATTGGATATTAAATTGGTCTTTCTGCAAATATTTACCAAACGTTCGATAAGTTGATAGAAATAATTCGTTATACTAGTAGCGTACAATGCAGTAAAATCGAATTAATAATAAAACCTAAAACCATAATTAGACGATGAGTGATAGAATTCACACCTTAAGTGGTTACTTTCATGAGTATCAAAAAAGCGTAGCCGAGCCAGAACAGTTTTGGGCACGGATCGCCGATTCCTTTCACTGGAAAAAACGATGGGACAAAGTGCTGGAATGGGACTTTGAAGGCCCTGATGTGAAGTGGTTTGTCAATGGGAAAGTCAATATCACCGAAAATATACTAGAGCGCCACCTGTTTATCATGGGCGATCGCCCGGCTATTATCTGGGAACCCAACGACCCCAATGAGGAAGGCAGAACACTAACCTATCGCCAGCTTTACCATGAGGTCTGCAAGTTTTCCAATGCGCTAAAGGCGAAGGGAGTCCAAAAGGGAGACAAGGTCATCATCTATATGCCGATGGTGCCAGAGGCGGCCATTGCGATGCTCGCCTGTGCGCGTATTGGTGCGGTTCATTCGGTGGTTTTTGCCGGTTTTTCCAGCTCTGCACTGGCAGATAGAATCAATGACTGTGAAGCCAAAGTAGTGCTTACCTCAGACGGGAACTTCCGGGGAACAAAAAAGATAGCGGTCAAAGATTTGGTGGACGAAGCATTGGAGAAAACAAGTACCATAGAAACGGTAATTGTCTATCAAAGAACCAAGCAGGACGTGACCATGGTGGAAGGCCGCGACATTTGGTGGCATGATGTCATCGAAGGGCAGCCGGATACCAATGAAGCCGAAGTAATGGACAGTGAGGACATGTTGTTCATCCTGTACACCTCCGGTTCTACAGGTAAGCCAAAAGGAGTAGTACACACCACAGGTGGTTATATGGTGTATTCTAAATACACCTTTGAAAATGTTTTCCAATACTCTCCCGGTGACGTTTATTGGTGTACAGCGGATATCGGATGGATTACAGGCCACTCCTATATTGTTTATGGACCGCTATTGGCGGGAGCTACTTCCATCATGTTTGAGGGTGTGCCGACTTATCCTGATGCAGGGAGGTTTTGGGCCATCGTGGACAAGTATCAAGTCAACCAGTTCTACACCGCCCCTACGGCCATTCGTGCACTGGAAGCGCATGGTACCAAGCCCATAGAACCCTATAAACTGGATTCCTTAAAAGTCCTGGGATCGGTAGGAGAGCCTATCAATGAAGAAGCTTGGCACTGGTACCACACCCACATTGGCAAAAACCGATGCCCTATCGTGGATACTTGGTGGCAGACCGAAACGGGCGGGATCATGGTTTCCCCGATCGCAGGGATCACACCCAACAAGCCTGCTTATGCGACGATGCCCCTCCCAGGAGTGCAGCTGGCCATTGTCGATCCAGAGGGTAAAGAACTGAAGGGAAAAGCTGTTGAAGGAAATCTCTGCATCAAGTTTCCGTGGCCGGGAATGCTGAGAACTACCTATGGTGACCATGAACGGTGCAAGCAGACGTACTTTTCTACTTATCCAGGGATGTATTTTACCGGTGATGGAGTGAAGCGCGACCATGATGGGTACTACAGGATCCTAGGTCGGGTAGATGATGTGATCAACGTGTCCGGACACCGAATGGGGACTGCAGAAATCGAAAATGCCATTAACGAGCACCCTAAAGTGATCGAATCAGCGGTAGTGGGCTATCCACATGAAGTCAAAGGACAGGGAATCTACGCCTATGTGATCTGCGACCTGAAAAACAGGACAGAAGAAAACCTCATAGGAGAAATCAAAGACACCATTACGAAGAGCATCGGCCCGATCGCCAAGCCGGATAAAATCCAGATTGTACCAGGCTTGCCAAAAACCCGATCAGGGAAGATCATGCGTCGTATCCTGCGAAAAGTAGCTGAAGGCAGCTTCGACAATATGGGCGATACATCCACCTTGCTGGATCCTGCTGTAGTAGAGGATATCATCGAAGGAAGAGTGGAATAAAGCTGATCACCAAGTTAAAAAATAGTTAAAGCCGCTCCTTTCCGGGAACGGCTTTTTTACTTTTATAAGGATAAAAAAAATACCGGAACTGCCCAAAGCTAAAACCTGTGAGTCGATTTTTGTAAAGTACTAACCTGAGCTCGACTTAATTTTAGTATAAAAAGCGTCATTGCGAACCCTTTTTAGGAGGATGTGGGTTGGAAAAGGGTGTGGCAATCCCCAAATTCTGAGACTGCCACGGCTTCCACCCGCTCAGAGCCCCCTCTAAGCCTCGCAGTGACGGTTTTATAATCGAACTGAGGTTACTAATGCTTTAGAATGGGGTCAGCGGCTCCAAGCTCGTCAGGGCTGGGGCAGAGACCCAGCACAACACTGTACTTTTCTCATATCTCACGTCTCAAATCCCATAACTCAATACCATTTTTTTCCTTTCGGTACTTTTTGAGTAGATTGCTTGCCTAATCGGGCTATACACCGTTAAACCCGGAATATGCATTAGCCTATCTGTTGCGACCTTAAACTGCTTCAAAATCAGCCGTTTCACTTTAGTTTTCGGCATAACCGTAGCGGTGCTACGCTAATGCCTCCAAACTAACTGATTTTCTTGCAATCTCAGCTCTCACTACAATTCCTAACGCATAATCCGGGTTAAATTCAGCCCTTTTCCAAATAACCATGTCCAATGTCATTGTCAATAGGGTAAAGGAATTTCTCCACCGATTCCCACCATTCAGTTTTCTTTCGGATGAATTGTTAACCGATGTCGCACGGGAGGTGGAGCTGATGTACTATACCAAAGGAGAATACATATTCAAAAAAGGCAACCCGGCCAGTCCCCACTTTTTTGTGCTGAAGGAAGGCTCCGTCTATCTCACAGAGGAAGATGCTGGAAAAATGGTGGTCAAAGATTATTGTGATGAAGGAGAGGTTTTTGGAGTACTGGCTTTGCTCGGTCGACGTCCTTACGTGCTCAACGGCTATGTGGCAGAAGACAGTCTGCTTTATGCTGTTCCAGTAGATGTTTTTGATAAGGTGCTGAAGGAGAACAGTGAGGTCAGCCTGTACTTTGCGGCGGGATTTGCGGCAGGACAGGTGGTCGTACGCACAGACCTGTCCCAGTCCCAAAAAGCCAGAAAGCTGCTCAAGGATGCCACTTCAGACCATGGCCTTTCCCTGTTTATGGAGAAAGGCAACCTGAATTTTCCCACAGAAGTACTCAGCTGTGACCACGGCACATCCATAGGAAAGGCTGCGCAACTGATGCAGGAGAAAGACGTGGGATCGATTGTGATTGTGGATAGTGATGGCTTCCCAACTGGAATTATTACCGATAAGGATATGCGTAACCGCGTGGTGGCCGCAGGAATTCCCTTCGAAGTGAAAGTGGAAGAGGTGATGACCAGCCCGGTGAGGACCGTGCACCATCAATCTGATTTCCCTACCATTTACCTGACCATGATCAAGAATCACCTGCATCATTTGATCCTAACGGAAGATGGTACAGACGGTAGCAAAATCACCGGTATCGTCTCGGATCATGACGTGTTCCTTTCGCATGGCAACAGTCCTGCGGTGCTCATTCATGGGCTCATGAATACTTGGGATGTGCAGGAAATGAAGGGCATCCGCGACCGTGCAGAGACCTTGTTGGGCTACTTCTTGGAAAATGAAGTGGCCATTGATTTTGTTGCGAGTATCTTGTCAGAGATCAATGATGTGATTATAAAAAGAGCCGTCCTACTGGCGAAAGAGAAGGTGGACAAGGATTATCCAGAAGAGTGCAAGGTCCCGTTTTGCTTCCTGTCACTGGGAAGTGAAGGCCGACAGGAGCAGTTACTGAGAACCGACTTGGACAATGCCCTGGTCTTTGGAGACGTAGAGAATGATAAATTGCCACGTACCAAAGCGTATTTTGAAGCACTGTCCCAAGAGGTCATCCAGACGTTGATTGCCTGTGGCTTTCATCCCTGTCCCAGTGAGGTGATGGCCAACAACCCTGAATGGTGCCAGCCACTTTCTGTGTGGAAGGACTATTTTAGCCATTGGGTAAACCTACCAGATGAGGTTTCCTTGATGAAAGCGACGATTTTCTTTGATTTTAGGGCCGTTTATGGTACTACGTCCCTAGCAGAAGAGATGACGCATCATATCTATCAAGTCATTGAAGAGCGTAAAACCTTTTTGGGATTTTTGGCAAAAAACGCTTTGCTCAATCCTCCTCCACTCGGGTTTTTCAAGAACTTCATCGTCGAAAAATCAGGAGAGCATAAGGATCAGTTTGATATTAAGCTGCGGGCAATGATGCCCTTGGCAGATGCGGCACGGCTGCTGATTCTTAGCCATAAGGTACTGGGCATCAACAATACCTTTGATCGTTTTGAGAAGCTCGCTACGCTGGAACCGCAGAATGCAGCGCTTTATGAAGAGGCGGCCAGTGCGTATGAGATATTTTTGCGACTGAGGGCTTTGGAGGGCATCGCCAGTGGCACATCCGGGCGGTACATCACACCACGGTCACTGGGCAAGCTGCAGCGGCAATTGCTCAAAAACGCCTTTGCACCCATCCATCAACTACAAGAAGTGCTGACCGTCCGATTTCAAACCGATTATATTCCCAAATGAGCTGGTGGCAAATTTTCAGAAAGCGGCCGATGAAGTCCGCAATGGTAAAGCATTATGAGGAGCATTTCACAAAGCCAATTTCAAAGAAATTGCCTATAAGTGAATTGACTTTTGTGGTAGTGGACACCGAGACTACTGGATTGGATCCAAAAAAAGACCATATTCTGGCCTTTGGGGGTATAAAAATCACGAACAACCGGATCTTGGTCCAGAGTTCACGGGAGCAATTTGTGCATTCGAAGAAAAAGAGCGCCTCCAGCATTAAAATCCACGAAATCGTCCAACCAAGGAACGCAGTTTCCCCAAGGGAGTTTGTAAGGGGATTTTTGCCTTATCTGGGAAGTGATATTCTGGTGGCCCATCATGCAGGCTTTGATCTAGCGATGATCGAAAAAATAGGCCGTCCCTTTGGTCTGAGAAAGCTTCATAACCCAGTAGTGGACACTGGCGATCTAGCGATGAGGCTGGAGCATGGGATCCATTACGACCCCTCTCGGATCAACCTGCGGGACTACAGCTTGGATAAACTCTGTGAACGCTACAAGATCCCTATCCACGACCGTCACATCGCTGCGGGAGATGCATTTCTGACCGCCCAACTGCTCATCAAACTGCTAAAAGAAGCCGAAAAGAAAGGAGTGGTTACTTACGGGGATTTGATGCGGTGGTAATAGTTCAGGGCGAAAAATGAGTGGATCTCGCTTGTCCACTGCACGAGCTAACTCATTTTCTTAGCGCCCCCATCAACTGTCCCAAAACCGAATGCTCCAAAGGACCAATAATGGACTAACAGCGAATACTTCATTTCTCCGAGGCTAAGTATTGCGTTACGGATACACATAAACTTATTAAACCATTCTCCCCACTTGGGCAGGTAGGTGCGGCGGTTTATTGGTCCTCTAAACCAATTGATGTCCTTGCTATTTCAGTATTTGCCGCGACAGGCTGCTGTTATTCCTTAATGTACAAACTGGGGTAAAGTGCCAGGGGCACGGATGATAGTTGCCCTACACGAAATTAATATTAAATGCATTTGCTCTGGGTAATAGCTGATGAATTTTGAATACGGGTATAAACTTCCTGTATTTTAGGATGCCCAAGATTTTCGAATATTTAGGTATTGTCGTATACTTCTATTCAAATGAGCACGAGCCAGTTTATGTCCACGCTACAAAACCGGGAAACTAAAATGAAAGTTCGAGAAGAATTTGTAGCCTATAGGACAATTTTTATAGGGATAGAAGCAGCAGAATATGTTGGACAATTTTGCATTAGGATTTTATTCAAAGACAAAACAGAAAAGACAGTTGATTTTAGGCCTTTTCTAAAGCATTCTACGCATCCGGAAATCCAAAAATACTTAGATGAAGATCATTTTAGAAGTTTTAAGGTTAAGGATGATAACCTTCAATGGGGTGACTACGAGATGATTTTTCCAATTTCGGATTTATATAAGGGCAAAATAGCGTTTTAACCCTTACTTCAACTTCACCTCCATTTCACCTTTGGAACGTAAATAGAGACGGATGTCTTTTTCGGTGGTATAAATGCCCTCTACGTCCAAGGCTGGCCTTTTCACCCTAAAAGAAGCATAATCCGTTTCGATATATCCTTGTTGCTGGAGCTCTAACCGGGCTGCTTGAATATACTCCCCAATTGGATAAACGGCGTACTTTTTCATTTCTTCCAGTACCGCCCCTTGCTTCATCCAGCTGGCACTGCTTGCCAAAATATTCTTGGTGTTCAGGTCAAAATCAATGTCCTCAAATACGATGGCCTCTCGCAAAGGATCATAGGTGGGCTTTCCTACCAAATAAATATTGCCGGTGATATCTTTCTTGTCATTTCGCGTGACTGTAAAGTCCACCTTTACCAAGGCTTTGTCCCCAAAGCTTTGCGTTTCAAATGCCTTGGGCGTTAAGACTGTTTTGCTGTCCATCCTAAACTGCTGTTGGGCGAGCATGTCGTTGAGGTACTTGTCCAGGTCTTGGTAAGGTATCGACAGTGGAAGCATGATGTCGATATAGTTTCGGCTGTCTTCGTTAAAATAAAGATTGGGAAGTGGGCTGGGGGAAATGTCCGGAGCACTTCCAATTTGGGTAAACACCTCACCTTCGATGCCAATGGTAAGCTTGAGCTTTTGGTCCGTGGTGAACTGCTCCCGGACTTTGATCTTGTGGGGAATCGTGTAGATGTACGCATCGATACCGTCCTGTTCGAATTTTACGGGTTTTCCATAGGCTTTCCACGTCTCTTCCATCATGCTTTTGAAGCTGATACGGCTGAGGTTTTCTCCTGTAAGCTGTTCGTCGAGCATTTTTTCTACATGCTCTTTTAGCATTGGGCCAAAGTCAATTTCATAACCCAGCAAATTGTATTTCAATGATCTGCCCCAGCTTTCGATGTTCACATGGGAGATGCCGATATCCCAATTCCGGCCGATGACAGGCTCGAAGCTCACCCGTGGTGCAAGCCCTTCGTCAAAGGGCACTGCTGTAGAGATACTCTGGCCAAAAATCTTCTTTTGGATATTGATTTGCCCTTTTAGCTGTAGTGGCAGGTTGATTTCCAGTTTGTTTTGGCCGAGGGAGGAAAGCGAAATATCACCTGTCCTATTCACATCCAAGTCCGCTAAAATGCCATTGCCCATGTTTAGCCCTTTTTCTGTATACAGTAATTCACTGAGCTCGCCGTTCAGGTTGCGCTCGATATAGTCCAAGGGGATTTCCAAGGGAACATTGACACGGGAAATAGCCTCGGGCAATACGGTTGGTTCTCCTGAAAATTTTGGCTTTTCAGGGTTGATGCTTTTACAGGAAACGATCAGCAAAATAAAGCTGAAGATGAGGAGATTACTTTTCATAATGAACTTTTCGGGCTTACAAGAATAACGAATCAAGATGAAAATCAAGATGCCAAGACCGAAGAATTACAAAAATCATGCGTTAAATTTTATTAATAGCAGCCCCTCCACTCCCTTCGGCTTCACTCAGGGTGCGGAGGCTTGGCTTAAGGGCGGCCAGCTGTGCTGAGGAAGTAGGTGCATTGCGTTTTTTAACTCAACTCCACACGCTGAGGTGGTTCCTTCAGGATATCTTTGGGGCAGAAAAAAACAAGCCACCAAGTCACCAAGACAATACGCTTTTTGGAAATAAATTACGGGTGCTGACTGCATTCCAAACCCCAACCACTCCCCTTTGCGCCTTCCCTTCTTTGTGGCTAATCCTCCGACCCTTCGGCTTCGCTCAGGGTACGGAAGGGTTGGCTCACAGGCGGACATTACTTGGATTCACAACCATAAAAAAGGCCTTGGAAATAATTCCAAGGCCAAAATGGTGAAATTTATATGTACACCATCAGTGTTTTCCTGCTTTGAGCTTTTTGGTAGCATCTTCACCGCCATTCAGTAAGTACAATAATGGCACTGGGCGGTCTGTTTCTTCTATAAATGCCGGTCGTTCTTGCCACGGAGCCACCGAAAGCACATTACAGAAGTCCATCCAAAACTGTAGCCTTGCCGGTGCTAGGTCCCAGGTCATGTGGAAGTGATTGGCTGGCGCGTATTGCTTGTATTCGGTCATGGATGCGTATTTGGGCACCACGAAAGTATGTGGCCAAGTTGGGTTGGCACCATCGCAGATTTTTTGGGCCAAGGTAACTGGAAGTGCTACTGTTTCCGCTTCATCCCAGATCATCGAAAACATGCCCGAAAGCGAGCTGTAAGCCAACCTGGCTGCAAGGCCTTTGATATTACCTGGTGAAATAAAGTGCACCGAATTACCCAAGTAATAGAAATAATCCACCGCTTTGGGGAAGGTGATTTTCTTCATGATTTCCTTTTCCTCGGTACCGGGAACAGCTGCCCAATTGAAAGAGGCGGAACCCGAGTTGACGCCGTCCACAAAGCCTTTTTGGAGCCAAGGTTCGTCGCCGTTTGGTTGGTAGCCATTTTGGGCAGCCAGTTCGGTGATATCTTCCTTGTCCCAGGCTTTTCTAAAGTCCATAAAAAGCGGAGGATGGCCACCTGACAGCCATGTCATAAACAGCTGCGTCAACAGCGCCTGCACATCAGCTTCCGTCGCAAAAGGTTGCACGGCTTTCGGCCCGTTGTGGTCAAAGGTACTGTTGAAAAGAGACTCCATGATGTCTGCTACGGGAAGTTGGATGCCGCGGTCATCAGATCCCCATTCCAGCTGGCTCATAAAGCCACCGCCTACGGCGTCTATTTCCCGCATCAGGTCTCTGACGATCAGGTACAGCGCGAGGCTTTGATCCAGCAGCTCGCTGTCTTTTTCTCCTTCCGGAAGTTCGATGCGGTCGCCAGCATGTTCTTCCAGCCAAGCTCGTAGTTTTTTCAGTTCTGTTTTGTCGTAAGATTCTTTTTTGAGCATATCCGCCAAGAGCTTCATATCCAGCCTGGTCACTTCTATGCCAAATTGGTTCCGGGTTTCCATGATGTGGGGAAGTGCCGTCTCCATGCCCATAGAGTCATGCCCAAAGACCACTACACGCTTTCCTTTGAGGCCTTGGAAGGTCACGGCAGCGTAGCACCAGTCCACCAGTGCTTGGAGCGTAGGAGCGCTCATTTGAGGGTTTTGCCCTTCATCGGGCCACTTGCCTACATTGATGTGTGTGAGTTTTCCGTACTGGGCAATGGCCCCCGACGTGGCATGGGTATAGACCACTCCTGGACGGGTGGCGCTATTTCCAGTGGTGAAATTGATAGGGATATCCTTTGGGAAATGGGAGAGCAGAGAAATGGTCGTCAACTGCGGGAATGACCAAGTGTCCGGCACGCATACAAGCACGCTGACACCTGCTTCTTTAAATTGGCGAGCCACTTGGTCCGCTTGGCTTTCAGCATCGATAAGCACATCGGAGTAGACGACTTCCGCGGCAGTTCCATCCGGAAGCGTGATCTTTCCGGCGAGGGACTCTGCGGTGTGCTTGATGATGTTGGTGCTACGTTCCCTGCTGGCTGCATCTATTCGCGGGTCACAAGGAGCAAACACGCCAATGACGGGTTTTCCGGTAGCGGGTTTGACGGATCTGGATAATAAGGTTGCTTTCATGTATGATGTTGGTTATTGGCTGTTTAGTTACTGAGGTGATCGGTGAAACACCTTAGACAGAAGAAATCCAGTCAGAAAGATGACCAAGGTACCGATCACGATGGTCAAGTTAGCGTGCATAGGGTTTCGGAAAGACAGCCAAGGGCCTTCGGTGATGAAGATGGGCGTGAGGCTCATCCAGGCAATGACAAGGATACCGATTACCACGCCAATGGCCGCTTCGGTTTGTTGGACATGTTTGGAGAAATAGCCCAAAAGGAACAAGCCCAGTACTCCGCCGCTAAACACGGAACTCAATGCCCACCACGCATCCAGTGCACTTTTTACCTCTGTCATGGCCAAGGAAACCACAATGCTAAGTGAGCCCATGACCACCGCTGCGATGGTCAGTACCCTGAAATTGTCCTTGCCAGTGGGGTTTCGATTCATGTATTTTTTGTAGTGGTCTGTTAAGATGACCGTAGCGGAGCTGTTTAGACTGGTGGAGATGGTGCTCATCCCAGCAGCAAAAATAGAGGCGATCAGTAGGCCGGTAAGCCCCTTTGGAAGGCCGTCTACAATGAAGAAGGGAAATATTTTGTCCGCGGCATCTTTGGCATGAAGTGCTTCGGGCAATAGGTCGGGATAGACTTGGTAATAGGCAAACAAGGCCGTTCCAATAAAGAAAAAGAGGAGTGATACCGGCACATAAAGACTACTCCCAAACCAAGTGGATTTGATGGCCTCTTTTTCGGTTTTGGCACTCATATAACGTTGCACGTAGTTTTGATCCACGCCAAAATTCTGGAGGTTGATAAATAATCCGTAAATCAAAATCACCCAAAATGTGGCCTCTGTCACACTAAGTCCATAGCTGCCAAGGCTGAATTTGTCATGCGTTTGACCAATTTCTATCACTTGCATGGGACCTTCCGGCATGGAAAAGAGAATGATCCCCAAACAGGTCAATGCACCAAGGATCAGCACGATCCCCTGAATGGCATCGGTCCAGATCACCGCCTCTATTCCTCCCATGGAAGCATAAATGATAACCGAAATTCCCGTGACGATGATAATGGTGGCAATATCCCAGCCGAGCAATGCGTTCATCGGCAAAGCCAGCAAGTAGAGGATCGTTCCCATCCTGGCCAGCTGTGTCAGCAAGTAGCAAATGGAAGCATAGGTCCTTGCCCAAGGGCCAAAACGTGTTTCCAAATAATAATAAGCCGACTCACTCTTCACGCCACGGTACAGTGGAACGAAAAACTTGACCGCTATCAGTGCTGCGATGGGAATGGAAAGACTAAAAACAAAGCTGTTCCAGTTGGTCAGATAGGCATTTCCCGGCAGGGCCAAAAAACTGATACTGCTCACAAAAGTCGCAAAGATCGACATACCTATGGCCCAAGAAGGCAATCGCCTACCGCCGACCATATAATCATCCGTTGTCCTTCCTTTTTTGAAGTAGAAGGATGCTCCAAAGAGCAGGATGCCCAGCATGTAAATCAAAAAAATGATCAGGTCAATAATGGGTAATTGCATGGTATGTTGGGTTAAGTGGTCGTCTTTCTAGGTGTTATGACTAAAGCTGCTGCTGAATTTCCTTTAATTGGGCAGCGAGAACCTCACGTTCTTTTTCCCGAAAGCGGTGCAGGGGCGATGCCATATAATCGCTGCAAATCCCAAGGAGACTCAAGGCGCCTTTGATGCCTTTCAGGTAGCTGGAGCCAAACTGTCCCAGCGAATACATTTTGGTAGATATTTGCATGACGATGCCGTGGAGCTTTTTCACCGTTTCCATGTCTCCTGACACGGCAGCTTCGAATAACTTCACATACAGCTCAGGGAACATATTGGCTCCGCCATTTACCCCACCGTGGGCACCCAACAGGACCGATTCGGCCATGATTTCTTCGGGTCCTACAAAAAGTGAAAAATCTGGTCGATCATTCATTTTGGTCATCACCTTGTTGAAGTAGGCGTTATTGGCAGAACTGTCCTTGAGGCCGACAATATTATCGTACTGACTGAGTGTTTTTACGGTAGCTGGCTCTATGATGATTTTGGTATGGGAAGGCATATTGTACAAGAACAATGGTAAGGATAGCCTCTCGGCCAAATACTCATAGTATTCGATCAATTCTGGCTGGCCCAAGCTAAAATAATAAGGGGGAGCGGCCACTACGGCGGCAGCTCCTGCATTCGCTGCTGTCTCGGCCAATCGCAAACTTTCCGTGGCGGCAGTATCGGTGATTCCCACCAGTACCGGTACCCGTCCATCCACTATTTCACAAGTACGCCTTACCAATTCATGTCGGATTTCATATGATAGACTGGTAGACTCTCCAGTAGTCCCCAAAATGAACAATCCATGAACACCTCCTGCGATGATGTGATGGATCAATCGCTCCAATCCAGGAACATCAAGTTGGTTTTCATCGACCAAAGGCGTGATCATTGGAGGCACGATACCCTTAAATGGGCGCGGTAAAGGTTGTATAGTTTTCATCAGTTAAAATACTGCTTTTGTGGGTTTAAGGCTATTGCAGAAGTTGGTTGCTTCTCTAGATTGCCCGCTAATAAAAGAACATGGTACAAACTTAGCCTTTACTGACAAATGACTATCCTGCACTTACGGGATTGAAAATGGGGCAAATGAA
Source organism: Echinicola strongylocentroti (assembly GCF_003260975.1). Taxonomy (NCBI): domain Bacteria; kingdom Pseudomonadati; phylum Bacteroidota; class Cytophagia; order Cytophagales; family Cyclobacteriaceae; genus Echinicola; species Echinicola strongylocentroti. Next base: position 3,193,107 of record NZ_CP030041.1, on the reverse strand, counting down.
AAAATTGGAGGCATCCCTCCTGTTTAAACCCGAAATATGCATAAATCGGTTTTAACTCAGATTCTAAGACTTTGAGGAAGTAACGTAAAGTAGCCCACTTATTTGATAACCACATTAGGGGCATAATAGGGAAAATTCGGTAACCACTGTACCCCGTACTTTTAGATGTGATCTATAAATGTTCATCATGGGCGTAGCCCATGGCTAAGGATGTTACGCCCTTTCAGGGCTTTTTTTTACTACTTGGCTATTCCATTTAAAGAAAAAAAAATCAACGCAAATCTTAATCATCTGCACCATCAGCGTTCTATTAGAACGAGCCACTATCCCCCAATCTTTATGCTTGACCCTTATAAGACGATTAGGTAAGTTTTTACCTGTTGTATGCTTGTCGTTAAGGTCAAGTCATGTCCCAAAGTAAGCTAGGCTCATTAGTCCTTGCTCTTGAGATCACCTCTCTTGATGGATTTAATAAATTCTGCCCAAGCAAAAGGGTTAAGCAATGGGAAGGATCTCGGGCCATAGCGATCTTGGAGTTGCTGCATTTGGCCACTTTGGAAGGTGCGGAAGTTTTCATTGGCCGACGCAGGCATCTGTTCAGCCCAACGCAATAGCATTTGAGGGCTTAGGTTGCCACGGTCCAAGGGCATTTCCTCTACGTTCATGGCTAATACTGCTTGTTTGAATTCTTCCTCTGTGGGGTAGGGCATTACTTCTACTTCGCCAAGGGCAATTTCATCCTGCGCCATGGTAAGGATCAAGCTGACTTTATCTTCATTTACTTTAATGGGGACATTGAATACTTGGTTTTTTAGGCCTACAAAGCTAAATACCACGCTATCTCCTTCTGCTACGGGCATTGAGAAATAACCGAATTGGTTGGAACTGGTTCCCCTTCCTTTACGGGGTACATAGACGTTCACACCGGAAACAGCACTGGTACTGTCAGCATTAAGGATAATTCCTGACAGCTGTACCACTTTTCTTTCCTGTGTGTCCTGCGCCTGTGTATTTGTGCTTAGGAAGAAAACCAGTACAAAAGATAAAAAGAAACCAAGATATGTAAATGATATTTTCAAAATTACCCTTTTTTAAAAGAAACGATGGGAAGGTAAAATAGTTCGCTTTTTACCCCTGAATTCAACTGCTATTATAGGTTATTTTCACTGTATTTTCTTAATTTCAGGGAGGTTTCTTCGTTAAAAGTTATTAAATGCGACTCAAGAATATCAGTTTGAATTATGGGATGCGGGTTTTTAAGGCACTTTCCGAAGAGCCAAGGGTAAGGATCATCCACCTCCTGATCCAAAATAAAGAAATGTGTATTTCCGATCTGGAACATATTCTGGACTTTACCCAAACCAAAACAAGCCGGCACCTGGCCTATTTGAAAAATGCAGGGTTGGTGGGAAGTAAAAGGATCGATCAGTGGACATTTTATTATATTTTGGATGAAGCCGTCGATATCATCAACCAGATTTTTAAGTTTATCGAGAAGGATGTGAACCTTTTACGTGATCAGGAGATTTATGAGATACTGCGTTCCAATAGGGAACTGGCTATTAATAAAATTGAAAATCATCCGTATCGATAAAATCAACCAGACGTTTTGAAACAGTACAAACACCTTTTTTTTGACCTGGACCATACCTTGTGGGATTACGATCGTAATGTGCAGGAATCCCTATCCGAATTGTATGAGATATATGCTCTTGAGGGGCTAGGCGTGCCCACCAACCATGACTTCTACAACACTTTCCTTCAGGTAAACTACGGACTTTGGGAGCATTATAATGTAGGCACCATGGATAAGGCAACTCTCAGGAAAGAGCGCTTCAGGAGAATATTTGATGAATTTGGTGCACATGATGTGCCAGTACCCAAGGCCATGGAAGAGGATTTTATGAAACGAACCTCCTCGAAGCCGCACCTCTTTCGATATTCAAAAGAAATCCTTAATTATCTTCACCCCAAATATGAACTCCACATCATCACCAATGGCTTCGATGAAAGCCAAGCGCTGAAAATGACCTCTTCTGGCATTCAGTCGTTTTTTCAGCTGGTGGTCACATCAGAAACTACCGGACACAAGAAGCCCGATAAGCGGATTTTTGAATATGCCATGAACCAATTGGGCACTTCACCCGATGAATGCCTTATGATCGGTGACAATCTCATTTCGGACATCGAGGGTGCCAGAAATGCCTCCATCGATCAGGTGTTTTTTAACCCTTCCAAGCTAAACAATGAGCTAACGGCGACGTATACCATTAGTGATTTAGAGGAATTGAAAAAGATACTATAATCCCTCCAAAGGCCTACTTTGGCATGGTATTTTAGGCTATATTCCTATATTTGTTTCATACAGAATATATAAAACTCAATTCATTATGCTAAAAGGTTTTTTTAATGTTCCGGAACCAAAGAACGAACCGGTTTTTGATTATGCGCCAGGAACACCAGAGCGTGCTAAGCTGCAGGCAGCCCTTCAGGAGGCCCGCTCAAAGGAGATAGATGTTCCGATGTATATCGGGAGTGAAGAAGTAAGAACAGGAAATAAGGTACCACTGTCCCCTCCTCATGACCATCAACACCTACTTGGGCATTTTCATGAAGGTGACAAGTCTCACGTAGAACAGGCAGTCAATGCCGCTTTGGGAGCCAAGGAAGCTTGGGAAACCATGGAGTGGGAACAGCGAGCCGCAATTTTTCTGAAAGCCGCCGACCTGATCGCAGGTCCTTATCGATATAAAATAAACGCAGCCACCATGCTGGGCCAATCAAAGAATGCTTTCCAAGCTGAAATTGATTCTGCCTGCGAGATTGTGGATTTTCTGCGGTTCAATGTCAAATATATGACCGACATCTACAAGCAGCAGCCTCCTATTTCGGGAGATGGTGTTTGGAACAGGTTGGAACAGCGACCATTGGAAGGTTTTGTCTTTGCACTGACGCCATTTAACTTTACGGCCATTGCTGGAAACCTGCCTACGGCACCTGCCATGATGGGCAATACCGTCGTGTGGAAGCCTGCCTATACCCAGATTTACGCTGCCAACGTCTTGATGCAAGTGTTCAGGGAAGCTGGTGTGCCTGATGGCGTTATCAACCTGGTCTATGTAGATGGGCCTTCTGCTGGTGAGGTGATTTTTGAACATCCTGAGTTCGCAGGTATACACTTTACGGGATCCACTGCTGTATTCCAGACCATCTGGAAAACCATCGGCAACAATATTGAGAAATATAAATCGTACCCTAGAATAGTTGGGGAAACTGGCGGAAAAGACTTTGTGATCGCCCATAAGTCTGCCGATGCCAAGCAACTGGCCACTGGACTTGTGCGGGGAGCATTTGAGTTTCAAGGACAGAAATGTTCCGCTGCTTCCAGGGCATATGTTCCTTCTAATCTTTGGGAAGATGTCAAGAAATACATGCAAGAAGACTTGTCCACTATCAAAATGGGCGGACCTGAAGACTTCAGCAATTTCGTTAATGCCGTAATCGATGAAAAGTCTTTTGATAAAATTGCCAAATATATCGATAATGCCAAGAATGATGGACTGGAAGTCGTGGCCGGTGGCAATTATGACAAGTCAAAAGGCTATTTCGTAGAGCCGACCGTTCTCCTCGCCAAGGATCCAATGTACACCACCATGTGCGAAGAGATCTTCGGCCCTGTGCTGACCATTTACGTGTATCAGGAAGACCATTTCGAAGAAGCACTCGAACTAGTGGACAAGACTTCTCCGTATGGATTGACAGGGGCGATCTTCTCTCATGATCGTTATGCTGCGCAGTTAGCTACCCAAAAGCTCAGAAATGCCGCGGGTAACTTCTACATCAACGACAAACCAACTGGAGCGGTAGTCGGCCAGCAGCCATTTGGCGGCGCCAGAAAATCCGGCACCAACGATAAAGCTGGGGCGATGATCAATATGCTGCGCTGGGTATCTCCAAGAACCATCAAAGAAACTTTCGTCACACCGACGGATTATCGTTATCCATTCCAAGGAGAGGATTGAGGTAATTGGAAAATTATAAGATTGTAATAGTTAAAGATGGCCATCCGCCGTAGCGGATGGCTTTTTTTGTTTTTGGATGATTTTCAAAGCAGGAATGAATGCCGTTTAGTAAGCGAGTAGTTGATTTCACTGGTCGTTTTTGGTTTACAGTGTGCAACTATTTTTTTGGTAAATTCCGACGTGACTTTCACCTCGTAGTGCCGTAGGTAGTGAAAACGGGCGAGTTAGGGTTTGCAGTAAATAATACAGAACCTAAATTGACTTATGACTATATTTTTAGTAATTTTTACAAAATTATTGCCTTGTTCTACCTATTTATGAGATATTTCACCTGTTTTTTGCTTGCCAGTTTACTTTTCAGCTGCAATAATAACTCGAATGAAAAGCATGTATTTACGTCCGGCTCGCTGACGGATTTAGTAAGGGATACCTTATGGATTGAGAAAGATATAAACACACAGTGGCTGGGTACTGATTTTACTTATCTGGAAAAAGACGGAAAATCGGTGCTCGGCCAGTTTAATGGCCACAGACTTTTGCTATATGATGTTGAAACGGGCGATCTGTTATCTGCCCAATCTTTCAAGGAGGAAGGCCCCAATGGCATAGGCAGTTTTATTTCTGGCAGTTTGATCAGCCAAGACAGCATGCTGTTTCTATCCAGTGGAAAGCAGCTGATCGTGGCAGATCATGGGGGCAAGGTACTCACCAGGCACGATCTTCCTGCCCATGAAAATACTGTGAGAGGAAGCTCCCATTATGCTACTTTTGTCCATAATCCGATTTACCTAAAAGGGAATAACGTCACCGTTACTGATGTCCCCTTTGTGCTGAAAGCACCAATGTTGGAATATGAAGACTGGCTCTTGCAGTATAATATGCAGACTGGTGAGGAGCGTTACGTGCGATTTCCTTTTCCGGAAAAGTACGAGGGCTTTTTGGATGATTCGGAATTTTGTCATTATTCCCATGCGTATTCGGAAAGCAGAAAGGAACATTATATTTCATTTGCCGCGGATGATAAATTACTCTGCATCAAGGACGGAAAATCTTACTGGGTGGATGCGGGAAGTAATAAGACCATGGAGTTTTTGCGTGGAACAACAGAAAAAAGTGGTGAATACATCGTGTTTAACCCAAATCCCGAGTCCAGCCAATATGGAACCCTGCAGTACAGTCCCTGGCATCAGGTATTGGTAAGAGCAGCGAAATTATCGGTGGGTTCGGAACACAAGGTAGAAAACCGTAGCTTTATTGTATTGGATAAAAGCTTAACAAAAACCGCAGAGCTGGCATTTACATCAAATGAGTTCTCATCCCTCGGCTTTTTTACACCTCATGGCTTTTACCTGAAACTTGCCCAGCAGGAAAGTGATGACAAAATAGGCTATGCCAAGATTATTTTACCGGGAATGGAGTAGCCGTATTTCCGTCCTCTATCCTACTTGGTTATGACGAGGGCTGTGCCCCACCGACTGAGATATTTTGCCTTCTTTCTCCTGTAAGGTCTGTTATTCAGCTGCTTGAGTTAAATTCGGGATATGCATTAGCCTATCTATTACGGTCTGAAACTGCTTCAAAATCAGTCGCTACGCTGCTGTTTTCGATGTCATCACTACGGTGCTATGCCTCAACAGCCTTATTGTCTTGCACTTTCAAACCTTCACTCTATCGGGACAGGTGATTACGATCCCTAATGCATAAATCGGGTTGAAATGGTAAGATTTGAGGATTGTAATATTTGAATAGGGCCATCCGCTACGGCGGATGGCTTTTTTTGTTTTTGGATGCTTCGGACAGTCCTGTATCCTGCGGAAGCATCCGCAGGATACAAAATATACCATACCACTGGCTCCTCACCACACATGGTTTCAATAGCTCCCCTAACTTATGTGATGGCAGTTGTTGATACTGCTATTGGTCAGCCTTTACTTACCAATTCGCCTTCCAAGTCCATCAGGAAGCTGTCCAAGATACCCTGTCTTACGTGGTGCATGACCACTATTTTGTACCATTTTGGCTTATGTTCATAGCTGTCTGCCACGAGATTATACTTCTTGGCTATTCTTGGTGAGACAAATTCCGACTTGATGGTAATGATGTTCAGGTGCGGGTTTCGGAAGTATTTTACCCCCATCCGGTCCAGTCTGGTACAGATCGTTTCGGTACGGTCACAGAGCGAGGCCATTTTATATTTCCACCCTTCGGAACCGTGGATTTTTAGGATCATCCACATGGATACGGCGTTGGCTCCGGACCTGGATCCGCACAGTGTATAGTCCTTCCCGGGGATGTATTGTGCCTCTTCGGTACAAACATGGTGGATATAGCCTTTTCTGATCAAAAACAGCCCTGTGCCATAAGGCGTTTGGAGCATTTTATGGCCATCACTGGTAAATGAGGTGATGTAGGGGTTCTTAAATGTGTAGGCACTTTCTTCATGCGTAAAGGGATAGATAAACCCTCCATAGGCCGCGTCCACGTGAATTCTGAAAGTCACATTGGCCGTGGTAAAGAAGTCGCCCAAGCGGTCCACATCATCCACAGAGCCAAACATGGTCGTGGAGAGGTTGGCAATGACGATGAAGTAATTAATACCTTTTTCTTTAGCCTCAGCGATACTGTGCTCCAGGGATTCTTGGGTAATCTGGCGTGTTTCTTCATCCACCTCCAGGATGATATTATGGAGGTTGAGCAGGTTGGCGCCCTTGGGCATCGAATAGTGCGAATCGCTGGAATATACCACGGCGATTTCTTCTGTCTTGGCACCGAATGCTGCCTGGAAGAAATTACGGTAGACCCACATGGCCTGAATATTAGCTTCCGTGCCACCTGTGGCCACATAGCCGTCCTGCTGACCTTTTTCTCCGGCAAAGACTTCCTCAGCCACCAAGTTAATCAGCTCTCTCTCGATTTTTTGAGTGCCCTCAAAAAGGTCAAGAACGGATTCCTCACTCAAGGTGTGGATTCCGATATGGTTGGGGTTTTGGACCATGACCGACATGAAGGGTGCGTCTTTCAGGAATGGCGCATCATGGTAGAATTCTGTCGTGTCCAAATACGTTCCCGGCACGCCGAGCGCGGGGTTTTCTCCTCTATAATTATGATTTTTATCTAATGCCTCAAATACGGCTTTCTTTACTTCTTCGTGTGATAATTTTTTCCAGAACATGGTTTTTGTTGTTGTAATGTTTGAAAGGTTTTAATGTTACTAGGTAGTTGTTGACGGCTAGGATGCCATGGGGTGTCACGGTCTCCAAGCCACCTTTTTCACTAGACAGTCACGGAACGAAGCTTTGGCAAAGAAACGAATAGCCGGAAAGCACTGACTTCATATCCAAATGGACACACGTCAGTAGGCATTACACCTTGTTCGTTCCAATTGCTGTGGTCGCTAATCCTCGGTTACCTGTCTGGTGCCAAGCACGTCTGCTTTGATGCATTTCTACCGCTCTCCTACCCCTAAAGGAGCATTCTTATGCGCTGACATCCACGCCGCGGCGTGGACAGAGGGGGAACGAAAGGGAGCGTCAATCAACGTGTGACTTAACACTAGTTCCAAATCTTCCAAGCAGCTTCTGCCTGAAGTTGGAGCATTTCCAAACCATTTTTTACTACCGCACCGCGGGCTTCAAGGGACCGCATTAAGAAGGTTTTTTCTGGATTGTAAACTAAGTCATACACCTTGTGTTCTCTGCCGATTTGGCCTACTGGGATAGCGGGCATTTCTTCGGTATTGGGAAAAGTCCCCACTGGGGTGGTGTTGACGATCAAAAAATATTCTTGAAGGTATTTTTCATTTTGGATAAGGTCATCATAGCTGATCATCCCTTTTTGCCCATTGGCATTTCGGGACACCATAAGATAAGGCATATCGAGGCCTTCAAGGGCCTGTTTTATGGCTTTAGATGCTCCTCCAGTGCCTAAGACCAAGGTTTTTGGCCGCTTGCCATGCAGCCAAGCATCCAAGGATTCTTTGAAGCCGATATAGTCGGTATTGTATCCGATGAGCTTATTATCTTTGATTTTGATGCAATTAACGGCACCGATGGCCTTACAGCCCGGCTCCAGTTCATCAAGATAAGGGATGACCTGTTCTTTATAAGGAATGGTGACATTGATACCTTCCAGCTCCGGGTTGTTTTTGATCAGGTCCGGAAATTTGCCGATGGCATCAATTTCATATAAGTCGTACTGACAGTCATGAATACCTTCACGCTCAAATTTCTCCGCGAAGTATTTCCCGGAGAAAGAGTGCTTTAAAGGATAACCGATTAGTCCGAATTTTCTCATCTCTTTTTTAAATAAAACGCCATTCTCTCCAATCCTATCACCAGTAGAATGCCAAACAGAAACGCCAAGAGTCCAATAAAGAACTTCGGCTCACTACCGGTCTCTGCCAGATAATGATTGGGCAGTAGGTTTTCGGTAATGAAGGGCTTTTGCTCTCCGCTGCTGGAAATCCTAAAGCTGACTACTTTTTTCCATGGCCAGATTTTATTGATCGATCCCAACATAAAGCCTGAAAGCACCGCAATGGTCACTGCGTGGTGGTTTTTCAGCAGCCAACTGATCAGCCTTGAGAAAGACAACAGTCCGACCAAGCACCCCACTGCAAATACTCCCAAGGTAAGAAAGTCCTTTTCGGTAACTGCCATAAGGATGGCTTCGTACTTACCTAATATTAACAACAAAAAGCTGCCAGAAATTCCCGGAAGGATCATCGCACATATCGCAATAGCTCCAGAGATAAAGGTAAAGTACAGGGAATTGGGAGACTCCACGGGGTTCAGCCCTGTCACCCAATAAGCCAATACTGCTCCTACAGGAATGGCCAAAGCGACCATTAAGTTCCATCTTTTAATATCCCGCAAAATCAGCACTGAACTGATAATGATCAATCCACAAAAGAATGACCACAAGGGGATGGGATGTACCTCCATCAAGTAGGTAATCAGCTTTGAGAGCGTAAAGATACTGGTAAATATCCCCAAGAACAACGCAACCAAAAAACTACCATTGATGTGTTTCCATAAGGCGCTCAGCTTAAACCGGCCCAGGAGTTTCAGCGCTTCTAAGTCGATAGACTTAATGCTGTCCAGCAATGTTTCGTAAATGCCGGTAATCAGGGCGATGGTCCCACCGGAAACTCCCGGTACAATGTCCGCCGCACCCATGCCCATTCCTTTTAGGAATGTTAGAAGGTGAATTTTGGTGTGTCTCATGTAGCAATCAAAAGAAAGCGACTGTAGTAAACCACAGCCGCCTAAATATGTTTTATACGTTGGCCATATTGAGGAAATGGTCAAAAGTATCTCCTCTAAGCCCCAGTCTAATTGTCTCTAATGGAATCACTTCATTGGGGGCAATGTTTCCCAGGTTCACATTGGCACCGAGTAGTTTGATAAACCACACTTGTTGCGCTTTTTGGGGTGCTTCCCACAGGATTTTTTCTTCTGGAATCTTGGTAAGGATCTCTTCCACCAACCCTTGTCTCACTTCGCCAGAATCACGGAAAAGCCCCACATTTCCCGCTTCTCGGGATTCTCCGATCACCTTCCAAGCCCCAGCATCCAGCTCTTGCTGCATCTGCTCTATCCATTTGTAGGGAGGGATAATTTTAGCGGCATCTTTGGAGCCCACCTCAGAAAGCACCGTGACATCTTTTGCAAGTGTGTGGATGTATTCACATTTCTTATCGTGATCAAGTGTAATGGAGCCATCAGAAACTTCTGCATAGGCAAGGTCAAACTTGTCCAAAACTCTTCGATAGTCTTCAAACTGCCCTCTGATCACAAATGCTTCGAATAACGTACCACCCAAATAGACTGGTATCCCCGCATCTTTATAGATCTGTAATTTCTGGCTAAGGTTTTTGGTGACATAGGAAGTAGCCCATCCCAATTTCACAATATCCACATAATCTTCGCAGGCATCGATAAAGTCTTCTACTTCTCTAAGGCTAAGACCCTTGTCCATGGCCATGGTATATCCTGTAGTTCGTGGTTTTTCAGTACGTACGGGTACGTTCTTCAGCACGTAATTCATTCTCTAAAATTTTAGGTAAATAGTACTCGGCTTATAATCCTTCTTTGTATTGAGCGATGATCTTGTATATGGCCTTTTGATGCTTTACTTCTGGCATCAGCTCATATAGAATCTCGTGTCGTTCAAAATCCAAAGTTAATGCATTTTCTAAATATGAAAAGGCTTCCTTGTATTTACCTGTCTTAATGAGATAAACTACGAGTCGATAATAGAGTTCTGCGTCTTCTGGCAGCTCGTCGATTCCTTCCTTAAGTACATCGATGGCTTCCTCAAAACGGTTTTGATCAAAATAAATAATGGAAAGGTTCACGTAGGTCTCCATCAGGCCGGGTTCCAGGTTGATAGCTTCTTCATACGCTTCCGAACTGGCCTGTAGATTTCCAAGGTGATATTCTGCATCAGCCAGCCCAACCCAGTAGTTGGCATTGACACTGGAGAGCTTCAGGGCTTTTTTAAAATAGTGTATTGCTTCAAAAAATTTATCTTTTTTTAACATACACATCCCCAAGCCGAACCAAGCATCATCGTATTCGGGGTCCATTTTTGCAGACTTCTTAAAATACGTAAAGGCTTTGTCCATCTGATCCAGCTTCTCAAATGCCGCAGCGAGGTAACAGCAGTTTTCCGAATTGGCTCCTTCACTGTCAATGGTATTCAAGTAAGCTTCTGTTGCCTTTTCGTATTGCTGGGTATTCATCAAGGCATTGCCCATGTTAAAATAAGCAGAAGCAAAGCTATCATTGATGATCAACGCATAATCGTAAGCATTGATCGCTTCCTCAAATCGCCCGAGACGGTTGTATACGACGCCTAGATTGTACCAGGCCTCTGCGCTGTAGGGATCTTGGTCGATGAACTCTTGATAAAATTCCAGGATTTCATCAAATGAGCCTTCCTCTTCCGTAATCATCGCCAGCTGAAACAGGGCGTCTTCGTGGTTGATTTTTAGTTTTACTGCATCTTTATAATGGGAGATGGCTTTTTCTGTATTGTTCTCCGCACGATAGAAGTTGCCAAGAGAATAATATATCTCTGCCTTATCTTCGGCCATGGGAAGAAAATCCTCCAGTAGCTGAATAGCCTCCTTTACACTGCCATTCAGCAGCAGGCCGTTCGAAAGTGCCAGAATAATCTCCTCATTGTTTGGCGAGAGGTTATTGATATTTTCCAGCACTTCTAGGCCTTCTTCCAGCTCATCATTGAAAATAAGGCATTGGCCGTACATCAACTTGATTTCTATGGAAAACGGAAACCGCTCCAGGGCAATTTTACTTGCCTTTAGGGACTTTTTAAACTTCTGCGTGTCAAAATAGTACCGGATGATATCCTCCAACTCTTCTTCATCAAAGAAAAGATCCAAGTTGGCTTTTAGGGAATTTTCAAACCGCTCTATCAATGCCCGTTCTTCTTCCCTGTTGTGATCAAAATCTCCAGTCATATGTGTCGGGTTGAATTTACATTTTAAGATACCAAATTAATCGGTAGCTTAACTACCTAAACTAAATTATTTTTAGGCCTATTAAGTAATGTTTACAATTGTTTTGGGGTTAACGAAAAACCACTATTTTTTGTTCATTGCCCATTGAAAGGTTTCTTTTAATGAGCGGTATTCATAGTGAATAGCATCGCTAACCTTCTGGTTGTCAAAGGAAATAGGGCGCTGGGCGATCATGGCTGTTTGCCTATTGAGTAGGGGTTTTGCACCAAAAATTTGCTTGATTTGGCTCCATGTAGTGGCCAAGCTGATCATCATTCCTCCCACAGCGAATTTGGGGGCATTTTTTCCCATTTGCTTGGCCATGGCCGCAAAGAAAGATTGATACGGCAAACTCCCTTTACTGAGAATAAAGCGTTCTTCCCAGTGATCGTTCAGGTAGAGTTGGTAGGTAATGCTGGCAGCATCCCTGATATCGATGAAGTTAATGTCTCCTTTGGGGTAAAACCGATGGCCCTCACTCACGTACCGATAGATCTGCGCACTGCTGCGCGTCTCCGACTCACGGGCAAGCAGCACTGCGGGATTGACCACTAGGGCTTTCAGGCCTTCCTGCACCCCCCGCCACACTTCCAGTTCACCGAGGTATTTAGAAATCGCATACGGTGTATTCCACGGGGAGTCCACCCATTTGTGGTTTTCGTCGACAATGCGCTGGTCAGGAGTACGGCCCAAAGCAGCTACGGAGCTGACATGCACCAATCGCTTGACGCCAAGCTCTAACATGACATTGACTACATTGGTGGTGCCTTCATAGTTTACTTTGAGCAGCTGGCTTTTATCTTTTTGGGAAAAAGAAACCAACCCTGCTGCATGAACGATCAGGTCCATGCCCTTAAAGGCCATTTGAAGAGACTGATAATCATTGATATCACCTTCATGCCATATTACCTGTTCGGAAAATCCCCCCAATAGGTCAGTGGAACTATGAGGTCTTTTGAGCCCATGAATCTCTCCCATGACACTAAATTCCCGCGCCAGATAACTGCCAAAAAGGCCGGTTATACCAGTAATCAATATTTTCATAATAGGGAATTCATGAATTTTGATTCCTTCAGCTTTTGATAGCTTTTGGAAGCAGTAATGCTTTCGAGGGAGTCCAGGTAACGGTTATTGTGACAGTCCGTTCCCACAAAACGCACCAACCGCCTTTCGAGCAGTTTTTCGGCCAATACTTTTACAGGCTTGGAATAATAACCAGTAAAGGACAATAAATTGACCTGGAAGGTAACGGACTTTTCGATCAATGACTCGAGCATATCGGGATCTTGGTGCAGGTAAAGGTACCGCTCAGGATGGGCCAAAATCGGCTTATAACCTTTGGTCTCTAACGCAAAAAAGGTTTCTTGGAGCATGCGGGGTTTGTTCATAAACCCTGTTTCTACCAAAATATAATTATCACCAAAAGTAAGCAGAGGTTCATCCTTCTCCAGTTTTTCTACAAACACCTCATCCAAATAGTATTCGGCCGCGGCCTCCACATCCATCTTCACCCCTTCTTTATCCAAGCCCTCATGTAGCCTTGTGAGCCCCTCAGAAATGATCTCAGGAGTGTTTTTATAAAACTCGGTCATCACATGCGGCGTGGTGATCAGCTTTCGTAATCCATAGGATTCCAGTCTTTTGATGAGCGCTATGGATTCCTTCAAGGACTGGGACCCATCATCGATCCCCGGAATCAAGTGGGAGTGCATGTCCACTTCCATCCATTTTAGACAAAGCGGTTCTGCTTTCTTTGTACTTTTGAAAAGATCCAATAAGCCCATCTTACAATCCTCCTCCTGTTTGCTGCTTAAATTCTTCCAATGAAGGCAACGCTAAATCCTTATCTGATAGGATAGGTGATCCTACTTTCCAGTCAATATCCAACTGCTTATCATCCCAGATAATGCCCCCTTCACTGGCTTTGTTATAAAAATTGGAGCACTTATAAGAAAATACAGCGTCCTCCAACACAGAAAATCCATGGGCAAATCCTTCCGGTACGTACAGCATATTGTGCTGGGCACTGTCCAGGATCACTCCATGACTTTGCCCAAAGGTAGGAGAATCCTTTCTCAAATCAACACACACATCATAAACTTTGCCCGTGACCACCCTTACCAGCTTAGCTTGGGCATGAGGAGCATGCTGAAAATGAAGCCCCCTCACTGTACCCGCAATAGAAAACGACTGATTGTCCTGAACCCAACGGGTGTTAATGCCCTTTTCTGCCAGTAAATCTTCCCGGTACGTTTCCAGAAAATACCCTCTGGCATCATTGAAAACTTTCGGATACAATTCGAAAACATCTTGGATAGGCGTGCTACGTATTTCCATTTATTTTTAATCAATTTGTAAAAACAAGCAGTAAATTTCTATTCTTTCTGCTTAGTAGACTAATTTTGAAGTAATAATTTTCAAATTTACTGAATGAAAACACCAGTAACGGTGTTAATAACATCCTGACCATAATAGCGTTAAACCATTAAGAACGGTATATACTTCAGTAAATTACATCAAACACAGTATTATCAACGATTAATTTAACATCTGATCAGCAATATCCTGAATGAGTAAATATACAAGAAAATTAAAAAAACTGATAGAAACGGCTCCCGTGGAGGAAACGGCCGTATTGGTAGCCTTGATCAAACAAAACCAACCGGAATCGGAGGTGGAAGAGCACTTGGATGAATTGGCCTTCCTGACCGAGACTTTGGGAGCCAAGGAGGTTTACCGCTTTACACAGCGCTTGGACAAACCCGATGTAAGGAGCTTTGTGGGCTCAGGAAAACTCGAGGAGATCCAAGCCTATATCAAGCATTTTGAAGTGGACATGGTGATTTTTGACGATGACCTTTCCCCTTCCCAGATGAGAAACCTTGAAAATGAGCTGAAGGTACAAGTGTATGACCGCTCCTTATTGATCCTGGATATTTTCCTTAACAGGGCCCAGACTGCCCAAGCCAAAACACAAGTAGAACTTGCCCGATTTCAGTACCTGCTCCCCAGGTTGACCAGGATGTGGACCCACTTGGAGCGACAGCGCGGTGGAACAGCCACTAGGGGCGGTGCCGGTGAGAAAGAAATCGAGACGGATAAACGGATCATTCGGAATCAAATCACCCTGCTCAAGGAAAAACTGCGAAAGATCGAAAAACAAGGAGAAACCCAGCGCAAAGGAAGAAAGGGTATCGTACGGGTGGCTTTGGTCGGCTATACCAACGTGGGAAAAAGCACCCTGATGAACTTGGTAACCAAGTCCGATGTACTGGCTGAAAACAAGCTCTTTGCGACGGTGGACTCTACCGTAAGAAAAGTGGTACTGGAGAATATACCTTTTCTACTTTCGGACACTGTGGGCTTCATCCGAAAGCTACCCACGCACCTGATCGAGTCCTTTAAATCTACCTTGATGGAAATCAAGGAGGCTGATCTACTCGTGCATGTGGTGGACATCTCCCACCCAGGTTTTGAAGATCATATTGCCGTGGTCAACCAAACACTGAATGAACTTGGTGCCGGAGATAAACCTGTCCTATTGGTCTTTAATAAAATCGACTTAGTTCCTGAAATGCCCTCCGAAGAAGCTCTCATGAACATGACTGAGCTGGAAGTAGAAGAAGCCAATTACTTGGATCTCGACAACCTGAAAAAGGTCTACACCAAAAAGATGGGCATCGAACCGGTATTTATGGCAGCCCAAGACGGTACCCATATTGGGCAATTTAGAAAATCACTGATCGATCAGGTAAAAAAACAACACAAGAAAATTTACCCCCATTACCTGGAATCAGAGACTTACGATCTTTCCCAGTTTGATGACATGGAATAACCGATTGGGAAATTTCCAACTAGGTATATTGTAAGGTATCTACTGCCACACGACTGTGCAAGCCCCAGGCATCATTTGCCTTCCTTACATTTTCCTCCTGTCCCGACATCCGTCAGGACAGGCTACTGCTATTCCTATTACATAAACGGAGCTAAAAAAAGAGGCCTTGTTTGACTTTACGAAATAAATCACCGCAGGCAACTATCCTCTTTACTGTTTTACTCCCTTGACGGCTCAAAAAATTGGTGTAATTTGTGGGGCAATTGCAGTACCTACCTATGAGAAAATTTTGGCGTTTTATTGGCAAACTTGTGCTTTGGTTCTTCATGCTTAGCATTGGGATGACCTTGGTCTACAAGTTTGTCCCTGTGTACATCACCCCACTTATGGTAATCAGGATGATAGACCAAGCCTCGGACGATCAACGAAAAATAAAACTAAAAAAAGACTGGGTTCCTATGGATAAAATATCCAAGCACATGGCACAGGCCGTGGTTGCTTCCGAAGATCAAAAATTCATGGACCATTTTGGTTTTGATATGGAAGCCATCAATAAAGCCTTAGAGGAAAACCAGTCCGGAGGACGTATTCGTGGGGGAAGCACCATCTCCAACCAAACTGCCAAAAACGTCTTTCTCTGGCCAGGAAGAAATTATCTACGCAAAGGACTGGAGGCCTATTTTACCCTGCTCATAGAACTACTTTGGTCAAAAGAACGGATCATGGAAGTATACCTCAACATCATCGAAACAGGAGATGGCATCTATGGCGTAGAAGCTGCTGCCCAGGCATTTTATCATAAACCTGCCGTAGATCTCACACGTCAGGAGGCAGCCATGATAGCTGCAGTACTCCCCAACCCATTGCGCTGGTCTCCCTCCAAGCCCACCGCATATAACTACCAACGTCAATCCTGGATCCTAAAAAACATGAACAACCTCCATCCTGTAGGCCTTGGAAAATAGGTCTTTCTGCTAGAGAAAGGAAAGGCATTCGATAATGGTGTTAAAATCGGGTTAAAAAAGAATTGATATTTTCAGTAAACTATTTATCTATCATGATCGCAGAAAAAAATAAAGTAATCAGTGTCGCCTACGAACTCCATATAGACGATGGGGAAAATGGTAAGGAATTTAAAGAAAAGGTGACCAAAGAACAGGCCTTTGCTTTCTTGTTTGGTGCAGGAAACACTTTACCGGCCCTAGAAGAAGCAATCGCTGGCAAAAAGCCTGGAGATACGTTTGAAGTATATATTGACTATGAAAGTGCCTATGGCGACTATGACGAAAGCAAAGTCACCATAGTTCCAAAATCCAACTTCAAGGAGGAGGGCAAGAAAAACAAGGAGATGCTGAAAGTGGGAAGGGTAATAGCGATGCAAGATGATCAAGGAAACAGACTCCGTGGCGAAATCCTAAAAGTCGATTACAAAGGTGTTCATATGGACTTTAATTCTCCATTGGCCGGCTATGATCTGTACTTTGAAGGGGAAATCATCGATATCCGAGATGCTGATCCAGAAGAAATAGACCACGGTCATGTCCACGGTCCCGGAGGGCATCAGCATTAACGTGTTCTTTTTTGCCAAGTGCCTATGATATGTGCTATCATAGGCACTTGGCCCTCCTCCTTTACCTTCCGTTATGAGGGGGACTTTGGGGTAAATGTAGCTACTTCACTGTTAACGACTTCCCGGAGGTACCTGAGCACAAAAAATGCCGCCACACATGCTACGAAAAGGACTAAGAACACCACTCCGGCCAACAACATTTCCCCAGCATGAACCTTCACAGGCTCATCCACCATTTCCAGCAGCATATTGACCATAGCATGGCCATTAAAAGCCATTATGCTCAGCCAAAGGAAAAGTCCTCCAAACAGCGCCGCAGCCACCTGTAGGACACGTACGATAATCTGTGACAGCTCTATGGCCGGATCGTGAATTGAAGATGTCATTAGCGTATTCTTTTATCAATGGTTCAAAATATCAAAACATAATGCCTTAACCTGTACAGTTCGTTCATTATAAACGCTTTCTATTCGCCATTATATTGTGCAGAAAATACATTTTTCAAGGCTTATACTCCATCTTTAACGAATCTGACTCCAAGGGGTTTTTCCATAGAGGCCGAGTTTGGCCACTATCCACTGGATCCGAAGACAGGTTGGGCGGTTGGCTTTTGCCTCCCATCAATCGTTTGAACGCCGAAATTAGTCCAACTGAAGGATTATTGGAAAACAACGTGACCCCTCCATTAGTGTTGACGTTTTTTAGCAGCATATTATAGGAAGACTAATCATGATAGTAAGAAAGATCCTTGATCCTCATAATAGTACTGGTGTTACGTTGGAGCCTATTGTACTGTACGGCGTGGTCGGAGGTAGTGTTCAGGATGGCTTCCTTAAAGGCCTGTTCCGAGGGCATCTCGTTTACTTGAAATTCCTCCAGCTCCAACATCCGCTCATCCATTTCTACTATTTCTAATTCCGAAACCCCACCACTAAACACTACATGGACAGGTTTATAAGAGAGGTGAACGAATATCAATTGATCCCCTGCTTTAGCTTTAATGGTAAACTCACCAAGGTCATTGGTAGAAACCCGCTCTATCGAGCTACTGATCCTCACGACAGGAATAGCCTCCTTTGTCAACCTGTCCACCACTTTTCCTGTAACAATCTTTTCCTCCTGTGCCGAAGCAAGAAAGGGTAAAATCATCATTAAGAAGAATACAGTAGAAGTTTTTACCATAATAAAATTACCAATATTTAACGGCAATCTAAAGGATCCGTCGTTATATAAACAGCATTTAATTTTATTTAACACGCTGATTAACACTATTTAATAATTGGCCCAAGTGCTTTGCTAATCTTCTCCCTTAGGGGGACGAGGCATGATAGGCGTATTACATTTATGGTAGTTTCCAGGACATTCGCGAAGTACTGTTCCGGAAGCTGTTTAATGTGGATATTTATTTCGAATGGCATATACCTTATGGAAGGGAAGTTATACCAAAAGCAGGTTAAACCTGGAATCAATGCCGTTTAGTTAAGAAGATTTTCCAATACGGATCGTCCATTGAGAGAGTTATGATTTTAATCCATGGCCTTTTAAAATATGTACAAAATGGATCCGCCTTGCAGGTATTGGGCGTTAAGAAATTAAAAAGCGGGTGGGCAAGAAGGCAGGCTTGTTTGACGAAATACTAGCCAAAAAGAATGTTGGCTGCTAGAAAAGGTTTACCTGGCTTTAGATAAGCCCGCTTGGCTTTAGACAGGAGGAGTTTGCCTGCATGAGGGAAGGTTTTAATTTTAGGCCAATAGATGCACAGCGGCGGGGTTTTTTGGTTACTTTTTTGACCTGAAGCAAAAAAGTGACAAAGGTAAAGAGATGAAAACCATCTTGGAATTTAGCAGAAAAACAATAGAACCAATATTTCCAGGCACATACTAACTAAACGGCATTGAACCCAAATTCCAAGACATCGAAAAAAGTAACGCTAAGTAGCTAACTTATTTGACAACCACATTAGTCACATAGGATAAACCGGGTTAATGAGCTAATTATTTGTCCTTTGGGTCAAAGGAGGAAATTTAACCCGGTTTATGCATTAGGAATCGTGATCGCCTGTCCCGATAGCTATCGGGAAGGTTTGAAACTGCAAGAAAATCAGGCTGTTTGGAGATTGAGGCATCCGCCGCGGCGGATGATGAAATCGAAAACAGCAGCGAAGCGACTGATTTTGAAGTAGGTTCATACCGCAATAGATAGGCTAATGCATATTCCGGGTTTAACCAAGGTGAGGACAAAAGAAATCAATTACTTATACTAACGGATATTAGTTAAGTTATTTTTTTTTGTATCTTGGCCTTATTACTATAAAAGTTAATTAATTGAAATAAAAAATTGCTTTAACATAAAATTATTGTTTCATGAAAAAACGAACATTTCTAAAAAATACGGCTGCTTTGGCAGCGGCCTCCATGCTTCCAGGCTCAGTCTGGTCACTGGCCAAAGGCAATCGCCTTCGTACAGCCCACATAGGTATTTCCAATATGGGCATGGAAGACCTGAAGGCTATTTCCAGCCATGAACTGGTAGATGTAGTGGCACTTTGTGATGTGGACAGCAACGCCCTTGCGGCCGCAAAAGCCATGCACCCCAATGCCAAAACATATGCCGATTACCGCGAAATGTTCAAAGACATGAGTGAGGGAATCGACGCAGTGGTAGTTTCCACTCCGGATCACACCCATGCTCCTGCCTCCATGATGGCCATGGAAAACGGAAAATCTGTTTATTGCCAAAAACCCCTTACCCACCATGTCTCTGAAGCCAGGGCCATGAACAAATTTGCTGCAGAACATAACCTCACCACGCAGATGGGGATCCAGGTGCATTCATTTTATGATTATCAATTGGCCACTCATCTGATCAGAAATGGAATCATCGGTAAGGTGAAGGCCGTACGAGCTTGGTCACCTAAAAACTGGGGCTTTGATGGGCCAGAACCACAAGGATCTGATCCAGTTCCATCTACATTGGATTGGAATCTATGGCTTGGGACTTCTTCCGAACGTCCGTACAAGAAAGGCTATTACCACACAGGTAACTGGAGAAAAGTACTGGATTATGGCTGTGGCACATTAGGAGATATGGGCGTCCATATTTTTGACACACCGTACAACGCCCTGGAGCTCGATGTGCCATTGACCATCAAAAACAAATGCCGTAAGCCTACCGGTTTTGGATTTCCAGAAAACAACGAGGTCACCTATATTTTCCCTGGCACTGCCCATACCACCGATAAGCTAAAATGGGTATGGTACGATGGACCTGGCGCTCCAGAAAAACACAAAGACCTCAAACTGCCAAACGGGGAGGAACTGCCCGCCCAAGGTGCCATGTTTATCGGGGAAGATGGAAGGAGACTGTTATTGCCCCATTTTATGCAGCTCCCCAAGTTAATTGTTGACAACGAGTATCAAGAGCTTGACCTTAGCGGCACCGAGCATCTAGGCCAGCCAGTCAGGGACTATGCAAGTGAGGGCAAGAAGCACTACCACCAGTTTGTGGATGCCTGCCTTGGCAAGGATGAATGCAGTGCGCCGTTTAGCTATGCATCCAAGTTGACCGAAACGATTCTATTGGGCACCCTTGCCGGTCGCTTCCCGAACAAAACCCTGCACTGGGATGCTGAAAATGCCCGTTTTGCAGAAGAAGAGGTAAACGAACTCCTTGATGCGCCGTACAGGGAGTTTTAAACCAGCTTATGTAGTTATAGATTAAGCAGCACCCGAGGCTGTTCCCACGTATGGTCCTCACCAGATCGCCATTGGCACTGAAGTGACGAAAGTATTTGGGGACAGCCTCTTTTTTTGTGTAATGCAGTTATGTTTCAGGATATGAAGTTATTCCGAATTCCAATTCTTAACTTTGAGAATGGCTTTTACCATCAAGGAATACCTTTACCAAGAATTTTCGTCGAGAGGGCTGGACACTGACAATGCGTCTTTTATACATGCACTGGAAGTAGCACTCTTTTCGGATAAGCCGCTGTTTCTTACCGGTAAAGCAGGCACTGGGAAGACGACTTTTTTACATACCCTAAGGAAGCTGAACCAAGATAAAAATATGGCTGTAGTAGCACCTACTGGCGTAGCTGCTATCAATGCCAAGGGCAAAACGATCCATTCTTTCTTTAAGATCGATCCACGACAGCTGTTTTTGCCAGGAGATCCACGGCTGCAGCCCAAGAAAAAAGAGAAAGGGTTCAATATCTTCGAGCAGTTTCAGTACAGAAAGAAACACCGTGACCTGATCAATAGGATGGACATATTGGTCATTGATGAAGTTTCGATGGTACGGGTGGAGTTATTGGATGTTATTGACCAGCTGCTGAGAGTTTATCGCAAGAAGATGCATTTGCCCTTCGGTGGTGTACAGATGGTCTTTATAGGGGATCCTTTCCAGCTACCACCAGTGGTGAGAAATACGGATTGGGAGTACCTGTCCCCACATTATAATTCAAGGTTTTTCTTTAGTTCAAATGCTTTTCAAGCTTTACGGCCATTGCACATAGAGCTTCAAAAAATCTATCGGCAAAAGGATGAACAATTCAAAGCCATTCTTAACCGCATCAGGGAAAGTGAGCATACACCGGCCGATATCCAAGTGCTCAATGCCACCACCAAAAACTACCATTTTGGGCTGCTGGATCAAGAGTATATTTTGATCGGAACGCACAATGCCACCATTTCCGAAATCAACCGCCAAAAGCTAGCAGAACTCAAAAAAGAACCCCGTACCTATCCAGCAGAAATCAAGGACAATTTTCCCCTGAACATGGCTCCTTTTGATCCAGTGGACCTGACGTTAAAAATTGGTGCCCAAGTGATTTTTATGCGGAATAACCCCGATGCGCGCTATTATAACGGTATGATCGGCAAGGTCACTAAGATGAATGATGACGTGATAGAAGTGGAAGACCGAAGGGGGTTTATTTATGAAGTCCATCGGGAGTCGTGGGAAAACATAGAATTTGTCTATAACGAAGAGGAAGAACATTTGGAATCCAAAGTCATCGGTACTTTTATCCAGTTCCCATTAAAGCTTGCATGGGCCATCACCGTGCACAAGAGCCAAGGTCTTACGTTTGATCGGGCGATATTGGACATCAGCAGGTCATTTGAAGCGGGGCAGGCTTATGTCGCCCTCAGCAGGTGTACCACACTCGGTGGGCTGGTGCTCAAGTCCCCTCTTAGAGACCTTAGTGTAAAGGTCAGCCCAGAGAGCCTGAACTTTAGTCGTCAACGGCTCGCCGCCGAACAGATCGAGGAAGAACTTGAGCTGGCCAGGGCCATGCAGCTGCTCAAACATGCTTTCCGTGCCTTCAGAAAAGGTCAATATGAGGTCGCCCAACAGATGTTTGATGAGGTAATGGCGATCCATGATGTCACCACCTACCCAAAATGGCAGCAGTTTTTACGTTTGAAAGAGCCGCTTGAAGATCGATTTTTTTGCAGAAAATGATTTAATTAGCCATTATTTTAACTGACCCCACTTTACTATGTCATTGACGAGGTTTCGTTTACTGTTTTGCTTATTATCCGTCTCTCTTGTGGTGTTCATGAATGCTTGTCACGAGGAGACCCCTAATAAGAAACCTGTCGAACGTGTGCTGGTCATCGGTAACAGCATCACCTACCATCCCTCAGCCCCTGAAATAGGCTGGAACCACGCATGGGGGATGGCAGCCAGTAAGCCAGAAAATGACTTCTTTAGCATATTGGCCAATTCGCTAAAATCTTACCGTGAGGACATCCAGGTTATTCGTCAAAACGTTTATCCTTTTGAGCGGCATTTTGATACATTAAATGTGGAAAAGTATGGCGAATTGAAGGATTTTGGTGCTGATCTTTTGATCGTTAGACTTGGAGAAAATGTCGACACCCAAAAAATTAATGGGGTTAACTTTTCGGAATCTTTGATCCACTTTGTGAACTACTTGAAGGGAAGTCCCGAATCCAAGGTCGTCATCACAACTACCTTTTGGGACAACCCCGTGATGAACGAGCAAATACGATGGGCTGCTGAAAAAGAAGGTTGGGGCTTGGTCGACATAACTTACCTTAGTAAAAACGATGAAAATATGGCCTTGGATGAATATGAAAATAACGGCGTTGCCCGACATCCAAGCGATCAGGGCATGGCCGAAATCGCCAGACTCATCTGGAAAGGTTTGCCATTATAAATTTGCAAAGATTTATAAATTAACCATCGAGCTTATGTTTTTTGCCGAATTTTAGTCTTTTAATGATTATTTTAGCAATATAAGATGTTAACCTAATTTGAATACTGATTAGTTAAGATTGACCTACAGGGTCTCCCCCTGAGCCCTTCGACACTTCGACCAACGCTGTATAGGCTGGCTCAGGATAAACTAAAGCAAAGGGTTAGCGATGGGCCTCGATCCTATCTGCTGGCCGAGCTAGACAGGTCCACACAGTCTGACAATAGCCCTAACTAACGGTATTGATTACAACACTAAAATAAGCACACCATGACACCCAAATTTTCGCTCGTTATTGGCTTCCTCCTTCTATTTGGGAACCAAGTAAATGCCCAGGAAGAAACTAGGGAAACCGAAGATACCGTGTTAAAAAATCGCGTTGTATTTTCACTTGGATACACTTGGATTCCAGCGGCGAATGAACTCAGTGAGACCGAGGCAGACGGAGGCTTTTTTGTGCCTACTGTGGGCTTTGATTATTTTCGCAAGGTACATGAGCGTTGGGAAGTAGGGATTATGTGGGATTGGGAGCTGGATCATTATATGGTAAACGGTGACGAGTTGGAAAGAGAACGTGCCATGCTCTTTGCTTTGGTAGCAAACTACGAGTTAATGGACCATTGGGCGGTCTTTGCCGGCGCAGGCGTAGAATTCGAAAAGCACGAAAATCTGGCAGTGCTAAGAATGGGGACGGAATATGCAGTAGAGATGGGACAAGACTGGGAATTCGTTCCTTCCTTTGCATTAGATATCAAAAAGGGTTATAACACTTGGAGCCTTGCAGTGGGCTTTTGTAAACGTTTCTAGCTCCACCACAAGGCTCCAAGTTATTTATAGTGCTGAATATGATCAGTCTATTTTTCTAAATACCAATACATCATGCTCGTTTTGTAGTGTCAGCTTTAGCCCATTGATCTTAAAGTCATAAGCTTTTCCATTTAGTTTTTGCAGAAACACCTGCTCTTTGTCTAGGTTTGGACAAGCCATCTCAGTAGATACTGTTTGACTAAAAGTTACCTGTTGCTTATCGATGGTAAATTGGCCATTTATTCTGTTGCAGCCACCAAAACCATAAAATCGGCTCTGCATGATATTAAACTCCAAGTTGGGTGATTTTCCTTCTTCGATCAGTGATTGGCCATTGATGCTCTCCAAGGCCCAGATATCATTAAGCCGATAATCCCCTTGGTAATCCCCACATCCAGATAAATCTTGGAAATCACTTTCATCTCCACGTTTGATGCTTACGCGTACCTTGTAGCCAAATTCCTTTCCAGACATGGTGTCTTGGCATTTTGTTCGGAAAATCGTTACGTGAAGGGTTCCTTTTTCTGTTTCAGCTCGATAGCTTACCGCATTGACGTCCTGTGGTCGCACAGGCTTCGGAATAGGCGTAATCAGGGGCTCTCCTTCCATTGGTTTAAAGACCATCTGTTTGTTAAAATCCATTTCTAATGACCAGAATGGCTCATTTCCAGTGGCCCTGAATCCTGTAAAAGACTTTTCCTTTAGTTTCATGGTGAAGTTTTCAGGTGGTGTCCGAGAAAGATGGTAACGTTTTGCCAAAGGGCTATCAACGGGAAGCCCTTCATAATTGAGCATTTGCAAGCTATCCCCTAAAATAGTAAACAGACGCATTCCTTCTTTTTTAGGTTTGTCCAAGGCTACAACAGCTCCCTCTTGTATGGTCAGCTTTCCTGTTTGCTCCATAACTTTTTCACTTCTTTCCTGATAAACCATCTTTTCGGAATAACTGGAATCAGCTTTTATCTGTAATTCATAGCTGATCCCCGGACAGTCAGCACATGGTAAAACAGCATAAAAAGTCCCAGTAGGCAGTACTTCTTTTTCTGTAGTACAGCTGGCAAATATCAATAAAATTAAAAAACTCCCGTAAAGTAAATGTTTCATGGCTATAAATTTTAGTTCTTAAATACCCTTACGCAAAAGATAGGCCATTCGCTACCGGTTAGGCTGACTTTGTTTTTTAGTGAATGGCCAATGCATGAAGTTGACTGTCTTAGTAGAGAAGTAAAGAGAGAAAGATATAATATACATAAAAACGGTCATAAAATAAGATAGATCAGGTCACCATCAGGGCAAACGCATTTAAAAAAATGTTCCTATTTGCATTTCTATCTGCCGTTCCTACGGAACTTACCCTTTTGTGTGTAATCATTTTTGGTGCAGGTAGTCACCTGCACTTTCTATATGACCCACCGCCAAAGGCGGATGAGGCAGGATGCTCAGTTCCTAACGCCTATTCAGGGTTTAACCTCACCCAAGCCAACCACTATACATGAGCAAATAGCTGCGACGGCTTGAACGATCCAAATCAACTAATCATTCTTTCAGCCCATCCAGCCGTTCGGCAAGATAGGCTACTGCGGTTTCCAATGTACAAATCGGGGCAAAGTGCCAGCGGCACGGATGATAGCTGTCCTACACGAAATTAATACTAAATGTGTTTGCCCTGTGAACAGCTCAGAAAAACGGTTGGAATCACAAAAATAGTTGTAAATTATCAGCAAAAATACAGTGTGAAATGGGCAAGGAAAAACCATTAGTGAACCAGTTGTATTTGCTCGAAAAATTTCCTGGTAAAGGGGGCTGGACTTATGCCAAAATCCCAGAAATACCTCCTGGCAAGGACACACATTTTGGTTGGGTGACCGTGCGTGGACGCATTGATGATGTGGTCCTTGAGCATTATAAGCTCATGCCAATGGGAAATGGCTGCATGTTTCTTCCCGTAAAAGCAGCCCTTCGTAAGCAACTCAAAAAAGAAGCAGGTGATACGGTGCAGGTCGTCCTCTATCCTGACGAAACGCCAATAGTCATCCCCAAGGAAATACTAGAGTGCTTCCGAAATGAACCCTCCCATCTTATCGACAACTTCAAATCGCTTTCAGATGGCGAACAGAAAGCTTATTTTGATTGGATCTATCAGGCCAAAAAGGCCGAAACGAAAGCGGATAGGATCGCAAAAATGATGGAAAGGCTCATGCAATTGAGTAAATAGCTCTAAAATACTTTAAATTCGCTTTATGTTTGATTATAGACTCCAGGTTTTCCATGCCGTGGCACGCCGGTTAAATTTCACCAAAGCTGCCGAAGAACTCTACATATCCCAACCTGCCGTGACCAAACATATCCGGCAGATAGAATCGCATTATCAGGTAAAACTTTTTGACCGACAGGGCAGCAAAATATCCCTCACGCCCGCAGGACAAACACTTTATGAGCATGCAGATCGGATTTTTGCCGTTTATCGGGACCTGGAATTTGAGCTGAACCATTTCAGTAAAGATCACCGCGGTGAGCTACGAATAGGTGCCAGCACCACCATTGCCCAGTATGTGCTACCGCCTATTTTGGCAGCGTTTCATGAGAAATTTCACGATATCAGGTTAAGCCTTAGCACAGATAATACCGAACAAATCGGCAAGTCACTAGATTTGGGGGAAATCGACCTGGGGATCATCGAAGGGCAGACCAAGCAGTCGCAGTTTAAATATACGGAATTTACCAAGGACGAAATTTTACTTATTGCGCGGGCAGATCATCCATTGGCCAAAAAGGAATCCATCGATATCCAAGAATTACTCGACGTCCCGCTGCTGCTCAGAGAACCGGGGTCCGGGACCTTGGAAGTCATCGCCCATGCACTGAAGCCACTAGGGGTAAAACTCGGCCAACTCAAAAAAGAGATGCAGCTCGGCAGTACCGAAAGCATCAAAGGCTATCTGATGAACTCCAATGCCATGGCCTTCCTATCTGTTTTTACCGTCTTGGAGGAGCTCCATAGCAAAAAGTTTACCGTGATCGATGTGGATAAGTTGTCCATTGAGCGATCATTTTTATTTATCCAGCCTCATGGAGGCAAGGAGGGAATTGCCGATCTCTTTATGAAATTCGCCCACCGTAATAACCTCAGGTAATGGGTCATTGCCAAAAACGATTTCCATAGCAACTGCTGTTTACGCACCTTTGTACAGTACCGAACAGAAGTTATGGACATGGAAAAAGCAAAGGACATTTTCTTAAAATTTAGAGGGATTCACGACTTGTTGGATCGAGGGCTTACCATTCGGGAGATCATCTTTTGGCTGGCGGTAGTCGTTTGTCTCTTGCCTGGGATGACTGCTCCGATCGCCTTAGTGATGGGCCTGCTCTTTGTCAATCTCCTCGGCCATCCTTACGCCAAATCAGGAGCGAAAGCTACCGACTACCTACTGCAATTTGCCGTAGTCGGTTTGGGTTTTGGCATTAGTGCAGAACAGGCCTTTACTACTGGAAAGGAAGGTTTCATAATGACTTTCATTGCGATAATATGCACCTTGGGGCTCGGGTTGATTTTTGGAAAACTCCTTAAAATAGACCAAAAAACTTCCTTTTTGGTGGCAGTAGGAACCGCTATATGTGGTGGCAGTGCCATCGCTGCGGTATCTCCGGCCATCAAAGCACGGCAGCACCAGATTTCTATGGCGTTGGGCGCTGTTTTCGTACTAAATTCTTTGGCTTTGTTTCTGTTTCCTCCGATCGGGAAATTCCTAGGCTTAGGTGCTGAGCAGTTTGGTACTTGGTGTGCCATCGCCATCCACGACACCAGCTCCGTAGTAGGCGCCGCCAGCCAATACAGTGATGAAGCCCTCAAAATCGCCACAACAGTAAAACTGACCCGGGCGCTCTGGATCATTCCTGTGGCCTTCTTATCAGCGTTTGCTTTTGGGCAAGGAAAAGGTAAAATCAAGATTCCCTATTTCATTGGGCTGTTTATCTTGGCTGTCTTGGCCAACAGCTTTTTGCCCTCCGTAAAACTGATCGCTCCCTTTATAGACCATTTGGCACATATGGCCCTGTGTCTTTCCATCTTCCTGATCGGCTGTGGGCTTTCCAGAAAACTGCTGTTTGCCGGTGGGCTGCGAGTGCTTGGGCAGGCGAGTATATTGTGGGTGATTATTGCGGGCTTGACGCTATTGGTAGTGGCTTTATGATCAGGGAGCAATAAATAGGCTAATGTATATTCAGGGATCAATACCGTTTAGTTAAGAGTATTTCCTCCTTTCTATGTGCCTAAGCGACACCTTTTTGGGACTCAGCAGCACTAACTAAACTTGTCCTCTTCCTCTTAGCACCAAAAAAGGTTAGGCAATAGAAGAGTCCAATGAACAGGTTAGTTTTTATTGCTCAAACGCCGCCTTTGCATTGTCCAGAAACTCCACGAAATTTTGGGGATCGGTGTCATAGGCTTTTGGCCTCACAAGCATCTCTTCGTCATGATCCAAGATCACATAATAAGGCTGTGCATTATTGTTGAACCGGGTGATCTGGAAGTCCGCATTCTGCTTGCCGATGGTTTTCTTCACCTTGTCATCGTAGGCAGAAGTGTACCATTCTCCTTCTGGCAGTTCTGTCCGCTCGTCCACATAAAGTGCCACCAGCACAAAATCATCCTTCAACCGCTGCAGCACTTCTGGCTGTGACCAGACCTTGGCTTCCATCTCTCGGCAGTTGACACAGCCATGTCCGGTAAAATCGATGAAAAGCGGTTTGTTCTCCTTTTTGGCAACCCTCAGCGCTTGATCATAGTCAAAATACCCTTGCAGTCCATGCGGCCAATGCAGCAAATCCCCATGTTTGGGTGCTTCCGTCATCTCGCTTTGGACGGAGGTTCCTCCTCCTCGGTTTTCACGGATCAGCTTTTCGATATTGAAATCGTGCGTGTGGATCGGAGGCAGGTAGCCACTCAGGGATTTGAGCGGAGCGCCAAATAGACCTGGCACCAAATACACCACAAAGATGAAGGTCACCGTGGCCAGCAACAGCCGAGGAACACCCAGCTTTTCCATGGGAGAATCATGCGGCAACCGGATTTTGCCGAGCAAATACAATCCCATCAGCGCAAAAATCACGATCCAGATGGCGATGTAAATGTCACGGTCCAGCAGTCCCCAGTGGTACACCTGATCGGCTACACTCAGGAATTTGAAGGCCAATGCCAGCTCCAAAAATCCCAGCACCACTTTCACGGAATTTAACCATCCTCCAGACTTAGGCAGGCCATTGAGCCATTCTGGGAATATCGCAAAAAGGGTAAAAGGAATGGCAAAAGCCAACGAAAAGGCAAACATGCCCAAGATGGGCTTTAGGATTTCTCCACCGGCAGATTCGATCAATATCGATCCCACAATAGGGCCAGTACAGGAAAAAGAGACCAATACCAGGGTAAACGCCATAAAAAACACGCCTGTAAGTCCTCCTTTGTCGGCTTTGGCATCCATTTTATTGACCAATCCGCTAGGCAAGGTGATCTCAAACAAGCCCAGAAAAGCCAGGGCAAAGAAGATAAATACCAGAAAGAAAAAGATATTGGGTGCCCAATGTGTGGAAAGCCAATTGGCAAACTCCGGCCCTTGGACGGCCGCCACGATGGTGCCCGCCAGCGTGTAAATGACAATGATGCTCAGCCCATAGATAATGGCATTTCTGATTCCCTGTGCTTTGCTTTTACTCCTTCCGGTAAAGAAAGTCACTGTCATCGGGATCATCGGGAAGACACATGGCGTCAGCAGCGCAGCCAATCCTCCCAAAAAGGCAGCGATGACAAATGGCCACATGGAAGTGGCATCTCCCTGTTTGCCTTCTGGATCGAGGTTGACGGCGGGCACTTTGGTGCCTGTCTTTTTGGTGGAGGGTTTAGCGGTGGTTGCTTGGTCTTCGGCTGATTTATCAGGACTTTCTTCAGCTACTTTTTCGGTAGCCTCTTGCTGAGGCAAAGGCGATTCGTCAACGACCTTTTCTTCTGGTGCACTTTTAGTTTCTTGGGCAGCTTCTTTCTTGATAGAGGCGTTCACAGATCGGGAAAAATCCTCCTCGTAAGGCACGCATTGTCCCGTCACATCCGAGCACATCTGATAGCTCATCACTCCCACGATCTTGACAGCTGTTTTGGTAATCTTGACTTTCTGTCTGAATTCGGCAGTGCCTGTAAAGTAGCTTACTTCTCCGTCCCAGGTTTCATCCATCTTCCGTTTTGGATCGATAGGTTTGAGCTTCCCAATACGCTCAATGCCTTCAGCTTCTTCCAAACTCAGCTCGGTAAGCATGGGGCCAAGGTCTGGGTCAAAATCGTTGGAATAAATGTACCAATCCCGAGGAATGTCAGCTTTAAAAATAAGTTCGACCTCATCATCCACGAAGGGCGTCTCCTCCGAAAGGGTCATTTGCCACTTTGGGGGCTGTATCAGCTGAGCAAACGAAGCTATACTGGTGAGGCAAAGCAGGAATACTAATGGGAGGGATTTTTTTAAGCTCTTCATAACTATTGTAAAACTGCATTAATGCAGTAAGGGTTTCATATAAAACAAATAAACCACAAAAACTTAAGCTACTCATTAAGAAGTTTTAGGGCAAAACTCCAAATCTAAGCGCTTACTTTTTGTGGTTTACTACAAAAGGTCAATTAAGGTTTTATTTTTCTGACAGTTTCCTGAAATTTTTAAAGAAAGCGGCTATCGTTTCGATGCCCAAGAGGTAGTTCCTGACACCGTAATGTTCGTTGGGAGAGTGAATGGCATCAGTGTCCAATCCAAAGCCCAACAAAATAGGATCCAGCTTCAACTCTTCCTGAAAGAGTGACGTGATCGGCACGGATCCACCTTCTCTGGTAGGGATGGCTTTCTTGCCAAAAACCTCACTAACGGCCTCTTCTGCGGCTTTATAGCCAACTGATGAAGTGGGTACTACGGCTGGTTTTCCGCCATGGTGTGGGGTTACTTTTACTTTTACCGAATCTGGCGCCAGAGACTCAAAATGCTTTTGGAAGAGCTCGGAGATTTCATGGTGATCCTGGTTCGGTACCAGTCGCATCGAAATTTTTGCATAGGCTTTTGATGGAAGGACGGTTTTGGCACCTTCACCGATATATCCTCCCCAAATGCCATTGACATCCAAGGTCGGTCGGATTCCGGTACGCTCCAAGGTGGTAAAGCCCGCTTCACCTTCTACTTCTTTGATATCAAGCTTCCGTTTATAATCATTCAGGTCAAAAGGCGCTTCGTTCAGTTTCTTGCGGTACACTGCTGAAAGCTCCTCCACCTTGTCATAAAACCCTGGAACGGTAATCCTTCGGTCCTCATCCTGTAGCTGTGCGATCATCTTACAGAGGATATTGATCGGGTTGGCCACTGCACCACCATAAGTGCCACTGTGCAGGTCGCGGTTTGGACCGGTGACTTCCACTTGCATATAGGCCAGGCCACGGAGACCAACGGTCACGGAAGGTGTTTCCAGCGAAAGCATGCTGGTATCCGAAATCAGCACTACGTCAGCTTGTAGCTTTTCTTTATTTTCCTTGATAAAATTGGCCAAATTATCAGAGCCTACTTCCTCCTCACCTTCGATCATAAACTTCACGTTGCAGGTCAGCTCACCTTCGGCCATCATGGCTTCAAAAGCCTTTACATGCATGAAAAATTGGCCTTTGTCATCCGCCGAACCGCGGGCAAAGATCGCTCCATCTGGGTGGAGATCAGTCTTTTTGATCACTGGCTCAAAAGGCGCCGAATCCCACAGTTCATACGGGTCGGCAGGCTGCACATCATAGTGGCCATACACCAAAACGGTCGGCAATGCCGGGTCGATGATCTTCTCTCCATACACCACCGGATAGCCTGGAGTAGGGCAAATTTCTACTTTGTCCGCACCTGCTTCCACCAGGCTGTCTTTAACATATGCTGCGGCTTTTAGTACATCTTCCTTGAATTTGGGGTCTGCACTCACCGAAGGAATGCGGAGGAGTTCCAAAAGTTCTTCAATGAATTTATCCTGATTTTGCTGGATATAATCTTTCGATGCCATATTTGGGATTTTAGATTGAACGTTCGAATGACCAAAATTACACTTTTCTTAAGTGATTTCCACGTCATTGGCCGAATACGATGATAGTGATGCTTTGTCACCGTTAACCTTAGGAATGAAAACTAACTCAGCTTCCTGTTTTCAGAAACAATACTACTTACAGAAGTTATACTTTGAAGTATGATTTATGGGTAACAACATAGGAACATAGGGCACAGTAGGATGATGTGCATCTAGTCGCCGCTGCCTTATGCTGGAACAGTAGGAAGCCACGAAGGCACCAAGACACTAAGTGTTTTGCAAAGTAACAGACCAAGTACGCGACAAGCTCCAATTCATACCGGTTGTTCCGACAGCTGTGCTGTGGAACCACCTAAAATTGAGCTTTTAACTCAATACCACTTACAAAAGTTATATTTTGGAGTATGATTTATGGGTAACAACATAGGAACATAGCGCACAATAGGGGCATAGGCAGCTAATCAGGCATGTCGGGTACCTCCCTCGTCCTCATGAGGGTGATCAGAAAGTCCCCTTTAGGGGATTTAGGGGTAGATTTCGGCAGATTTTCTTCGAAAGCAAAATCTTTTCTCGGACGCTAGTTGTTCCGACAGCTGGGCTGCGGAACCACCTAAATTTGAGTTTTTAACTCAATACTACTTACAGAAGTTATACTTTGAAGTATGATTTATGGGTAACAACATAGGAACATAGGGCACAGTAGGGGGAGAGGCAGCCAATCAGCCACTGCCTTATGCTGGAACAGTAAGAAGCCACTAAGGCGCCAAGACGCTAAGTGTTTTTGGAAAGTAATTGGCCAAGTACACGACAACCCCCAATTCACCCCTTTTGTGACTTCGTGACTTTGTGGCTAAAAAAAAGTAAGCCACTAAGACATAATAACGATTACCTTTAGGAGTTATTCTTTGGAATTCCCTTTTGGGTAACAACATAGCTACAATAGGGAAAGTGTCCAAAAGCATTCCCCTCACCCAGGCTGAAAGTCTAGTTCAACACCTCCCTCCCCCCATACAACATCCACGATATAAAAGCTTTTCGAGGTTAGATGGAAATATACATTAGCCTATCTATTGCAGTTATGCAAAAATCGGGTTTAAAAGGCTAAATAAGTTTGCTGAAATAACCATATTTTTTTAAATTATAGGACATTTAATGGATCATTAAAATGATTATTTTTAGAATTTACTTGTCAGAAATATTTTCACAAACCATATACAAATCATAGAAATGGAAAACAATAATGGTTCTCGAAGTTTTGATGTAAACGAAAGCAGTGCTAGTGGAAAATGCCCTTTTTCTGGAGCAGCTCCTAAGAAAAGTGCCGGAGGAGGCACCAGCAACCTTGACTGGTGGCCAAATCGGCTAAAAGTAAACATCCTGCGACAACATTCTCCCATGTCCAACCCACTGGGCGAAAACTTTGATTATGCCGAAGCCTTCAAAAGCTTGGATTATGATGGGTTGAAAAAAGACCTGCATGCCTTGATGACTGACTCACAGGACTGGTGGCCGGCAGATTTTGGCCATTATGGGGGCTTGTTTATCAGAATGGCCTGGCACAGTGCCGGCACCTACCGGATTGGTGATGGCCGTGGTGGTGCAGGAGGCGGTCAGCAGCGCTTTGCACCACTGAACAGCTGGCCGGATAATGCCAGCTTGGACAAGGCCAGAAGGCTATTATGGCCCCTCAAACAAAAATATGGCAACAAAATCTCTTGGGCTGACTTAATGGTCCTTGCGGGCAATGTGGCCCTAGAATCGATGGGCTTTAAGACATTCGGCTTTGCAGGGGGACGTGAAGATACTTGGGAGCCTGAAGAAGACGTGTACTGGGGCTCAGAGGACGAATGGCTTGCGGACAAGCGGTATTCAGGAAAACGTGACCTCGAAGATCCATTGGCTGCGGTGGTCATGGGGCTGATTTATGTGGATCCCGAAGGGCCAAACGGAAATTGGGACCCTGTATCTGCTGCCGTGGATATCAGAGAAACCTTCAAACGAATGGCCATGAATGATGAGGAGACCGTTGCGCTGATTGCGGGTGGTCACTCGTTTGGAAAAACCCACGGTGCTGCTGATCCGGGCGAGCATGTTGGTCCCGAACCAGAAGCCGCACCTATTGAGCAGCAAGGTTTCGGATGGAAAAACTCCCATGGAACAGGGTCAGGTCCAGATGCGATCACTGGCGGCCCTGAAGTAACGTGGACACAAACCCCAACTCAGTGGAGCAACCACTTTTTTGATAACTTATTCAAATATGAATGGGATCCACACCGCAGTCCCGCAGGTGCTAAACAATGGATTGCGAGAGATGCAGAAGCAGATATTCCAGATGCCTACGATAAATCCAAAAAGCATAAACCCACTATGCTGACAACGGATCTGGCATTGCGATTGGATCCGGAGTATGAAAAAATATCAAGGAGATTTTACGAAAACCCTGATGAATTTGCCGATGCCTTTGCAAGGGCTTGGTACAAGCTCACCCACCGTGATATGGGGCCAAAAGACCGCTATCTCGGACCTGAGATTCCCGAAGAGGAACTGCTCTGGCAAGACCCCATTCCAGCAGTAAACCACGAGCTGGTGGACGAAAAGGACATCGCAGCGCTCAAGGACAACATCCTAGGAACAGGTCTTTCCGTATCTCAGCTGGTATCTACCGCTTGGGCGTCTGCCTCCACTTTCAGGATTTCCGACAAACGTGGCGGTGCCAACGGAGCCAGACTCAGACTTGCTCCACAAAAAGACTGGGAAGTCAACAATCCCACGCAACTGGCCAAAGTGCTGAGCACACTGGAAGGGGTACAAAAGGATTTTAATGGCGCCCAATCCGGCAACAAGAAAATCTCCTTGGCAGATATGATAGTACTGGCAGGCTGTGCCGGTGTGGAAAAAGCGGCAAAGGATGCAGGACACAGTATTAGTGTACCGTTCACTCCAGGCAGAATGGACGCTTCGGCGGAGCAGACTGACGAGGAAGCGTTCAGCTACTTGGAGCCTTTTGCAGACGGATTCAGAAATTACCGAAGGACAAAATTCAACGTGTCTACCGAAGACCTGCTTATCGATAAGGCCAATTTGCTTAGCCTTACCCCTCCTGAACTGACCGTGCTGATAGGAGGCATGCGGGTGCTAGGTACTAACTTTGATGGATCCAAGCACGGCGTCTTCACCGACAAGCCCGAAAAGCTTACCAACGATTTCTTCGTCAACCTATTGGACATGAAAACTGCTTGGGAAGCTACCTCCGATGATCAGGAGTACTTCGAAGGAAAGGACCGAAAATCCGGAGCCAAAAAATGGACGGCTACACGAGCAGACCTTGTCTTTGGTTCCAATGCTGAACTGAGGGCACAAGCGGAAGTTTATGCAAGTACCGATGCACAGGATAAATTTGTCAAGGACTTTGTCGCCACTTGGGACAAGGTCATGAACCTCGATCGGTATGACCTGAAATAAGGCAATAACGAGTCACTTCACCGAAAGGAGAAATCCCTGCGCATTTAGTTTTTCTAGATGTGTCATGGGGATTTCTCCTTTTTCTATTGATGAAAAAGTAGGCAAAAATCTAGGCCATGGAGCATCTTTCACATTAAGTGATTGGGGTTACCAGTACGATTTCGTTTGCCTTAATTTGATTTTGGGGTAGTTGCTATGGGCTAAAAATGAGTGGATCTCGCTTGTCCGCTGCACGAGCTAACTCATTTTCTTAACGCCCCCATCGACTGTCCCAAAACAAACCATAGAGGGCATCATTCACCAGTTTTGCGAAAGCCATCTATAAAATTCCATTCTCTCTTTATCTGAATAAAACTTACCTTAGTGAGTAGAAATAGAATAGAAACCCAACCTTATTTGATATGAATTGGATGAAATCGCTTTTGATAGCGGCCACGTTGACGTTTAGTTTTACTGCTAGAGCACAGCTTTTCCCACATGGGGAAGCATTTACACGGCAGGATACCTTGCGCGGCACCATCACCCCGGAAAGGGCTTGGTGGGATTTAGCACATTACACCTTGGAAGTGAAAGTAGAGCCAGAGAAACAGTTCCTGTCTGGAACCAACACCATGACCTATACCGTCACCGGGCAGCCACAGCGCATGCAGATCGACCTTCAAGCACCCATGAAGCTCACCAAAGCTGTCCAAAATGCCGAGGAACTTCCCATTGAACATGATGGCAATGCCCATTTTATCTCCTTAAAACAGGAGCAAGTACAAGGCAAAAACTACGACATTACTTTTCATTTTTCCGGCAAGCCAGTAGTGGCACAGCGACCACCTTGGGATGGAGGCCTTACTTGGCAAAAGGACAGCAACGGCCTCCCCTTTATCGCCAATGCCAACCAAGGAATCGGCTCGAGTGTATGGTGGCCAAACAAAGATCATCCCAGTGACGAGCCTGACAAAGGGGTATTGCTCAAAGTGGAAGTACCCGAAAACCTAATGGATGTCTCCAACGGCCGCCTGATCGACACCCAACACAACCGCAAAGCCAACACCAAAACCTACACGTGGGAAGTCAAAAATCCGATCAATAATTACGGAATCAATATCAACATCGGTGATTATGTGCATTTCTCCGAAAAATACCAAGGCGAAAAAGGTGAGCTGGACATGGACTATTATGTCCTTCGCGACAATCTAGAAAAAGCCAAAGAGCAGTTTAAAGATGCCAAAAGGATGATGGAAGCTTTTGAGCATTGGTTTGGGCCGTATCCTTTTTATGAGGATGGTTATAAGCTGGTCGAAGTGCCTTATCTGGGCATGGAGCACCAGAGCTCCGTCACCTACGGCAATGCCTATGGTAACGGCTACTTAGGCAGGGATCTGAGCGGAACCGGCTGGGGGCTGAAGTTTGACTTTATCATCATCCATGAGTCGGGCCATGAGTGGTTTGCCAATAACATCACCAACAAAGATGTGGCCGATATGTGGATCCATGAAGGGTTTACGGCCTATTCCGAAAGCTTATTTTTGGATTATTTCTACGGCAAAGAAGCCGCCAGTGATTACGTGCTGGGCACTCGCATGGCCATCAATAACGACAGGCCGGTCATCGGTACTTATGGAGTAAACTACGAAGGCTCCGGAGACATGTATTACAAAGGCGCCAATATGCTCCACACCATTCGCCAACTTATCAATGATGATGACAAATGGCGTGAGATCCTGCGGGGGCTGAACCGTGAATTCTATCACCAGACCGTCACTACCAAACAAATCGAAAACTACATCAGCGATCATGCCGATATGAACTTGGAGCCAGTATTTGACCAATACCTTCGAGATGTGCGGATTCCCATTTTCAGCTATACCATTAAAAATGGCATGTTGATCTACAGATGGGAAAACACGGTAAAAAGCTTCAATATGCCCCTGAAGGTTTGGGTCGACGGAGAGGAGGTTTGGCTCAAACCAACTACCCAGTGGCAAAACAAAAAACTCGACCCTACCACATCAGCACTCACCGTGGACCGCAATTTCTATGTGGCCAAGATGAATGTCATGGGAGAATAACGTTTACGAACAGTGCTACCAAATGCCTGATACAAATTGCCTTTAACCCGGAATACGCATTAGGAATCGCAACAGATAGGCTAATGCATATTCCGGATTTAAATCAGGTCGCATCAGGCATATTTTTTAAACAATTGTCCCAAAATCTGAGTAGTTTGCCGCGCTGCCATCTCCGGTTTCAGGGATGTATCGGAGATGCCGGAAATCACACGGGAAATATTATGATCTACGGTGCCTTTTTGTGCCCAAACAGTGGGATTGGCAGCCGTCAGGTAAACAGAAAAATTGTGATGCCCCGATCCCGGGCGCTCTCCAATGATATGCAAAATCCCTTTGCAGCTCTCCTGTACTCCTTTATTTCCAAAAAGCAATTCTCCACATGCATAGCCCGCCCTTACCCTTCCATGCTGGATGACAATCGGTTTATCGGCCACCCGATATCCTTCACCGGCCAAGGCCGGGCCAATGGCCTTCAGAAATTCGTCCAAGTGCCCGCGGTCCATCAAGGCCCTGACATTCAACCCATCCGAAACCACGATTTGCACATCAGGAATTTCATCATGCCACGAGGCACTTAACTCGCGAAGCGTTCGCTCTGCTTCCATGCTCAGCTTTTCGCCCGTCTCGGGATGATATACATAGTCTTTTCGGTCGCTTGACTGAGTAATGATGGGCAGGGCCAATGGAATTTCCTGAACAAATGTCGAGGACATTTCAGTCCATAAGCTGACTTTAGCATCATCATACAGCTGCTGCACTTGCCTGGCCAATTGGGGTTCTAATTCCCATATTTCATCCCCATAGCCTTCTGCAATGGGGACACCTCGCTGGCGAATGGCACGGATTTTATTTTTGCCATCAGCAAAAATCTCTTCACGGCTTCTAAGATCACCTTTTGCCAAACAATATTGGTAATAAACCCAAGTGGGATCCCCAAAGTGAATCGTGGGCTGATTATCTTCCCCAATGACGCCGATACGCTTAAAAAAACGCCACATGGCATCATTCACTTTATAGCCAAACTTCTCTCTGACACGTACATGATCACTAAAAGAAGTAGTCAAATAACTCAGCATGGGGTCATTTTTGGTAGGCAGTGCCATCAAGTAGGCAGGATTAGCAGGCATCACCTCATCTATGCACCAGTTCAGGTCCTCCAAGTCCACATCCATGTGCAGCGTAGAACAAATGTCCAAGCCGATGCATAGTCCATGGAGTTTTCCCATCAAGGTATCCTCCAGGCAGCACCTCACCAGCTGTTCCTTTGTCTTAAAAACCTCCGGGCCAATAAAGCCCGCTACATCATTGACATGTACCCATGGTGCCCCACCGGAGGATTTTTCTGCTTCCAATTGTGCTTTCAGGGCGCTGACAAAACCGTACTTTCTTGATTCGTGAAGCACCATATCAAAGCCCTCTCCATGTCCATTGGTAAAATCTGCTCCCTGACCAGTTTCGGCATAAAGACCGTACTGTCCCTGCCTTTCGGACATATAACCTTTCATTTTATCAAGGGTAACATCAAATGTTCGATTGGCACTTACGGTCCCTGCAAGGCTTTGAAACCAAATCCCCGTGGTGCCCGGCTGCTGTTCCTCCACCGCCGCCTGTACATCTATATGTGACAAAACACAATTGGGCATAGTCTCTTCCAAGCCAAAGGTGACCAAAATATCGTACAAGGTAGCTTCTATCTTTCCCACTGAACCTACCTCACTGGACACCGGGTTGGTACCCAATACCAAATCCCCCACCCCATACGACCAAGCATCAAACACCTGCCATGCGATATCTTCTGGATTGTCCGTAGGGGAATTGGGCTGAATCCGTGCACTCAAATACCCTTTACTTCCTATCTTGCTTCCGGACAACGGGTTAAATAGTTTTTGGCTGACTTGAATCAATTCTTCATTACTCATTAATTTCACCACACAGCCAATGACATCACTGGTCAGTCCGGGCATGACCTTTTTGATCGCCATTTCATCTTCAGTGAGCAAAAAATCCCTCAGCTCCCCCATTCTC
The DNA here is from genome assembly GCF_003260975.1 of Echinicola strongylocentroti. Taxonomy (NCBI): domain Bacteria; kingdom Pseudomonadati; phylum Bacteroidota; class Cytophagia; order Cytophagales; family Cyclobacteriaceae; genus Echinicola; species Echinicola strongylocentroti. The sequence goes on along the minus strand of NZ_CP030041.1, from coordinate 3,153,499 downwards.
CACGACTCCAGCTCCGTGCGCATCCGCTGATCCGTTGTCTCCAAAATCAGGTCATACAGTTCATCCCTAAACACCAGTTGATTATTGATGTCCTGAATTGTTGTATTTCCTAGCAGTGTTCGTGCATGCTGCCGAGATTTATCATCCTTGGCCGCAATACCCATTGTGGCATCACCCTCTTTGAAGGCATTTGCGGCCCCTATCAGCTGGCGATAAAGATCAATGTCGAACTTTCCTTTCTTCCTGGTAATATATCCCATGAGGTCTTCTCCTTTTTTGGGAAGACTTACTTTTACAGGTTTTGCAGGAGCAAGGGGATCAGCGTACTTCCAGCCATAACTACTCAACAAAACCATGGAAGCACCCAAAACTCCCGATTTTTTCAAAAATTCATTTCTTGTCATGCTTATCCTATTATAAATGAAGGTAAAATAAAAAGTTATTTCAGGTTTTTGTACACACTGGAAACCCGATGTGTAACCGATTATCACTGATAAGTTATTAAAAATTCATGTATATCCACAATGATTCCAGTAATCAGAAACCACGGGATTCTCAGAAAACCTTATTTCATTCCGGGAGTTCTGCGCATTCCGTGAGAAATAAAACCTACTGGCAAGAAAGCGTATCATCAAAAAACATCATCCAACCACTTATCTAATATGAAGAAAAAAAATAACCCCAACAAACACCTCTAGGGAGTCTCTTGGGGTTAAGAAATATATAAGCGTTCGAGCCACTAACTGTTCGGAACCTGCCATCCCTATTCCAAATTAACCTGATTTGCAATCAGTCAATAGAAGGTATCACAAATCTGCTTCATCTGTCTTCGGAATTGATAATTCCTAATCGTGGATTACCCAAACTTTAATTTCTTTATCCATCAATACGCCATTTCCACGATTTTCGCCACATCAGCCGGGCTGAGATCTTTGTGCTCTCCGAGCCCCATCCAACCTCTTGTAGTAAACCGATCGGCGATTTCCGTGGCTGTATTTTCATACTTATCTGTATAGGCTGACAGGTGGGTGTCTATGCCCAGCGATTGAATAAACTCTTCTGTTTTCTTAATTGCTGCAAGTGCCTTTTCTTCTGTCGTACCATCCATAATTCCCCACACGCGCTCGCCATATTGAGCCAGTTTGGCCTTTTTCCTGTCTAGGTTGTAGCGGTAGTGGCTGCCAGCGACTATCGCCAGCGTACGTGCATGATCGATTCCGTAAAGTGCCGTTAGGTCGTGGCCCATGGCATGGATAGCCCAGTCAGTAGGCACTCCTTTTTGGATGAGACCATTGAGCGCCATGGTGCAGCACCACATAAAATCCCCCGCCGCATCATAGTCGGTGGGATCCTTCATCACTTGCGGCCCCACTTCTATCAAGGTCTGCATGATGCTTTCTGCAAAACGATCTTGCAAGCCAGCTTTTACCGGATAGGTCATGTATTGCTCCAGCGCATGGGAAAAAGCATCCATCACGCCATTGGCAAGTTGTCTTTCGGGAAGGGACCGGATGACGGTAGGGTCAAGAAGCGAAAACTGTGGGAATAGCCCTGGACCACCCATTGAAAATTTCTCGCCCGTTTTATGGTTGGAGATCACCGCACCGGAATTGGATTCCGAGCCTGTCGCCGGAATTGTCAGCACTGTCCCAAAGGGCAAGCCTTCTTCGGTCCGGATTTTATTGGCCAAAATATCCCAAGGCTCTTCACCGTCGTAAAGTGCGGCAGAAGACAAAAACTTGGTGGCATCGATGACCGATCCACCACCCACTGCCAGCATATAGGTGACCTGCTCTTCTTTGATGACCTTCAGCGCATCCAGCAATTGATGGTACTCGGGATTGGCAGGAATGCCACCAAACTCGACGACCTCAAAATCCTTCAATGCGGCTGTTACCGCATCATAAATGCCGTTCTTTTTGATACTCCCTCCGCCATAGGTCATAAGCACCTTGGATCCGGAAGGAATTTCAGTAGCTATTTTCTCCATTTGGCCTTGGCCAAAAATGATCTTCGTCGGGTTCTTAAATTCAAAGTTCAGCATGTACGATTGGTTATGATTGCTATTCCTAAAATCTTGCCCTTTCTAACAGCATCCCGCTTTGATCAGTTCCTGATAATGCTAAATGATGGAACGCTGATTTGTTTCTTTTGAAGGCCACAAAGACACCAAGTCACTAAGCTATTTTTAAATAATGGTGCCAGAGGAGGCATCATCCCCACCAAAACCTCCTTTGTGACTTCGAGCCTTCGTGGCAAAAAAATAAGCCACAAGAGGCACTAAGGCGGAAGGAGTATTGAAAGTACCGATAATCTTGCCCCTACTGTAATGCTATTTGGTCACTTAAGAAAAGTGGTCTTTGATCTTTTATGGGGCTTTGCCAGGTGTATTTGAACAACATAGGCACATAAAAAACATAGCGTTATTAGCTGAGTTATGTGTTCTAAACTCTTCCTATGTGGTTAACCATAAACCATCTTTAAAAGCACACCTTCAAGCAAGTAGTATTGAGTTATAAACTCAATTTTCGGGGTTCCGCAGCACAGCTGTCGGAACAACAGGAGAATGCATCATCTCCACCAAAACTTCCTTTGTGACTTCGAGCCTTCGTGGCAAAAAAACATGCCACAAGAGGCACTAAGGCGGAAGGAATATTGAAAACACGGATCAGTTAAATATAAGGCTATTGTGTCCTATGTTACTATGTGGTTAACAACAAAGACCTATTCCTCCACTTTACCGCTGTATTTTCCCAGAAAGACATTGACACCTTTTGGCATTGGGTTGCCTGCGGCTCTTCTGAGGGTGGCGATCTGTCCACTGTGCCAAATGGCGTCTACCAAAGGACCATTGATCAATATCCAGAAAGGGTGTTCATCGCGTACACTTATAGCGGATACTTCTTTGTCATCCATAATCAAAAGTCGATCATAGACGGCTTTTAGCAAGTGTAGGCTTTCTTCCCTGCCTTCCATTAGGTCGAGGCCATCTTTTTTGGTGTATGCTTCTTCGATAACTGAATTATGGACCACAATGCTCAATCCATAGATGTGATCCATTGTTTCCCCTATGGTTCTGGCTACTTCTGATGCCCGGTAATCCATGTTTTCTTCTTCCAGCCCTTGTGTGGCATAGCGGTACCTAAATCCTAGGCTCTCCACCATTCTAGCGGCGACAGTACCAGAAGTATATGCATCTGGGTAGGTACTAATGTCCTCAAATGGTAATGGTTGGGGATTTTGTGCTTTGGAGAAACTCATAAGGCAAAAAACGGCAATCAGTGTAAGGGCATAAAAGGGTTTCATAAAATAGTTTTAAAGTGATAGGTATAAAATACGACAAGTAAGAAGAAAAGTTAGCGCTAGTGAAACAGGCATCCTATTCACCATATTGATCCATCTGGAGGAGCAGGCTTTTTTTGACGCCGTGCCACTCTTGGTTGATGATCGAAAAAACCACCGTGTCCCGATAGGTGCCATCTGCATTCAAACGGTCATTGCGGAGGATGCCGTCTTGCTTGGCACCCAATCTGGCTATGGCATTTCTGGAAGTTTGGTTAAACCAGTCAGTCTTAAACTGCACACAAATGCAACCGAGTTTTTCGAAGGCATGGCTTAGCAGCAGGTATTTGCATTCCCTATTGATACCAGTTCGTTGGGCGCTTTTGGCGTACCAAGTGGAACCAATCTCCAGTCTTTTATGCTTGGCGGTCACGTTCATAAAGCGCGTACAGCCAATGATTTTTTGGGTTTTATTGTCCACGACTACGAAGGGAAGGCTGGTTTGGTCTTCCAGTTGCTGGAGTGCTTCGGAGATATACATGTCCATTGTTTCAGCAGAAGGGGCACTCGTGTACCAAAGTTCCCAAAGGCTTCCATCACTGGCAGCCGTTATTAGCCCAGCTTTGTGGGAGGGCTGTAGCGGGATTAGTGTGATTTTTTTGCCAACGAGTGATACCAGTTCTAGCCAGTTCTTTTCCATGATGGATAGGTTAAATCCAGATTCAACTCCGTTTAGTTAGTATATATTTAGCTGTAAATCTGTGTATTAGCAGAACAAAAACAGCCGCCGACAAAAGCAGTAGACGTCTGTTCCAAAATTCAGCTTCTTAATGAACTAAAGTTAAAATTAAATGATGAAAAATTTATCAACACAAGCAGACTTTTGTTGAATTCCTTTGTCATAAAGAGGCGATTGTCTTTTGAGGCAATTGTTCTTTTTATCATTACCAAGACAACTTACTCACTTCAAGCTTATTTGTTCGAATTTTTTCCCTGATGGGGCCACCTCTGAGACAAAAGGGGCCTTCAGCCAGTGCAGGACAGGTTTGTGCCACAAGGTCTTCAAAAGGCTCGATATGTTGGTGTGCCGGCTGTTCAACCCCCGTAGCAGGCACAGGAAATGGAAAGGTTTCAGAGCGGTATAACGCCTGTCTTAAAGACCAAAAAGCAATCTGGGAACAAGCAAGACCGTATCCCCATGCTCAACAATTCCTCTGCCCTGGCCCTGACGAAAAAACTGTTGAAGAAGCTCTTTTTCTGTTTTTGCAGCTCACCGGCCATTTCTTCCATTATATCGACCAGATAAGTTCGGCAGTGGAGGATTCCAGAAAGGGACAGTGCAGTCCAAGAAAAATGCGCAAGGGGAAAAACGGGCCCTACAACCTGAACTATTAAGCCCTCCTGAGCCAAAAAAAGGTGTCGGTTTTATGGCGGCCCTTGGTATGCTTGTTTTTCAGCAGGTGGTGGAGGCCGTTAGGGAAGGGAGTAGGCTCGGGCCTTGGAACAGCGAGACCCACTCGCTTTTAGGCCGTAGCCACCGGACTGAAATTAAAATGGCAACAGATCCCCGTCGCTGGGAAAACCCATGTCCCATTTTAAAAGGCATACAACCGGCCTAGATTTTTTTTTAAAACCAAATTTACTCAATTTGAATATCTTGCCCGCAGTGACGGGAGGCTTCATGACCTAGATCTTTGGTTTTTTTCATCAATGGAAATGCATTGCACTCATGAAGACCTTTGAAAACTTTTTTACACCTAAATAAAAGAACAGAAAACAATAAGAGCATTTAATTAATAGTTCCTTAGTTGCAACATTGAGGATACACATAAAAATAAAGCCCGGAGAGTTGGCTCCGGGCTTTGGTGAATTAAATTATTACTACCAGGGCTTGTGCTTGGTTTTACTACATTGCTAATTTAATTATATACTGCTAATGCTCAAAGTTTTATCTGTGATAAAATTGGTAAATATCACTTAAACCCTTTAGTTATAGTCCTATATCTATTTGGTGTCGCAAGATATCTTCAAAGCTTTCACGTTCACGAATCAGGTGTGCCTTTCCATCCAGTACCAATACTTCTGCAGGCCGTAGTCTGGAGTTGTAGTTGGATGCCATGCTGAATCCATAGGCTCCGGCATTTTTGATAGCCAAGACATCACCTTCTTTGACTTCTTTGAGCTTTCTGTCTGCTGCGATGGTATCTGTTTCACAAATGTACCCGACGATGGTATACACCCTGTCAGGGCCTGTGATTCGGGAGATGTTATCCACGCCGTGATAAGCATCGTACATCATTGGTCTGATCAGGTGGTTCAGGCCCGAATCTACCCCAATGAATGTCGAAGCAGGAGTAGATTTGATGACATTGGCATTGACGAGTAGGTAGCCACATTCACTTACCAGGAATTTGCCAGGTTCAAACCAGATTTCGAGCTCTCTACCATATTCCTGACAGAAATCCTTAAATGCGGCGGACACTTTTTTGCCGACTTCGGCAATGTCCGTGGTGATATCGGCTTCTTTATAGCCTACTTTAAATCCTCCCCCAAAATCCAGGAATTCCAGGTCATGGAACTCGTTTGCAGCATCAAAAAGGATTTCGGCACCTTTAAGGAATACCTCCGCATCCAAGATGTCAGATCCCGTATGGACATGGAGACCGATTACCTTGAGTTGGTGGACTTCCACGATCTTGAGCACATGCTTTAGCTGCAGGATAGAAATCCCGAATTTGCTGTCGATATGTCCTACAGAAATCTTGGCATTTCCGCCAGCAAGGATGTGCGGATTGAGCCGGATACAAAGCGGGACACTGTTGCCATAGTGGGTGCCAAAGTGCTCCAACATTGGGATGTTGTCAATATTGATCATGACACCCAGGTCTACTGCTTCTTGAATTTCTTCGAAGGAAACACAGTTGGGGGTAAACATGATTTCTGACGGTTGATAGCCAACATGCAGGCAGAGTCTCACCTCCTCGATAGATACCGCATCCACACCTGTCCCTGCTTTTTTCATCAGTTTTAGGATGTTGATATTGGACAGTGCCTTAGTGGCGTATTTTATCTTTAAGTTGACCGAGGAAAAAGCGTTTTGCAATGTGGTCACTTGGTCCAGTATTTTTTGTCCATCATAGACATATACCGGTGTGCCGTACTCCGCAGCGATGTCCAAAACTGGTACACCCTGAATCTTGTATTGTTGGTTGTCAATAGTCATGATACATCCATAGATAAATTAAGAGGGCAAAGATAGAAAAGGCTGACCAACAAAAAAAGGAAGGCCTTGCCTTCCTTTTCTCCATATATTAGGTACTTCTTATGAAAGAATTCAGTGGTTGTGTTTTTTGGCCGCTTTGAGCTCGTCGATTAAGCGTTCCAACCGTTCAATGGTCTTGTCCGCTTCTGCGTCATTAATTTGGAGCTGTCCATTTTCGTCCTTGTCGAATGCAAAGATTTCTACCTCGCGTTCCTGGCTGTACATCCTGGTATTTCCACCGTTCGTCTCTTCTGCAAGAAACGCTAAGCCACTTTGCCTGGTAGGATTCCCTACTGCATAAGGCCGGTCAAACTCCAAGGGCTTGCCCCTGACTACCTTAACGGATTTTCCGCCTTTGAATAGCTCTACGTGTACCTCCTCATCCTGCTGCGCCCCTGCAATGTTTTTGTTAGAAGTGGACAGCGGATTTACCGTGGAAAGGCTAACCTTCTTTTCATTTACGGTAGTTTCCAGTATTAGTTTGTCATAGGAGCCACTTGGAAGGTCGATATCCAGTGATTTGAAAAATGCGTCTTTTTCCAAGACGGCACGGCCATCATAAGTTTTGGAAATGTCCTCCTTGATACCATTCTTTTCAGAAGTTACGTTCAGGTAATACTTGGTCGATGCATTTTCTTCTTGGCCAAAACTAGCCGCAGAGATGGCAAAGCAGCAGCAGGCCACCATTACCCATCTAAATTTTGTATTCATGGCGATACGGGTTAAGTGTAAAAAGGGTTTTTATTGTGTGAACCACTAAACCGTAATGTATTTATGGTAATATAATTTATTTTAACCTTATGAATATACATATTTACGAAATATAATTCTATGCTCTCTCCGTTAAACCTTGTTAAAAATTGTTAAGCTTCGGGCTTACTTGACAAGAACCTATAAATTTGTAAGATGTCTAAGGCAAAAATGAAAATTATCATTCTGTTAATGTCGCTGGCCTGCTTGGGTTTGGTGGGCTTCCAGTACTACTGGGTGGCCAATGCCATCAAGATAAATCAGGAGCGGTTTGAGCAGAATGTCTACCAGTCTTTGGCGGCGAGCATTACCAAACTTGAAAAAAATGAGACGAGTGATGTTATTCTGAATGCCATGGCCAAGGACAGCATATTCAAGCAGATGCTTTTCCAGAAAATAGAGCCCATTGAGTTTAACGTCCGGCGGTCCATATCGATCGAAAGAAGGCCGTCAGTGATGGATTCCATTTTTAAACAGAAGGTGCCTGAGGTGTCCCGGACCTTTCAGCGGATGATAGCCTCTAGAGGGGGGAAACCCGAAAGTCAGTTTGAACTTCAGAAATACTTCGAATTGCCAGCTTCTGTGGCCAAGCAGCTATTTACACCGGATGAAATGGCCATCTATTTGAAAGAAAAGGAAAAATACCTTGAATTTGTAGCTAGACGGGACAGTTTCGTGCAGGTGCAGGATTATATGGTCAATCGCGAAGCGCTCATTACAGACGAATACAATATTTCCGAAAATGCCGCTGAGAATATTGTCAAGGCCAATAAGAAAATTGAGTTGATGAATGTGGTCATGACGCAGTTATTGGCGGATGCCCAAGAAAACATATTCCTCAGGGTGGATACTACGCGGCTGCATCGGGATATTGCTTCACAATTGAAGAAAAGAGGGATTACGGGGAGTTTTGAACTGGCGATTTTGAACAGCAAGGATACGCTGATTCCTGTCAATTCCATTAATGATCAGGGAGCGTTTAACCAGAACAATATCAAAGCAGAGCTTTTTCCTGGTGACCTGATAAGCCAAGAAAACTTTATCCTTATCCACTTTCCTTCAAAACAACTCCACATTCTAAAGCAGATCTGGCTACCTTTGTCCAGCTCACTGGTTTTCTTGTTGATCATTATCCTGTGTTTTGTGTATGCGATCAAGGTCATCATTCGACAGAAGAAGCTCTCGGAGACCAAAAATGATTTTATCAATAACATGACGCATGAGTTTAAGACGCCTATTGCAACGGTGAGCTTAGCGGTAGAGGCACTTCAGGATCCAGATCTGATCAATCAGGATACGTTCCGAAACAGGTACCTTGGTATCATCAAAGATGAAAACAAACGATTGGGCTCTCAAGTCGAAAAAGTACTGCAAGCGGCTGCATTGGATAAAAAAGATTTCAAGCTGAAGTTTGAGAAGGTCAATTTAGTGGAGCTGTTAAGAGATGCCAAAAAGCACTTTGACCTTCAAGTGGAGAAAAACGGGGGAAGTATTTTGTTGGATATTGATGTAAAAGACCCCTTTATTGAAGCAGATGCCTTTCATCTTTCCAATATCATCAATAACTTGCTAGACAATGCCAACAAGTATTCAAGGGATGAACCTCTGATAAATCTAACAGTAAAGGAAACCGCAGAAGGATTTGTCATCACCATAAAGGACAATGGGATGGGGATGACAAAAGAGTCCGTGAAGAAGATTTTTGATAAGTTTTATAGGGTGCCTACAGGGAATGTCCATGATGTAAAAGGGTTCGGTTTGGGCTTGGCCTATGTCAAGACCATGGTGGAAGAGCACAATGGAGAAATCACTGTGGACAGTGAGATTAATAAAGGAAGTACATTTACGATCAATTTACCTCGAAAAAAATGAGCGACGCAAGACTTTTAGTAGTGGAAGACGATCCCAACTTGGGTGACATTTTACAGGAATATTTGACCATGAAAGGGTACGATACCAAGCTCTGCCGAGATGGCGAGGAAGGCTGGTCCAATTTCAAAAAAGGTAAATTTGACCTGGCCATTCTGGACATTATGATGCCTAAAAAAGACGGGTTTACCCTTGGAAAGGACATCAAGAAGATAGAAGAAGACCTCCCGATAATCTACCTTACCGCAAAGAACATGAAAGACGATGTGATCGAAGGCCTAAAGATCGGTGCTGACGATTATATTACGAAGCCCTTTAGCATGGAAGAGCTTCTTCTGCGCATTGGGGCTATCCTGAGACGCACCAAAAAAGACGATGGCGCACCCCAGGCGTTGAAGAATTATGCGTTTGGAGACTTGGTCCTGCATTATGATGAGCAATTGCTGGAGAGCCCCGAAGGCAGGCACAAGCTTACTTCCAAGGAAAATGAGCTCTTGCGACTCCTAGTAGCTGAACTGAACAAGCCGGTAAACAGAAGTTATGCCCTTAAGCAAATCTGGGGAGATGACAGTTATTTTAATGCGAGGAGTATGGATGTTTACCTCAGCAAGATCCGAAAACTCCTGAAAGTCGATCCCAAAGTACAGATCATCACGCTACATGGGGAAGGATTTAAAATGGTCGTCAGTGATGATTAATATTCAGGACGTGCTGTTTTGGTCACTTGGCACCTGAGTACGACCAAGAGGAAATATAGCGCACATATATTTTGGAATGATGAAATCACGGAAGAAGTTCGTTCTAATTCCGTGATTTCATAAGCTGATTTTTTTGCTCCCTTTGCTATCCAAAAAAAAAGAAGGCTAATGGCTGCTTTCCTTGAGGTGCATGTTTAGTTTTTTCCCCACATCATCCACAAAGGGCTCTTCAAACAAAGTGAAATGGTCTCCTTCTACCGGTATTACCTTTACGTTGTTGCTGTAGTTTGTCCATCCATTTGCCCAGTGGTCGCTGGATTTGGATGGGACGATTTTCGCTTTGAAAACCACTGTAGGCACTTCCAAGGGTTGTGGGCGATAACTGATCATTGCTTGGTAGTTAAGCGCTCTGATCCGTTTGATCACCGCAGTGCGGTCATCTGAAGTGGGGGCTTCGGCTCTGCCGATTTTCTGGAGCAATTGTAATCGCTTTCTTTTTGCAGCCCTGGTTTTTATTTGCTGAAAAGCCTTTGGAGCTTTCAGCATTACCTGAAACTCGACTTTCTTTTTGACAAATTTGGCTTTTAGCCTAGAAAGTGCTGAGTCATCGAGGTGGTCGTTAAGAGGTAAATTGACTGCCTGGGTGTCAAACATAATAACTGATTGGACAGTCTTACCCTTTTTTATGAGGATCCTTGCCATCTCAAAGGCCACATAGCCACCAAAAGAATACCCCCCAAGAATGTAAGGGCCATTAGGATCGTGTTCCAGGATTTCAGAGACATAGTGTTCCGCCATCTCTTGGATGGTATGGTTAGGAGCATCTTTTCCATTGAGACCTTTGGATTGGAGCCCATAGATGGGCTGGTCTTCATGGAGGCGATTGGTAAATTTAAAGAAGGTCCCTGCATTGGCTGCCATGCCATGGACCAGATAGATGGGTGTTTTGTGACCGTTAGGTTTAATAGGTACCAAGGAGCGCCATTCATGGTCATTGCTGCTTTGGTCCAAGTGTGCCGCAAATTTCCGGATGGTAGGGTAGCTAAACAGTGTTGTCAGGGGAAGGTTTTTACCCGATTCACGATCCACTTTGGTCATTACCTCTACCGCCAAGAGGGAATGTCCTCCCATGTCAAAAAAATCCGTGTCGATCGATATAGAAGGTACTCGGAAGCTCTTGCACCATATAGCATGGATGGTTTTTTCTGTTTCTGTGCCTGGTTTTTCGATAGCATCAAGAGATGCAGTACGCTGGAGTTTTGGTTTGGGAAGCCCTTTCCGGTCAATTTTCTGGTTGGCCGTAAGGGGCAGTTGGTCCATTGGTATCCAGTCGGCTGGAATCATGTATTCCGGCAATTTTTTGGAAAGGTTTTCCTTCCAATTAGTGACCAGCTGTGCAAACGTCCCTTCTGCAGCTTGGGAGGGATCATTTAATACCACATAGCTTGCCAGTCGCTTATTGCCCGGTGTATCTTCCCAAGGGTGTACGGCGACTTCCTTGATGGCCGTTTCCTCTAGAAGCTGTTGCTCTATCTCTCCGAGCTCAATTCGAAAGCCCCTTATTTTGACTTGGTGGTCTATTCTGCCGAGGCATTCGATATCACCTGTCGGCAAGATACGGCCAAGGTCTCCTGTTTTATAAAGTACAGGAAAATTATGTGAAAAAGGATTGGGTACGAAGCGTTCGGTCGTCAGTTCTGGTCTGTTCAGGTAACCATCGGCCACCCCTTCTCCACTGATATGGATTTCGCCTATGGTGCCATTCTTAACCGGTAGCTGGTTTTCATCCAGCACATAAATGCCTGTATGCGCTATGGGTTTGCCGATAGTGATGACAGGGTCAGTGATGGCGAGTTTTTTCATGGTGGAATAAATGGTGGTCTCCGTAGGACCATATCCGTTCCATACTTCATCACAGCGTCTCAGGAGTAGTAAGGCAAGGTCCTTGGGAAAGGCTTCACCTCCACTTAAAATACGAAGTGGAAGGGGCTGCTCCCACCCTGCCATCACAAGCATCCTCCAAGTGGCAGGAGTCGCTTGCATAAATGAAATATCTTTTTCTCGGAGGAGTTTGTGCAATAACCTTCCATCCTTGATGGCAGTGGCCTCTGCCAGTACAACAGTGGCTCCGGTGATCAATGGTAAAAAAAGTTCTATTCCCGCAATGTCAAAAGAGATAGTGGTAATAGCGAGCAATCTATCTTTTGCGTTGAGCCCAGGTTTTTTTTTCACACTTAGGAGCAAATTGGTGAGGTTTTTATGGCTGATTTTTACCCCTTTAGGATTACCTGTTGATCCTGAAGTATAAAGTACATAGGCCAAGGAAGAAGCACTTGAAATGCGGTCCACAAATGCGGGACTATATGCGTCAAGAATGGGGAGCAAGGTGTCAATATGGAGTTTTTCGGCCTTGCAGCGGACTTCTTGAAGGAGGGGCTTTGAGGTGATGATCAGCTGGACATCGGCGTCTTCCAGCATATATTGAATACGCTCATGGGGCAGTTTAGGATCCACAGGGAGATAAGCGCAGCCCGCTTTAAGGATACCCAGCATAGCGATGACCATCTCGATAGACCTGTCCAGTGCAATGGCCAAAATGCTACCTTCCTTTACTTTTCCATCAGCGAGGAAGGATGCCATCTGGTTGGATTTTTCTTCTAGGTCCAGATAGGAAATAGTTTGCTGTTGATATTCTACGGCTGTTTTATCTGGATGAGTAAAGGCCACTTGGTGGAGGAGGTTCACAAATGGCTGGTCGATGACAGAGGTGGGCGCATCGAAGCTCAGGTCAGATAGGATGTCTTCCAAAAGTGGAGATGACGCTTCATGAGATGCCAAGAAATGCTCGGCATCTAAATGAGTTGTTTTAGATGGTCTCATAGTTTTGAGGAGTAGTTGTGTGCTTAAAAATTCCAGTTAATTAGTGGTGGATGTCTGTTCCCGTATGGATCAGCACCCTAAGTAGTAATTAATGTAGTAGAGGTATTCTGTTATATAAGTAAGGTAGTTCAGGCCATTACTTATTGTTGGTAAAAACAATCACCATTTTTGTAAATATAAAAACGAAATTCATTAATGAAAAAACGTAGTTCAAATATATTTTTGAAATGGTATTTTACGTGTTTTAAATTGTAAAATCACAAATAATATAGTGCTAATTCCTTGTTATTCAGTGAAAAATATTCAGGCAGGTGTTTTGTGAACATATTAAGGGAAGCGGACACTATGTGTAGCTGTTATCCAGCATATATTCGTTGAGTTTGGTGATCCTAAGCAGGGCAAATGCGTTTAGTGTTTTGAAGGGAGACAATTTTCGTGTAGGCATAGCTATCATCCGTGCCGCTGGCACCCCTTCGGGAGGTTGAGGAGAGCTTGAGCTCCTGCGGATGAATCCGCAGGTTACAAAATTTATCGTGCCGCTGGCACTTTGCCCCGATTTGTACATTGGAAACCGCAGTAGCCTAGGGTCAAGTCAACGCTTAAATGACGGGTAAGGCGGTAGTGGATTTTGGACGAGATCAAGGCGCAAAAAACGCCCCTATCCGTAGCTAAGGAAGTCTTTTTGCAACGTAGAGATAGGCCAAAAGACACACCGGATTACACGTAGGTTTAAGTTTGGCTTGACACTAGATTGCCGAATGGCGGGAGGGGCTGAAAGAATGATTACACACAAAAGGGTAAGTTCCGTAGGAACTGAAGAAGCTTGATCAAAAAAAGTAATTGGCAAATGCAGTTTTTTCGACGATTTACCACGACAAAATCGGGTGCTTTCTGTTAAGGTAAAGGATTATTTTTTAATTTCTGTGACATTTTTCTACCTGCTGCGAATAATAGGATAAAGGCAGCAAAGCGAAAACCTTACACCATGAGTCAGGTACTGGAAAAAGATTTTAAAGATTACTTGGAGCAGTATGAAGCGATGATCACCAAAGTGGCGCGCATCTATAGCTACGATGTGGAGAGCCAAAAAGACCTTGTTCAAGAGATCGTTTTACAGCTTTGGCGGGCTTTCCCTAAGTATGTGCCCGAACGTTCTACCAGTACTTGGACCTACCGCATTGCACTGAATGTATCCATTTCATTTCTGCGAAAGGATAGTTCTAGGCGAAAACGGGAAGGAGAATATTCACAGGAATACCGTCAAACAACGGCCTTTGATGAAAATCTTGACGATCGCATTAATCAGCTTTACCGGTTCATTGATACACTTAAGTCTACAGACAAAGCACTGATACTGTTGTTTTTGGAGGGGTGTAAGAACAAGGAAATCGCCGAGGTGATGGGAGTCACTCCGAGCTTGGTATCCACCAAGCTCCATCGGATAAAGGGACAGCTAAAGGAATATTTTGAATCATTAAACCGGTTTATGAATTAGGAATCAGGACGTAATACCTGTGCGCCGTGGCGTAGATAGGCTAATGCATATTCCGGGTTTAACCAACAAATAACATGGATTACAAAGAGATAAGCACATTGTGGAAGCGTGACAATGACCGGCCAGAGGCATTAAAATTGGTAAACAAGCAGTTGCTAAAGGAGCTAGCAGGTCAAAAAGTGCGGTATGGGTTGGTACAGCAGAAGCTATCTACTTTTATAGAACTGGGAGTAGATATAGTTTGGCTGAGCTTTTTGGGGCAATTTTTAAGTGATCACCAAGGCGAAACCCAATTTATGGTACCTGCGATTATTCTTTTGCTAGGGGCGATTTTCAGCTTGGGGATGGTGATTTACCGTATTTGGTTGTTTTATAGTATTCATAGCGAAGACGCCGTGGTGGAAGCCCAGTTAAAAGTGGCCCGCTTACAGTATTTGGAGCGATTGGATATCAAGTTGCTTTGGATATTGATTCCCCTGTACACTGTACCGTTTTTAATCGTATTGGCCAAAGGCTTCCTTGGTATCGACATGTACCAATGGAGTGGGTTTCTTTGGCAAATAGCTGCTGGGAGCATTGTGGTAGCAGCAATCATCGTCTTTATCCTGAAGCGTTACCCTTCCAAAGAGTTGCAAGAAGCCAAAACCTTCTTGGACGAGCTGGAAAATATTGAGTAGCGCTAATTGGGGACAGGTAATCGCCCGGAATCAATGCCAGTCTACTGAGGCAGATAGGCTAATGCATATTCCGGGTTTTAGTTTGTCACTAGAGTTCAGGGAGTACCCAATTTTCCAAAACACTTGGTTGTGCCATCATGGCTTCCACATCTTCGCTGGTTCTTGGAGCGTCAGCAGAGAGGTTTTCAAAGCCATCATCAGTGATCACTACGTCATCTTCTATCCTGACCGCAATATTCCACCATTTGGGATCGCAATCACTGCCTTCTGGGATATAGATGCCAGGTTCTACAGTCAGGACCATGCCGGTTTCCAGAGGGCCATAAGCGCCCCGGTCATGGACATCGAGTCCTAGATGGTGGCTGGTACCGTGTGGGAAATACCGATGACGTTGGCCACGGATGATGATGCCGAGTTCTACCAATCCTTCATTGATGATCCGCTGGGCGATTTTGCTGATTTCGCCAAACGCTACCCCTGGCTTACAGGCTTTCATCGCAGCTTCTTGAGCTTCGTACACCAAGTCGTAGATGGCTTTTTCTTCTTCGGTAAATTTTCCTGAGAGGGGAATGGTCCTGGTCACATCTGCTGTGTAGCCTCTCCATTCAGCACCGAGGTCCATGAGCATAAGCCGCTTGTCAGGATCCCTGAGGTCATTGGAGATATAATGGAGGATACAGCCGTTTTTGCCAGCGCCGACGATGGAGGGGTAGCCTACATTTTCGGCTCCATAGCGTTTGTAAACGAACTCATGGATGCCCTGTACTTCACGCTCGGACATGCCGGGTTTTAATGCTTTCATGACCTCTATCTGACCAATGGCAGAAATACGGATGGCTTTTTTCAGCATGCCGATCTCAGCCGCTGTCTTGACACCCCGTAATTTTGTCATCATTTCTGGTAGCGCACTTACGTCCAGCTTTTCCGAAGGAATTTTGTCTGCAATAGCCATTCTCTTTTCAGGGGAATCAGCATTGGCGAATTCCATGAGAATAGCATCGTTTTCTACTTCAGGGTAATATTTTCGGTAGCGACCAATGACTTGGGCCACATTGGCGGAATTTTCTAAATCAGTCGCCCTGATAAGTGAGTACATTTTATTGGTTACCTCTGACATTTCCTCCGGATAGGCAGTCTCGGTTTTAAAATGCCCCCGCATGGCCATCATCTCTTTGTTGGCGCTACTCTCTTCGATGGCCTCAGAAAGGCTAAAAGTGAGGATATGGTCAAATTGCTGGAAATCCAATTTGGGCGTTGTGCCAAAGTCAGTGTTCAGAAAAGCCTGTTCAAACCCAAGTTTCTCCTTGACTCCTTTTATACCAAGGCGTTTGCCATTCCACATTTCGGCATTTTCGTCACGAGGTTGGACATAGATCACCTCATTGGTGGTCTGTCCGTCTATTTCTTGATCGTCACTGAAGATCAGCAGGACTGCATTGGGCTCACGGTATCCTGTCAAATAAAAGAAATCGGTATTGGGGTGATAAATAAAGTCAACGTCATTGGAGCGGTTTTTTACAGGATTGGTAAAAATAACAGCAACGGAATTGCCCGGAAGGAGCGTTCTTAATGTGGCTCTTCTTTCGCGGTGAAAATCTTGACCCAGCCCATCATCAAAGTACGATTGGGCGCTGAGCTGTTGTAGCCCAGATAAAAGCAGACAAAACAAGAGGGTTCTTAATATTCTCATAATGGTTAAATTTCCCGAATATATAAATGATAGGGGTATTTTGCGACAATTATTACAGGAAGGTTCGTTTTGATGCTAAATGGATACCATTCCTAAACTACATCTACCACTTATCGTTTTTAATTTACATCGTCTCTATACTTCACTAAAAATTTACATTGAATAAGGACATAATCATTAAATTTGTCAGTTACTGATCATTAAAAGAAGTGTTACACATGAAGAAGACTTTTCTTACCGGCCTAGCCGTGTTAATTGCCCTAGTGAGTTTTGCACAGGGTACCAAAAAACCAAAGTTGGTTGTTGGCATAGTAGTGGATCAAATGCGCTACGAATATTTGCATAAATTCAAGGACCGCTATACTGATGGAGGTTTTAAGCGTTTGATGGACGAGGGCTTCATGATGAAGAATGCCCATTACAATTATATTCCAACGTATACTGGCCCTGGCCATTCCTCAGTGTATACAGGTACCACGCCAGCGACACACGGTATCGTAGGAAATAACTGGTATGTCCGGGATCTTGGAAGAATGATTTATTGTGCAGAAGACAGTACCGTAAGTGCAGTGGGAGGTACAGAGAAAAACGGCAAGATCTCGCCAAGAAACATGTTGACCACTACGATTACCGATGAGCTCAGGCTATCTACCAACCAACGCTCCAAAGTAGTCGGGGTGGCAATAAAGGATAGAGGAGCCGCTCTTCCTGCCGGACACTTGGGGGATGCCTATTGGTTTGATAAGAACACCGGAGAATTCATGACCTCTACTTACTATAAAGAGGAAGTGCCTAAATGGTTAAAGAAATTTAACAATAAGAAATTGGCGCAAAAATACCTTTCCAATACGTGGAAGCCGCTTTACAACATCAAGACATATGTCCAAAGTGTAGAAGATAACAATGAATTTGAGGTACCGTTTATTGGGAGGGAAACCACTGATTTTCCGTATGATTTGGAAGAGCTTATGGAGAATAATGACGGTATAGGCCTTATCGCAGGCACACCTTTTGGCAATGACCTGACGTTGGATATGGCGTATGCGGCCTTGGAGGGTGAAGAGCTTGGTAAAGGCGACGAAACTGATTTTCTTGCGGTTAGCTTTTCTTCCACTGACTATGTGGGACATCGTTTTGGCCCCAGTTCTGTGGAGTTGGAAGATACCTACCTAAGACTGGACCAGGGGCTGGAAGAGTTTTTTGGCTACTTGGATAAAGAATACGGAGAAGGGGAATATTTGGTGTTCTTGACAGCTGACCATGCGGTGGCAGATGTGGTAAATTATTTCAAAAGCATGGACGTGCCCACGGGAAGTTTTGATTCACGATTTGCCCTTACCCAATTGAAGGGCTTCACCCGAGCGAATTATGGAGAAGGCGACTGGATCCTGAACACTTCCAATGATCAAATTTTTCTGAACAGACCATTAATTGCTGAAAAAGACCTAGACTTGGAAGAAGTACAGCGGGATATTGCCGATTTTATGCTACGTTTTGATGGTGTTAAGGAGGCTTATACCGCAGCGGATATGAAGCGTTTTGAATATACGGAAGGTAGAAAGCACTTGCTTCAGATGGGCTTTAACCATAAGGCATCTGGTGATGTGCTATTGATTTTGGAACCGGCTTGGCTGACCAATTCTTCCAGGGGAACTACCCATGGCACGGGATTTATTTACGACACCCATGTCCCTGTATTATTTTATGGGTGGAATGTAAAGCCTGGACAAAGTTCAAAGTACTGTACAATCACGGACATCGCCCCTACGATCTCCATGCTTCTTGATATCCGTATTCCGAATGGCGCAAGTGGACAGCCAATTCAGGAAATAACAGATTAAGAGATACCAGAGGTGGTCAAACCGAGTTATGTATTAACTCTGCGTTCAAACAATATCGCTTAAAATGGCCTTCCTGGGGACTACCGAATCAGGAAGGCCATTTTTATAAAATCAACAAAAAAGGCATTACTTTATCCACACTTTATCCACTGTCTTTCCAGCGCTAGTTTCCACCTCAACTAGCCAAATACCAGTGGGTAAGTTTTGTATATCAAAATCGAATATTCCGTCTTCAGTAGCTATTTTTCGTAGATATCTACCCAGTGGGTCGATGACCCTTATCGCACGGATATTTCCTACGCCTTTGACATTGATGTGGATATTTCCACTGGAAGGATTAGGGTAGATTTTTATTTCCGGTTTTTCGGGTTCATCAGCTATTCCTGTGATGAGGTTCACATTGATATTGAGCAGTTGGCTTTGGCCCTCATTGCATGCATTGGTAGGAATGACTTCCAGCGGAAAATCTCCTTCGTGTTCCCAGTTGATCACCACTGCGTGGGTACCCTGACCGGAGAGGATGGTTCCTCCATCAGTCCTCCATTGATAGTTGACCCCATCCACTGGGGTGACTTCATAAGGTTGTTCTTCCAGCCCGACTTGAACCAAGCCGGTGATGGCATCAGGCTGGGCAGGTGCTTGGATGACATTGATGGCTTTTGCGGTGGCAGTACCTTCTCCACAGGCATTTCTAGGAGTGGATGTGATCGTTTGTGCACCGGTGGCCTGCCAGGATACGGAAACATGAGCGGAACCTTGACCTGATTCGATACGGCCATTGCTTGCTTCCCAAATGTACTCCATGCCAGGAATGGAGTCTACTTCATAAGCTGCGCTGGCTTCTAAGCAGGCGACACCATTTCCGATGATTTCTTCTATTTGGGTTGGAGAGGTGGACACGGTGACTTCCAGTGCTTCGGTGGGGCCATCACCGCAGATATTTTGGCTTTTGACCAAGACGGCATTTCTTCCGGTATTCTGCCACTGGACCACGATCCTGTCAGTACCTTGACCTTCGAGTATTTCGCCTCCATCTATGCGCCATTCATAAGTAAGTTCATTGCCGTCTTCATGCGATAGGGTGTAGATTTGCTGGCTGAGACAGATGTTGTCCTGCCCTTCGATGAGGCCTGTTGACTTTGGGATTTCGCAGCTGTACTGATACACCATTCCAAAATCACCGACAGCATAGCCTGTCGTCGCATGTCCAAAGCTTAGGGAATGGAAATCCTGAAAGGTTTGGGTATCCACTAGTTCCCAAGTGCCCCCTTGGTCGGTGGTTTTTAGAAGCAATCCTTTGTTCCCCACGACAAAGCCCGTTTTGTCATCCAGAAAAGCTACGTCTTGTAGATGGTGGTTTGCCTCTGTATTTATAGCAATCCAACTGGCTCCATAGTCATTGGAAAGGAAGGCTTTGCCGTTATCGCCCACTATCATAGCTGTGGAATCATTTATGGCGGTTAGGCCATTAAGGTTTTCAGAAGTGCCCAGAGGGACCTTTTCCCAATTATCTTGTCCAGTATTTCTAAGAAGAAGGCCTTCTTCACCAATGATAAGACCAATCCCATTTTCAAAGAAACCTATGGCATAGGCGTCATAGGCTTGGTTCCCAAGATTGATAATGGACCAGTTGACCCCGCGGTTTTCGGTTTTGGCAATGAATCCATCCTGTCCTACGATGTACCCTTCGTTGACATCAAAAAAATGAAGCCCATAAAGGTCTTTGTCAGTGGCAGGGTTAAGAGCTGTCCAGGCGCTTCCCGAATTGGTGGTATTCAATACTGTTCCGTCATCACCCACTACATACCCAAATGCATTTGACTGGAAGGCAATAGCATTAAAATCAACCGCTAATGGCCGTGAAAAGTCAGCATAAGAACTGCCACCGTTGGTCGTGCGTAGAATGACGGCTTCCTTACCCGCAATGTATCCACGAGTATCTGATACAAAATCGGTGGAATGAAAGTCTTTTGGTGTGCCGGAAAAGAGCGCAGTCCAAGAGCTGCCAGAGTTGGTTGAGCTTAAGATAGTACCCGCTCCTGCAACAGCAATGACCGTGTTGGTACTTTGTTTATAGTCCAGGCCGTTGATCCGTTCAGTGGTCCGGCTATTTCGAACAGAAAAAGTAAGACCGGCATTGTCGGTATAGAGCACTGTTCCTTGTTCTCCTACAATGGCTCCAATGTCTGGGTCGTTACGGTTAAAGGCCACTCGCCGGTAGTGGTAGTTGGTGCCGCTTTGCAGAGATGTCCATTCAGTACCTGCGTCTATTGTCTTGAGGATCACGCCGCCGTTGCCCACGGCATAGCCTGTCGTGTCGTTGGTAAAATAGAGGCTGTTAAGGGAAGTGCTAACTGGGGCGGAGAGGGGTTGCCAAGATTGCCCCCCATCTGTAGTTTTTTGGATCTCACCTGTTGAGGTGGTCAGATAGCCTGTGCTTTGGTTGGTAAAATACAGGGAGTTGATGTCTGCAGAAGTGGCTAGGTCAATGGATGTCCAGGTGCTTCCGTTATCAGCGGAGTAGCGTAAGGTACCCGAGGTACCTGTTATCCACATGCTTGCTGCTGAGTGATAATATACTGTCAGCAAATCCTCCGAAATACCTAGGTCGAGTGTTTGCCAAGACAGGCCACCATTATGGGTGGTCAAAAGAGTGCCCCCTTCTCCCGCCATAGCGCCGTTTTGATGATCGAAGAAATCCACACTTAGCAATCGTGCTTCCGTGGGTACCGGCATTTCGCTCCAACTACTGCCACCATCGATGGATTTAAGCATGATACGGTCTCCAGAAGCAAAGGCTACATCCTCATTGACCCAGTGGATATCCGTCAGCTCATTTCCCCAGCTGCTTGTTCTTTTCCAGCTTTGGGCGACCACGGATGACGAAAGGGCCAGGGAGAAAAAAAACAGCAGTAGGTGTTTCTTCATATTGATAGGTTAGGTGTAGTGTTACTTGCAAAAATAAAGGTAAAATATGTTTTGAAGGTCTTTGTTTGGTGTTTATTCAGTAAACGTCACTGATAAATTACAAAAAAATCCCGCATATACCACTATGCGGGATTTTTGATTATATTTTATTTGTGATCCTGGGATGGCTGCTCATCGCTTACTCACCTTTGTTCTTTACCCATTTGTCTAGCCATTCGTTCATTTCGTACAAGGTGTGCATGATAGACTCTTGTGCCGCATAGCCGTGGCTTTCATTAGGCAAGAATACTAATCTGGCCGTGGCGCCATGTCCTTTCAAAGCATTGTAATATCGCTCTGACTGGATGGGGAATGTACCGGAATTATTGTCGGCTTCTCCATGGATCAGCAAGATGGGGGTTTTTACCTTGTCCGCATGCATGAATGGAGACATATTATAATAGACTTCAGGAGCTTCCCAATAAGTACGTTGCTCGTATTGAAACCCAAATGGTGTAAGTGTACGGTTATAGGCACCACTTCTGGCGATACCTGCGGCGTATAGGTTACTGTGGGAAAGTAAATTGGCTGTCATAAAAGCCCCGTAAGAATGGCCTCCTACTGCTATTCTATCCCTGTCACCAATGCCGCGGTCCACGATATAGTCTATAGCTGCTTCAGCATTTGCTACCAGTTGTTCGATAAAGAAGTCGTTGGGTTCCTGATCTCCTTCACCGACAATGGGCATTTCGGTCCGGTCCATAATGGCATACCCTTGGGTGATCCAATAGAGCGGAGTACCCCAATATAGCCTGGTAAACTCATATTTGGATCCTCTTACCTGAGCGGCTACTTCTTTGGACTTATATTCCCTAGGGTAGGCCCACATCAGGACAGGTAGGCTACCGTCTTTTTCAGGGTCATACCCTGCCGGGGTGTAGATGGTAGCAGACAGGTTAAGCCCATCATTTCTGGTGTAAGTGACCAGTTCTTTTTGTATTCCTTTAAGAGATGGATAGGGATCTTCGAATGTCGTCAACTGAATGGGAGCGATTCGTCTTTTTGTGTTGACCAACCAGTAATTGGGCTGGATGTCGGTACTTTGCTTTCTGGTGATGAAGCTGTGTCCCTTGTCATCCAGTACTTTTACGACTTGCTCGTAGTAAGGAGCTTGGCATCTCCAGATAATCTCCTGTTCTCCTGAGCTCACATCGTAGGTGCTGAGGAAAGGCATGCTCCCTTCGGGAGAACCACCTTCACTGGTCATAAAGAGTCGGCTCCCATTTCTGAGAAGTACATATTCTCCCAGTTCATTCGTCGTCATTACCGGATCTCCTGGATCGTTATAGATGTCCGAGTAGCTTCTTTCGATAAATGTTTTTTTCTGCTCACCTGGACGGGAAGGATTGATAAGGGAGCGTTTTTCCTGACGTGTGTCAAACCACCGTTCATTGAGTACTGCAAATTCTTTATCAGACCAGTCAATACTTGAGTACCTTAAACTAGTGGAAGTCAGTTTTAGTTTTTCACCTGTAAAAGGAGCTTCGAGTGTGTACACAATGTCGCGTTCCTTAATGTCTACTCTTGGATCGCCTCCATCTTGGGCCTCTGCCCAATAGAGGGTAGCAGGTACATCGTTTCGCCAGTTTACGGACCTAGGGCCGGTCACTGTCGCATCGAACCCTGTAGGTCTTACCTCATCCAGTGGGATTTCTGCTATCGTAATCTTCTCTGAGCCGTCTATAGGCCAAGCTTCTACATTGTAGGGAAATCTGTAAGCAGGGACCAAATAAGAGAAAGGGCGTTGAATCGCTTCTACGAGAACATATTGTCCATCAGGCGAAATGTCCATGGATTTGATCATGGCCGGGTTTCCTAGTGGCTTGGTGCTTCCGTCCAAATCGACGATCATCAACTGAGTGTCCATGAAATAGGCAAAAAGCTGCTCATCGTATTCGTTTTCAAGAAGGTCTTGGTACGTTCTACTTGGTGCGGCATTTCCGGAAGTTGATTGGATGATTGGGCTCGAGGGAACCTGTGGTTTTTCGGGCATAGTCCCACGGGCCGGATTGATAGTCTTCACCAAAAGCGAATTGTCCGGTAACCAAGTAAAAGCGGTGCCATAGGCATCATTGACAATATTATCGGTTATTTGCTTGGCGGTTTTGGTGGATAGGTCAGCGACCCATAGGCTGATACCATCATCTTCCACTAAGCCAAAGGCCAAATACTGCTCATCGTCAGACCAGCTAAGCCCGCTAATCTTAGGATTGTCGGGCAAACCCGAAATAGCTGTTTCTTGGCCTGATTTGACCTCTTTTACCTTGATGCCGCTGTAGGAAGAGGAGCGGCTTGGGCCGTTGGTCTTGGGGTTGATGCGGATGCCTCCGATCCGCAGTTCTGGTTGTGACACCTCTTTGAGGGTCTTGTATCCAGGTCTTTCCAGTATCAACATGACGTCCCCCTGTTTACTGAAGTATACAGATGGGGTCACGGGGGCATTTACCAGTTCCTGAATAGCCTGGGGCGGGGTTTTGTACCCGGTTTTTTCTTGGGCCGTGGCAGTTCCAAATAGAAAGGCCAAGCCCAATAAGCACATAAAGCGACTTGGGTTTCGAAAATTTAGGTTCATATTCTTATGGTTTATGCCGGCAAATTACAAAAAAAAGTACAGCATGGCTTACTGTTTAGAAACAGCCCAAAAGTAAAATTGATGAGCGGCAAAAATCCATAAAAAAAGGGTTGTCTCCATAGGAGAAACAACCCTTTTGATCAGTTAATTATTACTTTACATATCGTCAGCACCAACCGAAATCATGGCACATCTAAAGCCTATGTGGTTCGTGGCAGAATCTTGGTGCATAAACCGTCGGGTCCCTGGAGACAGCCAATAGGCAACATCTCTCCAGCTTCCACCTTTATACACACGATAGTTGTCGTCGATCAAAGTAGTACGGTAAGCTTCTTCATTATCATTGGTGCCGTCTCTTCTGAGGGGGTTCAAGTCTTCGAAGTCTTGGTAAGAAAGAGGTCTATAGACGTCTTCTACCCATTCGTTCATATTTCCTGACATATTATAAAGGCCAAAGTCATTGGGTGGATATTCGTATACGTTGGCAGGAATGATGTCTCCGTCATTGGAAACGCCTCCTGCAATACCCGCATAATCACCACGTCCCCTTTTGAAGTTGGCGAGCATGTCACCTTGACGGCCTTTTCGCTTTACATCATAGGGATTTCTCACTCCACGACCATCCCATGGGTAAATTCGGCCGTTTTCTTGGTTTTCGTCCAAGTATTGGGTGCCGATCATGGCCTTGGCGGCATATTCCCACTCTGCTTCATTAGGCAGGCGGTAGCTTGGCAGTACCACTCCACGTTCGATGAGCAGGTTTTTGCTCATAGTAGAGTCGAGCCCTTCTTTCTCACGATAAATCTCGTTGACGTATATGGTTCTCCAATCACAGTAGGCATTGGCTTGTTCCCAAGTGACACCGGCTACAGGGTAGAAATTAAATCCAGGGTGCCTAAAGTAATAGGTCGAGTAAACGTCATTGTAGGAGAGTGATTCTGTCCATACGTCTTCTCTTGGCTCCAGGCGCTTCACGGAGTCAGCACTGGTCCGGCTTCTCATGTTAAACAGAAACTCCTTATAGTCCAAGTTGGTCACTTCAGTTTCGTCCATGTAAAAAGAAGCGATGGTTACCGTTCTTTCTGCATTGTCACGAAAAGCCATGACGTCTTGTTCTTGGGTGCCCAGAACGGCACGACCACCCTGAATATATTTCAGTTTGGGACCCACTACGGGATCTTTTAATTTGACTACTGTAAACTGAGTGGTGTCTTCTTGGTCAAAATTAAAATCTGCACCAGTCGCTGCACTGATCTTTCCGGGGCTACCTGCGGTTCTTCTTCCGTAGGTGGGGCCGTTGTTCTTCGAACATGAGGCCATAAATGTCATTGACAGCATTAAAAATGCTGCAAAAACATAATTCATATTTTTGTTGCTTTTCACCATGTGAAAGTTGGTTTTTTCCTCGCTAAATAATACTGCTAATATATGATCAATAATAACATATCACAATATTTTTACTTTACGTTCATTTTATTAAACTCGCATTAAGCACCATAAATGAAAACTCCAAAGAGCGTAACAAATAAGGGAATTGAAAAGATAAAAACAAATTTTAAGTGCTCATTTCGCTGAGCCATTGCTTGGCTTTATCTACGGATTTTATGCCACCAATGGTAAGAATTAAACGATTTTTATGTTCTTTTATTTTACAGTACTTGCCATGACTTTGTATAAATTGGATGATTTTTCCAAAAACATCGGATTTAAAGTAGCTTTCCCTAGTGCTTGGTACAAAGTAGCATTTCATCTGATCGTTCTTCAATATAAGCTTTTCGAAGCCCAAGCGTTCCGCAAACCAGCGTAAACGGACTGTTTCGAACAGGTCCTTTACCACTTCGGGAATGGGGCCAAAGCGATCTAATACCGAATGGGCAAACTTCTCCAATTCTTCTTCTGTTTTGATATTGTCCAATTTTGAATAGAGATTAAGCCGCTCTGATATATTGGAGACGTAGTCTTCGGGGATCAATAATTCCATGTCTGTTTCGATCACACAATCCTGCACCAATACTTTTACTTTCTCTTTCAAGTCCACTTCAAAAAGGCTGGCAAACTCATTTTCTTTGAGTTCTTGGACCGCTTCATCTAGGATTTTGTGGTACATTTCAAAACCCAGATCCGTGATAAAACCACTCTGCTCGGCGCCAAGGAGATTTCCCGCTCCACGGATATCCAGGTCTCTCATGGCTACCTTGAAGCCGTCGCCCAAATCGGAAAACTCTTCCAAGGTCTGGAGCCGCTTCCTTGCTTCCGCAGAAAGACCGGACATCGGAGAAGTCAAGAGGTAACAGTAGGCTTTCTTGTTACTCCTTCCGACTCTTCCACGCATTTGGTGGAGATCACTGAGGCCAAACATGTGCGCCCTGTTGATGATAATGGTGTTGGCATTGGGAATGTCGAGTCCGGACTCGATGATATTGGTAGATACCAGTACGTCAAATTCTCCTTCGATAAACCTCACCATTACTTTTTCGAGTTGTTTGCCATCCATCTGTCCATGTGCTCCGGCCACTTTGGCATCTGGCACCAAGCGCATGATGAGATTAGCGATGGAGTCAATCTCTCCGACCCTGTTATGGACGAAGAACACCTGCCCGCCTCGCTGAAGCTCTCTGGCAACTGCATCACGGATGACTTCTTCCTCAAACGTGTGGATTTCCGTTGTTACTGGCTGCCTATTAGGCGGAGGAGTGGCGATCACAGAAAGGTCACGTGCTCCCATAAGCGAAAAGTGCAAGGTCCTGGGGATCGGCGTTGCGGTCAAGGTAAGTACGTCCACATTGACACGTAGTTCTTTTAACTGATCTTTTACTTTTACGCCAAATTTTTGTTCCTCATCGATGATGAGCAGTCCCAGATCTTTAAACTGAATATCTTTATTCACGATACGGTGTGTGCCGACAAGGATATCAATTTCTCCAGAGGTGACCTGCTTGGTGATTTCCTTGACTTCCTTGGTCGTACGGAAGCGGTTGATATAGTCCACTTTAACGGGAAACCCTTCCAAGCGTTCTTTGAAGGTCCGATAATGCTGCATGGCCAGAATGGTGGTAGGCACAAGCACGGCGACCTGCTTGCGGTCGTTAATGGCCTTGAAAGCTGCACGGATGGCCACCTCAGTTTTGCCAAAACCAACATCTCCACAGACGAGTCTGTCCATCGGGTAAGGTTTTTCCATGTCGATCTTCACGTCGCCGGTAGCTACTGCCTGATCTGGAGTGTCTTCAAAGATAAATGAGCTCTCCAGCTCCACCTGTAAGACACTGTCAGGAGCATATTGGTGTCCATGGGCATTTCTTCTTTTAGCGTATAGTGCAATGAGGTCTTTGGCAATGTCCTTGACTTTGCGCTTTACCTTTTTCTTTTTGTTGTCCCACTCGGGCGAGCCCAATTTAGACATGGTAGGCATGGTGCTTTCTTGACCAGCGTATTTGGATATCTTGTGCAGTGAATGGATGTTGACATAGAGGAGATCGTCGTCCCTGAAGATCAATCGTACTGCTTCTTGGAAGTTGCCGTTGATTTCCACCTTTTCGAGTCCGGCAAATCTGCCCACGCCGTAATCCACATGGACGACATAATCTCCCGCTTGAAGGGTTTTGAGCTCCTTAAGCGTGAGTGCTTTGGTCTTGCTGGCTTTTTTGGAGCTTTTGTACCGATGGTACCGCTCAAAAATCTGGTGATCGGTATAGCAAGCAATCATCACCGATTGGTCTATAAAACCTTCTCTGATGCTTACGGGCAGAGATTGGACTTTTAGTGTAGGGTCCAGCTCCTGAAAAATGTTCTGTAGCCGCTCCACCTGCTTTTCACTTTCCGAACAAATAATGTTCAGTAAACCCTTACGTTCGTTGTCCACCAAGTTTTCGACCAAGAGGTCAAAGTTTTTGTTGAATGAGGGTTGGGGTTTAATGTCAAAATCGAACGACTGGGATGTCGGTAGATGATACTGATTGCCAAATTCAATTTTGGTCAAGGGATCAAGGGACTGCAAGAATGCCGCACCATCATCAAAAAGGTTTTCCGGTTTGAGCACCAGGTGCTTGCTGCCGGTCTGATCGACGATTTTTTCAAAATGCTGGTTGGCTTTTTCGAAAGCATTGTCCAGCATGTCCATGGTGAACTGGAGATCCTTGATCCATACACAGGTTTCTGTTGGCATGAAGTCCGTGAAGGATTGCCGCACCTCCTGCATCAGTTTGGTCTGTACATTGGGAATAATGCTGATGTGGTCGAGCTCTTCCTTGGATAGTTGGCTCTCCGTGTCAAAAGTCCTGATACTCTCTATTTCTTTGCCAAAGAGCTCTATGCGGTAAGGGGATTCATTGGCGAAGGAGAATACATCGAGAATGCCCCCGCGTATGGCAAATTGGCCAGGCTCGTATACAAAATCCGTTTTTTCGAAGTCATAAGTGCTCAGCAGTTCGGCAATAAACTCCATATCCACTTTCTCGCCTACCTTAGCGGTAAAGGTGTTTTCTTGGAGGGATTTTTTATTGACGACTTTTTCGCAAAGTGCCTCTGGATAGGACACGATAACCTCCATGTCGTTTTCCTTGGAGAGCACTTTGTTCAGGATTTCTGCGCGCAGCAATACATTGGCATTGTCTACTTCTTCATGCTGATAGGGGCGCTTATAAGAAGATGGGAACACGTGCGGCTCCACCTTGTCCAAGAGGCTACTGAGGTCACTCGCCAGATAGGCGGCTTCTTCTTTGTCGTGCGCGATGATCAGGTGGCTACTGCTGCGGAGATTTATAAAGGCAGCCAATAGGACCATGTCCATGCTGCCTGAAATGCCCTTAAAAGCAAAATTGCTGCCAGCAGCAGCCTGAACGGCCTTGGCCACTGTTTTGATATAGGAGTCTTGCTCGTAAAGGGTGAGAAATGCTTTCTTTTCCAAAATAAATAGTTCTTGTTTAGGAAGATGACAGGGTTTTCCCTTCAGTCTGCAAGTTAAAAAAAAAGCGATAGATTCTGGCGCACAAAGGCTGCCATCCTCTGGGCAAAGGTAGTTAACTTGAGTTCGATTTGAAAACTGTCCCTGTGGAGTAGTTGCACTGCAAGGCGTTGGATATGATCCGTTATGGCGTTTTTTCTACATCCTTGCGAGGAAGTATGACGAAGCAATCTCATCTTCAACCCGGATTATGCATTAGGAATCGTAGTGAGAGCTGAAATTGCAAGAAAATCAGTTAGTTTGGAGGCATTAGCGTAGCACCGCTACGCTAATGCCGAAAACTAAAGTGAAACGGCTGATTTTGAAGCAGTTTAAGGTCGCAACAGATAGGCTAATGCATATTCCGGGTTCAAACGAAAGCTTGCTTCACTCCGCTGTCGCTGCGATGGCATTGACGCATTGATATCGATTTTATTATTGAACTCAAGTATTTAGCACCAAAAATTGTCAAACCCATAAAGTCAAGTAACATAGGAACGGCAGTTATAATGGCCAATTGGGATAATGTTAGCGATTATCCATGTCTTTTGCGGGTTCATATCGAATCCTTGACCGAACGTAGGTTTACAGAATGCTGGGAGAAATTGGAGAGAAAGGCCCTTAACTGCAACCATTCGATAAAAAAATAAGTTGACCTAATTGATGCCAGGCGTTTGTGTTCCGCTCAAAGAGTAGCTGTAATAATGCCTGTATAATTCACCACTTGAATATCCTGAGAAGATGAAAAAAGCCCCTGCACCTAGCATGATCACGAAAGCTGAAAAACTTCATCCTTACCAGCTGTTGGTTTACTTGGGCATGATTGGTAGTAGTATTGTTTTTGTTTTTTTAGCAGTAGCATTTTTACTGACGTTCATACAAGATAACACACTAAAGACACATCATCTTCCGTGGCCGTTTTGGCTAAGTACAGCGCTGCTTCTGAGTGGTAATATATGGGTTAGAAGACTAAATTATTATTTAAAAATCGACGCTTCGTTGTTGTTAAAGAAGGCACTTTGGTCGATTTTTCTCGTTGGGATTGTATTTGTGGGTTTTCAAGTATGGGGATGGATAGAGCTGGATCGACAGGATCTTTTGTTTACCGGGATTCCCAGTGGTAGTTACTTGTACGTCCTTACGGGCATCCATATTGTCCATCTGCTGGGTGCTGTGATTTTTGTTTTGATGATGATTTATGAAGTCCACCAAGTGGTGGTCAATCCTATAAAGGAGCTTGTTTTTAGAAACAACCCTTACGTGGGCATGAGGATAAAGCTATTTGTTCTGTACTGGTATTTTGTAGAAATCGTCTGGCTGGTGTTACTTTTACTATTTGCCTTGGCTTTTTAAACCCGGTTTACGAATTTTGGGGCCGTCATGAGACATTTGCCAACTGGAGAGGGTAATTTCACCCAATGAATAATAGTCACTAGGGTAATAGGTGCCCAGATTGTCGGGTAACGTACAAATCTGTATGGAATGACAAGTGTCACATTCCAAATAACGAAACTTGTCACGAGTGCCAAACAACATTTCCCGGACTTCATGGATTTTGTTTCGATTATTGTTTCCGCAAAGCTTGCAGGTTACATCAGGAGAGGTGTCCATGTTATTTTAATACACATTTTCCCGGTTCATCCCCATTTCATGGATGGTTCTGAAAACAATCTTTAAGTCCATCCACAAGGTCCAGTTTTGGATATAAAAATAATCCAGACGTACTCGTGACCGAATTTGGTAAGGTTTAATGATTTCACCACGATAGCCTTTCACTTGTGCCAGCCCAGTGATGCCGGGTTTGATCTTGTGACGGGCATTGTATTTTTCGATTTGTGTCTTGAATGTCTCATTCATAGGGACAGTATGCGGACGAGGGCCTACGATAGACATGTCACCGATCAGTACGTTCAAAAACTGCGGCATTTCGTCCAAGGAAGAGCTACGGAGAAATCTACCTATGCGCGTAACCCTTGGATCGTTTTTAGTAGCTTGATGGGTGTCAGCATAATCATTTGGCGTCATGGACCGAAACTTAAGGCACTTAAAGACGCGGTTGTTTTCCCCATTTCTAAGCTGGATGAAGAAGATGGGGCCTTGAGATTCCAGTCTGATCAAAAAGCCAACGAGAGGGATCATCCAACTCAATATAAAGATGGTAACCACCAAAGAAAATAAAATGTCAAAGGCTCGCTTGCACACCCTGTTGACGGCGTTGTCCAAGGGGATGGCATTTACATTGATGACGAAGAAGTCCCCATACTTGGAGAAAGATAGTTTTTTCTCCAATTGTAGACTCCCGCCCGGAATCACTTTGACTTTAATATAATGTTCGTCAGCATAGTGGACGATTTTCTTGATAGTGGGCAGATCAAGGCGCTCGTTGATATAGATAAGGTCCAGCTCCATGTTCTTTACTTCAGCAAAAAAATCAGTTAAATTTCCACGTGTCTCCACGCATGAGCTCATTTCGTCATAGTAGCCTAGGAAGTTGATCCCAAAATCCCTTCTGGTTTGGAAGACTTTTGCCAGTTTAAAGCTGGTGCCGCCTTTTCCGATGATGACTGCATTTCGATAGTTTCCCCCATGAGAGCGGTATTGCTTGAGTGCGATGTGCGCCCCCACTCTGTACAGACTGAGCAACAAGGTCATGGATGCCGCATCAATAAGTAGGAACAACCTGCTCAAGTGATAAGCCTGAAAAGCAATCCACAGGACAGAAATAATGGAAAAGAACCACAATATCGTCCCAAAGAGCTTCTGAAGGGTAAAGAAATAATCCGTAGTCCTCCCTACTTTATAGTCTTTGCGAAAGGCAGCTAAAATCACCCATATGAGCAAATATGCACCGTAAAGCAACGGGTTCATGTTACTAATGACCACTATTTTGCTGACAATGTAGTTTGTCAGAAGCAGGGAAAGTGCTATTACCAAAACATCACCAAGGAGAAATAACCAAGGAAAGTATTTGTAAAACCGTCTCGCCATAAAAATTTTTAACTTCACTAAAATTTTGCAACGCTACAGCAATTTAAATACCATTTCTTTTCGTTGTAAAAAATTGCTAATGCTTTCTTAAAATAGTAGTTGTTTTTTTTAACAGAATGTGTCGTAAAATTACAAAAAATTATCTTTTATTCAGCATTAATTATCTGTTAATCTATTTTTGGATGAGCAAAAACATTTCGAAACATGATCAATCACCTTAAGAACCTTCTTGCCGCTTCAAATCATCCCCAGTCATTAGGTATGAAATTTAGAAAAGCACGGTTCCAGTTTTTTGAAGATTTATTCCTGAAGCAATTTGTCGATCAGCCTAAGGTCACTATCCTGGATGTGGGGGGAACCCAACAGTTTTGGAAAGATCAGTCACTGCTCGACAGTGGCAAAATTGAGGTGATCCTACTTAACCTGTCCGAAGTGCCCATCAGTGCACCGCACATCACCAGCAAGGCAGGTGATGCTACGGACCTGTCGGCTTATGGGGACAAGTCCATTGATCTGGTTTTTTCGAATTCTGTCATTGAGCACCTGTATACCTGGGAAAACCAACAGAAAATGGCAGCAGAGATTAGGAGAGTGGGAAAACGTCATTTTGTACAGACACCCAATAAGTATTTTTTCCTAGAGCCTCATTATGCCCTGCCTTTTTTTCAGTACCTGCCCAAATCCCTTGGACATAGCATACTTACCAAGACGAAGATGAGCCGGTTCAGAAAATGGGGCCATCAGGAAGCGCAGCAATATTTGGATGAAATAAGACTGATTTCAGAAAAGGAAATGACCCAATTGTTTCCCAATAGTAAAATGTATTATGAGAAATTTGGGTGGATGAACAAGTCCTTCATTGCCCATGACTTTGTAATCTCGAACAGCTAAGTGGCTTGCATGGATGAGAACCTCCTTGGAATTTAGCAAGAATAATAACTGCCCAGTGAAAAATATATAGAACCAACCTTACCCGATACACACTAACTAAACGGCATCCAAATCGCGTTTAGTGACATTGTTTGATAATTTGGAGAAGATTACTCGGTCTCTTATGAAATAGAAAGGTTGTTTATAACGATTAAAATGTTTTTTAAATACAATAATTTGATTTTAAAATTTTTATTTCGTTAGTTTACAAAACCAAGCCTTGGGATGGTTTTAAAGCATTCATGGATTTTTTTAAAAGAGAATCTTGCTCAAAAACGATTTTATAAGGAAGGTAAAAGGAACTATTACTATACTATATAACGCCTATTGTAGGTTATCATTATGCTTACAACCTCGTTAGAATTTGCCTTGTTTTTACCGATTGTGTTTGTTCTGTATTGGTTTGTTTTGAAGAACAGCCTTAAGCTACAGAATGCCCTTATTTTGGTGGCGAGCTATGTATTTTATGGTTGGTGGGACTGGCGTTTTTTGGTTTTGATTGCCATCAGCAGTGCTGTAGACTATGTGGTGGGGATTTTTCTAAACACCACTTCGACCAAGTCCAAAAGAAACGCCTTATTGGGCATTAGTCTTTTGGTAAACTTGGGCATGTTGGGATTTTTTAAGTATTACAATTTTTTTCTGGACAGTTTTGTCGATGCTTTTACACTTTTCGGATTTAGTCTATCCCCTGATCGGCTTCAGATCATCTTACCGGTGGGGATCAGTTTTTACACATTGCAGACATTGAGCTATACCATTGATGTCTATGACCGGAAGCTGAAGGGAACGAAAGACTTTTTGGCGTTTTTTGCCTATGTGAGCTTTTTTCCACAGTTGGTGGCCGGTCCTATTGAGCGTGCCACCCAACTTCTTCCCCAGTTTCAGCAAAAGCGAACATTCGATTATACTAAGGCATCCGATGGCATGCGGCAGATCCTTTGGGGGCTTTTTAAGAAGATCGTGGTGGCGGATAACCTGGCGGTATATACCTATACGATTTCAATGAACTATCAAGACCATAGCGCGAGTACTTTATTGATGTGCCTGGTTATGTTTTCATTCCAATTTTACTGTGATTTTTCTGGTTATTCGGATATCGCTATTGGTACAGGGAGGCTGTTTGGGTTTAACCTGATGAAGAATTTTGATTATCCGATTTTTGCCAGAAGCATTCCAGAGTTGTGGCAGAAGTGGCATATATCTCTTTTTACTTGGTTTCGGGATTATATTGTGAGGCGTCTGAAAGGATTCAGAAAATGGCAAGTAGCCAGAAACATCCTTATAATATTTTTAGTGACCGGTTTGTGGCATGGAGCTGCATGGACCTATTTGACATGGGGCTTGCTGCATTCACTGTTGTTTATGCAGTTTATCTTTCTGGGAAGAAAGAAATTCAAAACCCCTGTGGCAGCGGGAAAGTTATTGCCTAGTCTAGGGGAATTTGGACTTATGGTAAAGACATTTATGTCTTTTACGTTATTGGCACTGTTTTTCTTTATCCAGCCACTTTCCAAATGTTTCTCCTATTTGGGCTCCATGATTGATTGGTCCATTTTTGCTGTGCCGCTCCTGCCCGAAAATAGGGCTTTGGCAGGAATAGGTTTGCTTTTGGTGATAGAGTGGTTGCAGCGGGAGAAAGAGCATGGCCTGGAACTGTCAGGAAGCCCAATACCAAAAATGGTTAGGTGGGGTGTTTATTATGGGCTATTGTTCGCGGTTTTTTATTATGGTGGCCAGCCTCAGGATTTTCTGTACTTTCAATTTTAATCGCTATGAATAGGTTTTTGCTCAATATCATTGCTTTTGCTATTCCTTTGGGTTTGATTTTCTTTCCGATGGAAATTTACCTTCGTGACAATATTTATCAGGCAAAAAGCGATTATCTGACGGCTCATAAGGATGAAATAGAAGCCCTCATCATGGGACCTTCCTATACGTGGAGAGGTATCGACCCTTTGGAATTAGAGATTCCGACTGCCTCGCTGGCCCATGAGGCCAGTGCCATCAATACCAACCTGATGCTTTTTGATAAGTACGGCCCGAGTTTGCCTAAACTTAACTATGTCCTTTTTGATCTGTCTCTAGGGTATATGGAGAATGATAATGACCAAAAATGGGAAAGTAACCACTTGTTCAATATTTACTATGGAATAAAAAATTACCCTTCGGAGATTAAGAACAACTTTTTGCTCACAGCAAATTTTAAGTTTTACGTTAAGCTTTTTTGCGCATATATGGAGGATGAGGAGAATATCGAGCGTTTTAATGAAAGTGGCTTTGTTTATAAAGTGTCCACGTATAACAATCTATTTAGGAGTTTCGAATATGATACTGTCCAGCTTAAGGCATCCGGAGAACTCTTTAAACGCTTGGTGTACCAAAATACCATTCATGATGATTATTACCAGAAAAATGAGCGGTTGCTAAAAGAGATGGTCGCTACTTGCAAAGAAAGAGGAATCCAAGTGATCTTTGTTTCTCCTCCAAAATTCCAC
This sequence comes from Echinicola strongylocentroti, assembly GCF_003260975.1. Lineage (NCBI taxonomy): Bacteria > Pseudomonadati > Bacteroidota > Cytophagia > Cytophagales > Cyclobacteriaceae > Echinicola > Echinicola strongylocentroti. Next base: position 3,118,158 of record NZ_CP030041.1, on the reverse strand, counting down.
CTGAACAATGAAGCTGCTACCGAGGAAATCAAGGCCAGAAGGGAACAGTTCCTGAGCCAATTCGAGAAAGACGAAGACGTGTGGTTCTGGAATTACGAGCATTTGCTTGAGGACAACCCCCACTACTTCTTGGACAATACACACCTCAATCCAAAAGGAGCTGAAATATTCACTGAGATCATCAACAAGCGGCTGTTGGAACGCACTGTCCCCCAACAGCAAGCATCACTTTTGACGAGCGGGTATTAACTAAATTCAAGGCCGATCAAATACCGCCTGCACGCCATGAAGCACGCCATTGGTACCCAACTGATTGCTATAGTTGGGATCCAGTAATGCCCCATTTACCGAGAGGGCAGTAGTATCTATCTCAATGGTCGCATCTTGTAATGGGGTAGATAGCAATTCTCCATGGATAAAGCCTTGTGTAAAATGTCGGCCAATTGCCATGTGGTGAAGCAAAGTTTCGCGGAGTAGGGTTTCGTCCACTTCATAATATCCGGCCACACCCAGCTGCTCGTACCAGTTTTTAAAGGCTTCGTTGTCCGGGGCAAATATGGTCATGGGGTCATTTTCTTCCAAAGTGCTTAATAATTGGGCATAAATCAGCGCTGCCTTAAATTCGGCATAGCCATTTCCTTGCGTGTTTTCGGAAACAACCGTCGCAAGCGATTGCTCGGGGCGGTGATGACTTGGTCTAAGCCATGGATAAGCCCATTGCCTCCTTGGATGTTTTTTTCTTGAAGGGAAGCATTTCCATTGAGCCAAATCTCTCCTTCCTGATTATTGATATATAGCGTGTCGCCCGATAGCGGGATAAGGGCCTCAGTTATCAGTTGTGTACTGTCCAACGTTTTGTCCAAGATAAAGTATTGCATAAACTCATCCAGCCGTGAAAAGGCCAGCCAATCTTCTTCAGTAATTCCGTTGGCCTGAAAGTAGGAGGAAAAGGCCTCGTCTGTTGGCGCAAAAATGGTAAAGGTACCTTCCCGGTCTTCGATCACCTGATCCATCTCGGTCTGGAATAATCCTTTCACGAAGGTGTTGAAGCCTTTGTTTTGGGCCATGAATGTGACGTTAAGTGCCTGAGGTTCCAAGAAGCCGGTCAATATATGAATGACACCATTCTTGAGGAAGAGGTCGCCAGAGAGCATTTTGGTCGCACCATTGATTTCTAGTGCACCGTCAGCTTCATTGATAAGCCAGTAGTACCCCGGTAAGAGACTTTCCTGAACGGATCCCAGCAGTACGTCACTGTTGAGCGATCCTTGGGTGATATGGTAGTTTAGCTTGCGCTCCCATTCCTCAGCGGAGAGCTCGTCTACGGAGCTAATCCCCGCGTCTTCCAGCGCTTGGTCGCTGGGCAGGAGCAAGGTGAAGGGAGCTTCAGCATCCAGTGTTTCGTTCAGGCCTGTTAACTCCAAGGCGTCAGCAAAGATGGTAAAGTTGGGATCCTGTCGGATAAATTCCATCATGCTGAGTTGGGCATAGTCGGGTGTATCTCCATCCTCTCCACATCCTACGAAGAACAATAGTGCGCATCCTGCATATAGGTAGCGGATGATTGAAAAAAACGGATGGTACGTTCCTTTTGCCATGAAAATTTATTTACCTTTTCTTTTGGATAACCGCAAAAGCCATGCTTAAGTTTACACTAAGCTACTATGGGCAAGGCCTTTTTGTGCAGCAAATTGTTTACTCTATTTTTGCAAAAGTACATCAGATGAAAAGAAATTCGGGAATATTTCTGCTTATTTTGAGCCTGTTTTGTTCATGCAAGCAAGAACAGCAAGATTGTGGTATCTCTGAAGAGGTGAGCAATATCCCTTTAACACTTTCAATAGAGCGATTGGAGTTACCGCTGTTTGAAGCAAAGAGCGAAGTAGATATTGCCTACTTACTGGAAGAACATCCTTATTTTTCTGAAGTATACCTGAGGGATGATCTATATCCCAGTAAGGAACACTTGGTCAACACCCTATATGGTATTCCAAAAGACACTTTAATGCAGGAGCTTTATCAAGAAGTCAGTGCCAACTACCCTTCCATTGACCAACTTGAGACGGACTTGCTCAATGCTTTTAAGCATATTAAATATTACTATCCTGATTTTGAGGTGCCAAAGGTATACACTTTTGTGAGTGGGTTTACGACTGATTTGTACATGGATAGGGAGATGATCGTTATAGGCTTGGATTATTTTCTGCCTTCTGATCACCGCTTTCAGCCACCGGACCTTCCAGAGTACATGACCAGTCGGTATAATAGAGCTCATTTGGTGCCTATGATCGTCACGGCCATTTCCTCAAGGTATAATGCTACCGACCTTGAAGACAATTCGCTATTGGCAGAGATGATGTTTTATGGTAAAGCCTACCATTTTACCCAAGCGATACTTCCCTGTACACCAGAAGAGCAGATAATAGGCTACACACCGGAAGAGTTGGCGGCATGTTATGAAAATGAAGACTTTATCTGGACAAAGCTGATTGAGCAGGAGGCCATTTATGAGACCAATCCTTTTGAAGTAAGGAAGTACACGGGTGAAGCGCCGTTTACCGATGTGATCAGCCCGGATGCCCCAGGAAGAGTGGGCAGATGGGTCGGTTGGAACATCGTGGACGCCTATGCTGAAAAAAAGGATATCGGTTTGGTGAAGCTGATGGCCCAAAAAGACGCACAGAAAATTTTCATGAATTCAGCTTATAAGCCTTAAGGTTTTAATGTTGGAAGGTTGTAATGTTTTAAGGTTTGTTGTCCACTGTCCACGAACGACAGGCAACTGTTAGTTTAGCATCCCGCCGATCACTGATTACTGCTTGCTGGTTACCGAGCGTTGGTCCTTCCCCTATCAGGGGATCGAGGGGTGTGCGGAAGGGATTGTAGATTATAATTCAGGATACGGCAGGATGGCAGGGGAATTTATGATGCCTAATTTGATGGATCATAGGACACCCAATAACTCAAAAATGACCATGAAACTGATCCTAAAGGAAACGGCTTTTTTATTATTCCTGATCGTGTTGCTAGCAGGCTGCTCAGGAGAGGCCAGTAAAGAACCACCTTCCTATTTTTCCCTTGATAGCTTGATGACCAAAGATCAAGTGGGAGCATCCAACTTACCCAAGGAAATCGCCCCTGTGGAGGCTCCGTTTGCCATGCCCGAGTTCAAAAAACCTGTTTTTCCGGAGTTGACCATTGATATCCACGAGCAAGGTGCTGAAGAAGGGAAATTGGCGACAAGCATCATCCAAGGAGCTATCGATGAGGTCAGTGCTCAAGGTGGTGGTAAGGTGGTGGTGCCTGCCGGAAAGTGGAAGACTGGTCGAATTAGCCTGAAGAGCAATGTCAATTTCCATTTGGAAGAAGGTGCTGAGCTGTACTTTCGTGGTCAGTTGGAGGATTTTAGGCCTGCCGTATTTACCCGGCATGAAGGGGTGGAAGTGATGTCTCTGGGTGCTTGCATTTATGCCTATCAGCAAGAAAATATCGCCATTACCGGAAAGGGCACGCTGTATGGCCCTGAGGAAGGACCTGTGAAGGAGCAGATGATGACCGAAGATGTTACGGAGAAATTTGTGCCCATCGATAAGCCGGTGGAAGAGCGTGTCTATGAAGGCTACAATGGTGAGTCCATTTTCTTGCCCATGTTCATTTCCCCTACTGATTGTAAGAATGTCTATATCGAAGGCGTGACCTTGGAGCGGACGGCATTTTGGAATATCGTGCCCGTGTACTGTGACGGGGTGATCATCCGTGGCGTGACGGTCAACTCCGTGGGCATTCCCCGTGGTGATGGCATAGACATAGAGTCTTCCAGAAATGTTCTGATCGAGTATTCTACGTTAAATAACGGCGATGATTGCTTCACGATGAAAGCAGGGCGCGGCAAGGACGGTATCCGCGTGAACAAACCGACAGAGAATGTGGTAGTGCGCTATTGCCTGGCAAAAGAGGGGCACGGAGGGATCACCATTGGCAGTGAGACGGCAGGAACAATCAACAACCTCTACATCCACGACTGTGTCTTTGACAATACAGGCGTTGGCATCCGCTTCAAGACCCGTCGACCAAGGGGTGGTGGAGGCCAGAACCTCTATTATGAAAGGCTAAGGATGAACCTTCGCCAGACGGCTTTTCGCTGGGATATGCTCGGGCAAGAGCTTTATGTGGGAGACTTGGCCAAAAGAAAACCACTTAGAGCGGTCAATGAACTGACACCTAAGTTTAAGGACATCACGATCAAGGATATCTTGGTGGAGACAGCTTCCACCTTTGTCAATATCAATGGGATTCCAGAATCGCCCTTGGAAAACCTGCACATGGAAAACGTACTGGTCAAAGACAGCAAGAAGTTTTTCAATGCCGATGATGCCAGAAATTTGACATTTAAGCATGTCGAGGTCACCAGTCAGGATTCGTTGATGAAGTTTTTGGATACGAGGAATGTGGTCTTTGAAGACGCGGTTTTTCATGTGCCAGGCGGTGAGATTTACACTCAGACCAAAGGCGACTTGACCGATAGCATTTACTTCGACAATACCCAACCACAGCAGCCAAAAGACTGGGAAACTCCAACTTACTTGAAATGATGAAAGACTTATCGAAAACCATCCTTATCACTGTGGCCTGTTGTCTGGCCGTTTTCACAGCGGCGAAGGCCCAAAGTGAAAAGCCCTTGTCCTGGCGAGCCGCCCAGCGACAAGACCAAGCTTGGTATAGCACTGATGAGGCCAAGAGAATTGCCAATAATGTACTGCTCTATCAGCACGCAAATGGTGGCTGGTATAAAAACATCGACATGGCAAGTCCGCTCAGCAAAAATGAAAAGGAGCAGCTGCTAGAGGAGAAAGATAAAGGCACGACCATTGATAATGGAGCGACTATTTCGCAACTAACGTATTTGGGGAAAGTGTACCGTGCTACGCAAGTGGAAAAATACAAAACAGCTTTTCTAGAAGGCATCGACTACCTCCTGGAAGCACAGTATGAAAATGGTGGCTGGCCGCAGTATTATCCTATCCGCAAGGGTTACTATCAGCATATCACCTATAACGACAATGCCATGATCGGTGTGATGCGATTGCTCCGAGAGGTGGGAGATGCAAGTGCGCCCTATGGTTTTGTGGATGCCAAAAGGAGAATCGCTGCAAAAAAAGCTATCGATAAAGGCCTCGAAATCATCTTGGCGACACAGGTAAAGGTCGATGGCCAACGTACCATCTGGTGTGCCCAGCATGATGAGGTCAGCCTAGCTCCCGCTAAGGCCCGGGCCTATGAGCTTCCCTCCCTCAGTGGATCGGAGAGTGTCAATATCGTGCGTTACCTGATGCAGTTTCCTAATCCAAGCCCTGAAGTGGTCACCGCTGTAGAAAGCGCCATAGCGTGGTTTGAAGATCATAAAATTGAGGATACGGCTATCAAAAAGGTACAAGATGCCAGCTTGGCAAAGGGCTATGACCTGAAAGTGGTAGATCAGCCTGGGGCATCACCGCTATGGGCACGATTTTATGATTTGGAGACGCAGCAGCCAATTTTTGTCGGCCGTGATGGTATCAAAAAAAGCCGGCTCCAAGACATCGAATATGAGCGGCGTGTAGGCTATAGCTATCTGGGCAATTATGCTGGGCCTTTGTTGGAGAAGGAGTACCCTCGGTGGAAGGAAGGGTTGTAGGCTTTTAGTTTGAGAATCTGAGATTTTTTAAGGGCTTGGTAATCAACCATAGCCCACAGGCTAATGCATGTAAGTTGTTGAAAACCTACCAACCTGATCTCGACTTATTTTTAGTATTAAAAACGTCATACGAACCGGTCTGCCCAGGCAGGCCCTTTTTAGGAGGATATGGGTTGGAAAAGGGTGTGGCAACTCGCCGCGGCGGTCCGACCCTCAAATCTCTCCCTAAGCCCTATTTGGCTCTAGACAAGCCTGCCTTTGGCTTCCTTTAGGTTTATAATCCTACTGAGTTTATATCCATATTGATGGCTGTGCTATTCACAAAATGGCCTAGGGAATTTCAAATCCCCATTATCCCAGTTCGAGATTACAAATCCCGAACAGCGCTACAAACCCTGAACCGCACTGGCACCCATGGGCTTGATTATCAGCTGAAGCAACCTACAAGTTTTATGATTTCTGGAAAAAATTGCATTTAAGCGGAAGCATGCTTGTGGCAGCAGGTAAGTACAGGGAGGTTTTTTATTGGAGGAAAATAACTTTGTATTAGCTACAAAAACCCAATGAACTGTAGTTCTTTCAACTAAGAGTCTTGCCGCTTGATCTGAAGTGTAGGATGGGGTCAGAAGAGACCATGCTGAATCAAAACCCAGAAGCAATGAATTATGAAGGACTAAATGACAAGCAATTATGGAAGCTGATTTCGGCGGATGACAGGAAAGCTTTTGGCTATTCATTTAACCTGTATTCCAAGGATCTTTTTCGATACGGTCAGAAATTTACTACTGCCCGGCAAGTAGTGGAAGATGTCATCCAGGATGTGTTTTTGGACCTTTGGAACAAGCGTAAAACTACCAGCATAGACCAGTCCATTAAGTTTTATCTCTTTACGGCTTTCAGAAGGGAAATTATCAGAAAGCTGTCTAGGTTGAGAGTGCAGGAGCCAATGGATTATTTTGCGTCTGGCCACATGATGGAGGATTCTTACTTAGAAGGTGTCATTGCGCAGCAAGGTGAAATTGAGTCCAACCAGAAACTGTATAGGGCTATCAGAAACTTGTCAGAGCGACAACGGGAGGCGGTTTATCTTAGGTATTTTGCCAATTTGACCTATAAGGAAATTTCAGGGATGATGGGGATCAGCGTGGAGGCATTGTATAACCTGATCTTTAAATCTATCAAAGTGCTCAAGGCTTCTATGCGTGAGCGTGTACAGTTTCAGACAAAATAGTTGGTGATTTTTTAATGAGTAGCCTGTTTGAGCAGTACAAATATTAATGAAGAGGTGAAAATTTTAAATTTTCCGCAAAAATCAAATTTTTCTTACAAAATGGTGATGAGAATTTTGCCATATGCTCCCCTTTAGATTAAAGGGCAATAGATTTTGAACAAATCATTTCGACATATAGAAGATTTCCTAGAGGATGATTCCTTTCGCACTTGGGTGCTCAGCAAAGGGAATACGAGGAGTTTGTTCTGGGAAAATTGGCTGAAGGCCCATCCCGGCGATTCGGCGATGTTATTTGAAGCAAAGGAAATATTACTGGCACTGGAAGAGGAGAATGAAGAAGGCGAGGAGTGGCAGGAGGCTGATCAGGCGAGACTGTTGGATACGATCAGTGCTGCCATTGATTTGCCCGATCAGCAGCCTCTCGAAGGTAAGGTCAGAGAGCACTATTTCATCAGGAGCCACCAATATGTTTGGTTAAAAGTGTCGATGATTTTATTGGTCATGGTGGTGAGCGCTGTTATTCTCAGCCATCTGGGAGTGTTCCGCGGGCCTTCACCGGCAAGTAAGGAAGAGGTAGCCTGGATAATACGGGAGGCCCTGCCTGGAGAAAAGAAGAAGGTATCCTTGCCTGACGGAAGTAGTGTGATCCTGAATTCCGCGAGTACACTTCGGTATCGGACGGATTTCGGGGTCAGTCACCGGGATGTTACCCTCATTGGGGAGTCCTATTTTGATGTGGCCAAAGATTCCTTGCGGCCATTTAGGGTGTACACGGGTGAGCTGATGACCGAGGCGGTGGGGACGGCATTTAATGTCAGCGCCTTTGAAGGGGAAGCAGCTCAAGTGCAGTTGGTGGAAGGGAAAGTAAAGGTGGAGCTACATCCCAAGGACGATACAGAAGTAGACCGAATTTATCTGGATCCGGGGGAGCAGGCAATGGCATCTGCAGGGACTTTTGCCAAAGGGAAATTTGACCCTCGCACGGCGCTGCTTTGGACAGAAGGGACATTGTATTTTGATGACCAGCCATTTGCCAATGTTATGAAAGCACTGGAAAGGTGGTATGGTGTAACGATAGAATCGGAAGGACAAAAGCCTTCCTCGCTACGGGTCTCGGGGGAGTTTCACCGGGATAATCTGGAAAATGTGCTTCAGAGCATTTCTTACTCGTTTGATTTTGATTTTAACATTGATCACAAACAGGTTTCGATACATTTTAAATAGCATTCGTCAGTATGATAACATAACCCAATACAACAATTTATCCCAATGAAAAAGCTGATGGTATGGGCATAAAGTGCCCGAACGACAGCATTAACAATTAACCTAAATACCAATGATTATGAAGAAAATGTTATACAGCCTTTACAGCCTGGGCAGGCTATGCCTGGTGGGGTTTGTAATGCAGGTGTTCTTGATCAGCACCTTGCATGCTGAGGGGCATGCAGACCAAGACCCAAAAGACCTAAATGAAATTATGGTGAGCCTAGATGTCAATAATGCCTCTATGGAGGATGTGCTGGCGACCTTGAAGGCCAAGACGGATTTTTCCTTTGTGTACAACAAGGGAATGGTCAGCAAATTGGCTCCAGTGACATTGAATGTGGCCAATGAAAGCTTGGAGAGTGTACTGCTGCAATTGGCGGGATCGCACCAGCTTTCCTTCCAGCAGGTAAATGACCGCATCAGCGTCAAGGCAGCAGCAACCAATGAAGCCGAAGTAACCCGTGCAGCAGCTAGGGTGGCCATCACCGGTACCGTGACCGACGAAGAAGGTGACCCGCTCCCAGGAGCCACAGTGACAGTAGTAGGTAGTTCTAAGGGAACTGTTACGGATGCAGATGGCAAGTATTCACTGGATGTAGAAGAAGGAGCTACGCTGCAGTTTAGCTTTATTGGCTTTACCAAACAGCAAGTGGTTGTTGGTAACCAATCTGTCATAAACGTTTCCTTGGAGTTAGACGATAATGCCTTAGAAGAAGTAGTCGTTACTGGATATGGTGAAGTAAAAAAAGAGCACCTCACTGGTGCGGTGGAAACGATCGATCCAGAAGAATTCCAAGACCTTCCTACGGGCAATTTAAGTGCAGCCTTGGCAGGTAGGGTATTGGGTGTAGGCGTAAGTGGAGGAAATACCCGTCCAGGTACAGCCGCTTCCCTGACCATTCGAAATCCTCAGTCTTTTTCTAAGGATGGTGGAAATAACTCTCCCCTGTACGTGATTGATGGAGTGATCCAGATTGCTGCTGATGGTAGTAATGATAATGTTAGATTTAACAATTTGGATCCTGCTGAGATTAAAAGTATTTCATTTTTGAAAGATGCATCAGCTGCTATTTATGGCTCCAGAGGTGCTAATGGTGCTGTCATCGTGACCACCAAGAGAGGCAGAGATGGAAAGCCAAGATTTAGCTATAGTGGTTCTTATGGTGTCAATGACGAAGCTTATAGAACCAAAATGCTCAGTGCCTATGATTTTGGGATGTACTATAATATAATGAATGGGCCTAATGGTTCAGGAGAAAGTGATGATGGTGATTTTAGGGAGTTTGTATTTTCACAGGACGAGCTTGATCATTTCAGGACCATCAATTATGACTGGTTAGAAGAAGCGTGGTCTTCAGCGTCTAACATGCGTCATAACTTAAATGTAAGTGGAGGAACAGCTAAGGCCAATTATTTTGCTAGTGCTTCTTACTTCACCCAAGAAGGTAATATGAGTACACTGGACTATGATCGATGGAACTTCCGTGCTGGGGCAGATATCGAAGTGGCTGATGGGCTCAAGGCAGGCTTGCAAGTGGCAGGGTATTATTCCGACAAGACCAAAACCTTTAACAAAATCGGCGGTGAAAATGACGAAAACGATTATAAGAACCTGTTATTAACTCCACGCTATATTCCCCCTTATGTCGATGGTTATCCCGTGGATCTGCCGGATGGTGGTACAGGTGATTACCACTTTTTCGAAATTCAGAAGCTGGACAACTTGGCGACAGATACCGATATGAATATGAGTGTAAACCTGTTTGCAGAGTATGAAATGCCCTTCTTGGAAGGCTTAAAGGCGAGGATCTCTTATGGCAGAAACATGGGAAGCAGCAGGGGCACCCAAGTAGGTACGCGGTATACATTGTACCAATTTGATGGATTAGGAGAGTATGGTCATATTTATGATGGAGCAGAAGTTTCAGGAAGCAGGGAATATAAAAATGGGGACCGGCTTTATTATTCCAATGACAATTTCATTTCTACCCAAACCAATTTTACAGTAAACTATGCCAATGATTTTGGCCTTCATTCTGTCAGTGCATTGTTCAGTATAGAACGTGCTGAGGCAGAGAGTTCCAATGAATGGGTAAGGAAGGAAGAACCTGCCAGCTTTACCAATGGGCAATTTAGTTCGGCATTTGGTGAAATAGATGGTTGGACCAGAGGCTCTGAATCTGGATCCTTGGGCTATATCGGTCGGATGAATTACAGTTTTGCCAATAAATATTTGGCGGAGTTTCTTTTCCGATCCGATGCGTCTACCAAATTCGCTCCAGAAAATTACTGGGGTAAATTTTACTCCTTATCAGCTGGGTGGATCATTTCCAATGAAGACTTTTTTACGGCCTCTTGGATAGATTTCTTGAAGTTTAGGTATTCCGCCGGCCTCCTTGGAAAGGATGATACCAAAGCTTGGCAATGGAGACAACGCTATACTTTCCAAAATGGCAAAGGTGCCGTATTTGGTGGCGATAACGATGCTGGAATCGGGATGAAGATGGAGTCTTCCCCTAACAGGAATGCAACTTGGAGTGATGATTTCAAAAATAACTTTGGTATAGATGCCAGGTTCCTTAATAGTCGACTTTCTGCTACGGTGGAAGCGTTTTATAACAAAGGCACCAACCTCTTGATGGAGCGTACAGGAAATGTTCCTGTAACTGTTGGGGGAACGGTGGCTGCTGAAAACTTTGGTGAAATTGATTTCTTTGGGTATGAATTATCTGTAGGATGGGATGACCAAGTGGGAGATTTCCGTTACGGTATAGATGGTCGTTTCTCTTGGTATGACAACAAAGTAAAAGTCAGCAACTTCAATGAGATCGATGTTTTATATCCATGGAATGCTCAGCCTAACGCTTCGACAGATAGGGGTGTTTGGGGAATGGACTACTTGGGAATGTTCAAAAGCCAAGAGGATATCGATGCTTACGTCGAGCAATATGACATCACCCAGGTGTTTGGTACTGTAGTAGATGAGCTTAAGCCCGGGATGCTTTACTATCGCGACGTGAGGGGCCAATTGCAGTCAGATGGTACGTTTGCAGAGCCTGATGGGATTATTGACGATAACGACCAAGTTCAATTGGCCAAAAGGGAATCCAATCACTACGGATATGGCATGACCATCAAGCTGGGTTATAAGCAGTTTAGCTTGAATGCAGTAATTGCAGGTTCGTTTGGTGGATGGTCTGAATATGATGCCAGAGATGCCATGGAACAAGAAATCGGAGATTCCTATGAAAGTGTCCCAGCCTTCTGGGGAGATATTTACGATCCAGAACTCAATCCAACAGGCAAGTTTCCTAATCCATACTGGGAGGACATAAGCTTGACCCCTAGGTCGGAATTTTGGAGAATCAGTGGGTTCAGAATGGCTATGAGGAATGTGGATGTGAGTTATCGTCTTCCCAAGCATGTGGCGGACAAACTTAAAATCAGCAGTGCTAGAATCTATTTTAATATCCTTAACCCGGTGAATTTCTATAACCCGTTCAGCTATAAAAGCTCTGTTGGAGGGTCATGGGATAATTATCCGGTGTTAAGAACCTATTCTTTGGGCCTAAACCTTTCCCTGTAGTTTGATTATTAACCCAAAAAATTAAAGAGCGATGAATAAATTTAAAAATATATGGACACTGGCACTGGGATTTTTGGTGCTATCCGGATGTAATGATGATTTCTTGGAAGAAAAGCAGGACCTGACAGGTGTGAACGAAGAGGTTTTTCAGGATCCCCATATGGCGCAAGCGTATGTGGATTATGTTTACTACCTGTTTTCCCCTAGCGATAATGGAAGGAACTTGATATGGGATTTGTTCGGAGGTTTTGAGTTTTCAAAAAACACCGATGAAATGCCTGGTAGAAGTGCCTTGAACCAGGAGTATTCCCAGATATCCTTTACGGAAGACCACGCCTTGGAATATTTTGGAGAGCGCATGGGTACCAGCATTAGAAACAATACCTGGACCCGTATGAAAGAGATTAATCTCTTTTTGTCAGAAATTGACCAACATGGGCTTCCCGAAGAGTTGAGAAATGAACTAAAGGGCCAAATGTACTTCTGGAGAGCTTGGCAGTATTTTGATTTGGTGAAGCTTTATGGCGGGGTGCCTTTAGTATTGGAACCTCAGAATCCGATTATAGCAGATGCTGATGAGACCCAAGTACCTAGGAGCACCACGAAAGAATGTATCGAGCAGATCGTGGCAGATCTGGACATGGCGATGGAGCTATTGCCAGGAAGATGGTCTGGAGACGACTGGGGCAGGATTACCAGTGGAGCTGCAGCGGCCTTCAAGAGCCGTGTTTTGGTGACATGGGCCAGCCCACTATTTAACAGAAATGAAGATGCTTCCAGATGGCAAATGGCCTATGATGCTTCAATAGAGGCTAGGAGTATCCTTGAAGGAAATGGCTTTGGCCTGTACAAAAAAGGAAACCTTGAAAACGGTGAAGCTTGGGGCAAGATGTGGTTTGAAGAAGTGGATAATCCTGAAGCAGTAATGATCTATGGATTTAATGATACCTCTTCAGATCAAATCAAGAAAAATAATGGTTGGGAAAAAGCCTGCCGTCCACGGAACCTTGGAGGGGATGGCAGGATGGAGCCGACTATACAGCTGGTCAATTCCTTTCCCATGGCAGATGGACGCCCGATCGATGAGTCGCCAAACTATGAATATGATCTCAATCATTTCTACCGTAATAGAGACCCTAGGTTTTACCATACCTTCGCATTCAATGGTGCCTTCTGGCCGTACGATGAAGATGGTGACTATAGACACTGGAGCTATAGGTGGTACAGTGCTGAGGGTGATGAAACTCCCAACAAAACTACGGAAACCAATGGAACCAATTCAAGTGGGATATACATGAAAAAGTCCACTAACCCAAGTGCGTCTAGCTCAGATAATTTTGCATTTAGTGGTACGGATATCATGGAGATCCGATTTGCAGAGGTGGTCTTGAATATCGCAGAGTCTGCCGTTGGAATTGGTAATATCCAAGAGGGATTGAATGCCATCATGGAAGTAAGGGAGCGTGCAGGCGTAGAGAACCTTGACGGTACTTATGGTCTGGGGTCGGGATTGAGCAAAGACCAGGCATTTGCAAAAGTAATAGAAGAGCGCAAAGTAGAGTTTGCCTTTGAAGGCAGAAGGTTTTGGGACCTGAGAAGATGGTTGTTGATGGACGATGAGTTTGGATATGCTCAGAGATTGGGCTTCGAACCAATCAATGGGATGAGAAGAATGGGTATATATGTGGTGGTTAAAGATCAAGCGGGAAATCCATACAATGGTGAAGTTGATCCTATGATCGCTGATGCTGATGGCAATGTTCCCATTATTGATCGTTCTCCTGAGGAATATCCAGACGGTATAGAAACAGAAGAGGAATACCTGGATTACCTCTATGACAATTATTATGAAGTTCAGATCAAAGATGACTTGGATCCAACCAATAATAACTGGGAGTTTCGCTGGTATCCAGAGTATTATTTCATCGGACTAAATGAAGATGTACTTAGCTCTTCGCCTTATCTCGAGCAAACTGTAGGGTGGAATAGCTTTAGCGGCGATGGCACCTTTGACCCACTTGCTGAATAAAAAATAAACTACCCGAGGCAGAGCCATCGAGGTATTCTTATTGATTAAAATGGTTTAATGATAACAAAAGCCTTCCCGAGCCGGTATTCCGGTGATCGGGGAGGTTTTTTTATTTAAGGCAAAATTCCTCCTATCTAAAGTCAGGTAAACCTTCTTCAGCTGTCATTCACCTTTTTGACCAGCATTTCGTCAAACCTGTCTAGACCGCTAGGCAAGCCTGCCTCTTTGCTCTCCCTAAATTTTGCAATTGCTCCAATAGGTACAAAATCACGGATAATCATTTTTTTTATATGCGGCTAGCCTGTAAAGTAGAACCAATATAATTTGTATATTGATCATTTGATTAAATTATGGATAATTTGCCTTGTCCAAATGAAGAGAATGTAGCATGAATGAAAAAGGCTTCCTGAAAAGACTCCAACAAAAATGGCAACTCAAGAGCATCTGGCAAGTTCTACTGGTGCTTTTGGCATTTGCCTGTACGGGATTTACGGTGCTGTTTATCAAGCAGCCGATTTTCGATTTATTGGGAGTGGATATGTCCTCAGGAGGCTTTTGGAAAACGGTATTGTACCTGCTGCTTATCTTACCACTTTACCAGATCATGTTGCTGGCCTATGGTTTTCTGTTTGGCCAGTTTTCTTTTTTCTGGGAGAAGGAGAAAAAATTCTTCAAAAGAATTGGTGCATTGTTCATCCGAAAAGGTAAATAGAGCGTAGGTACATACAGCATTTACCGACTGGCTCCGCATTTTCTATTGATATAGCGAACGTTATCATTTATAAACCAAATCTTGTACATTTGTAGCCGCAAATGAACACGTAGCCCACCTGATATGGCAAAGAAGAAAAAAGCACTGGAAGAACACGAAAAGAGGAAGCTGAACAAGAAAAACCTCAGTAAGCTGATTGGCATTTTTAATTTTGTCTTGCCGTACAAAGGAATTTTCACGGTAGGATTGATCTTCCTGTTGTTTTCGAGCCTTACACTATTGGCCTTTCCGTATGTCGCCGGTAAGCTTATCGACGTGGCCCAGGGCAAGGAATGGATGTTTTCGGATATCAACACCATCGCCTTGGTGCTTGTCGGAATCCTATTCGTACAGAGTGTATTCTCCTTTTTCAGGGTTTGGCTGTTTGCCTTGGTAAGTGAGCGGTCCATGCGCGATATCCGCCTTTCGCTTTACGATAGATTGGTCCACCTGCCGATGAGCTTCTTTGACAGACGGCGCACAGGTGAACTCATCAGTAGGATTACCTCTGATGTCAGTTTGCTGCAGGATACATTTTCCGTCACCTTGGCGGAGCTCTTTAGGCAGATCATTACTTTATTGGCGGGTACAGTTTTCCTCTTTGTGACCACTCCACGGTTGACGCTGTTTATGCTGGCCACTTTCCCGGTTTTGGTGATCATCGCCATGGTTTTTGGTAAATTTATCCGAAAACTCTCCAAAGAAACCCAAGATGAACTGGCCTCTGCCAATGTCATCGTAGAAGAAACCTTACAATCCATCAGCACCGTAAAGTCCTTTGCCGGGGAAGCCTATGAAGCGGCACGTTACGAAAAAGGACTGAACAGAGTGGTGAAAGTAGCACTGAAAGCGGCCGGATTTAGAGGTGCTTTTATTTCCTTCATCATCTTTGCCTTGTTTGGAGGGATCGTGGCTGTCATGTGGTACGGTGCCATGATGGTAAGCACTGGCGCAATGAGCATTGGTGACTTGGTGTCCTTTGTGCTGTACACGACTTTTATTGGAGGCTCTATTGCTGGATTGGGCGATATTTATGGGCAAGTACAAAAGGCCATCGGCTCGTCAGAACGCGTGCTGGAGATCTTGGACGAAAGCCCAGAAGAATCCTTGGCGGACTATCAGGAAGTGGCGATCAAAGGTGATGTTGCTTTCAATGATGTCAGCTTTAACTACCCCACCAGACCCGAAGCGGATGTGCTGAAGCATGTCAACTTATCCATTAAGTCTGGCGATAAGATCGCTTTGGCTGGTCATTCGGGTGCAGGGAAATCCACTATCATCCAGCTCTTGATGAAGTTTTACTCGATCAGTTTCGGCGAAATCACCATTGACGGCAAACCGATCAAAAACTGGAACCTCAAGCAACTTCGCTCCAATATTGGGATCGTTCCCCAAGAAGTGTTGCTCTTTGGGGGAAGTATCCGGGAAAACATCGCTTACGCCAAACCAACTGCCTCTGAAGAAGAAATCATTGAAGCCGCCCAAAAGGCCAATGCATGGCAGTTTATCGGTAAATTCCCCGAAGGCTTGGACACCTTGGTCGGCGAGCGGGGCATCAAACTCTCAGGTGGCCAACGACAGCGTATCGCCATTGCCCGGGCCATTCTGAAAAACCCGTCCATCTTGATACTCGATGAAGCCACCTCCTCCTTGGATGCCGAGTCAGAGGCTTTGGTGCAGGAAGCCTTGGACGAATTGATGAAAAACCGTACGACGATTGTCATTGCCCACCGATTGGCCACTATACGTAAAGTGGACCGGATCTATGTCATGAAGGATGGAGCAATCGTAGAAGAAGGTAGCCATGATGATTTGGCCGCACAGGAAGGCGGATTTTATGCCAATTTGGTGAAGTTGCAGTTTGCTGAATAAGGTCTTGGGGAATATTTAACCCGGAATATGCATTAGCCTATCTACGCCACGGCGCACAGGTGTTGCGACCTGAAACAGCTTCAAAATCAGCCGTTTCACTTTAGTTTTCGGCATAACCGTAGCGGTGCTACGCTAATGCCTCCAAACTAACTGATTTTCTTGCAATTTCAGCTCTCACTACGATTCCTAACTCAATGCCGTTTAGTTAAGGGGATTTCCTTCTTTTCATATACCTAAAAGTCCTTTTTTTGATTGACTTTGGCTGGGGAAACCGGAGCATCTTGGTGGATTTTATCCTTTTCCTTTTTTCCATTGATGAAAAAAGAAAGAAAAAAATCTAGGCCGGTGGTATGCCTTTTAAAATGGAACATGGATTTACCCTGCGACCGAGATCCGTCACCCATTTTAATTTCCACCCGATGGCTACGGCCTAAAAGGCAGTGGGTCTCGCTGTTCCACGACGCGAGCCAACTCCCTTTCTTAACGGCCTCCACCATCGGCTGGAAAACAGGCATACCAAGGGCCGTAATATGGAAACAACACCTTTTTGGGACTTGTTAACTGAATCCGCCTTGCAGGTATTGGGCGTTAAGAAATTAAAAAGCGGGTGGGCAAAAAGGCAGGCTTGTTTGACGAAATGCTGGCCAAAAAGAATGTTGGCTGCTAAAAAGGAGGAGTTTGCCTGCATGAGGGGAGGTTTTAATTTTAGGCCAATAGATGCACAGCGGCGGGGTTTTTTGGTTACTTTTTTGACCTGAAGCAAAAAAGTAACAAAGGTAAAGGGATGAAAAACACCTAGGAATTTAGCTAGAAAAATAACTGCCCAAGGAAAAAATATAGAACCCATATTTTCCAGATACAAACTAACTAAACGGCATTGAATCCGGGTTGAACTCGGGTTGGATATGTATTGGGTTTTAGCGTGAATTTATAAGCGCTAGGAAAATGATTGCCGAAAACAAAGAGATGATTTTTGATGTTCACCATGGGCCTTGCCCATGGCTATGGATGTCATGCCCTTTCAGGGCTTTTGTTATACAACTTGGCTTTTCCAGTTTAAGCAAAAAATCAGCGCAAACCTTAATCATCTGCACCATCAGCGTTCTATTAGCTCCAACCCCCTCCTTTTCCGCTTGATCCTTTATTCCACTATTACTGATTTACCCATTTTTTGAACTTACTTACCTTCTCGCGGCTGACGATGATCTCGTCGTTAAAATCTACTTTGGGCGTTATTTTGAGCCGGCTATTCAGGTGTTTTTTGATGGCTCCGATGGCTTTTACGTTGATGATGATACTACGGTTGATTCTAAAAAACTGGCTGGGATCGAGTTGTTCTTCCAAGTCCATCAGTTTGTTGCTTACCAAATAATGTTCACCACTTATCATTTCCACTAAGTAGGTCTGCCCTCCATCAGCCAAAAAGAAGGCTACATCCTCTTGGTTTTTTTGGAAAAGCTGTTCACCGGATTTAACCAAAAACCTTGTTTTCTTTGATTGACCAACATCAGCGGATACGTTCTTTTCCTTGGCTTCCTTATTATTTTCTTTGGGATAAAGTAATTTGAACTTTTGGAAGGTCTTGGTCAGTCGCTCGTCTGAGCAATTATCATTGATAAAATCAAGACAATTGAGTGCAAAGGCTTTCTCTGTTACGAAAGGCTTGGAAGAAGTAAACACCACAGGGATAAATTTGTTCATTTTGTCAAAAACAGAAGGGTGGAGATCGGTCAGCTCATAGCTTCCAAAAATTACATCTGCTTTTCCGTTCTCTGCGAGATACTGGATTGCTTCATCCCAAGAGGGCAAAACGGCCACAGTTTTGGCATCCTCACATACTTGGTGAATCTGGTGACTCAACCGGTAGCCCTCATCAGGTTTGTGAACGACCAGACATTGTATAAATTGCTTTTCGACTTTCATGGTGTTTTCGTAGTTTCCAGAAAAATATCAATACGCCTTAAGGCTTATGTCCATGCTTTTGACATGGTGGGTCAGGGCTCCTACCGAAATATAATCAACACCGCACTCGGCCACGTCAACAAGTGTATCTTCGGTAATGCCACCTGAAGCTTCTGTCAGCATTTTTCCGTCAATGATCCTTACTGCCTCCCGCATCATATCATAGTCCATATTGTCCAGCATGATAACGTCCACCCCTCCTAAGGAGACTACTTCTTTTACTTCCTCAAGATTTCTTGTTTCTATCTCGATTTTAAGGTCGAGCAGGTTTTCTTTAAGGTATTTTTTAGTGGCTGATATAGCGGACTCAATACCTCCGGCAAAATCAATATGGTTATCCTTGAGCATGACCATATCATAGAGTGCGAAGCGATGGTTTTCGCCTCCGCCTATCGCCACGGCCCATTTTTCAAGCATACGGAAGTTTGGCGTCGTCTTTCGCGTGTCCAACAGCTTGGCATTGGTATGGGAAATGAGCTGTGTCAACTTGTTCGTCTTGGTAGCGATACCGCTCATGCGCTGCATACAGTTCAGAACAAGCCTTTCGGTCGTAAGGATGGAAGCAGCATTCCCTGACACCGTGAGCCCAATATCCCCGCTTTTTACTTCCTGACCATCTTCCAACAGCCTGTGCACTTCCAGCTCCTTGTCATACGAATGAAAGATGAGTTCAGCCAATTCCAAACCGGCAATGATACCATTTTCTTTGATGAGTAATTGTGCACTGCCTTCCTTTCCTCTGGGAATGGCCGCTAGGGTAGAATGGTCTCCCTCTCCCACATCTTCCTTAAAGGCTGACTGGATAAAAGCCTCTAGATTTTCTCGTGTTAGGTAGTTTTCTTTCACTCCGTAAAAATAAGAAAAATCGACAAAGCGCCCCTCTTCATGTAGACAACTTCACGCGGATTTTACAGAATTGCTGCGTTGGTGGACGGTTACTCCTTCGTGATGTCCATTGAGTAAATAGAGCTGCCGCCGCCTTCCTTTTTACACTTTATCAAAATACGGAATTTTGTACCAGTAGTATCATAAGTACCGATAAAATATTCTATCTGGCTCCCGGACGAACCTTTGTGTACAATATCAAAATCACTAGGAGGAAATTTCTTGAAAAAATCCCTTATGACCAACTCTGCTTGGTTTTTAGAATAATCACCTTCATTTCCATTAATACTAAGCTCAACATTCCTGTCGAAGTAGACAGCCAAGTCTTTGCTGGAGCCAGCTTTGATAGAAATCGCTATTTCCTCAGCATCTTGACGCTGTGCCCATGCCGAAGAGCCACAAAGGATCATTCCAACTACTAGTAAACAGAAGGTTTTAGTCAATAATTGTTTCATTATAAATATAGTGGCTCAAAATCCAAGCCAAAGTGTGTGGTTGTAGGTGAACATGTTTAAAGTAAGCAAAAAAAGGTATTTTTTGCCTAAATCAGAAAAAAACATATTGAAAATCACTACCTCATTAATTTGAAAAATAGAGAGAGCAAGTTTAAATTATTTTTTCACACCATGATAACGCTGAATAAGTTATTGGTTTTCAGCCTTTTTTGGACCTACTGACCAAAACAGCCCCCATGACTCCTATTAAAAGTGCTTTCATAAAACACACTTCTCCTTACATTTGTACTATTCACCAGTAAGCAAACTGTCCACTATGCATTTAAAGCACCTTCAATTGATCCAATTCAAAAATTATGAAAAGGCTCAGGTGGCTTTCAGTGGAGAAATCAATTGCTTTCTAGGCATCAATGGCAGTGGCAAAACCAATCTGTTGGATGCGATACACTACCTTTCCCTCACCAAAAGTGCCTTTAATTCAGTGGACATGCAAAACATCCAGCATGACCAATCTTTTTTTTCGATGAAAGGCCATTTTGAAAAAGCAGGAAAAACGGTAGAAATCCAATGTATCCTCGAAGCCAAAAAGAAAAAACAGGTGCTTAATAATGGTAAGGCATATGACAAAATGAGCGAGCACGTTGGCCTTTTGCCTGTAGTGATGATCGCTCCGGATGACACTACACTTATCAAGGAAGGTAGTGAGGAGCGTCGCAAATTCTTTGACAGTTTACTTTCCCAACTCGATAAAAATTATCTCCTACAGCTGATGCGCTATCAGCACTTTCTTAAGCAACGTAATGCTTTGATCAAACAATTTGCAGAACAAGATCGGATGGACAAAAGTCTTTTGGAACCCTACGATCTAGAGCTCATTGGGCTAAGCAAATGGCTCTTCCAAGAGCGGGAAGCGTTCATTGATCGCTTCAAGCCTTTTTTACTCCACCACTATGAAGAAATCTCGGGCAATCGGGAGCAAGTAGCGATCCGCTATGAAAGCCAGGTCCGTCAATCAGACTTTGAAAACCACTTCCACAACTGTTTAAAAAAAGACCTCCTACTAAAACGTACCAATGCGGGTATTCATAAGGATGATTTTGTGTTCACCATTGACGGCTATCCTCTTAAGAAATTTGGCTCCCAAGGCCAGCAAAAGTCCTTTCTGATCGCGCTCAAGCTTGCGCAGTTTCAGGTTTTTAAGGAGGAGACGGGGACCAAGCCTCTGCTATTGCTGGATGATATTTTTGATAAGCTGGATGATTTTCGGATTGGCAAGATGATGGACCTGGTAGCCGATCATGCGTTTGGCCAACTATTCATAACAGATGCCCGTCCCGAGCGTACCAAAAAAATCATGCAAGATATCAATGCAGACATTGCCTACTTCCACATCGAAGAAGGCAATGTCAGCAGATTAAAGGATGAATGAGATTTATAATCCCGGAATATGCATTAGCCTATCTACGCCACGGCGCACAGGTGTTGTGACCTGAAACTGCTTCAAAATCAGTCGTTTCACTTTAGTTTTCGGCATAACCGTAGCGGTGCTACGCTAATGCCTCCAAACTAACTGATTTTTTTGCACTTTCAGCTCTCACTACGATTCCCAACGCATAATCCGGGATAATCACTCAGGTTAAAAATAAGGCAAGAAAAAAGCCCCTGTTACCTATCAGGGGCTTTTCCATAGACCAAAAAAAGAATAACGCTTATCTGGGAGACTTGTAACCTATCCTGCATCTTGATCTCCAAAAAATTACTAATGGCCTGTTAAGCATTCCATAATTCTCATCATGGTGATCGTAAATTCTCCAAAAGAAGTAATCAACGTTTTCATTAGTATCAAGCGCTACTTCAAAAAAGTATCGTACTTAATGATTGAAAGATAGGCGAACTTCTGGATCATTCCTGCAACGTAGGCTACTCAAAACTACGCAACATGACAAAAGTCATGTATGAAGCGTTAAATAATGTCATTTTTGGTCTTTTATGTCTTCATTCTGTTCCAAATATGCATCACGATAGTTGGACCAGATCTCGTAAATCGGGTCACCCTTGGAGCTCAATCCGCTGTGATGCCATTCTCCATCCTTTACTTCATAATCAAAACCTAGAGAAGCTCCTACCCGGCTGTCATCACGACTGAAAAACTCAATATACTCAGTATACTTTCCATTTTGTGCCGTATAGTTACCTCCTCCAGTACCGCTAAATTCTTTTGTTTCAGAATTAAAGGCTATCCATTGAAAACGACCTCCTCCGAGAATCTTGACAGTACGCCTGGCTCCCGGAGTCATCGTTCGGAGCTCACCGTCCCTCTTACGGCCAGTAATGACCCAAGTACCATTCAAATCATCATCGCGATCGGATATTTTCTCCCAGATTTCAATAACGTTACTGCCCTTTTGATTATAAGTAAGCACCATTTTTTCTCCGACAAAGTCCATATTGTACGCTGTCGTAGTTCCTATTTTTTCAGGATCTTTGGTATGGAAATCAAATGTTTCCGAATAGCCATTCTCTCCATCCTTTTCATATACACCGCCTCCGGCACCTATAAAATGATGCGTCGTATCGGCTGTCTTTGCCCCGAAAGCAAAATAACCGTCCTGGTATATCTTGACCCATTCCTCCTCTGTGACCTGGTCACCATTCAAGTGGGTCAACTTCCACGCCCCATCTAAATCTTGGGCAAACACATTCACTACCAACAACAGGAAAGGAAATAGAAATAACTTTTTCATGATTGACATTTTGTTAATACACCACTAATTTACAAATTTCACCAAGTACCCTTTCTTAATTTAAGAAACTTTGGTACTTTTTATACTAATGGTACAATGAAAAAAACCTAACTATCAAAAAAACCAATCAAAATGGGCAAATTTACGCTGGGAAAGTCAAAAGAAGAGGCAAAAGGAATGTTGCCGGAAGGAAATATCAAAATCACCCAACTCGGAGCAAAAAAAGTATGCGTTGTAAGAAATGGTGAAAATGTATTTGCCTTCGAACAACATTGTCCACATCGTGGAGCGCTCTTGAAAGATGGCCATATCAATGGACACGAAGAAATTATCTGTCCATTACACTCCTATCGTTTTGATCTGAAAACGGGCCGCCTTGCTTCTGGTGGCAGTTGTGGAGATTTGGAAGTGTATAAAGCTTCTTTGACAGAGGGCGGACTGGAAATACATCTATAAAAAGCTCCTCCAACCACCCAGCTGATCCATTGAAAATCAACTACCCACGTAAAGTCTCTTCACAGCTATAAATAAATCCTTTTGCCTTCAGCATGGCTTTGTCGGGCAGCCTCTATGATCTTAAGCGTTTCGATAGCTTCTCTTGGGCTTACCTTTAGCGGCGCGACACCCCTGATAGCTTGGGCGATATTTTCATAATAGGCCAAATAATTGCCATTTTCAGTGGGATAGGGAAAACTCTCCCCCTCCAGAAAAACCTTACCATAAGCATCTGCATCCTCTACGCCCCAATCTTCACTTCCCGGTAAAACACCTGCTTTGAAAGCTGCCTCCTGCACATCCAATCCGTACTTACTAAAACTTCCTTTGTCTCCAAGAACCAGAAATTTGGGAAGTGGTGCATTCATCAATATACTCGCAGTCAGCCTCACCTTTGTTTCTGGATACATCAATGTAAGATCGAAAAAATCATCTGCCGCTACCGCTTTGCGCTGTTGGAGGATTTCTGCATATACCCAAGAAGGCTTACCAAATAATAAAAGTGCCTGATCGATCAGATGGGCACCCAAGTCGTAAAGTATTCCGCTTCCAGGTACATCTTTCTCCCTCCAGTTGTCGTTGGGCTCAGGTCTGAATCGATCAAAATGCGACTCAAAATGTACTATATTTCCCAAAACACCCTCGTTCAATAATTTGCTGATGGTCATAAAATCCCCATCCCATCGCCGGTTTTGGAAGACCGAAAGCAGCTTTCCTTGCTCTTGGGCTACAGCTTGGAGGGTTTCTGCTTCTGCAGAAGTGACGGTGATAGGCTTATCCACCACGACATGCTTTCCTGCCTCTAAGGCCATCTTAGCTTGGGGAAAATGCTGTTCATTTGGGGTACATATCACGATAAGGTCTACCTCTGCCTTGTCCAGTAGCTCTTCAAGGCTCTTATACACGGTAACCTCCGGATACTTTTCCTTGGATGCTTCTCGGTGTCTTTCCACCACTGCTGTAAGGTCGAGCAAAGGCTCCTGATGGATCAATGGAGCATGCATGGTCTGGGCGACTTTCCCAAATCCTACGAGTCCTGTTTTGAGGGGCTGTGTCATTTATAAGTTCATTTCCAAGGCCTTCTTCATCAGCTCTACCACTGTGTTTACGCCTAGTTTATGATGAATATTTTTTCTATGGGTTTCTACGGTGTAGATGCTCAGGAAGAGGTCATCTGCAATGGACTGGTTGCTATGTCCATCTTTGATCAGTGATAGTATTTGTAGCTCCCTGCGGGAAAGTTTGAATTTCTGTTTGAAGGAATCATAATATTGGTCTTCATCCACTTGCTTAAGCACGCGCTGAAAATGCATCACATGGTGGCCATTGATGACTTCCCTGATGGTATACACCAATTCATCCGGATCGGCGTCCTTTAGCACATAGCCATCCACTCCTTGCTTTTGGCACTTTTTGAAAATGTCCTCATCATCGTACATGGACAGCACCACTACTTTTGACTGGATTTTATTCTTCCTGATCTGCTGGATGGCCGCCAGACCATCCATTCCTGGCATATTCATATCGGTAAGGATCAAGTCCACCGATTGCTTTTTTAAAAATTCCACTAGGTCCTTTCCATTGTTAAAGACCCCGATTACTTGGATATCCTCCTCCTTTTCGAGAAGGTTGGCTATGCCTTTGGCAAACATTTTATGGTCGTCGGCTAAAACTACGCGAATCATCTTTCTGTTGGTGAGGTCTCTTAGAATCTATTTTACAAACTTGCCGCTCATAGGAAATCACAGCCTCCATTCCCAAAGTCTGCCCGGAAAACTGCACTAGTGGTTATCGATTTATACTAATCAAGGGTGTTTGCGACTTCTAAGTTAAGTTTTATCTATTCAAACGGCAATAAAAGTTTGATTTCTGTGCCTATTCCAATGATAGACGAAAGCATCAGCTCACCACCGATGGTCTCGATACGCGATTTTAAGTTGTGAAGCCCCATTCCTTTGGATTTGTCCGCTACATCAAACCCTTTGCCATTGTCTTTGACCGTTACGCTCAGCGTGCCCTTTTCTTGCCGCAGGGAAATAACAATCATCGATGGCTCAGCATGTTTCATGATGTTGTTCAGGGATTCCTGGATAATACGTATCAGCACGAGTTTTTTGTCCTGATCCAGCGTAATGGTAATCTCATCCGTTTCAAACTGGGTCTTACAATAACCTGATTTCTCTATCTTTTGGAGCTCTCCGCTGATGAAATCCTGCAATTTTACCTCCTTGACCCAGTCCAGGTTTAGGCGTTTTGATAGACTGCGCACTTCCTTGATGGCATGGTTTATCAATCGCTTGCCCTCTGAGTAGCTCTCTTCATCCGGGCTGTTCAGTGTCAATTTGGTCAAGGACAATATTTGGCCAAGATTATCATGAAGCTCTTGGCCGATAAAGGAAAGTGTCTGGTCCTGGATTTCTTTCTCTACCTTTAGCATGGTCTTTTCATACTCCGCCTTGAGGCTCTCCATTTTTTGACGATTGCGCAGCTGCTGCTGGCGATGGAGCAATACCATCACGATAATAAAACCGCTCATCAGGAGCATTAGGATAATGCCGCTGAAAACGATAAAAAATATCTGGGTAGGCTCATAATTCATATCACTCGTTTTTAAATATCAAGGGGGCATAAAAAGCAAACCCAAATATAAGATACATCAAGCCAGCCAAAAAACGATTTATGTTGCCAAGCAATTCAAGCAACTGCATCTCCATGGTATCAAAATACCTAATGGGCATAAAGTACACAAAACCCGAACTATAGAAAAACAGGATCGAGGTCGTAATCCAAAATTCTGGAACGGAGAGGATATTTATATCTTGATACCGCTTGAGACGGAAAATGTCGAAAAAAAACCAAATGCAGCACGACAAGATCAGCAATACCGCTACTCCAAAGCTGATATTTTGGAATTTTTCGGTAATACTCTGAAAATACAAACTGTTAACCCCACCTATCACCAAAAAACCAATCAATCCGATTTTGATCAATCTTTTGCCCTTTTGGGTCATAAGCCGATAAAAATACAGGACAATGAAAATGGTCTCCACATAGACAAAAAAAACATTATACACCACCAAATTTGTTAGGTGATGGCTTTCTACCAAATAATTGGCTACATATTCAAATACCAATACGGTAAGCAATAGTACAAAAAGCAATTTGTAAGAGGTGCTTTTTACTTGTAGATCACGAAAGAAAAAAACTCCTGCACAGGTAATTAAGCCCAAGAGTATGCTAATTAGATAAACGCTAAACCCCATAAAAAATGGATGTTGAAAATGAATGAATCCGACTAAAACAGTGAATTGCCCGAAACAGGCAATCCACTTCTAAAGATCGATAAACCCACAATGGTGAGTGGCAGATTAACAATGGGGTGGACAGAGCCTTCCTCCATTTTCGGCATCTTCCTCTTCTTCATCATCTTCGGTAAGGGCTACGGCCTCCAAACGCTCGACATCAGCAGCCTTCTTATCCAAGTCTGCTTCATTACAAGGCACCATTGCCAGCATCATTCTACCTACATATTCTTCTCCCAAAGATTCTGAGAAACTCTCATCATATTCTCCAAAATAAAACTTGATGCCTCCAGTAGTCTCATCGGTTTGTTTCAGTACTTTCTCGATAAGTTCTCTCTCAAACCAGATCCAACGGGTTTGGTCGGTGATCTCACCCTTCACACCCAAACCTGGCTTGCCACTGCCCACTTCATTTTTGTACTTGCTCGTTACTGCTTTAAACTGTTTTTTGGTTAGCTTGTTCTTGTCCTTCATTTTTTATAATGTTTATAGGTGATAAATAACTAGAATCCGAAATTATATCATTTCTTTAAATAATTAACCATGGCAATCCACCTTATCAGGCATACTTTTCCTCAAATAGATGTGGCGTATAAAAAGCCAGCCCAAAAGAAAGATACATCACTCCCGCTATAATCCTGTTCAGCTTTGTCCAAGCTATGACTATCTCAATATGGGCAGCAGCATAAAACTCCATAAACCCAAACAAGGTAAGGGCCTCTGCATAAAAGAAGGTTATAAATGCCACAATCCATAAATGTGGGATACTTAGCAAATCGGATTGCGGGTATTTTTCCAAACGTACGACACTGTAGAAAAATCTTGCACACAGGCCTAAGATAAGCAAGCCCATGGGGAGCAAACTGTAATATTGGAAGACACCTGAAATCGGCTGGATAAATAGTGAATTATATCCTCCCCAAATCAACGATACCCCGAAAAGAACAAAATACAGTCTCTTCAGCTTCTTCCTATGCTCCAGTAAGGCAAAATAATACACGATGAGATAGGACTCAATATAGATCCAACAAACATTGTAAAGCAATAGGTTGTTGATTTGTTTACTCGCCGTATACTCTCCTACTGCTTCCAACAAAAACACAAACAAAAGAGTAATCAGTAGTAGCTTATGGGTAGACTTGTAAGTTGGCTTGTTATAGAAATAGCAGATCACTCCTCCTACCAAACTACAAAGAATGACTCCTAAATATGCGATTTGACTCATAAAATTCTCCCTACATTAACACCCAAAGCAACAACTCCGGATGACATCAAATAGTGATTTTTTCAATATACTAAGTTAAGCGTTCAGGGTTTAGGAGGAAATACCCTAATCATGGTATTTTTTAGCTGATTCGTACGCCCTGCCATCCTACATTACTCCTTGACTAGAACGATGTCCTTGCTGTATACAAAGACATCCAAATTAAAAACGTCATACCCTTTTTAGGAGGATGGGGGTTGGAAAAGGGTGTGGCAACTCGCCGCGGCGAGCATTTTGCTGTTCGGGATTTGTAATCGCGAACCAAAATAATGGGGGTTTGAAATCCCCCTAGACCATTTGTGAATAAGACAGCGATCAATAAGGATATAGGTTTTCATCACCTTACATACGTTAGCCTGACGGCCATGGTCTGCCGCCACGCAGAGAAGTATGACGAAATAATTTCCTCTCCAAAGTAAAGGTGGCTTCACTCCTCTATCGGCTTCAACCCGGATTATGCGTTAGGAATCGTAGTGAGAGCTGAAATTGCAAGAAAATCAGTTAGTTTGGAGGTATTAGCGTAGCACCGCTACGGTTATACCGAAAACTAAAGTGAAACGGCTGATTTTGTCCGCCGCGGCGGATCAGTCCGCAACAGATAGGCTAATGCATATTCCGGGTTCAATATAGTCAAAAATAAAAGCACCCCGTCAATAGACAGGGTGCTCTAAAAATCTTGAAAGTCGATAACTCGATTAAGTTACTTTTTGGCCTTCTTCTTTTTCTTGGGCAATCTCCCTTTTCATTAGATCTACTACGATCGGCGTAGCGATATAAATAGATGAGTAAGTACCCACCAATACCCCTACAAATAGGGCAAAAGAGAATCCTCTCAACACTTCACCACCAAAGATCAGCAATACGATCACTACGATCATAGTAGTGAATGAAGTGATCAATGTTCTGGCCATAGTTTGGTTAATGGCATCGTTGAACATTTTTACCAACTTGGAAGTACCGCGGTTGGAGATATTTTCCCGAATACGGTCAAACACAATCACGGTATCATTTATGGAATAACCGATTACGGTAAGCATTGCCGCGATAAATACTTGGTCGATCTCAAAAGTAGCTCCAAAGGCGCTGGCAATCGCAAAAGCCGCCACCACAAACAAGGTATCGTGTCCTAACGCAATGATGGAAGCCAAGGAATATTGCCATTTACGGAACCTCAAGAGGATGTACAAGAAGATAGCAACCAAGGCAAAGAACATCGCCTCCAAAGAAGAGTTTTTGATATCGTCTGCCACTGTGGCCCCGACCTTGGAAGAGCCGGTGATCGCAAAGTTACTGTCATTGAGCTGCGTCACATCTCCGACAAAGCTAAGCCCAGTCACACTGGCAATTCCTTCGCGTACTTTAGTGGCCACTTCGCTATTGGCTTCATCAGAATCATCATTGATCAGATAAGATGTGGTGATCTTTACCACGTTGTTGGAGCCGTAAGTTTTGGCTTCCACTGATCCATCAAAGGACTTATCCAAACCGGTTTTTAGCTCAGAGGCAGCCACTGGCTCGGCAAATTCTACAATATATGATCTACCACCAGTAAAATCCACGCCAAATTTCAATCCGTTTATCGCAGCAAAGGCAAGACCAATGACGATGATACCTGTAGAAATAAGGTACGCTACTTTTCGCTTGCCCAAGAAGTCAATGTTCAGGTTACTGAACAGGTTTTTAGCAAATGGAGAAGCAAATGAAATTTTGCTCTGCTCACCTTTTTTGCTCATCCAGTATACGATCACTCTCGTGATGAATACAGAAGAGAAGAAAGAGGAAGCAATACCGATCATCAATACGATCGCAAAACCTTTTACAGGGCCTTGACCAAGGGCGTATAGAATGGCACCTGTCAAGAAGGTCGTTACGTTGGAATCAAGGATGGCACTGAATGCCTTGTTATAACCACTGGAAATCGCCTGTAGCAAACCAGCTCCAGCAGCGAGTTCTTCTTTGATCCTTTCGAAGATCAGTACATTGGCATCGATAGACATACCGATTGTCAATACAATACCGGCGATACCTGGCAAGGTGAGTGCCGTTCCCAACTGGGCAAGAATCCCTAGGATAAAGAAGATATTGAACACCAATGCCGCAATGGCTACAAAACCACCTTTGGCATAATAGGCAATCATGAACAATACCACGATCACCAGACCGGCTACCATGGAATTGATACCTTGGGACTGTGCCTCCTTACCCAATGTGGGACCTATGATCGCTTCTTCTACGATTTTTGTTGGTGCTGGAAGTGTACCTGACTTTAGGATATTGGCCAAATCTTTGGCTTCTTCCATGGTAAAGTTACCGGTAATTTCAGACTGTCCACTAGGGATTTCACCTAGGATGTTGGGTGCTGTATAGACATAATTGTCAAGTACGACAGCTATTCTTCTGCCAATATTTTCGGCAGTCATTTTTCTCCATTTTCTCGCACCATCTGCATTCATGCTCATGCTTACTGCAGGATTGGAGCTTTGGTCAAGTACTTGCTTGGCATCGGTGATCACATCACCCTCCAATGGCGCCTGATCGGTACCTCGTGGAGTCTCCATGGCATGAAGCTCCAACAGCTCTTCACCATCTACCTCACGAGGCTTCACAGACCACATAAAGGTCAGCCCACGTGGAATCAACGGTTTGATATCTTCCCTGTTCAGGATTCTATTGATCGCCACGGTGTCCTTCACATCGTACACTAGGCCATAATTGGCCTTCAATAGAGAAAATAAGGGAGACACTTCTGAAGAAAGTGAATCTGTCTCACCACTTCCTTCAGCCAATTGCTGCTCCAAAGAGGTCTTAGTGGTATCCGACTCCGCACCGGTAGCATCTTCGTCTGCTGTTACGGAAGTAGAAGATTTGTTGGCTTTGGCCTCAGCGACCAATGCCGCATTGATGCGTTGTAGGGCATCACCATATTCGTTGATTTCGGCCACTCTCCAAAACTGTAGCTTTGCTACTCCTTGGAGGAGGTTCCTTACCCGCTCTTGGTTATCCACTCCTGGCAGCTCGATTTGGATTCGGCCAGTTCCTTGGATCCGCTGGATGTTTGGTTGGGAAGTACCAAAACGGTCGATACGCGTTCTCAGGATATTAAAAGAACGGTCAATGGCATTTTCTACCTCTTCATCGATAATGCCGAGGATTTCACTATCGGAAGATTCCAGCGAAATCCTGCCACGATTGGCAGCAGTAGCATAGACGGTGTTCAGTTGTTTGTTGCCAGACTTTTCTTTCCAAGCGCTATAGAAAAGGTCTACAAACTTCTCGTTGGAAGTTCTGCCCAATTCTTCTGCTTCGTCCACAGCGGCATTGAATGCTTCGTTTTTGCTGTTTCCGGCAAGTCCTTTTACAATCTCCACCGGAGAAACAGCCAAGGTAACGTGCATACCCCCTTGAAGGTCCAGTCCTAGCCCAAGCTCGGTTTCTTTTACTTCCTTAAAGGTATATTCTATTCCTAGGAAGTTATACACCGGCTCACGCCAGACCGAATCCAGGTAAGATTGCTTCTTTGCGAAATCAAGATTGCCGTCTGCGTCTGTGGCATAGGCAATCGCGTCCTCTTGGACAGTACTCGATACGTAGGTAAATGACAGATAGTACAAGCACAATGCTGTAACAATCACTGTCAAAAACACAATGATCCCTTTGTTTTGCATGATCTACTTAAATGAAATAACTATTAATTAATGTTGATTGAAATTCAATGGAAATGATAGGCTGATGTCCAAACCTACCAATAGCGAAAAGAAAAAGTAACTTTACGGTGCATTTGGAGCCACTATCTGCTCCAAGAGTATTTCTAAAAAATGACTGGGATATCGTGCCATTGTCACCTGTGGCAAGGCACGTTGCTCTTCAAAGCCAATAATCTCATAGATCAACTTCATGGTACTCTCTGCCACCAAACTGGCAAATGGAACCACCACAGCATCTGTCGCTACATCCAAAAATGTCTGGTCATGCTGATCTTCATCCCCAGAATGCTGTGAATATTCGATGCAGTCACTATCGGATGGGTTGTCCTCCGTCGTGCTCAAAAAATACTGTGAATTGGAGATGATAAAGCAGCAAATAGCCACCAAAAGGACGGACATCCTTTCGCGAACAATTTTCATATTTGTGCCTTTCTTACCATTCATAGACAGCAAATGTAGCCATTTTTTAAAAGAAAAGCATTTTTTAACAAAAAATGTTAGGACGCTATCCCAATCAAGTCAAGTCAACAAATTCAGCCACGAAGTCCCTAAGGCACAAAGGAATTGTTTAACCCGGGTTCAATGCCGTTTAGTTAAGGGGATTTTCTCCTTTTCATATACATAAAAGTCCTTTTTTTGATTGACTTTGGCTGGGGAAACCTGATCATCTTGGTGGATTTTATCCTTTTCCTTTTTTCCCCCGAAAGCCTTCGGGGCAGGCTATTGATGAAGAAAGAAAAAAATCTAGGCCGGTGGTATGCCCTTTAAAATGGGACATGGATTTACCCTGCGACCGAGATCCCTCACCCATTTTAATTTCCACCCGATGGCTACGACCTAAAAGTGAGTGGGTCTCGCTGTTCCACGACGCGAGCCAACTCCCTTCCTTAACGGCCTCCACCATCGGCTGGAAAACAGGCATACCAAGGGCCGTCATATGGAAACAACACCTTTTTGGGACTTATTAACTGAATCCGCCTTGCAGGTATTGGGCGTTAAGAAATTAAAAAGCGGGTGGGCAAAAAGGCAGGCTTGTTTGACGAAATACTAGTCAAAAAGAATGTTGGCAGCTAAAGAAGGTACCTGGCTTTAGATAGGACTGCTTGGCTTTAGACAGGAGGAGTTTGCCTGCATGAGGGAAGGTTTTAATTTTAGGCCAATAGATGCACAGCGGCGGGGTTTTTTGGTTACTTTTTTGACCTGAAGCAAAAAAGTAACAAAGGTAAAGGGATGAAAACCACCTTGGAATTTAGCAGAAAAATAATAGAACCAATATTTCCAAATACGCACTAACTAAACGGCATTAATTCCGGGTTTAACCCGATTTATGCCTACGGCATGCGCTGGCTCCAATACACCTTAGACCCGGGTTATGCATATTCCGGGTTTAAGATTAAACAGTACCTCTCTTCGCATCGGAAAAAATTTACTTATTTTTGCAACATGAAGATTTGTTTTGCTACCAACAACCCTAAGAAGATCGAAGAGGTAAAGGCCGCTTTGGGCGAGGAATTTACCATTGTCTCACTCGAGGAAATCGGCTGCCGGGAGGAATTGCCCGAAACGGGTGACACCTTGGACTTCAACGCCTTCCAAAAAGCCCGGCATGTCTTCGATAACTACGGGGTGAGCTGTTTTGCCGACGACACAGGACTGGAAGTGGCCGCACTGGACGGGGCACCTGGTGTCTATTCTGGCAGGTATGCCGGAGAGCCGCGCAGCGATGAACGGAATGTCGAGCTCCTGCTCAACAACATGCAAGGTAAAACGGATCGAAAAGCCCAATTTAGAACGGTAATTGCGCTGATCCTCGATGGCGAGGAGTACAGCTTTGGAGGAGCGGCAAAGGGTGAGATCATCCAAGAAAGAATAGGTGATGGAGGGTTTGGCTATGACCCTATATTCCGTCCAGAGGATCATAAGGAAACCTTTGCGGAGCTCAGCATGGAGCAGAAAAACGCCATCAGCCACCGCGGAAAGGCCGTGCGCAAGTTGACTCACTTCTTGAACAGCTATCGCTAAGCCTCCGTCACTGCGAGGAGGTACGACGCGGCAGTCTCGTTTAATGGGCACAGATGGCCTGCCTACCGGAAGGCAGGCTTCACTCCACCAGTGCCATTTCCCTTTTGTGGGATTAATTTGTAGTCCTGGTTATATAAATTTAGAAAAACTCCTACGCACGAAATTGTATACACCATGAGAAAACCTTATATCGTTGGCATCACAGGGGGAAGTGCTTCCGGCAAAACCCTTTTCCTGAGCAGGCTGCTACAAAGCTTCGACCCTGGTGAGGTCTGCCTGATTTCTCAGGACAACTATTACAAGCCAATCGACCAGCAGCCGCTGGATGAAGAAGGGATAGAAAATTACGATACGCCTTTTTCGTTTGATTTTGATGCCTACGCAGAAGATATACAGAAAATCCAGCATGGAGAGCATGTTTTTCGCCAGGAATACACCTTTAACAACCCCGCAAAGACTCCGCAGATGCTGGAATTCAAGCCCGCTCCTGTGGTGGTGGTAGAAGGCATTTTCGTGCTGTATTCGCCCAAACTGACCAATCTACTGGACCTCAAGGTGTTTATCGATGCCAAGGATTATATCAAGCTGAAGCGGAGGATCGTACGGGACAAAGTAGAGCGGGGCTATGACCTAGATGATGTGCTCTACCGCTACGAAAAGCACGTCATGCCTACTTATGAAAAATACATCGACCCGTCCAAGCACGATGCTGACCTGATCATTCCTAACAACGACAGCTTCGACAATGGCCTGGAAATGGTCAAGATTTTCCTCAAGGAAAAAATCAACAACCAGCCTTGCATTTGAGCAAAAGCCAAACTTTTATCCGTTCCGCTGTTCGGTAGCACCTATTTGGTATTTTTCTATTGTTTCTGCTGTTCGATATTTGCAATCCCGAACCATCAATAGCAGAGTATTTGTAATCCTCGAAAAAATGGCAAAGTGTTTGTACTTTTGGCTCCAATTTTAAACCAAGTTATAAATTACTATGATGAAAAAGTTTTTATTCGCAGCATTGACAGTATTTTTATTACTGCAACATGAAGAGTCCAAGGCACAAGTAAGTGTCGGTATTTACCAGCAAAATTTCGGTACGTACCTATCCATCGGTAGTGATCCGGACAAGAAAATGTTTGGCGAAGGCCGACTGGAAGGTGGCAACGAGGTGGATATTGAAGGTACTTTTGGGTACAATTTTATCCAAAAAGAAGAGGTGAATTTTTACAGCGGTGTCCATGCCGGACTTATCAACGTTGGTGAAGGAAGCTCTGGCTATTTTGGCGTTCCTTTGGGCGTATTGGTAAAGCCATTTCCCTCCACCAGAAATTTTGGCTTCCTGCTAGAGGCCAGTCCACTGTTTATCCCTGACGCAGACACAGCCTATCTACGTGCAGGCATCGGCCTGAAATACACGTTCCGTTAAACGTAAAATGAATATCAAATAAAAAGAGCCTTGAAGTTTGATTTTCAAGGCTCTTTTTATTTATACTTTCCTCAGTAGGAAAGCCTACCCCATCTTAGCTGTTCGAGATTAAACCCGGATTATGCGTTAGGAATCGTAGTGAGAGCTGAAATTGCAAGAAAATCAGTTAGTTTGGAGGCATTAGCGTAGCACCGCTACGGTTATGCCGAAAACTAAAGTGAAACGGCTGATTTTTAAGCAGTTTAAGGTCGCAATACCTGTGCGCCGTGGCGTAGATAGGCTAATGCATATTCCGGGTTCAATGCCGTTTAGTTAAGGGGATTTCCTTCTTTTCATATACCTAAAAGCCCTTTTTTTGATTGACTTTGGCTGGGGAAACCTGATCATCTTGGTGGATCTTATCCTTTTCCTTTTTTCCCCCGAAAGCCTTCGGGGCAGGCTATTGATGAAAAAAGAAAGAAAAAAATCTAGGCCGGTGGTATGCCTTTTAAAATGGAACATGGATTTACCCTGCGACCGAGATCCGTCACCCATTTTAATTTCCAGCCGATGGCTACGGCCTAAAAGCGAGTGGGTCTCGCTGTTCCACGACGCAAGCCAACTCCCTTTCTTAACGGCCGCCACCATCGGCTGGAAAACAGGCATACCAAGGGCCGTAATAAGGAAGCCATACCTTTTTTGGCTCAGGGGGGCTTATAGTTCTCGCTCAACTTGGTTACTTAAGAAAATATACCACTACATGGAATAATGATGATAATTTATCCATAAGAAACTTATTAATCGGATCCGCCTTGCAGGTATTGGGCGTTAAGAAATTAAAAAGCGGGTGGGCAAAAAGGCAGGCTTGTTTGACGAAATATTAGCCAAAAAGAATGTTGGCAGCTAGAAAAGGAGGAGTTTGCTTGCATGAGGGAAGGTTTTAATTTTAGGCCAATAGATGCACAGCGGCGGGGTTTTTTGGTTACTTTTTTGACCTGAAGCAAAAAAGTGACAAAGGTAAAGAGATGAAAACCATCTTGGAATTTAGCAAGAAAATCAGTTGGTTTGGAGGTGTGAGCGTCCGCCACGGCGGACGGTTACCCTGCCTAGTTGCCCCCATAGCCGTCAGACTAATGTAAGTTGTTGAAAGGCTATATACTTATTGGTGTCTGTGTTATTCACCAATGGTCTAAAGGGATTTCAAATCCCCATTATCCCGGTTCGAGATTACAAATCTCGAACAGCTAAGTTCGTGTATTTGGGGCAGTTAGTGTACCGATAACAGCTTAAACTGACTGCTATGGCCTAGCTGCCAGATAGAACCGAAAACTAAAAAGCCTTGCAACTAACCGCTGCAAGGCTTCTTTATTGTTTTTATAATTCTACTCATTCGTAAGCGTAAGTTATCGTCCCTTTACCTACAAGCGATCTTATTCACTCGATTGGCATGCCTTCCGCCTTCAAATTCCGTGCTGAGGAAGGTGCCGACCATTTCCTGGGCCAGTTCATACGGCACGAACCTCGCGGGAATAGAAATCACGTTGGCATCATTGTGCTGGCGGCTGAGGGCGGCCAGGTCCTTATTCCAGCAGATGGCGGCACGGATGCCTTGGTGCTTGTTGGCAGTGATGGCGACACCATTACCACTACCGCAAACCACGATACCCAGCTTAAATTCACCTGCTTCGATGGCCTCACACAATGGATGCACATAATCCGGGTAATCCACGGAAGCATCCGAAAAAGGCCCGAAGTCCTTCACTTCATAACCCTCCGCTTCCAAAAAGGCTACTAATTGCTGCTTATAATCGAATCCGGCGTGGTCTCCGCCGATGGCTATTTTCTTTGACATGATTGATATGGATTAATAGTCTTCTGCTGCTCGTTCTTCCCGTCGTCGTCGCTCCAGTCGCTTGGCGATCATAATTCCCGCTTCATACAGCACCAATATCGGCATGGCGATCAACAGCTGACTGATTACATCTGGCGGAGTGATCACCGCCGATAGTACCAGAATGGTGACCACGGCATGTCTTCTGTAGGATTTCAGCATGGCGGCACTTACCAGTCCCGACATGGACAGGAAGTAAATCACCACCGGAAGCTGGAACATCACCGCTGAAGCCAATACCAACATCACCAAGGTGGAGATATACGAAGTGATATCAAATTCATTGGCAATGGAAGGATCCAGTCGATAATGTGACAGGAAATTAATGGACAGTGGCGACAGGATATAATATCCAAAAGCAGCCCCCATAAAGAACAGCAAGCTCACAAAGAACACTGCTCCCCGAGCAGCATTTCTTTCTTTGGAATAGAGCCCTGGGCTGATAAATCGCCACACTTCCCAAAACACATAAGGGAAAGCCACGATCAAGCCCACCACCAAACTGGAGGTCATGTGCATGGAAAACTGCCCCGTCATCTGCCTACTTTGCAGGATAAAGGGGAGCTCTTGGATACACAGCGCCGGAATGCCCAGCGCATCGGAAACTTTGCAGAGCATCCTGTAGGTGAAAAAATCCACCTTGGATGGTCCCAAAATCACCTGTCCAAAAACAAAACTCTTAGAAAGGAAGGCCAGTACGGAGAAAATCAGCACGGCAGCTATTGACCGGACCAAATGCCAACGCAGTTGCTCCAGATGGTCCAAAAAGGACATGCCGTCTTCTTCCTCTTCTTCCCGATATTGATCTAATGCCACGTAGTTTCTTCTTTACTTAATACAATGGAAATTGAACCATCCAATCGTTGACTTCCTGCTTGATCTCAGCAAGGGCAGCCTCGTCTTCATGGCTCATCAGTGCCCTGTCGATCAAGTCCACGATCTTGGTCATGTCTTGTTCTTTCAGGCCACGGGAGGTAATGGCGGCGGTACCCACACGCATCCCGGACGTCACAAATGGCGAACGGGTATCGAAAGGCACCATGTTTTTATTGATGGTGATGTCCACTTTGCCCAAGGTCTCCTCGGCGATTTTACCGGAAAGGTCCTTGTTGCGCAGGTCGATCAGCATCAGGTGATTGTCTGTGCCACCAGAAATCAGCTTATAACCTTTTTCCACGAAGGCCTCGGCCATCACGGAAGCATTTTTCTTTACTTGTAGGATGTACTCCATGTATTCGTCTGAAAGGGCCTCTTGGAAAGCCACCGCCTTAGCGGCAATGATGTGCTCCAAAGGACCGCCCTGCATGCCTGGGAATACTGCAGAATCCAATAGCTGGGTCATTTTTCTCAGCTCTCCTTTAGGATTCTTGACACCAAATGGATTTTCAAAATCATCCCTCATCATGATGAGTCCACCACGAGTACCCCTGAGTGTCTTGTGCGTGGTAGTGGTCACGATGTGGCAGTGATCCAATGGATCATTCAATAGACCACGGGCTATCAGTCCAGCTGGGTGAGAGATATCCGCCAGCAGCAATGCGCCTACTTCATCGGCAATCTCCCTGAACCGGGCATAGTCCCAGTCACGGCTATAGGCAGAAGCACCACAGATGATCAGTTTGGGATTTACCTCACGGGCCTTCTCGGCCACTTTGTCCATATCGATGATACCGGTTTCTTCCTCCACTCCATAGAAGTGCGGCTTATAGTTCTTACCGGAGAAGTTTACCGGAGAGCCATGGGTGAGGTGCCCACCATGGGAAAGGTCAAAACCAAGAATAGGATCACCAGGATTCAGACAGGCCAAAAATACCGCTGCATTGGCTTGGGCACCCGAGTGAGGCTGCACGTTTGCCCAAGTAGCTCCAAAAAGCTCCTTGGCACGGTCAATGGCTATCTGCTCGATGTCATCCACTACTTCACAACCTCCATAATAACGCTTCTTGGGAAGTCCCTCTGCATATTTGTTGGTAAGGACACTACCGGCAGCTTCCATCACCTGCTTGCTGGTGAAGTTTTCAGAAGCAATCAACTCGATGCCTCTCTTTTGACGGTCTTCTTCTTTTTGGATAAGGTCAAATATTACCTGGTCTCTTTTCATGAGTATGATCTTGTTTTTACAGTCTTTTTTGGTCTGTGCTTAGGCCTTTTCCGATGGGTATCGGAAATGATTCGCTTTTCACCTCACTTCCACTGACCACTTCCGGAAAATCGAATGTATTTTTGGCTGCCCAAAATTAGTTCGAAACAATGTATTATCCAATTGATTGGGAAATTGCTTAGGCAAATAGCTTTTGAAAAATTTAATTGATCAAATTTTCCTCTCGGAACGTCTTCCAATGTGATGTACTTACGGCACATGATGAGAGGTTGATGTTCGAGGTGGTTACCAAGCTTTCATACCTAAGGCACGATCATGATGCGCTAAAGACAATAGTAAAGGTCTGGTGATCCAGGGCAAACGCATTTAACATTAATTTCGTGTAGGGCAGCTATCATCCGTGCCGCTGGCACTCCTTCTGGAGGTGGAGGAGGCCTTAACATCCAGCGGATGAATCCGCTGGTTACTAAATCCATCGTGCCGCTGGCACTTTCTCCAAGTTTGTACATTAGGATAGCAGCAGCCTATCGCAGAAAATGCTGAAAGGGCAAGGACATCAGTTGGTTTAAAGGACGAATAAAGCATCGCACCTGTCTGCCCAAGTGGGGAGAATGATTTAGATGAGTTTAACCCGGAATATCAATGTCGTTTAGTTAAGAGGTTTTTCCAATACGGATCGTCCTTTGAGAGAATTATGGTTTTAATCCATGGCCTTTTTTTATATGTATAAAATGGATCCGCCTTGCAGGTATTGGGCGTTAAGAAATTAAAAAGCGGGGGCAAGAAGGCAGGCTTGTTTGACGAAATGCTGGTCAAAAAGAATGTTGGCAGCTAAAAAGAAGGAGTTTGCCTGCATGAGGGAAGGTTTTAATTTTAGACCAATAGATGCACAGCGGCGGGGTTTTTTGGTTACTTTTTTGACCTGCAGCAAAAAAGTAACAAAGGTAAAGAGATGAAAACTATCTTGGAATTTAGCAAGAAAAATAATCAAACCAATATTTCCAGATACACAATAACTAAACGACATTGCCCGGAATATGCATTAGCCTATCTATTGCGGACTGATCCGCCGCGGCGGACAAAATCAGCCGCTTCGATGTGAGTCTATTATTCGACCGTTGGAGCATTCGATTTTAGGACAGTTGATGGGCGTGTTAAGAAAATGAGTTAACTCGTGCAGTGGACAAGCGAGATCCACTCATTTTTAGCCCATAGGAACGGCAGCTATATATTCAAAATGGGATACTTTTTTAAATGCGTTCTCCCTGTCTGGTGATCCTCTGTACCAAGCTTCCCGTAAAATCACCGAATAGCTGGTATTGAGTTTAAAAACTCAATACCAGCGGTTCCGCAGCTCAGCTGTCGGAACAACGGAGCCGATGATGTTTCCCGTAGAAATATTATAATATTCCAATCTTTCAATTGATCACTGAATCCATCGGGACCTGTACATTCCCGAGCGGTAACGCCAACAACCTCCCCTTTATTTAAAAGGCAGTTTGCTGACATCCACATTTCCTCCAGAAAAGACCAGCCCTACCCGTTTATTTTCAAAAAGCGCCTTATTCGCCAATACAACTGCCAAGGGCACCGCACTGCTGGGCTCAATGACGATCTTCATCCGTTCAAAGACCAGCCTCATCGCCGCAATGATCTCTTCATCCGAAACGGTGAAAATGTCTTCCACATGCTTTGATATAATGGTAAAATTCCGCTGTCCTAGGGAAGTGAGCAGTCCATCAGCTATGGTATCTGGATTATCCATGGGCATGATGCGATTGGCCTTTAGGCTGCGATGGGCATCATCTGCTCCTTTGGGCTCTGCACCGTACACAGGAGTCTTTGGGGATAGGTAATGGGTCGTCAAAGCCGTCCCAGCCAATAGCCCTCCGCCGCCCACGGGCGTGATGATGGCATCAAAAGGAATCCCCTCGTCCCACATCTCGAGGACGCAAGTGGCTTGGCCTTCGATGACATCCATATAGTCATAAGGAGGAATAAATGCAGCGCCTGTTTCCTCCACCACTTTTTCCAGGGTGGCTTCGCGTGCTTTTAGCGTAGGTTCACATTCGATGATCTTGCCACCATAATGCTTTACCGCTGCTTTTTTGATGGCAGGAGCAGAGGAAGGCATCACGATGTAGGCATTGGTTCCCGTCTCTTTGGCCGCACGTGCCAGTGCAGCGGCATGGTTACCACTGCTGTGCGTGGCCACCCCGTTTTGCTTCAGCTCAGGAGGCAATTTCAAGATAGCGTTGGTCGCTCCACGGGCTTTGAAGGCACCTACCTTTTGGAAGTTCTCGCATTTAAAATAAAGCTGACTACCCGATATATTATCTATGGCTTCACAAGTAATGATCGGTGTATGGTGAATATAGGCCATGATCCGCTGATAGGCCTGTTTGATATCAATGAGCTGTGGTATTCTAAAGGTTTGTTGCATGTGTATAAAGTTAACATTTTGAACCCAAATTGTGTATATTTCGCCAAATTA
Organism: Echinicola strongylocentroti; assembly: GCF_003260975.1. Taxonomy (NCBI): domain Bacteria; kingdom Pseudomonadati; phylum Bacteroidota; class Cytophagia; order Cytophagales; family Cyclobacteriaceae; genus Echinicola; species Echinicola strongylocentroti. Next base: position 3,077,028 of record NZ_CP030041.1, on the reverse strand, counting down.
TCCAAGATGAAAAAACTACTAGATTCGCTAACAACCGCTGATATTCACCCACTTCTAGGGGTCAATTTGAATACGGAGAACTGTGTTTTGCTGGATTTTACTGCCAAAAACGAAGAATTGGCCACTTTGGATATCACTAGTACCGAAGTATTTAACGAATATATTTATAGACAACTGGAGGCGCCAAACAAGCGTTTTGGGGTAGGAGGATACTTGGAACCAAGGGCCATATACCATCGAAGTGAGGTGTTTGGAAAAGAAGACCAAGAGAGAAGATCCCTCCACTTGGGAGTGGACATTTGGACCGATGCTGGGCATCCCATCTATGCGCCATTGGCAGGCCGTGTACATAGCTTCCAAGACAACGAAGGCTTTGGCAACTACGGCCCCACCATTATTCTAGCACATCAACACAAAGAACTTACCTTCTATTCACTCTATGGCCACCTGACCAAAACAGACTTAAAGGGCCTGAAAGTCGGCCAAACCATCCATCAAGGACAGGAATTTGCCCACATTGGCCCTTTTCCAGAAAACGGTGACTGGCCACCGCATCTTCATTTCCAACTGATAAAGAACCTAGAAAACCACTGGGGCGACTATCCGGGAGTATGTGCACCAAAGGATCTGGATTATTACCAAAACAACTGCCCTAACCCTGAACTGCTGTTGGGCATGCGTGGCATTCTGTAGCCAACTATCTTGGGTAATCAAGTACCTTCACGTAAAGCCGGATTATACATTGGTCTATCTACGCCACGGCCTTTAGGTTTGCAAAGGTATGGCAACCTGATGCACCGATGCGGACGCCGCTATCTCCATACAGCCTGAAAACACTCAAGTATGTACCAGCAAAAAACCCACCTCCATTGCTGAAGATGGGCTTCTATTATTTGCTCATCAACTTATTTGGTCATCACTCCAATTTCGGCAAATGAAGCATCATTGCCGTCCACGGTTTTGATGGCTCTTAAGCGGATAAACTGGGCGCTTTCTGAGCCAAAAGTAATTTTCTGTTCTATTGGACTAGCCGCAATATTGCCAAACTCTCCCTTGCTAACCGTCTTCCAATTGGCTCCATTAGTGCTTACAGCAAACTCATACTGCTGGATCACACCAGACATGTACCTGTTTTGCATCGGCATGTAGGTAAAGCCTTTCAGTGGTACCACTGCTCCCAGGTCTATCACGACTTCGTCATCCTTACTGGTGTAGTTGGTATGGACATTTTCATCCATTACTTGATTCGCCTTATCGGCTCCATTTACCACTTTCCAGTTTGCCTTGGCCAGATCAAAATCCACACGGCCCACTTCACTGGTCTTGCCAGAAGCTTGGTCACTGACAATCGCCTGAACCGTCTTTGGTGTAATCACCTCAAAGGACTCTTCATATTTTTTACTGTCCTTGCTCGGTGTGCTGCCATCCGTGGTATAATAAATGTCTACTCCTTCATCAACTGCCTCCAAGCTCACCTTCCCCGCCACAGAGCGGGAGATTGATGGAGCCAAAATCACCTTTGGAGCATTAAAAACACCTATCTCACTGATGGTCGGGCAGGCCTTGGCATCCGTTACGGTAAAACGCACGGCGGTGGCCGTCACATCAGGAAATCTCAAAATCCGCTTATATCCAATGGTGGTCTCACTGGCAATTTCTTTCCAGCCGCTTTCAGTTTCTGCCTCCACGGTAAAGGCTTTCACACGTTGCCCTAAAGCAATATACTCCTGTGCCAAAAAGCGGTTAAAGGTAGTGGGCTCGTCAAAGGTAACCGTCATTGCCCCTGATACAACCCCATCCGCAGTGGCCCAATAGGTGGATGCATCATCATCGATGGCCATGGCTGCTTCATATCCATTGCCTCGCGTCCCAGATGCCGCTATCTCGCCTTCCTCACTGGCCAAATTGAGCGCAAAATCCTCTTTGACCTTATCGGCCAATTTCTGCACTTGCTCCGCATCCCTCTCGTGGATCAAGCCTCTGCGATCCACGGGAAAATTGAGCAAAAGAGAGCCGTTCCGGCCCAAACTTTCATAGTAAATGTCCAAGAGTTTTGGCAAAGATTTTACTTTATGGTCTTCATAAGTATGGTAATACCAACCTGGACGAATGGACACATCCACTTCTGCAGGCACCCAGTGGGTACCATCCTCCTGACCTGCCGAATATTCAGAAGCGTATTCCGGCATACCTCCGTACACTTCGTCCCGCTTGAGATTGGACCAAGTGGTTTTATAGGCATGGCCTTCTTCGTTTCCTACCCAGCGAATGTCAGGGCCTCCGTCCGAAAAGATCACCGCATTGGGCTGGAGTTCGCGGATGATGCTATAGGTATTTTCCCAGTCATAATAATTCTTTTTGTCCACGCGGCGCTCTTCATTGGCACCGCCGTAGTAGCCGGTTCCGCCATTGGCCCCGTCAAACCACACTTCAAAGACTTCTCCATAATTGGTCAGGAGCTCTCTTAGCTGGGCCCTGAAGATGTCAATATATTCCGGTGTTCCATAGTGGGCATTGTTCCGGTCCCAAGGCGACAGGTACACGCCAAATTTAAGCCCATATTCTTTACAGGCTTCGGAGAGTTCTTTGATCACATCGCCCTTTCCGTCTTTCCAAGAGGAATTTTTTACGGAATGCTCGGTAGTTGCTGTCGGCCAAAGGCAAAACCCATCATGGTGCTTGGCGGTGATGATGATGCCTTTCATGCCAGCATCCTTGGCCACTTTGGCCCATTGGCGGCAGTCCAGTGCTGTGGGATTAAAAGTATCCGGATCCTCATCGCCCATCCCCCATTCCATATTGGAAAAGGTGTTCATATTAAAATGCACAAAAGCGTAGAATTCCAGGTCCTGCCAAGCCAATTGCCTAGCTGAGGGCACGGGCTCCACAGGTGCAGGAGGCGCCACTTCCTTTTGCTGGCAGGAAATAGCCACCAGTAATAATGCTAAGTATCTTTTCATTGTGGGTTTTATATTAGATTAATCCACCAATATAAGGATTTGATCATGATGAATAGTGAATTTTTACCAACAATGAAAAATAACGATTAGAACAAGCAAAAATGGTATCAGAAAGATCCGTTGGGTAACAGCTCAAAACAGCCAAGGGCACCTGAACATAGCCGAAGACCACCCACAGCTACTATATGCTTGCCGGTGCTGGACCAGAGAACCAACACCACATGAAATACTGCCCCCTAGCAGCCCCACCCGCACGGTGTCCATACTCGATACGATTCTCTTGGTTAATTTTATCCTTTTCCTCGTTGTTCCGACAGCTATGCTGCGGAACCACTCGCATTGAGTTTTTAAACCCGGTTTATGCATTAGGAATTGTTATCGCCTGTCCCGACAGCTATCGGGAAGATTTGAAACAGCAAAAAAATCAGGTTGTTTGGAGATTGAGGCATCCGCCGCGGCGGATGGTGATATCGAAAACAGCAGCGAAGCGACTGATTTTGTCAGCCGCGGATCAGACCGCAATAGGTAGGCTAATGTCTATTCTTGGTTAAACTCAAAACCACCAAATTTTTACTATTGGCTTAAAAGCATCATGCCGTAGGTATGAAAGCTTGGTAACAGCCATGTCCATCAGTCCTCTGTTAATGTGCCGTAGGTACATCACATTTGAGCAGTTAGGTTTTTCGAAAAACTGCTTCGGCAGATTAGGCTATGGGTATTTACTTTCCTTCCCAGTGTCCAGTACCTACGGCACTGTTGGGATGCTATATCCACTTTCTATTACCAAGCTAATGCTCCTAATGGAGCATCCCTGCTGCAGGGCAAACGCAGTTAAAAAAAATGTTCCTATTTGCATTTATATCTACCGTTCCTACGGAACTTACCCTTTTGTGTGTAATCATTTTTTGTTGTCACCTGCACCTTCTATATGACCCTCCGCCAAAGGCGGATTAGGCAGGATGCTCAGTTACTAACGCATATTCAATATCAATCCGTCATGCGAACAAAGCAACAGTGGAAAATAGCCACCTGCCGTTTGGAAGCGGGATTGCTTGGCTATACCTTCCCGTCTCGGCAGAGAGTAACTCGGTATGTTTTCTTTCCTCTTGTCACCAGCCTACTCGTCCTAAACTCGCCTACAATGAAATTAAGTGAGGCCAGGCTGAGCGGTCCTGTCTATCCTCCCATAACCGTCAGGCTAACGCATGTTGTTGCTTAAAATCTATATCCCCCCTATTGATTTCGATGCTCCTCACAAATGGTCTAGGGGGATTTCAAATCCCCATTATCTCGGTTCGGGATTTCAAATCCCGAACAGCTAAATTATGACAGTTGGTCTGCCTATATCCATTTAAACTGACGGCTATGGTCTATCCTCCACAGGTAGGGTCGAGGTCCTACACTACCCTTCGACTCCGCTCAGGGTGACAAACGTGTTGTCTCAAGACTCAAGACTCATATCTCACGTCTCACTACTCACTACTAGCTACTTGCATCTACCTACTTTTTTCTTGCTACATCGTCCTCTAAATTCCCTATCTTTGCTGTCTTAACCATTCAAAAACTCATGAGGCTATATTCCAATACGGTCAAAGGCGTGGTCAGTGCCATAGAAGAAATCTTTTATGATCAGCAGTATGCGGACAAGGTGATCGAAAGAACCTTAAAATCCAACAAGAAGTGGGGTGCTAGGGACCGTGGCTTTATCGCCGAATCTGTGTATGAAATGGTCAGGTGGTGGCGATTGATCAATGAAGTAAGCCCTTCAGAAGATCTTTACCACCTTTTTGGAACCTACTGGCTGCTCCAAGGCAATATCCTTCCGCCTTGGCATGAGTTTGAGGGAGTGAAAGTCGATACTGTCAAAAGAAAATACGAAGCCCTTACTTCCCGTGCCACCCTCCAATCCATTCCGGACTGGCTGGACCAAATGGGAGCTGAACTCCTCGATGACAAATGGGATGATGAGATCAATGCCCTGAACGAACAGGCCCAAGTGGTCCTCCGGGTAAACACCCTCAAAACCACCCGTGAAGCCTTAATGAACCAACTCCAAGAAGATGGCGTGGAGACGTACGCTCCAAAAGGCTATCCCGATGCACTGGTATTGGCCAAACGCCAGAATATCTTCCGCAACCCGGCTTTTAAAGAAGGCCTTTATGAAATCCAGGATGCCTCTTCCCAATTGGTCGCCTATGCACTCGGGGTGGAGCCAGGCATGCGCGTCATCGACGCCTGCGCAGGTTCTGGAGGAAAATCCCTTCACCTTGCCACCCTGATGGGGGACAAAGGCCGCGTCCTCTCCATGGATATCGAAAGCTGGAAACTCAAAAACACCAAGCTACGGGCCAGAAGAAATGGCATCAGCATCATCGAAACCCGTACCATCGAAGATAATAAAACCATCAAGCGCCTCAAGGAATCTGCCGATCGGCTACTGCTGGACGTGCCTTGCTCAGGTCTGGGCGTGCTCAGAAGAAACCCGGACACCAAGTGGAAGCTTAGCCCAGAATCCATTTCCAATGTACAAACCATCCAGCAGGATATCCTCCAAAATTACTGCTCCATGGTCAAGCCGGGCGGTATCATGGTATACGCCACTTGCAGCATTTTGCCCACTGAAAACCAGCATCAAGTAGAAAAATTCCTGCAATCTGAAAAAGGACAGGATTTTGAGTTACTGGAGGACCAGAAAGTATTGGCCTATGAAAGTGGTTTTGATGGCTTCTACATTGCTCGCCTTCAGCGCAAGTAAGGCAGTAAACGACCACAAGTGTAGCAATTCATCTCATTAAAAATTAAATTGTGCCAAATTTATTCTGACCATCAATAAAGCAGAAAATTGCCAGGATTCTTTGATACCAAAATTGAGTTTTTAAAAGGCGTCGGCCCCCAAAAAGCAGCATTGCTGAATAAGGAGCTGAGCATTTTCACTTTTGGTGAGCTCCTGCAGCATTATCCCTTCCGCTACGAAGACCGCACCAAATTCTATAAGATCAACCAAATCTCCGAACACTTGGAGCATGTGCAGGTCATCGGCAAGATCCGACGGCTGGAGACCATCGGAATGGCGCGCAAAAAGAGGCTCGTGGCCTATATCGAAGATGAAACGGGTGAGATGGAGCTCACTTGGTTCAAAGGCATCCAGTGGGTGGCCAAAAACCTAGTGACCGGTGCTACCTACGTATTTTTCGGAAAGCCCAACCGCTATGGCAGAAAATTCAGCATCGCCCATCCGGAAATGGAACCACTGACGGCTGCCCAAGAGGAAAAGAGCTTCTTCCAGCCCGTCTACCCTACCACCGAAAAGCTTCGCGCAAAATACCTGGACAGCAAGGGGATTTCCCGCATTATGGACTTACTCCTCCAGAATGCCTATCCCCAGATACAGGAAACCCTCCCTGATGCCGTCATTGAGCAATATAACCTCATTGCCAAAAAAGAGGCGATCCGACAGATACACTTTCCTGATGACCCTGAAAGGCTCAAACGGGCAAGGTTTAGGCTAAAGTTTGAGGAGTTTTTCTTCGTCCAGCTGCGCTTGCTAAAGCTAAAACTTACCCGTACCGAGAAATACCGCGGCCAAGTACTTGGCCAAACGGAGCTTGTTGGCAAATTCTACACCGATCACTTGCCCTTTGACCTGACCAATGCCCAGAAGCGGGTGATCAAAGAAGCCTTTGCGGACATGCGCTCCGGCAAGCAGATGAACCGCCTCATCCAAGGAGATGTAGGCAGTGGGAAGACCATTGTGGCGTTTATCTGTGCCTTGATCGCCATAAGTTCCGGCACCCAAGCTTGCCTGATGGCTCCCACGGAGATTTTGGCCACGCAGCATTTTGAAGGGCTGAAGGAGTTTGCGGACATGATGGGCTTGCGCATCGACCTACTCACTGGCTCCACCAAAAAATCTGCCCGCACCCGCATCCATGGTGAACTGCTCAATGGCCAGCTGCATATCCTCATCGGTACACATGCGCTGCTGGAAGACATCGTCCAGTTTCATAATCTCGGACTCGCCATCGTGGACGAGCAGCACCGCTTCGGCGTGGCACAGCGGGCAAAACTATGGGCAAAAAACCCCAATTACTATCCCCATGTGCTGGTCATGACAGCCACGCCTATCCCTAGGACCTTGGCCATGACTCTTTATGGTGACCTGGACATTTCGGTCATTGACGAGCTTCCTGCTGGGCGAAAGCCCATCCAAACGGTCCATCGCTACGACAAGGACCGGCTGAAGGTCTTTGGCTTTATGAAAAAGGAAATCGAACTGGGCAGGCAGATCTATGTGGTCTATCCCTTGATCGAAGAGTCCGAAAAAATGGACCTTAAGAGCCTTATGGACGGCTATGAAAGCATCCAGCGGGCATTTCCGCAATACCCCACCAGCATCGTCCATGGCAATATGAAGCCTGCCGATAAGGATTTCGAAATGCAGCGCTTTGTCAAGGGCGAAACCAAAATCATGGTGGCCACCACGGTGATCGAAGTGGGCGTAAATGTCCCTAACGCCTCTGTGATGGTGATCGAAAATGCCGAGCGATTTGGACTTTCCCAGCTCCACCAGCTGCGTGGACGAGTAGGTAGAGGTGCAGAACAATCCTACTGTATCCTGATGAGCAAATACGAACTGTCCAAAGACAGCCGTGTACGCTTGGATACCATGGTGCGCACCAATAACGGCTTTGAAATTGCGGACGTGGATCTCAAACTCCGCGGCCCCGGTGACCTGATGGGCACCCAACAAAGCGGCGTCGCTGACCTGATCATCGCCGATCTCAGCAAGGACGCTCCTATCCTCACCATGGCCCGCGATGCCGCCCAACAGCTGATCGCCGAAGATCCCGAAATCACCCTTCCACAGCATGCCATGGTCCTCCGCCAAATCAACAACCAAAAGAAACACGCCGTCAATTGGAGTAGGATCAGTTAGAGGGGGTTTGGGAGGTTTGAAGGTGATAAAGTTGGAAGGTTGGAAGGTTTAAATGCGGATGCTAAACCTTAACATTCAGATTTAAACACTGAAAGCTACATCAAAGGATTTTCATCCCTTGCCCGCTCAATTAAACAAACATCACCCATTCCCTTAACATTTGAACACCCCATGACGACAGCTTTTTCCATAGCTTTGAAAAAGTTCAATTAAACGATGCTGGACCATTCCCTAGTGCCGTTTTACTGGGACAATGGCCATACTGGAAACCATGGATTTGGATTATTTGATCGACACACCAACGATCAGGCCTGTACCGGCCTGATCAAAAAGATACTACCTAACATTAATTAATAACCCCTAATTGTAAAGGGCTGCCTCTCATCGAAGCAGCTCTTTTTATTACCCGATTGGATGAATTTACCGTTATTGTGGTTCAGATCCAGGGCAAACGCATTTAACATTAATTTCGTGTAGGGCAGCTATCATCCGTGCCGCTGGCACTCCTTCTGGAGGTGGAGGAGGCCTTAACATCCAGCGGATGAATCCGCAGGTTACTAAATCCATCGTGCCGCTGGCACTTTCTCCAAGTTTGTACAATAGAATAGCAGCAGCCTATCGCAGAAAATGCTGAAAGAGCAAGGACACCAGTTGGTTTAGAGGACGAATAAAGCATCGCACCTGTCTGCCCAGTGGGGAGAATGATTTAGATAAGTTTAACCCAGAATATCAATGTCGTTTAGTTAAGAAGGTTTTCCAATACGGATCGTCCATTGTATAAAATGGATCCGCCTTGCAGATATTGGGCGTTAAGAAATTAAAAAGCGGGGGCAAGAAGGCAGGCTTGTCTATCTCGCTGCTAGACAGGCCAGCCTGGCGGCCTAGACAGGTTTGACGAAATGCTGGCCAAAAAGAATGTTGGCAGTTAAAAAGGAGGAGTTTGCCTGCATGAGGGAAGGTTTTAATTTTAGGCCAATAGATGCACAGCGGCGGGGTTTTTTGGTTACTTTTTTGACCTGCAGCAAAAAAGTAACAAAGGTAATGAGATGAAAACTATCTTGGAATTTAGCATGAAAAATAATTAAACCAGTATTTCCAGATACACACTAACTAAACGACATTGCCCGGAATATGCATTAGCCTATCTATTGCGGCCTGACCCGCCGCGGCGGACAAAATCAGCTGCTTCGATGTGAGTCCATTATTCGACCGTTGGAGCATTCGATTTTAGGACAGTTGATGGGAGTGTTAAGAAAATGAGTTAACTCGTGCAGTGGACAAGCGAGATCCACTCATTTTTAGCCCATAGGAACGGCAGATATATATTCACTTCACAGAAATATCGTATTTATCCAATAAGCCTGTCACATTGGTAAGCGAAAATACTGCTTTCCTCAATCGGTTCCTTTCTGGATCAATGGAAAAATTTTCAGCAGTTCTGAAATCCACTTTTTCCAAATTGGCACCGTCAAACACCGCCTGTAGCAAGTTACAGTTTTGGAAAGTAGAAGCGGTCAAGTCCACCTCCACAAATTCTACTTCTTGCATTTTGCAAGCTTTGAATTTGGTCTGTTTTAGTTTTAAGCCATAAAAGGATGAAAAATCCAGCTGGCAATTGATAAAATTAAATGTCAACAAAAAGGGATTGCACTTGTCAAACCGGAGGCCCAGCAACTTACAAGTAGAAAACTCCACGTCCCTAAAGCTGGTGTTTAGCAACTGCGCATTGCTAAAATCACAGCGCTCAAAGGTACATTCTGAAAAAACCACGTCACGGAGATCCACTCCAGCAAACTTGCATCCCACAAAAGTGCATTCTTCGTATTCCCCCGAAGTAAATGACAAGGTAAAATCTTCGTCTCGATATTCCTTCCCTTCAAAATAGGCTGTTTCCATGCCCGAATTTAAAAAATTATTTAGGTCTAAATCACCTTTTCTCCTATCATCCCTACCATAAATCCCACACAAGCTCCTATAGCTCCCCAATGATGGTGCTTCATTTTGCTACTGGGAGCAATATCCTGAAATATTAGGTACAAAATCCCTCCACTCGCAAAAACCATCAGGTGTGCCGTCACATCCGGGTAATCCCTTAGGAAAAAATGACCGATCAGAGCTCCCCCGATTCCTGCAAAACTCAGCATAAACATCAACATCAGTGTCTTCTTAGCAGTAAAACCGCTGAGGACCATATCCCTGAATGAATTGAATGCTTCAGGGAGGTTTTGTAAACCAATAAAAATGGCCAATAGCGTGCCGGTGGAAGGATCACTGGCAAACAAAGCTCCCAGCGCAATGGATTCAGGGACAAAATCCATTAGCATCGCCAGCAATTGAGCCATCTTGCCCCCTTTTTGCTGTAGGTACTTGTCGATCACAAAGAAGATCACCGATCCAGCACCAAAAGAAAGCAACATCGGCCACAAATTCAATTCCTCCAAGCCTTTTGGGACCAGCACCAACGCCACGGCTGAGAGAATAATTCCTCCTCCAAAGGCAATTGCAGCATGTGAAATCTCATATTTTAGTACTCTTTTTTTTATGTGATTATTGAACGCATTGCCCAATAGGGCTCCGATAAAAACCGTAATACCAGAAAATCCAGCGTAAATCAAAATTTTGCCCAATGTGTCCATAATCACTAAGATTTGATTGACAGATGATAAATATAAAAAAAACCACGTGGTCATACTATAAACACGGCTAATTAGACTGGCCGCTAGATGCTTCGGGTTTCTTAAGAAGGTTCCGCTACAGCCATGTAAAAGGAACCACATATAGATGAAGTTAACCTAGGTTCATTGATTGCTTTATCATAAATGAGGAGATTTGTAGACAACCAAAATCCTACATCAACATGTTGCCCTTTTATGTATTGATTTTCACTTTTGTCTTGGCCGTTATTGTTCACTATTGGAGGACCAAAACTTTCGCGTGGGCTATATCTGGTAGAATTGCGCTTTCAGTGATGCTTTGTTTGACGGCCATGGGACACTTTATGTTCACCGAAGGAATGTCCAAAATGCTACCTCACTTCATTCCCCAAAAGGCCTTTGTGGTTTACTTCACAGGACTAATCGAAATGGCTGCGGCTGTAGGTATTCACCTACATAAATACAGAAAATCAACAGGAATTCTACTGATCCTATTCTTTCTGTTGGTTTTGCCTGCCAATATCAAGGCGTCTATGGATCAACTCAACTATCAAACTGGCCAATACGATGGCCCTGGAGTAAATTATCTATGGTTTCGAGTTCCCTTCCAACTGCTGCTAATAGCTTGGACAAGTTGGTTTGTCATTAAAAACGGCAAGGAAAAATTGCAGCATTAACCTATCAAAATATACTTGATAATGGATGATTCTAAGTAACATCATTTACACATAAATGACTGTAAACTGGTTAAAAAAAAATATAAGCGGCAAAAAAATCGATAAATAATAATTAATATTGGTAATTATAAACTTCTTCCTCTCCAATTCTTCCTATAGCCATTTAAGGTATATATGAAATAACTATAGGATGAAGTGTTTATTTAAATAGTAATAATTACCAATACCATAAGTGATCGAACAACTAATTAACAATGCCCAGGATGCTATCATTTGTCTTGATCTAAAAGGGATCATCCTTTATTGCAACAAAGCCGCAAGTAAACTTTTTGACCGTGAAGGGTCTTCCTTGGTAGGAATGGATTACCAAAGTGTGACCACATTTGATCCCCATAAAGTAGGCTTTGACCAATTACGGGAATCCATCCTCTTCAATGAGCAACTGCCTCCATACATTCAGGAAATTGACCGAAGGGACAGCAAAAAGGAATTGGTGTCCGTCCAGTATTCTCCCGTTACTGATCAATCGGGCAAAATCACCTCTATTTCTGCCATTCTCAGAAAACTCACCCAATCGGACAAAGTCGCCAGCAAGGCACAAGCCTTGGTAGAGACAGCTCCAGATGCTATGGTCATTATAAATACTGTAGGTCAAATCGTCTTGGTGAATGCACAAACTGAAAACCAGTTTGGTTATACAAAAGACGAGCTTTTGGGATGCGAATTGGAAATGCTCATTCCTGATAAATACATTAGCCTGCTTAAGAAAAACCAAGAAAACTGTGTCAGTATGGGGCAAGTTACAGAGCTCTATGGCAAGCGAAAAGATGGGTCTACCTTTCCGGTAGAAATTTCTCTCAGCCCGCTGAAAACAGATGATGGGCTTTTCGTATCGGCAGCCATCAGAAATATCACCGACAGGAAAAAGGCAGAAAACAAGTTTAAAGGATTGCTGGAAAGTGCTCCTGATGCGATTATCCTCGCCGACAAGCACGGAGATATCCAGCTGGTCAATGAGCAGGTGGTAAACATTTTTGGTTATAGCAAAAAAGAACTGATCGGCAACAAAATAGAAATCCTCGTACCCATGCGCTACCATCATCGCCACACCAACCATCGCGATGAATTCTTCCACTCAGCAGAAACCCGGCCCATGGCATCAGGATTGGAGCTTTCCGGCGTACGGAAATCCGGCGAGGAATTTCCAGTAGAGATATCCCTCAGCCCACTAGAAACCGAAGATGGAGCACTTGCCATCGCCGTAATTCGTGATACCAGTGAAAAAGCTGCTGTCAAAAAAGAACTTCAGGATTTCAACAAAAAGCTACAGGTCAAAAACAAAGAGCTTGAGCAATTTGCCTTCGTAGCTTCACATGACCTGCAAGAACCCTTGCAGACCGTAATGAGCTTTACCGACTTCCTAGCCGAAAACTACTCCCATCAGTTTGACGAGACAGGTATCAAAAGTATGCAGTACATCACTGAGGCCACCGGAAGAATGCGACAGCTCATCAAGGGTCTATTGGATTATAGTCGGATAGGAAGAGAGCGTACAGCTGTCGAGGTCAACTGCAATGAGCTCTTGGACAATATCAAAATCGACCTTAGTTCCCAGATAAAAAATGAAAATGCTACCATCCATAGTACCACACTCCCGCATATAAAAGGAAATGCCACCGAGTTACGATTGCTGTTCCAAAACCTGATCACCAATGCCATCAAGTTTCATCAAAACCTAACCCCTCCAGAAGTATGGATCGATGCAAGACGTGAAAAGGGACACTGGCTCTTTTCTGTCAAAGACAACGGAATAGGCATTGAAAAAAAATACAAAGAGCGTATTTTTATTATCTTCCAACGCCTTCACAACAGAAATTCCTATGAAGGCACTGGCATTGGATTGGCACATTGTCAAAAAATTGTAGAACTTCACGGAGGTAAAATCTGGGTAGAGTCCGAAGTAGGTAAGGGTAGTATATTTTATTTTACTATACCCAACTAACAAATTAGAAATCCATGAACAGAAAAATCAAATGTGTATTGCTCATTGATGATGATGAACCCACCAATTTCATCAATGAAATCATCCTAAAAAGAACTGGGCAGGTAGAAAGCATCGTAGCCGTACAAAGTGGCATGGCAGCGCTAGAATACCTGAATAATGTCAATAGTGACGAAAATACTCGTCCTGAGCTCATCTTTCTGGACATCAATATGCCAGGAATCAGTGGGTGGGATTTTTTGGAAGAATATAAAAAACTCCCCCATCACCAAAAGGCAAAGAACGTTATTGTAATGCTCACAACCAGCCTTAACCCTGATGATGACGAAAAAGCCAAAACCTTTCAGGAAATAAGTGAATACCATAGCAAACCACTCACTTATGAAAAAATCAATGATATCATCAAAAAGCATTTCTCTGATCGCTAAGCACTGGCATTCTATCTACTCATAACGAGAGATCCAGCACTGTCATTAGGGGCGAAACGTCACATTATCGTATTACTAATAACTATGACAGAAAAAGAAAAAATGCTCGCCGGCCAGCTGTACAACACACTCGATCAAGAACTGATCACTCAGTACCACAGGGCCAGAAAATTGATCAAGAGTTATAATGCCCTGGATTCTGAAAAAATGGATGATAGAAAGGCCATTCTCTCCAGCCTCTTGGGCGCTAAAGGAATAAACGTCTGGATAGAAGCGCCATTTTACTGCGATTACGGTGAAAATATCCATATCGGTGACGAGACTTTTGTAAACATGAACTGTACATTCTTGGATGACAACCTCATCAAAATAGGCAAAAATGGCCTGATCGCACCCGGCGTACAAATCTACACCGCCACTCACCCACTAAAGGCTTCTGAAAGAATAAAAACTCCCTCCGAAAGAAAAGAGGGCGAGCCCATCTATCGCACCTCCAGCAAGCCAGTGACGATAGGCGATAATGTCTGGATCGGTGGAAATGTCTGTATCATGCCCGGTGTAAGCATTGGCGATAATGTGACCATTGGCGCCGGTTCGGTGGTGACCAAAAACATTCCAAGTGATGTACTTGCCTTTGGCAATCCCTGCAAGGTGATCAAGGATATTTGATAATTGCTGTTTATAGCAAAACTTCTTTTGATAAAGACTAAATCGTGTATAAATGAAAACTAACTGTATATTTTTGTAAACTAATTGACAAAAAATGCCATTATACTGTAAATAATGTATGGTGATTTTTAATAAGTATCTAATATAATTTACTTAAACTATGTGTATTTTTTTCCATCACGAAATGAGATACATTTAGCATCGCTTCGATCCCCTCGTCATTAACAGAATATTTTGTATATTAACAGTAGAGAACAATTTTTATTAGTTATTTGATTATAGGCTGTTCTTGCCAGTAGATTTTATTTCTCACGGAAATCTCAGAATACCCGGAATAAAATAAGGCTTTTCTTAAGTTTCCGTGGTTTCTGTAAGAACCTATTCAATATCTCTATGATTACTGGTGTCATTGCGGATATAGATATTATTTATTGCTATCATGAAAAAAAGAATCAAACGTTTTGGGGTGGTACAGACCGCCTCCATGTTCGCCATTATTTATTTTGTCTTTATGGCCATTATTATGATACCCTTTGGGCTCATAATGACCGTAGTCGGGTTAAGCGGGTTTTCAGATCACAGCCATTTTCTTCATGGATTAGGTGCAAGAGGTATCTTCTTCGTGCTTTTGCCATTTATTTACGCCGGAATTGCCTTTGTGATGACCGCCATTGGCTGCTTGGTTTATAACCTGATTGCCAAATGGATCGGAGGAATCGAAGTAGAAATCGAGGATCAGCCAGAAGTAACCCACAATCCCTTTCAATGAGATGAAAGCATATCATGATCAATCGAGCGATACCATCAGCTTTGATAACACAGGCACCGTCAATAGACATATGCCGCAGATACAAGTTGCATTGGTCCTTGTGAGCGCCACCATCAATGTGTTATTTGCTGATCAATATGGAACCGTCGAAATATTGCTCTGGACTATTTTGGGTAGATTTTGTGCCTTGTTTCTTTTCTGGAGCTTCTTTATACATAAAGAACACAAACTATATTTCTATCTTAAGGATATTAAGAAAATATACGTCACATCCTTTCTGGGATTCGGGACTTTCAAATTAGTAACCCAAGATGGTAGAAAGAACTCCCTATTTACCGTTTGGCCAGGTTATCAAACGGACGATTTAACGGCAGTATTGACAGCCTTAAACGTTCCAATAGATTTTTAGCGTTGGAAGTAGTTGACAATGCTTCGTTAAAAATCAGCGTTATGGGCCATTTGGTGCGTTTCTGCTTTTCCCCTAACTTACCCTAAGCTTTTAACCTTATCCCTATGGCGCATAAACCTCCGTTCTTCTTCCTTCTTATCCTTCTATTCTCTTGTAGCCATCCAAAAGACTTTGACACCATCGTCCGGAATGGTAAAATCGTGGACGGTAGTGGAAATTCCGCATTCATGGCAGATATCGGCATCAATGCAGACACCATCGCAGCCCTTGGTGATCTATCTGATCAGACCGCGGCACAGGAAATCGATGCCGAAGGGCTAGTGGTCGCTCCGGGATTTATCAATATGCTCAGCTGGGCCGTGGAGTCGCTGATCGAAGATGGCCGCTCCATGAGTGATATCAAGCAGGGTGTGACGCTCGAAGTTTTTGGTGAAGGCAGCTCCTGGGGACCACTGACACCTGCTACCCGTCGAGAAATGATCGAAGATCAAGGCCACATCACCTATGATATTCCGTGGACCACCTTGGGTGAGTACCTGGAATTTCTGGAAAACAAAGGTGTCTCCACTAATGTTGCCTCCTTCGTAGGAGCGACCACCTTGCGGGTCAATACGGTGGGCTATGAAGACCGCGCTCCCAGTCCAGAAGAACTCGACTCCATGAAAATGATGGTACGTCAAGCGATGGAAGAAGGAGCGCTGGGTATCGGGTCATCACTGATCTACGCTCCGGCTTTTTATTCCAGTACCGAAGAGTTGATCGCACTTTGCAAAGTGGCTTCCGAGTACGATGGGATGTATATCTCCCATTTGCGAAGTGAAGGAAACAAACTGTTGGAAAGTTTGGATGAATTGATTAAAATTGCTAGTGAAGCATCGATCCGCGCAGAAGTCTACCACCTCAAACAAAGCGGTGCTGCCAACTGGAGCAAGCTGGATGCGGTGATCAGCAAGATCGATTCTGCCAGAAGTGCCGGCCTCCACATCACCACGGATATGTACACCTACACGGCAGGTGCCACCGGTCTGGATGCGGCCATGCCGCCTTGGGTACAAGAAGGCGGATATGATGCTTGGGCAAAGCGGCTCCAAGATCCTAAGATCCGCAAAAAAGTCCTGGACGAAATGAAAAGCCCCGCCATCACTTGGGAAAGCCTCATGCAAGCGGCCGGCTCAGCAGAAAAGATGATTTTAGTCGGTTTTAAAAACGATAGTCTAAAACACCTCACTGGCAAAACGCTGGCAGAAGTGGCCAAACTAAGAGGTAAATCTCCCGAAGAAACGGCCATGGATCTCGTAGTGGAAGACGGCAGCCGTGTAGGAACAGTCTATTTTCTGATGGACGAAAAGAATGTCCAACAACAACTGCAGCTTCCTTGGATGAGTTTTGGCTCTGATGCCCAATCGATGGCTGCTGAAGGGATCTTCCTCAAGTCCAGTACACATCCACGGGCCTATGGCAACTTCGCAAGGCTATTGGGAAAATACGTCCGTGAGGAAAAAGTAATCCCCTTAGAAGAGGCCATTTATAAATTGACCCACTTGCCCGCTACCAATCTCAACATCAAGGGAAGGGGATTGCTAAAAGCGGGTTTTTACGCAGATTTGGCTATTTTTGATCCAGCAAAAATCCAGGACAAGGCGACCTTTGACCAGCCACACCAATATGCGGAAGGAATGGTCCATGTTTTGGTAAATGGCCAGCTAGTACTTCGCCATGGTGAACACACAGGTGCTTTTCCCGGCAGGGTCGTCCGTGGCCCCGGTTGGAAAGGACATCATTAGCATTCGTTGTTCAGTAATTAAATTGGTGTTATCCATTATCAATTAGTAAACACCTATCATCCATCTTAGATCAAAGCAGTCAATGAAACATAGTTACCAAATCATCACCATCCGCCCGGAAGACACTTGGGACCTTCGCCACCGCGTGATGTGGCCAAATCAGCCGATTGACTATGTCAAACTAGAAGAGGACCGCCAAGGCCAACATTTTGGTTTGATACAGGAGGACAAACTCTGCACAGTCATATCGGTATTTATAAAAAATGGCGAGGCCCAGTTTAGAAAATTTGCCACTGAAACATCCCAACAGGGCAAAGGCTTGGGAAGCATCTTGCTTCAGCATGTGGTTTCGTATTTGGAAAAAGAAGGAGTCCATCGCATCTGGTGCAATGCACGTGCGGACAAAACAGCATTCTACAAAAAATTTGGACTTCAAAAAACCCCGCAAACCTTCGTCAAAGGAGGAATTGATTATATCATCATGGAAAAAACAACAGTGCAAATTTCAGAAAGTCGCCATTTTACCTTGGAAGACCTACTGCCTCTCTACCAAAAAAACCAATGGAGTGCCGCCAATAAACCTGACGTTCTCTACAATGGCCTTACCCATTCGGATAGTTTGGTCACTGCTTGGGAAAACGATCAGCTGGTGGGGTTGGGCAATGCCATTTCTGATGGGTATTTGGTGGTATATTTTCCGCATTTGTTGGTTTTGCCCAGTCACCAAGGTAAAGGCATCGGCCGCAAAATAATGCAAAGGATGCTCGAAAAATATACGGGATTCCACATGCAAATGCTTACTGCCGAGTTTCAGGCAGTGTCATTTTACGAAAAAATGGGCTTTGAACATGCCGGTAAAACGGTACCGATGTGGAAATACGAGGGAAAGGAACACTGAAGGTTGCAAGAAAATGAGATAGTCAAAAATTGTTTTTTTGATTATACGCTTTATTGCCAGTAGGTTTTATTGCTCACGGAAGGCACAGAACTCCCAGAATGAAATAAGGTTTTTCTGAGATTTCCATGTTTTCTGTGAGCACTTTTTTAATTTTCCTGTTATTACTAGTATCATTGCGGATAATCATAATTGTTTTTAGAAGACAACGACATGAAATTATCCAAAGTAGTTTCTGTACAAGGGAAAATTATAGGCTTACTCCTGCTAGTATTGTCTTGTGGGTATGCCTGTACCTCTGTGCGCCTGATCAGTGAATACGATCCCATTACAGATGAAAAGGTAACGGAACTTGAAGAAAAAGTAGCAACGTATTTTGTCCAGTTGGAGCGAACCATCGGCACCGATGAGGCAGCTTATGAACATTACCAAACATTCTTTGATGAAGCCAAAGTGGACCTGAACACCTTGTCAGTAAGAGCAGCTGCAGTGGATAAAAACCGCATTGTCCAGGAGCAGGTGAAGGAATTGCAAAACATGCTGTCCAACCTTGAGGCTTTGCACAAGATGGGATTTGCATCTGCCGAACAACTGCCTCCATTGAAATCCGCCTTTAACTCAGCCTTTACGGCCATCATCCGACTGCAAATGGCCCTCAAACGTGGAGAAAAGTACGAAAACTGATAAACCCATCCCATTATGCCCGAGATCAACACAGAGGAAATATTCGAAAAAATGGTCACGGCTGCCCAAAGTGTCCTGACCAATCACTGGGAAGAAGCCCAACCTTTTGCAGAAAATGAGCTGAAAGTACTGGCCAACAATATCAAACTCATCGGGGAGCTGAAACTCCAAGGAAAAATCACCGAGGAACAAGCCAAGCACTACTTGGAAATCCAAAAAAGCAGTGCGCGCATCGTTTTACTTACCATCGAAGGCCTGGGCATATTGGCCGTAGAAGGTGCGATCAATGCCGCCTTGGACGTGGTCAAGGCCACGGTCAATACAGCACTGGGTTGGAAATTGATATAAGTCCAACTACCATTTATTTTTTGTATATTCCATAGCCTTAGGTGTAACCCGGAATAGGCATTAGCCTATCTATTGCGGTCTGATCCGCCGCGGCGGACAAAATCAGGCTGTTTTCGATATCACCATAGCGGAGTACTGCTGACAATTCTGTCCGCTAAGATCGTGAGGTAGGTACTTTTTTTAACCAATTAAATGAACGGACATGGGATATATGGGGTTTGGGATGCGCAAAGAGGACTACAAGCGCAAGCCCAGAAAAACACTGGAACTTTACAAAGATGTATATGGCAATGACCATACACTCATCGAGCATGACCAAAATGCCCCTCAACTCACCAAGGATGAAGTCCTCCATAAAAGCCGCGTGCGTAGTTTATTCGAATGGAAAGGGTTTTTGGTCCTAAAGATCGTAGTGCTTTTGGTAATAATGGTGATAATGATTATCGGACTTATAAGTTAATTGTCAAGGCCATTTTTTCTCTCTAGAGTGCGTTAGAGCAGCTTTTCCTATTTTGTAAGAAAGCATATCAGCTAACGTTTTATCCTCATCCATTTTCCGTAACTCAGCACTCTCCACAACCACTCCAGCGGACCATACCTGAAATACTGAAGCCTAAAACATCGATCAATTCAATGCGCGAACGGTCAGAAGTGGGGGTTACCAAGTGGTCTAATTTCATTGGGTGCTCATAAAAAAAACAAAAAGCTCAGTACTCGTACTACAAGAAATCCTATCGAGAAAAACGCATCACGGTAAATTCCCGCTGCACCTCTTCCATGGCTTTGCTCTTGACGGTTTCGGTCACATCGGATTGTTCCAAAGGCACCAGGCCAACCTTTCCCATCAGCTCCATGACATCTTCGTCATCGTAAAAGGTAAAACCATACTGGGCAAAAGGCAGGTTTTCCATAAACTGCTTCTGCGCAAAAGCAATCACCAAACTCCCCTCATCAGCCAATAGCCTCTCCAATTCCTTTGCCGTCTTCACAGGATCTTTCCAAAAATAAATGGTATTGACCGTAAAAATCTTATCGAAAATACCCGACTCAAACGGAGCACTCTCTCCATCATACAAGTGAAAAGCCGTTTTTCCCCTATCAACCCACCGGGCGTTATGCTTCTTGGCTTCAAGGTGCATGAGTTCTGAAACTTCCAGACCGGTATAATGCAGGTTTTCCTGCTCCTCCAAAAGCTGGCTCACATGCATTGCACTCCCATGTCCCAGCTCCAGCACCCTGTCACCACTTTCCAAATGAAGCAGCTCAATGGCCTTTTCAGTCATGGAAATGTTCGACTCATGCATGGTTGCGGCCACATCGATGCCCATCTCCCCTTTTGGGTGGCTCAGCTGGGAAGCAATGGCCTTGAGTTCTTCTTCGGTAAATGACTTTTCCATAGGTGAATAAAGTTAGAAAATAAAGTTGATTATAGCGCATAGCACTAGCCCATAAACCGAGTGCAATACCGTTTAGTTAAGGGCATTTCCCCTTTTTCGTGCAAGGAGTTCTTTTTTATGTTTGATTCTTGTCGCGGAACGTTGATTGTTTTGATGAACTTTATCCTTTTTTATTAAATGACTATCCGTGATTTTGCACGTAGTGGAACAATTACATAATATGATTTCGAAGGTTAAGGAGGTCCCTTGGTGAGACCGGTTTAAGAAAAATGAGCAGGCCGTTAAAAAAATGAATTAGCTCGCGTCGTGGAACAGCGAGATCCATTCATTTTCAGGCCGGAGCATTTTTCTTAAATTAAATTGGGTACCCTATTGCCCTCATAGGAAAGCATGTTCTACCCAATTTAAAGATCTCACCACTGGACTAGATTTTTGGTTCTTTTCATCAATGGAAAAGAACGGGAAAACAATTTATCAATATCAATTAAGTTTGGCTACGTGTATGATTCCGGAGACTCATTTCTTATTATATGCTTTCTTACCAGTAGATTTTATTTCTCACGGAACGCACAGAACACCCAGAATAAGATAAAGCTTTTCTGAGATTTTTGTGGTTTCTGTGAGCACCTATTTAATAAACCCGGAATATGCATTAGCCTATCTGTTGCGAACTTAAACTGCTTCAAAATCAGCCGTTTCACTTTAGTTTTCGGCATAACCGTAGCGGTGCTACGCTAATGCCTCCAAACTAACTGATTTTCTTGCAATTTCAGCTCTCACTACGATTCCTAACGCATAATCCGGATTCAATCAAGAACGGGTTTCTATTTGTCAAAATTAAATCAGGCTTCTTCGTCATATTATAGTTACTTTGTACTTGGTAGGATGAATGGTTCATACCCTTTTTAGCTATGAAAACACGCATTTTTATACTGGTTATGTTTATGGCCTGCTTGGGTGCTTGCCAGCAGACCAAACCGCCTGCTGTCTCCTTTTACTATTGGAAAACAGCCTTTAATTTAAATCACACAGAAGCCAACACCATCAAGGCCAATCAGGTCAAGAAACTCTATGTGAGGTATTTTGATGTGGCGCTAAGTGCCGATGGCCTGCCGTATCCTGTCAGTGAAGTGAACCTCGGCCATTTTCCCGATACATTGGAAATCGTTCCGGTCGTGTATATCAAAAATGAAGTGATGCTATCTTCTAATTTGGATGTGGCCGAACTGGCAAAAAAGATCAGTAGCTATGTCAATTCATTATCAGCCAACAGCCAGCTTTCCTATCAGGAGATCCAGGTTGACTGCGATTGGAGCCTAAAGAGCCGTGACCATTTTATGGCCTTTATCGACGAATTGGGCAAGATCACGGATAAAACCCTGTCTGCCACCATCCGCCTCCACCAAATCAAATACGCCCAAAAGACCAAAGTTCCAAAGGTGGACTATGGCGTGCTGATGTATTACAATATGGGAGAAATCAATGCCAGCAACGCCAGCTCCATCTATGATAAGACCATCGCTGATCTTTATACCTATACTTTGGGGGATTATCCTTTGCCCCTGAAGGTGGCAATGCCGATATTTGGTTGGGGAATCCATCTCCGAAATGGCCAGGTCGTGGGACTTAGGCCAAAAGTGACCGCCTCAGCACTAACAATGGATGCTGGCTTTGCTGCCCTCAAGCCCAATTTCTTTGAAGTAAAAAAAGACATGCTGCGCAATGGAACCTATTACCGGAAAGGTGATGTACTGAAAATCGAAGCCGTATCCCAAGGGCAATTACTGGAGATGGCCGAGGATCTGGGGAATTATATGAAGGTGGACGAAATTATTTTTTATGACCTTGACTCACTGAACTTAAGAAACTATGAAAAAGATATCTTTGCCCAAGTTAGGGCTGCTTTTTAGCGGCAGTTTGCTGTTGACTTATTTGGTGGTGAAAGCCTGCGGTGGCTATTATGACATCCTTGCCTCCAATTTTACCCCCGAAATCTACGTGGACAAAAGCTACGAACCATTGCTACTGGAAGAAAATTTCTTCTTTTATGATGGTATGGACAATGCACATAATGGTCGATTTAACGATAAAATCGTCAAAGATTGGTCGGAGTATCTGGACTCATCAGTTCCCGATTTTGCAGTAGATTCCTTGTTGCTGCAGGCAGATGCTACACTTATCAGTGACCTCAATCATGCTGAACGTACCACGCCTTCTGGTTTACCTTCTTGGATAAAATCAATCGACCTAACAAGTCAAAAAACTAAGGATTTTCTTACTTTTTTGACATTGGCCAAGCAGGTAGAAACGGCCTCACTCAATAGCGGGTATAGCTACTGGGAACCTAAGGAAACCCACCCATTGACAGATGGAGAATTATTTCAGCAACTCCAAAAGCAATATGAAAATGCTACGGATGAGTTTTTGAAACAGCGATATTGGTTTCAGGTGATGAAAGCCTATTTCTACAGTGCTTCTGACCAAGAAAAAGTGATTGCCTTCTTCGACAAAACCGCTGCGTCCATGCCCAAAAACACCCTATATTACAGGGCATTGGCCTACAAGGCAGGCGTCTATTACCGCCAAAAGGCCTTCAGCCAATCCAACCTGTATTATGCCCAAGTGTTTAATGAATGCGCTTCCCTCCAAAAGGTAGCGATCTTCAGTTACCATCCGCAGGATTCAGTGGTTTTTGCACAGGAAACGCTACCGCTCGCCAAATCCCCAGCGGAAAAAACCACGCTTTGGGCGCTGCAGGGCTATTATACCAATGAAGCAGAAGCGATCCGCCATATTTTTGCATTGGACCCTACGAGTTCCCACCTCAACTTCCTGCTCACCAGGCTGATCAATCACCAAGAACGCTATATCAAAGACCCCAACTACAAGACGGAAAGCTATCGCGGTTACGCGGATTTTGATGAGTATAAAAAACAGCAACACGAAGAACTTAACAGCGGTGCACTGGATTTGGTGGCCGACATTGCCCAATCAGGGAAGACGAAGAACCCCTTTCTCTGGAACATTTCCCATGGGTATTTGCTGACGTTAAATGATCGATTTGACGACGCTGAAAGAGCTTTTGAGAAAGCCGAAGATCATTTGCCCAAGACGCAGCTGGCCCAAAACCAATTGCGCCTATTACGGCTGATCAACCAGCTCAACATGCTGGAAAACCCCGTTGCAGATCAGTTGGATGCCTTGGTAGCTGAGCTAAACTGGCTTTATTTCGAGCTGCCAGGTCAAAAATATCCCAATAGCGATGTCTTCCGCTATGAAAATGCCCAATCTTGGAGTAAAAAATACCTTTCGATGCTCTTTGCCAAAGGGGAAAATAGGCTTATGAGTGAATTGTTTTCGAACAGTTATGCAGGGTATTTTTATGGGTATGATAACCAGTCCATCTTTTTTGACCAAGCGAAGAATACGGAAAAACTGAAGCAATTTCTCCTCTCCGATACCCATACAGGAATAGAACAAATTGGTGAAAAGCTCTATCCGATCACGCTAAATGACGTCTATTATTATGAAACCATCAAGGCGCTCTTTGCCAATCGCATCGATGAAGCCTTGCAGATTTATGAACAACAGAAGTTTGGAAAGCTGTTCCCTGCCAACCCGTTCAATGCCCATATTTGGGATAATCACGATGCTGAACATGCTCTGGGGAAGAGCTATCCCATGGGCAAATTCCTGAAAACGGTAAAGTTGATGCAGGAAAAACTGGCCAAGCAGGAAGAAGTCTATCAGAACAGCCTTTTGCTGGGTAATGCCTTTTATAATATCACGCACTTTGGCAATGTGCGGGCATATCAATCCGATATTGTAGGTTATTCCTACAGTCCGTATGGTTTCAGCCCCACCCAGCGCCGCATGATCACCGATTGCTCAAAAGCCTACATGTATTACCAAAAAGCGTTCGATGCGGCCACCACCCGTGAACAGAAAGCCAAATGCACGTACATGATGGCAAAGTGTGAAAGAAATGCCTACTACTACGAAAAGAACTACAGCAAATACGCCAACGAATGGTCCGAAGAGGATGACGATGTAGATTTTATCGCCTGGGAAGGTTTCCAAAAATTACACAACGAATACTCAGACACCCAATATTACCAAGAGGTGATCGAGGAATGCGGGTATTTCAGAACGTATGTGGAGAGGGAATAACGCTAGCTTATGTTAGATGGGGATTTGCAATCCCCATTATTCTTGGTTCGGGATTACAAATACCGAACAGCGGTATTTTGATGAAAATTACATTTTTCATAAGCCAATTTGATGTTGGCGCCAAAGATATGATCCGTACCTACGGCACTTGGTGCAATGCTGGTTCTTAACCTCATCAGCAGGCTAAAACCTGCTGCTTCTATATCATCCTCCGCCAAGGGCGGATTAGATAACGGACATTAGAAAATTCGCCTCCACAACTGAAAGTTCATAACAAAACCGTTCTATGGATATTAAATCTGGTCATCAGCAACTACCTCAAGTGCCAGCGGCACGAACTATACAGTAACCCATGGATTTATCCGTGGGTGCATAAAAATCACCTCAAAATCCCGCAAGTGCCGTAGGTACGATCCATGTTCTGACAAATGCTATAAACCTCAGTTCGATTATAAAACCGTCACTGCGAGGCTTAGAGGAAGATTTGAGTGGTGGAAGCCGTGGCAGTCTCAGTATTTGGGGATTGCCACACCCTTTTCCAACCCACATCCTCCTAAAAAGGGTTCGCTATGACGGTTTTAATATGTAAAATAAGTCGAGCTCAGGTTATAAGATAAGAAGTAACTTACCTACTGAAAGCTAAACCCTACTGCTCATATAAATCCACCGCCAAGGAAAAATTGGTTAAAGACTACTAAAAACTTTGGACTCCAGTATCGTACGTCATTAACAAAACCGTTCCGTAGGTAATGGATTCCGTCCCTAGCAATTACATCAAGTGCCAGCGGCACGAACTATACAGTAACCCATGGATTTATCCGTGGGTCATAAAAACCACCTCAAAATCCGCAAGTGCCGTAGGTACGACTGATATACCACAAGTGCCCTCCCGCCGAGAGAGTTGATCTGGGCGGGAGGGCACTTGTGGACTGGTACTTTAATCGAAGTACGGATACTTCCCTTTCTCGATCATGTGATCGGCGATTTGTCTTCTTAGGGCTTTGGTGTTTACAGGATCTGCCTTGGTGAAGCGCTTTAGGCCCATCAGCATCACTTTCTGCTCATCTCCTGAGGTGAACGAAGCGATCGCCTCTTTGCCCGCTGCTTGGATGATATCCACTGCTTCAGAAAGGTACACTTGGACCATGGCTACTTGTTGCTTACAGGCCTCCTCTCCCTGAAGTCCCGCCAGTTTTTCGGTGCGTAGCAAAGCAGATTCTGCCGCATAGATTTCGATCATGATATCGGCCAAGTTCATCATTACCTCTTGCTCCTCTTCGATTTTTGGACCGAAGGCCATCGCTGCCTTTCCGCCAATCATCAGGAACACCTTCTTCAGCTTCTTCAGCAGCTCTTTTTCCCCTGCAAAAAGCTGCGAGGTGTCCACCGTGTCAAAAGATGGAACGGCCGTAAGCTCACCCGCCACCGCCTTGGCAGGCTCAAAAAGGTTGATTTCTCCTTTCATCGCCCGTTTTAGCAGCATCCCGATCATGAGCATGCGGTTGATTTCATTGGTTCCTTCATAGATGCGTGATATCCGTGCATCCCGATAAGCGCGCTCCATCGGCGCATCTGCGGAATAGCCCATGCCGCCATAGATCTGCACTCCTTGATCCACCACATAATCCAGCACCTCTGATCCATGAATCTTCGCAATGGCACATTCCATCGCAAACTGCTCCACGCCTTTTAGCTTGGCTTGGTTGACCTCCATTCCTTCTGCGATAAGTGCATCTATTCGGTCTTCGATGTCTTGACCAAGACGATAACAAAGGGATTCGCTGACATACGTCTTCACCGCCATTTCGGCCAATTTGGACTTCATGGCCCCAAAAGTATTGATGCTTACGCCAAATTGCTTACGCTCCGCGGAATAGCCCAAGGCATTTTTGATCACCTGCCTGCAGCCTCCCAGCACGCCAGCTCCTAGCTTCACACGACCGATATTGAGAATATTGACAGCGATCTTAAACCCGTTTTGGCGATCGGAAAGCATGTTTGCTATTGGCACCTTGCAATCATTAAAAAACACCTGCCGGGTAGATGAACCTTTGATGCCCATCTTCTTTTCCTCTTCGTTCATGGTAATCCCTCCAAAATCCTTCTCCACAATAAAAGCCGTCAGGTTCTTGTCATCCTCGATCTTGGCAAAGACAATAAACAAATCGGCAAAGCCACCATTGGAAATCCACATCTTCTGACCATTGAGCAAGTAATGTTTGCCATCTTCGGTGAGCGTGGCTTTGGCCTTGCCGCTATTGGCATCTGATCCGGCATCCGGTTCGGTGAGGCAGTAGCATGCGGCCCATTCACCAGTGGCCAATTTTGGTAGGTACTGTTGCTTTTGCTCCTCGGTACCATAAAACAAAATCGGCAAGGTCCCGATCCCAGTGTGTGCACCATAGGTAGTCGAAAAAGAACCCGCAGCACCGATAATGTCTGCAATCAGCATGGACGTATTAAAACTCATGCCCAAGCCTTGGAATTCTTCTGGTACAGAAATGCCCAGCAGTCCCAGTTCACCGGCTTTTTTCAATATTCCCGGTACCAAATCAGGATTTTTCATGCTATCGATTTCCTCCGCCTTCGGCAAAATCTCCGTATCGATAAAATCCTGACACGCCTGCGCCATCATGCGCTGCTCCTCGGAGAAATCTGCAGGAATGAAAATGTCCTTCGCATCCGTCTCCCTAATAAGGAACTCTCCACCGTTGATTGTATTGTTTTTTGTTGTCATGTCTTTAGATTTTAGATATGAGAATTGAGATATGAGATTAAAAAGCTCTATCAGGCTGAAAATTTGTTGATCAATGAAAAAGTCATTTTTTGTAACTCATCTATTTCTCTCGCAAAATATTCAGCATCAACACCCTTAATAAAACCAAGTTCATTTGAAATGATTATTTGAGTTTCCAGTTCACACAATGAACCATAAGAAATACTCAAAAACCTAGAAAATTCCTTATCCGTATTTCTGCCTGATCCTTCAGCAATATTCGATGGAATAGAAACGGCAGACCTCCGCATTTGCGAAATCAAACCAAATTTTTCTTCCACTGGCAACCCCATCGTTACGCTATAAATCTTAACTGCCAGTTTTATTGATCGTTTCCAAACATTCAATTCTTTATAATTATTCATAAACAGGTTATTTAAGTCCTACTAATTCCGTTGCATTCCTCAAAACTAAATTCTACCTAATATTTTATTGGTTAATAACGAAAATTTGTCTCACGTCTCAAGACTCAAGACTCATTACTCCAATCTCAAGACTCACTATCCCAACTCAAAATTACTTCAGCAACTCCACCACTCCGGCTACGCCTTGGCCGCCTCCGACGCAGGCGGTGACCATGCCGTATTTTTGATTTCTTCGGCGTAGTTCATTGATCATTTGGATGGTGAGCTTGGCTCCTGTGCAGCCCAGTGGATGACCAAGTGCTACGGCACCACCATTTACATTGACGATTTCGTGGTTCATGTCGAGTTCGCGGATCACGGCAAGTGCCTGCGCGGCGAAGGCCTCATTCAGCTCTACCAAACTGATATCGTTCATTTTCATTCCTGCCTGCTTCAATGCTTTTGGCACGGCTTCTTTCGGGCCGATGCCCATGATGCGAGGATCCACACCCGCCACGGCATAGCTCACCAGTCGAGCCACTGGCTCCAAATTGAGCTCTTTGACCATCCGCTCGGACATCACCAAGGTAAAGGCCGCACCATCCGATGTCTGCGAGGAATTGCCTGCAGTGACTTGTCCTCCTTGCTTGAAGGCTGGTTTTAGGCCTCCCAACACATCCATGCTCGTTCCTGGCCGCGGACCTTCGTCAGTATCCACGGTAAAGGATCTCGTCTGCCGTTTGCCTGATTCGTCCACATAGGTTTCCTCCACTTGGATCGGAACTATTTCGTCCTTAAACCTTCCTTCTTTGATGGCGCTGATGGCACGCTCGTGAGAAGTCACGGCAAACTGATCCGCATCTTCCCGGGAGATATTGTAGTCTTTGGCCAATTCCTCAGCGGTCAGCCCCATGCTGAGGTAATAGTCGGGATGTTCAGAAGCGATTTTCCAGTTGAGCGCTGTCTTGTAACCCATCATCGGTACCATGGACATGGACTCGGTACCTCCTGCGATGATACAGTCCGCCATACCAGATTTGATCTTTGCCGTGGCCAGGGCGATGGCCTCCAAGCCAGAACCACAATATCGGTTGACGATAAATCCCGGCACCACCTTGCCCAATGCCATCAGGGAAATCATCCTTCCCATCTGCATTCCCTGCTCTGCTTCCGGCACGGCATTGCCCACGATCAGGTCATCCACCATGTCGGGCTCCAGGCCAGGTGTATCGGCGATCAACTCTTTGATCACATCCACGGCCAGATCATCCGGCCTATAAAAGCGGAATCCACCTTTCTTGGCTTTTCCCACTGCTGTTCTATATCCATTGATTATGTAAGCTTCCATATCGTTTTCGTTTAATAGTTTGTCTGTTGTTAAAGAACCAAGAGGAAAGAAAAAAGAGTCAAGACTCGACTTTGGATTTCAGACCGTTAATCATGCGTTGAATCTCTACTAAATCTTCATGCAGTGAACTTGATTTTTCTTCATCCAGCAATCCTACACGTTTGCTTATTTCCAGTTGTGTTTCGAGTTCGTAGCTTTCACCCAAGCTTATTTCCAATGAATTGCTAAAAGCTTTACCAGAGGATTTCGCACTTCCTTCAGCAATGTTGGAAGGGACAGAAACTCGCGCCCTTCTCATTTGCGAAACCATTCCAAATTTCTCCTCTTTTGGAAACTCTTTTGTTTCGAGATAGATTTTAACAGCAAAGTCAACTGACTTTTGCCACACTTTAAGGTTTCTGAAATTATGCATGGTTTATGGTTTTAGGTCTCTTTGTTCTTTACTCTTTTTTCTTGTCTCTTTCTTTTATCTATTCTAATTTCTAAGTGGTTTTCCCTTGAAAAGGATGCTTTGGATGCGCTCAAGGGTTTTTTTCTCTCCGGTAAGGCTGAGGAAGGCTTCCCTTTCCAGGTCCAGTAGATACTGTTCGCTGACTTCATTGGCTTGTGACAGGTCTCCGCCGCTCATGACCCAAGCGAGTTTTCTGGCAATCTTCGCATCGTGGTCAGAAATATAGGAGCCATATTGCATCCCCGTGATCCCAGCTTCGAACAAGGCCAGGGAGGTTTTGCCCAGTACTTTAATATTGGTTTGCTGTACGGGTTGGGTGTAGCCTTCATCGTACAGTTCGATGACTTTGTCTTTGGCTTCTGCAAATTGCCGCTTGCGGTTAAGGGTGATGCCATCTTTGGCCTGAAGGTAACCGAGGCCACGAGCTTCTTCAGCAGAAGTGGATACTTTTGCCATGGCGATGTTCATAAAGTATTCTTGCAATCTATTCACTTCCACATCACCACTGTGGATGGCATTGGAAAAACGAAGGGTCATTTCCTTGGTGCCTCCTCCAGCAGGGATCACCCCAACGCCAAACTCCACCAAGCCCATATACAGCTCGGCATGTGCTTGTACGGCATCGGCATGCAGGGACATCTCGCAGCCGCCGCCCAAAGCCATATTGTGCGGAGCCACGACCACCGGAACACTGCTGTAGCGCACACGCATCATGGTCTTCTGGAATTGGGCAATCATCAGATTGATCTCATCATATTCCTGATCTCCGGCAAACATAAACAACATGGCCAGATTGGCGCCAGCAGAAAAATTGGGGCCTTCATTTCCGATCACCAAGCCTTTATAATCCTTCTCTGCCATGGTAATGGCTGTATTGATGCCTTCGATCACCTCTTGACCGAGGGAATTCATTTTGGTGTGGAATTCCAAACCGATCACATCATCACCCAAATCATAAATGGTGGCACCGGCATTATCCCAGATTTTTTTGTTGGCAGCTTTGAGCGTGTCCAAGAGGATAAATTCCTGCTGACCTGGAATGTCCTTGTAGGATTTGGAAGGGATATCATAATACTGGCGATGGCCATTTTCGACACGATAGAAGCTGTCATTTCCGGCCTCCAACATTTCGTACACCCAATCGGCAGGCTTCTGGTCAGCATCCTCCATTTTCTGGACCGTATCCTTTACACCTAGGATATCCCAATTTTCGAATGGTCCATATTCCCATCCAAATCCTGCACAAACGGCCTGATCGATGCGGTACAATTCATCCGAAATCTCCGGAATACGTAACGAGCAATAACGGAATAGGTCGTAAAAGGTCGCCCGATAAAACTCGCCCGCCTCGTCATCAAAGTTCACCAAAAATTTGATCCGCTTCTTCAGGTCATTGATTTCCTTTGACGCTTCCAGGGCCTTGAATTTGGGCTTTTCGGCGGGTTTATATTCGTGCGTCTGGAGATCGATTTCTTTCAGCTCTTTGCTGCCATCCTTGTGGCGGATCATATGGAAGAACCCTTGACCCGTTTTATCTCCCAACCATTCTTTGTCGGAGAGGAATTGGACTGTTTTTGGTAGCTTAAACTGGTCTTTGGATTCATCTTTTTGTAGGGCCTTGCTGAGGTTATTGGCCACATTGACCATGGTGTCCAGTCCCACCACATCCATGGTGCGGAAGGTGGCAGATTTGGCACGACCGATGACCGTGCCGGTCAGCTTATCCACTTCCGAAACACCCATTTTCATCTCTTCGATGATGTGCATGCTGGACATCATCGCATAGACTCCGATACGATTGGCGATAAATGCTGGTGTATCCTTGCACAGCACGGTTTCTTTACCGAGAAAACGGTCCCCATATTCCATCAGAAAATCGATGATAGCAGGATCGGTTTTGGGGCCAGGGATAATTTCCAATAACCTCAAATAGCGCGGGGGATTAAAAAAGTGTGTCCCGCAGAAATGGGTCTGGAAGTCTTCACTCCTGCCTTCGCACAGCATCTGCATCGGAATGCCAGAGGTATTGGAAGTGATCAGGGTTCCCTGCTTACGGTGCAGTTCTACTTTTTCATACAGCGACTGCTTGATGTCCAATCGCTCCACGACCACTTCGATCACCCAGTCGTACTGGTTGATCTTGGGAAGGTCATCTTCAAAATTACCGGTCTGGATACGGTCGGTAAAGTCCTTGTCATAGATGGGAGAAGGCTTGGACTTAAGTGTCTTTTGCAGGGCATCGTTCACCGGTCTGTTTCGGACAGCTTTGTCCTCCAGTGTCAGTCCCTTTTTACTTTCGGCTTCAGTGGGTTCTTTGGGCAAAATAT